>NZ_CP157005.1:4257500-4971665 GCF_039904985.1 Methylomonas sp. AM2-LC
CTTTATACGCCAGACTTTGATTGTGCAATTAAAAACGAAAGCGCATTGGAAGAAGCGATCAATTCAGTATGCCTACAAGTCGAACAAGCAGCCAGAAATAACATTGGTATTATTATATTGAGTGACTTCAATATTAATACGCACAAAGCAGCTATTCCAGCACTATTAATGGTAGCTGCAGCAAACCAACATCTGGTTAAACTTGGCTTGCGTTTTAATTCTTCGCTGATTTTAGAAACAGGACAAGCTGTAAGCCCTCACGATGTAGCGACCATACTAGGATTTGGTGCTTCCGCACTCTGCTCTCTTAGCGTGCACAATCGGGTAATGAGCGAGTATAGTGATAGTGAAGCTCAACAAAAAGCTTTGTATAATTTTCAAAAAGGCATTGAAAAATCCTTAATGAAAACCATGGGAAAATTTGGCTTATGTACAGTGGAAAGCTACATAGGCGGTGAGTTCTTTGAATCCAATTATTTAGATACTGACGAACCAAAATTAAAACCCTATTTTCCCAATATTCATGCTTCTGTTGGTGGCGCAGGTTATAGTGATATCGCAGCTAGCGCTATGGAATGGCATCATAAAGCCAAAAGCGTTAAAGACGAAAACGACATTCCTTTTCTAGGTCTGTTTAAAGAACGTCAGGAAGGCGCAGGTCACACGTTTGGCAATACCGCAGTTCGGGAATATATTAATATGACCGACGAAGCCATTCTATATATACCACAACCTCAAGCTCATACCGCCAGCGACACCGCCTATCTGGATTTTGGCTATGAAAAACGCACACCCAAACAGATAGATGCGTTTGGCATTACCCCTGCCTACCGCAATTTTACCCGTAATTTGTCTCTGGAACGCGCTAAACGTCCAGCAGCATTACGGGATGTAATGGAATTTCCAATTGATATTTCTGCCGCTAAAACACAGGCAGAATTTGATCGTTTACTGGGCAGCCAGAACTTGAGAGGTAATCTCAATTTCGTCATTCGAGGCCTGATTGTAAAGCAAACGCGTGATCTACACTTCAGCATCACCTTTAGTGACAATATCAGCAATGCGCGCTTACAAAATCTTGCCGCACATTTAACAACGCGTTTCACTGATGACGACTATACGCTTAGCATTAGCGAGCAAAGCATTAACTTACAAAGCAATAATACAGATAGCTTAATATACAACTACCTGTCGGCTATCCGTAGCGCTCGGCCACGACTGGCTCTTCAAGAAGTACAGGCCGCACACAAAATTACACCAACATTTGCTTCAGGTGCTATGAGCCACGGCGCATTGTTAGCCGAAGCGCATGAAGCGGTCGCACAAGGCACCAATATTGCTGGCTGCATGAGTAACTCGGGTGAAGGTGGCGAACACTCCAGCCGTTTTAACACCTTACGTTCCAGCAAAATTAAACAGTTTGCATCAGGTCGTTTTGGTGTATGGGCAGGCTATCTTGCCGATCCCAATCTGGAAGAAATCGAGATTAAAATTGGTCAAGGTGCTAAACCTGGAGAAGGCGGCCAACTTCCAGCACCCAAAGTGTCCGTAGAAATTGCCGCCTTGCGCGGTGGCACACCCAAAGTAGAGCTGGTAAGCCCTCCACCTCATCACGACACCTATTCTATTGAAGATCTTGGCCAGCTTATTCACGACGCAAAAGCCGCTAGAGTGCGCGTTGTGGTAAAACTGGTGTCCTCGGAAGGAATAGGTACCATTGCTGTTGGTGTGGCCAAAGCAGGAGCTGATGTCATTAACGTAGCCGGAAATAGCGGCGGTACAGGTGCAGCAGCTGTTACCAGCCTAAAAAATACAGGTCGCTCACCGGAAATTGGTATCGCCGAAGTACATCAAGCCTTATCCGTCAATGGTTTACGCGAAAAAGTCATTTTGCGTTGCAGCGCAGCCCATCAGAATGGTGCGGACGTCGTTAAATCGGCCATTCTAGGTGGTGATTCTTTCGAGTTTGGCACTACAGCATTAATGATGTTGCGATGTGTGATGGCAAAAAACTGCAATATTCGCTGCCCTGCGGGATTAACGACTGCACATGAGGAATTTAAAGGAGATCCTCGTGTTTTAGCGCAATATTTCATGAATCTTGCTCACGAAGTACGTGAAATATTGGCCGATTTGGGTTATACCAGTCTTCAGGAAATTCGAGGAAAAACCGAGTTATTGCATTTGGTCACACATGACAGCATGGTCGGTCAGATTTATTTACAAAAATTATTGGCAGAAGTAAAAGAAACTAAAATCGATAAGCCTATTTATTTGGAAAAAGATTTTAGCATTGACGATTTAATTTTTGCACAAGTTAAAGCTCAACTATTTGAAAATAAAAAAACTCAAGTAGTGATCGAAGGCAAACAGTTCAAATTAAATAATCGCAACAAAACAGTGGGCGGACAAACCGCTATCGATTTGGAGCGTTTGTTAGCTTATGAACTTAACGCTGATCAAGTTGAATCCTTACCCTTTATCTATACCAACCAACTTGGTCGCCGTTATCTGACAGACGACACCATTATTGTGCGCACTCACGGCTCAGCGGGTCAAAGCTATGCAGCTTTCAACAATGATGGCATGCGCATGGAACATACAGGCACCTGTAATGACGGGGTTGGTAAAACCGCTTGTGGTGGTATTATCGTGATTAAATCACCGGGAGGCGGCTCTAATTTGCCCGGAGAAAATGTATTAATCGGTAACTTTGCCTTATTTGGCGCATCCGGAGGTAAAGTATTTATCAATGGCGAAGCGGGTGACCGATTTGCTGTACGTAACTCTGGAGCAATGGCTGTTGTAGAAGGTGTCGGTGACTTCGGCTGCGAATACATGATCAATGGCGCTGTATTAAATTTAGGTGGCTTTGGAAAAGGCTTCTGCACGGGAATGTCTGGCGGTAATGCCTACCAGTATGATCCAGATAACCGACTGCAAGATTTGTGTGATAACACTTCTGTCAGCATTCATAAATTGACCGATGATCACCCAGCCGCATACAGCCATGAGCAATTTATACTGTATATGCTGGAACAACACATTGAGGCAACACGCTCCGAAAAAGCTAGTTTCCTTCTAAAAAACTGGGCCGAACAACGGCAGTATTTTAAATTTGCCCTGCCTTTATGGCTAAACAGAACCCAAACTGCCGAGTTTCTAAGCAAAGCGATGGATCGTAAGTCCATGATTGAGGAGCTTAGCGTGGCATTTGCTCAAAACCAGATAGCTGAAATTAAACACGCCTACCAATCCCAATCAGCTCTATTTTCTGGAGCTATACCCGGATATGGCGAAACAGACACTGAACTGACTTTAAAGTTAATCAATAGTTATGCGGTGATCGACAAGGCACAGCAAATCGCTAAAGATCAACTTAGCAAAGCAGGGCAAACGCTTAGCCCCGGCTTAATCGATTCTCATGCCTACAAGCTTATTATGGAGCGTCCACGCAAATTACAGGATGCATTGATTAAAAACATCAGGGAAGCATATAGCCAGTATGAGGATAGCCAACTGGCCGCACTAATGGCTGAAAAAAGACTTAACGACTACAAAACAACACTAAAACTACGCGATGTACAAAGTATTTATTCAATAGGCTCTACTGCTTGGATTATTGAGCAAGATACTATTAATCGTGCCGCTTTAAACGGCGTAGCATCGGTACAAAAAAATCTTGCTAGTCTGGAAAGTTTAGCAATTGTTACCGAGATGTTAGTGAGCGAGTCAACTTAATCTATTACAGGGGTAGAAATACCCCTTTTTCTGATTAAATATTATTTAGAGTAACTATTCAGTTTTAAGGTTGCAGAATATCAAATATGAAATTCGTCAATCCTCCGTCACACGCCCATTGCTAAAGGCGTGCTATATGGTACAAAATAGTTACAAATCAAATTCAGTGACTGGACAGTTTGACACCTGTCTATAGATGGTAATGAAATGAAAGCACCTTTTATCCCCCAAAACGCTCCATTTAGTGAAACACAACGCGCATGGCTAAGCGGCTTTTTCGCTGGCATGCACAGCCATATGCTACATAGTGCTAGCAGCATCAATTCGCAAAACACGAGGACATTACATATTCTTTACGGCAGTCAAACCGGCAACTCTGCCTCATTGGCCAACGATGTCGCGACTAGCGCTAAAAACCACGGTTTACAAGCTGTTGTTAAGAGTATGGACGAAGTTGAAATATCACAATTGGCACAAATGCCTTATCTGCTAATTATTACCAGCACTTACGGTGAAGGTGCAATGCCAGATAATGCTGAAATACTCTGGGAAGCAGCCAATCAAGAATCAGCTCCCCACCTTGATCAGGTTAAATACGCTGTTTTAGCTTTAGGCGATACCAGTTACGACTTATTCTGCCAGGCCGGCATTGATTGGGATAATCGTTTGCATGCAATGGGTGCAACACGAATTTTTGATCGCGTTGATTGCGACACCGACTTTGAAGAAGCGGCTGAAAAATGGATTAGTGAAGTAGTTCCTTTAATGGCTGAAGGTGCAGAAACAATAGCCGTGATTGACAGTGGCAACCCGACCAATAAATCAGCTTATAATCGTAAAAACCCTTTTCCAGCCAAAATGCTGGTCAATCGCATTATCACTGCTCTGGATTCATCAAAAGAGACACGACATTACGAAATATCGATTGCAGGGTCTGAGCTGAGTTATGAAGCGGGGGACGCACTCTGCGTTATACCCAGCAACTGCCCGGATTTGGTAGCGGCTTTATTAAAAGCCATTAACTGCACAGGCGATGAAGATGAACCTGTTAACGGTGAATTAATAAAATTATCTGAAGCCTTACGCAATCAATTTGAAATCAAATTGCCCAGTAAAGAATTGCTGGAAGAAATTGCTATTCGCTCTGGTGACCAAGAATTACACAGCCTTCTCAACGGCGATAAAGACAAACTGTCTGAATATCTTTGGGGGCGAGACATTCTAGATCTTTTGCTAAAATTCCCTGCATTAGAGTTTTCTGCTGCTGAATTTCTACGCTTGTTAAAACCTTTACAACACCGCGCTTATTCTATTTCTTCAAGTGGCAAACAATATCCTGACACGGTGCATTTAACAGTTGCCAGTGTCCGTTATGATGCACATGGCCGTCAGCATAAAGGTGTTTGTTCCACTTATCTGGCTGATTTAGTGAGTGCTGAATCTGCTGTGAAAGTCTTTTTTACACCCAACCAAAGTTTCCGTGTACCTATGGACGATAGTCTGCCCATGATTATGGTAGGCCCCGGAACAGGTATCGCTCCTTTTAGGGCTTTTCTGCAAGAACGCCAATACCGTAAAGCAAGTGGCAAAAACTGGCTTTTCTTTGGTGATCGCAATGCTGCAACAGACTTCTTGTATCGAGATGAAATAGAAGCAATGCAAAGCAGTGGATTATTAACCCATCTGGATTTAGCTTTTTCCCGTGATCAGGAAGAAAAAATCTATGTTCAGGATCGTATGCTGGAAAATGGGGCGGAATTGTATGCGTGGCTGGAGCAAGGCGGCTATTTCTTCGTCTGCGGTGACGCGTACCGTATGGCTAAAGATGTTGATCAGGCTTTACATACCGTTATCAAAACTCATGGCAACAAAACACTCACCGAAACTGTTGACTATGTTAATCAACTAAAGAAAGATAAACGCTATGTAAGGGACGTGTATTAGTACGCTATACTTTCTAGGCTTTCGTCCCATTAAAAACTAGGCCAAACCTTGCTTTTTTAATAAAACTGCAAGGTTTGACTTTTTGACAGTCAAGCTAGATTGGCAATGACATACTAATCATTTCAAACAAGCAAGACGTTATTGGTCAGCATAGAATTACCCTAACCCAAATGCTTACAACACGGGCATTTCCAACCTGATTCACTGGGTGGTGTTGGATGAATACTATTACCCAATTTCTTTATACCACCGAAATCATGGAAGTTTCTGCATACTTTTTCGAATGCCTCCAATGGTGTAGCGGCAAAACTGAATTTAAATTTAGGATGTTTACCCACATGTTCTTTCAGTCGTGCATTAAGATCGGTTTCTGACCGTCCAACATATTTAACAACAAATTTATTAGTCTTTGGACTGATAAGACCTAAGGCATAATTACCCACACAATCCTTAGCAATGAGTTCGTCAATTTTTACATTGGTCAAATCATAAGCTCCCTGCATTTCAAGTGAAGCCATCATTACTCCGAATTATTAACGCATTGAAAAAACCAAACTCATATACAACTAAAACCTTGACTGTATTATTTAAAACAGTCACTTCAGGCAAAACAGGAAGTTTTTAAGAAGGTATTTGCATTAGGCAAACAAGAAAGGACTCTAGCGTTTAGATATTGCCCAAAATGGCATATCTTGAAAAATTGAGTTTTCAGAATTTTAAACCTAAACGTTTAAAGTACATTAATCTTCACGACTTAAATAGGCTCTTGGCCTTTGATGATTTAAGCGATAACGATGCCGCAACCATACTCCTGCCAAAGCAGCTATCATCAACCCACAAGACACAATAGTCAAGTATATCAAACCTTTGAGCTCTGACAGCTCTTTAATGACTGTCTTATCAACTGCCGTCTGTTCGGTTTTTGCAGTAGATTCCGGGGTATAAGAAGTGAGAATTTTAACATCACCCTTCAATTCCTGAAGAGACTCCAGTGAATCAGCAATACTACCCCGGCGCAAATTATCTTCTAATGATTTGATTTTGCTATCAATCGTACCACTCACCAAACCAAACATTTGACTTTTAAGCGTATTAATATCCGCCGAAATTGCAGTATCCTGCTGAGTTGCACCACTCAAACGTTGACGACCGATTTGCTCTATAAAACTTTGCCTAGGTATTATGACCAAGCCCATAACAAAAACAACAGCCATTAAGGCAAACACCAGCATTAACAGAAGTCTGTTAGTTTTAACCAATGCATGATGTGGTTGAATAGTCTGCAGGACGACAACTTCACGCTTGCGGGGTTCTACATCGTCCAGATTAAACTCGGCCATATGCTTAATTATTGTTGTAGTGGTTACCGATTAATACACTATTTTGGAATAGCAATGCCAAGGCAAGATACTCCAGTAGAAGCACGCATTATACAAGCTTAATAGAAAATGTCCTGTTTTAAACTCGACGTTTCTTTTTTGCTGCAATTCGCATTCTCAATGCATTTAATTTAATAAAACCTTCAGCGTCTTTTTGATTATAAGCGCCACCATCTGCCTCAAATGTAGCAATGTTTTCATCAAACAAACTATCAGTTTCAGAGCTGCGTCCAACTACGACCACATTCCCTTTATACAATTTGACTCTAACCTTACCATTGACCGTTGCTTGCGAGTAGTCAATCATGGTTTGCAGCATTTGTCGTTCAGGACTCCACCAGTAGCCATTATAAATGAGGGATGCGTAGCGTGGCATCAACTCATCTTTTAGATGCGCAACTTCCCTATCCAGGGTCAAAGATTCAATCGCTCTATGCGCTTTCAACATCACTGTACCTGCGGGTGTCTCGTAACAACCTCTGGATTTCATTCCAACATAGCGATTTTCAACGATATCCAAGCGACCCACTCCATTGGCTCCAGCAATCTTGTTAAGATTGTCCATGACTTCTGCGGGTGTATGAGGTACATCATCAATTGCCACAATATCGCCGTTGCGATACGTCAGTTCAATATAGGTTGCTTGATCTGGCGCATTTTCTGGTGACAATGTCCATCGCCACATATCTTCTTCAGGCTCTGTCCAAGGATTTTCTAGCACGCGGCCTTCATAAGAGATATGCAGGGAATTAGCATCCATAGAGTAAGGTGAGGTCTTGCCTTTTTTCATTTCGACAGCAATACCATGCTTCTCTGCATAGTCGAGCAATTTTTGTCGGGAATCTAAATCCCACTCACGCCAGGGTGCAATCACTTTAATATCCGGGCGTAAAGCGTAAGCTCCAAGCTCAAAACGTACCTGGTCATTACCTTTGCCAGTAGCACCGTGCGAAATAGTGTCAGCACCGGTTTCATTGGCAATTTCAATTAGTCGTTTGGCAATTAAGGGCCGGGCTATCGAAGTTCCCAGCAAATATTCACCTTCGTAAACAGTATTTGCACGAAACATGGGGAAAACGAAATCGCGGGCAAACTCTTCGCGTAAATCATCAATATAAATTTCTTTAATCCCAGCCGCTTTAGCTTTAGCGCGAGCTGGCTCCAACTCTTCACCCTGACCAATATCTGCTGTAAATGTCACCACTTCACATGCATAAACATCTTGCAACCATTTTAGGATGACCGATGTATCAAGACCGCCAGAATAGGCTAACACTACTTTTTTAATTTCCGACATAATGCGTTTTACACCTTAAACGATAGAAATATACTTAACCATTATAACGGAAAAAGCTAACATACCTAACCACTAACTGCAGGGATTTTTATAGATTAATTAGAAGCGTTCTGCCAACAGCCGAACCATCCTGTCTACAGCCCCCTGATTCTGTTCAACAAATGCCTTTGCATTGACAATTAAAGCGTGTCGAAATTCCACATCTTCATACAAAGCTAACATCGCATCTCTCAATTCATCCAGATTATGGCATTGGCGCGCAGCCCCTGCATCCAGCATACCTTGCGCAATATCTTGAAAATTAAACATATAAGCGCCAAATAAAACCGGCACACCTATCGCCGCTGGCTCAAGTACGTTATGACCACCAACTGCGACTAAACTACCCGCCACAAATGCCACATCTGCAGCGGCATAAAGCATTTTTAACTCGCCCATGCTGTCGGCAATATAGATGTCAATATTTTCTGCTAAAACTGTCTCAGTTTGGTCACTACGCATAACAACTGTAAGACCCTGCTCTTCACAGAGCTTTTTAACCACCTGAAAGCGCTCTGGATGCCTAGGAACTATCAGTAATAATAGAGAGGGAATATGCGCCTTCAAAATAGAAAACAGGCTTAGTATAAGCTCTTCCTCACCCTGATGCGTACTGGCAACAATCCACACATAGCGTCCAACAAACAGCTTTTTGCGTATAGTTTGACCTGCTTCTAAAATTTGTTGGTCAATCAAAACATCAAATTTAATATTACCCTGCACTTCAACCTGCTCAGGCTTGGCACCGATCTCAATAAACCGGGATTGATCATCTACAGTCTGCGCAGCAATAAGCTGAATGTTGCTTAATGCTGGCTTCACCAATCGCGGAATTTTTAAATATGAGCGCGCTGAATTTGCTGACAAACGGGCATTTAGAATAAAAATAGGTATCTGCCGCGCAGCACAAGCAGCAAACAGATTAGGCCAAATCTCTTTTTCCATCATTACGGCTAGTTTAGGCTGAAAATTTGCCATAAACCGCCCTATTACATCCGGCAAATCATAGGGAAGATAAACATGTTCGACACTTTCCGCAAATAATGCCTGCACTCGTGCAGAACCGGTAGGTGTGGTAGTGGTCAATAAAATACGCTGCTGTGGATAACGCAACTGTAATTGCTTAATTAAGGGAAATGCTGCTTCTGTTTCGCCTACCGAAACTGCATGTATCCAAACGACATGGGAGCTAAGGGGGCGCTGATAAAAACCAAGTCGCTCTTGCCAACGCTGACGATACTGAGGCGCTTTAAATCCGCGCCAATAAAGACGGCAGAGTATGGCAGGCAATAACAGATAAAATAACAGCGTATAAAAGGTGCGCATAAACTTAAAGTGATTTTCTACATTCTTAAGGCACGGCTTTACTTACGCCGCCAGCAAACATACGATAGGCAGGATTTGCAGTTTCTTCACGATAACTCAACCCCAACACATCAAGACAATGTACAAACGCCTTGCAATCCTTATCAGCAAGCTGTATCCCTATCAATACCTTTCCAAAAGCAGCGCCGTGATTACGATAATGAAATAAACTGATATTCCATTGGCTACCTAGAGACATCAAAAATTTTAATAATGCGCCTGGGCGTTCTGGAAACTGCAAACTGTAAACTCTTTCGTGCAATTCGAAGGGCGCATGCCCGCCTACCATATAACGAATATGGTCTTTAGCCAATTCACTACAGGTCATATCCGTCACAGCAAAACCATCCGCGCTCAATTGATCGATAAGCTGCTGCCTGTCTGTTTCCACACCACTACTGGTAATACCCACAAACACCTGGGCCTCATGACTATCAAAATAGCGGTAATTAAATTCGGTAATACTGCGTTTACCCAACATTTTACAAAACCGCAAAAAACTACCAGGCATCTCTGGTATGGTAACTGCCAATAAAATTTCACGATGCTCACCCACCAGTGTTCTTTCTGCCACATAGCGCAGGCGATCAAAATTCATATTTGCCCCACTATCAATGGCTACCAAAGTGGCGTGACTCAGATCCTGTTGCTCAACATATTTTTTTAAGCCAGCCACAGCCAATGCACCAGCCGGCTCTGCAACCGAACGGGTATCATCAAAAATATCTTTTATGGCCGCACAAATTTCATCCGTACTGACAGTAATCACCTGATCAACATAGAGGCGGGCTAAGCGAAACGTTTCTTCACCAATTTGTTTTACAGCCACACCATCTGCAAATAAACCGACTTGTGCCAGAGTAACGCGCTGACCTGCCAACATGGCCTGATTTAAACAATCAGCATCATCAGGTTCCACAGCGATGATTTTAATGTCAGGACGCACAAATTTAACATACGCGGCAATTCCAGCCAATAATCCACCACCCCCTACTGGTACGAAAATCGCGTGTATTGCAGCATTGTGCTGACGCAAAATTTCCATACCCACGGTTCCTTGGCCTGCAATGACATCGGGGTCATCGTAGGGGTGGATAAAGGTCATCGCTTTTTCTACCGCTATTTCCATGGCATGCACATACGCATCGTCATAAGAATCGCCATGCAATACAATTTTGGCACCATAGGCACGCACCGCTTTAATTTTAATGTCCGGCGTGGTTTTCGGCATTACAATCAAGGCTTTGATACCCATTTTTTTTGCGGCTAATGCAACACCCTGGGCGTGATTACCCGCTGAAGCTGCGATAACGCCTTTCGCCATCTGCTCAGGGGTTAAGCCCGACATTTTGTTATAAGCGCCTCTTAGCTTAAAGGAAAATACTGGCTGCAAATCTTCGCGCTTTAGATAAACATGGTTGTTAAGCTTTTCTGAAAGGGTACGAGCAAAGTCCAGAGGCGTTTCCTGAGCAACATCGTAAACTTTGGCACGCAATATTTTTTCTATATAGTTCTGTATCATTATCCTAAAAACTGCTGAGAGAATGGCTATTATCGGTTATTATCCCACACAATGACTGGCGTATCGCCCCGTGTCAGATTTTATAGAGTAAACCATCAGGACAACAACAATGACTCAAGACGAATTAAAAAAACAAGTCGCCCAAGCTGCCCTTAAATACCTTAAGAATATCCCTATCATTGGCATGGGAACAGGCTCAACTGTCACACATTTAATTAACTTATTGGCCGATTGCGATTTTAAAGCCGATATTGAAGGTGCAGTTTCCAGCTCGATAAAAACCACTGAACATCTTAAAAAGATCGGCATTCCGGTACTCGAACTGAATCAAACCGGCGATCTGGATGTCTATGTGGATGGTGCTGACGAAGTCACTCCACATAAAAAAATGTTGAAAGGCGGCGGCGGCGCGTTAACACGTGAAAAAATTATTGCTGCAGCCAGCAGAAAATTTGTGTGTATCGTAGACGAAAGTAAATGTGTCGATGTAATGGGCAAATTTCCATTACCCATTGAAGTTCTACCGCTGTCTCGCAGTTACGTAGCCAGACAATTGGTAAAACTGGGCGGACAACCCATATTGCGTGAAAATTATATTACCGATAATGCTTGCGAAATTCTGGATGTGCACAATTTAAGCATTGTTGACCCAGTTGAACTGGAAAAAACTCTAAATAACATTCCGGGTGTAGTGACCTGTGGTCTGTTTGCATTGCGTGGTGCCGACGTGGTGTTGGTGGGTAAAGGTAGTGAAGTAATTACTTACTAGTACAATCCATCCTAAAATAAGCACAAGCGGGGTTATTAACCTCACTTGTGCTTAGCCAATGACTGCTTTTATCTAATCATGACTTCGCAAGAAATTATCAACACCACACAAAACTGGCTGACATCTTTTATCATCACCTATAGTATTTGCCCATTTGCCCGCCAAGTACATGAAAATAATAGTATTAGCTACGAAGTTATCAGTGACGACAGTTTGGAATCAGGTTTACTAGCGTTAATCAAAGCCTGTCAGCATCTGGATACAAACCCAGAGATAGTAACGACACTACAAATTTTTACTGCAATAGGCAGCAATTTTGACGATTTTCTTGATTTTGTGGCGATTGCTGAACAACTTTTAATCGATCAAGGCTATGAAGGCATATATCAACTAGCCAATTTCCACCCTGATTACTGTTTTGCCGGTTCGACAGAAAACGATCCAGCTAATTACACCAACCGCTCACCCTACCCGATGCTGCATATCATCCGCGAAGACAGCATCACTGCAGCGCTACAAAGCTATCAAAACCCGGAATTAATTCCCGAACGCAATATAGAATTTACACGCAAATTAGGATTAGAAAAATTACAGGGATTACTAGCTGGAAGTTATTTGGATACTAGCTTAAACAAACACCTAAAGTAGTCTTTGATTATTCAAAGATGAAAAACCAAGCTAATCAACAGTTAATAAAAGGCAACCCCTGAAAGCTTTGCAATTAAGACAGAAAGTTCGCTCATTTAAATAACTGCTGGTTAATTTAGCACGTAGATGCGGTGGGGTAAGAGTTACATCTAAGTATTAACTTATCCGTTTGGCCACTTCGATATCTTTGCGCAACCAATCATTGATCAAATTCCGAATCTTATCGGAGTCGAACTCACATTTTTGACTGAAAAACAAAAAAACGTCTTTGTCTAGATAAATTTGAATCATTTCTATCCGTCACCAATACCTAAGGAACTATGACGTAATCAGGATTGGCGATAGCGAAGGCCGCTTCACGATCCGCCTCAGGTGGATAAATCCATTGTGTGTTAATCGCACGTTTGAGTGCCTTAGCCTCCTGTCGCGTCATTTTAACCTGTCGATCCCAACCTTCTGTGTAGAGCGCACCCCACGGACCAAGATCCAGACAGGTGACGTACTTAGGCTGGCTGTATGGATGAACTGGTAATCCGACTAACTCAGCGGCTGCGTTGTGGCCGGCAACACGACCCAGACTCAAGGCGTGTTGACAAGACATCAACGCTACGTGGCCTTCATGATCTGTCGCTGCGCGCGCCATATCTCCCGTAACAAAGATCGATTTTGCGCTGTTTGCACGCAGATACGCATCAACCTGTATGCGACCAAAGGCATCATGTTCGCCTTCGATCTGAGCGGCAAGCCCATTGGCTCTGGCTCCTGCGGTCCAAACTACTGTATTGGTAGCGATGCGCTCACCTGTCGAAATAAGCACGCTTTCAGCATCAATCGCTACCACAGCAGCGGAAGTTTTCACTTCTACGCCACATTCTGCCAGTGCCTCCGTAATGCAGGGGCGCGGAACTGGTCCGAGATCTGGGCCGATATCCGATTCACGTTCCAGCACCACAACCTGAATATTTGCATCAGAGCCCAATATATTGCGTAAACGTCCAGGCATGTCTGCTGCTGTCTCTAAACCAGTGAAACCGCCACCTGCCACCACGACAGTGTTGCGGGCTATCGACTCTGGCTTAGTCGAGAGAGCCTGCAAGTGTTCATCAAGTTCTATTGCGCAAGATAGCTGATCTACGTTGAAGCTGTATTCCTTAATTCCTGGCAAGTTGGGCAGGAAGAGTTGACTGCCAGTCGCAAGTACCAAGCGATCAAAAGCTAATGTTGTGTGTTTCCCGTCAAAATTGACGACCTCTAATTCTTGCCTTGCTGCGTCGATTTTTACTACTGTACCTGGGTGGTGTTGAACCCCGATCACCTTTAAAAGCTCGCTAATATCCGGTGCCATTTCATTAAACACGGTTTCATAAAAACGTGGGCGAATATGAAGATGTGGAGTCGGTGAAATGCTAATGATTTCTAATTCACCGCACTTTCCTGCCAGGTAAACGGCGCGTGCAGCAGATATTGCAGCCCACATACCGGCAAAACCGCAGCCTACTATTACAATTTTCTGGTTCATTGCCTTTACCTTTAGGTACGCTTAACGCTAGAGTAATCGTACACATGTATATTGTCGCCATTAACTTACAAATTAATTTCCCTATATCAGCAGATAAACTCCTTAGTCTGAAAACTCAAAAATACCAGCCCTCAACCTGATATAGATTTCATTCGTACGATTACAGTAACGTTAATCGTACCTAAGCTTTGAACACATTATTTTCGGGTTAATGCGTACTTTGTCTAGGTATCGCTTGTTTAAATTTCGTTAACGTCTACTTGGAATAATAATCAAAATCTTCCATTTTTTTCAGATTGATTTTAGGTTCTATGCTAATTGCCTCTTCGTTTCGCTTTAGTTCCGGCTCAGGGAGTATATGTAATTGTTCTATAAACTCTTTAAACCATGGTTGCTGATGAATGCTTGCCAAATCAGCATCCTGCAACACAACTGGCTCGTCAGGCAAACTGCCACTATCTTTGGCTAGCTGCAATGCGGATAAACAAGCAGTTTCATCTCCGTTTAAAGCGTGGATACAAGCCAGATTATAGGCAGCACTGCCCTTTTGGATACTACCGGCCCGCTCGAAAAATTGTTTGGCTTTATGATAAAGGGCTGCTTTTGATACTTCGTCGCTTATACGCGCCAACGACATTAAAGCCACTCCGCCATCAATCGCCGCGCCCAGATAATTGGGAGCCATCAATAAACAAAACGAGAACTTGCCGACAGCATCTTCCAATGTGCTGATAGCCTGTTCTGTTTCTTGAGTTTCTGCTTCGTGCAACAAAGCAAATCCCCAATGATAAAGTGCTTCAGAAACAATCAGATTATCAGCGATAACTTTGGCAAAGCCCTGATAGGCACCTTTATAAAGCTGCTCAGCTTTACCACCTGTATTTTTACGGGCCTGGGCAACCTGCTTAATGGAGGCATCCAGGGTTGAACGTTTTTGAAACGAACTAAATATTGACATATAACTCCTCTGACGGGCTATTTAAGTTCCAAGAAAGCATAATAAGCTTTAGGTGCGATAAAATAAGCGCGAATACTACAGCATCCTATCAATTACAGACAATATTTATGAGCGAAATCACTGACCAACTTGATAAGACTAAAGTCAACTTGGAAACTTCACAAATCCCCTGGATTGAATTACAACGTTTCTTTGCAAGCGGTCTGGCCATTGCCGTATGTAGCGAATTGGATTTAATTGAAGTTGCCTATCAGTTCTCTAAAGATAATAAATCCATAGTGGCGCAATGGCTAAAAGATAAGCAAATTGGTCATGTTAGCGATCAACAAGCCATAGACTGGCTGGCGCAACAGCGAGATGTGTGGGCTGTTGTGGTTAAACCTTGGGTTTTAGTGCAGTTAGCAAACAACAATAGTTAATATGACAATTCTGCCCTCAAACATTTTTACCGACATTCCTGCCGCGTTAAAACAAGAATTATTTCAAACTTTGCTTAGCACACCTACACTAAAAATCGAACGCATTGTTTCCAAAGGCCATAATAACCCCTCAGACTTTTGGTATGAGCAATCTCAAGATGAATGGGTACTGATACTACAAGGTCAGGCCAGACTTCAATTTTCTGATCAGCATTACGTTGAATTAGCAACTGGTGACTATTTACTCATCCCTGCGCATTGCCGACACCGAGTCGATTGGACAATAGCCGATATAGAAACGGTGTGGTTAGCCATTCATATTACCAATTCGTAAGCAACTGCAAACTCTATACCTTAACGACTATTGGTTCTACTGTAATTCGATTTACGCGCGGGAGTCGATTGCTTGCCTGGGCTGGTAGCATGATTTCCCGGACGAGTTCGTTGTGCCGAGCGCGGCTGCTGCGGCTTGGGTTTTGGCTTGCTATTCACATTATCCAGAGAAACTTTTTCATAACCCGTATCCGCAACACGTGGAATTTCGCGTTTTAACAGTTTTTCTATGGCAGCCAGTAAATAGGCCTCTTCAGGATCAACCAATGAAATTGCCTGTCCATCTGCGCCAGCCCGACCAGTACGACCAATACGATGCACATAATCTTCGGCAACTTGCGGTAAATCGTAATTAACCACATGCGGTAATTGATCAATATCTAAACCACGAGCGGCAATATCGGTGGCAACCAATGCAGTAATACTGCCGTCTTTAAACGCGTCTAAAGCCCGCACTCTTGCTCCCTGACTTTTATCACCATGCAATGCAGCGCAACGTATGCCATCCTGAATTAATTGCTTACACAAACGGTCCGCACCGTGTTTAGTTCTGACAAAGATCAATACTTGCTGCCAATTACCGTTCCCAATCAAATAGGACAATAGCTCACGCTTATACTCTCGCTTAAGCCCATACACTAATTGCGAAACCGTTTCTGCAGCGGCATTTCTTTTTGCAACTGAGATTTCCACGGGATTAGTTAATAACTGTTCCGCCAATTGACTAATTTCTGGCGCATAGGTAGCAGAAAACAATAAATTCTGCCGTTTTTTAGGCAAAAAACCAATTACTTTACGAATATCCCGAATAAAACCCATATCCAGCATACGATCTGCTTCATCCAGAACCAAATACTCAACCCGCGATAAATCCAGATGTTTTTGTTGTATCAAATCCAATAAGCGACCTGGCGTCGCAATGACAATATCAGTACCACGCTTAAGATTTTGAATTTGCGGCAGCACACTCACTCCGCCAAAAATTGCTTCGGCAAAGAAAGGCAGATGCTTGCCATAGGTTTTGACACTTTCATAAACCTGCATCGCCAATTCTCGGGTAGGGGTAAGAATTAATACACGTACTGGCCTGGGTTTTTGCGGGATGGCTTGTTGCTGCAATAATTGCAACAAAGGTAAAGTAAAACCAGCGGTTTTACCGGTACCCGTTTGTGCGCCAGCCAGTACATCTCGACCTTGTAATATAACAGGTATTGCCTGCGCCTGAATGGGCGTAGGTGATTGATAACCTTGTTCGGCAACGGCTTGGAGAAGTTGCGCGGACAAACCTAATTCTGAAAATTGCATGCATGAACCTTATGGGGGTAATTTCGCCATTACAGGCACGAATAGGTAACTGAGCAATATAATAATTAAATGCCAAATACAGTTACAAAAATTTGGTTTACAATTAAATGAAACAACTCTCACCGCAAAGTTTTCATTCAGTGGAACACTTCCTATGCAAAACGAAAAACGTAATCACCATCGAGTAAAACCTAAAGGCTTGCAAGCTGGAATCGTATTCAATTCACCTAGTCAGGAAGTTATCCTTGATGCCGATATTCTCGACATCAGCTATAGTGGTATTCGGGTTAGACTTAAACACCCAATTTCTGCTGAAATTAGCGGCCCGATCAAAATCAATATGCTATTACCCGAATCAAAGACGCCATTCAGTGTACATGGCATCCTCAAACATCAACAAGGAGAACAGGAATGCGGCGTTCACTATGTGGATCATGTGGAAGGCTCTATAGATGATTTAATGTTCGAGTGCATCGAGCTAGACGATTCGACTGTATTCATCAAAACCATTTAATCTATATTAGTTTTATATGTTGATTTAACAAATTGAAATTTGTGTGCTGAGTGCCAGAGCATTCTGAAAGCAAACTTCTTAGCTGACAAATTAACATACTTAGGTGTGACTAGCTAGTAATCACGAATCTCACCGCATCTAACCGCAATTGAGCCTCTTGAATACTTTCATGTGACAGCAAGACTGTTTCCTTGAGTTGTTCAATTTCCAATTCTTTAATACCTGGATTTATTTGCTTTAAGCGTACCAAACGTTTAATTTCTGCCGTTAGGTTCTGAACCATTCGATTACTGCTTTCAGCAATAAGCTTCTGCATGTGCAAGGTGGCCTGTTTTTCAGCCACTTTAATCATATCCAGAATATACTGACGCTGGCTATTCAGGAACTGACTAATCTGTGATTTATCAAAGTTCTCTTTAGTTTCCACCAACTCAGCATGAGATACGCTGCTACTTAAATCCTTTTTATTTTGATCTAATAAAACTCGAATGGGTGTGGGTGGTAAAAAACGCCCTAACTGTAATTGCGCAGGGGCACTACATTCCACCACAAACAACAGTTCCAACATAAACTGCCCTGGTTTCAATTGTGGATGCCTGATAACACTGACAGCCGCATTGCCAGTTTCGCTGGACAACACCAGATCCATAGCGGATAACACCATAGGATGTTCAACCGTAATGAATTGCATATCTTCTCGTGTCAAAGCGATGTCACGATTGATGGTTACCGTTAGGCCTTCATCCTGAAGCATAGGAAAATGGGCAATTCGCAAATTTTCGCTAGGCCAGAGAATATTGCAATCACGTGAATGATATTCTACATCTACACCATAACAATCGAAGAGCGCTTCCATATACGGCCATAAACTGCCATCATTTTCAGAGCGACGAATCTGTTCAACCAGATTACCTGCTTCTTCAGGTCGACACGAATTAAGTTCCAATAATAAATCTCGTCCATTATGTAACTCTGCTTCAACCTGTTGATTAAGCTTTTGGGTTTTAGAGATCAATGCCTCAATTTCCGCTTCGTTACAAGTATTTATCGCATTACTCAGTTCATCACCTAGTAATTTGTATACCTGAGCAGCACCAGAACAATTATGTCGAAACGCATCTAAACCTTCATCATACCAGCGAAACAAAACCTGCTGAGCTGAGTTGTGCAGATAGGGGACATGAATTTGTATCACTTGTTTTTGCCCAATCCGATCCAGACGACCAATACGTTGTTGCAACAAATCTGGATTTTCTGGCAGATCAAATAAAATCAGATGCCTGACAAATTGAAAATTGCGTCCTTCGCTGCCGATTTCAGAGCAAATCAGCACTTGAGCGCGACTATCTTCATCTACAAAAAAGGCAGCCGCACGATCACGTTCTACGATACTCATGCCTTCGTGAAATACGGCGGCAGTATGTCCTACATGTTGACGCAGAATTTGCTCAAGCTGTACAACGGTTTCAGCTTGCTTACATATTAATAACGCTTTCTCATCACCTAAGGCTTTTAGCTTCTCAACCAGCCATAACAAATAAGGACTATCCTGCAAATCAGTGTCTATATCACCCTGTAACAAATAACCATGGCGTTGACGATCAGGAAAACCTTTTACGGTTTGTCGAGAATTTCTAAACAGGATACGCCCCGTACCATGATGATCAAGCAATAATTTAATTAACTCTTCACGAGCATGGCTCAAACCTCCGACCAAATCACTACTGGTCGTTACTGACAAATTGTCATTTACCTGAGCAAGCAGTTTATCGACTTTATCATCTTTCAATAAGGTTTTAAGCTGCTCTTGGGCACCGTCTTGTAAAGCCTGACCGGAGATCAATAAATTAGCTAACCGTGCAACAGGTTCAAATTGACTTTCTTCCTGCAAAAACTGCTTAAATTGATAAAAACGATCAGGATCAAGTAATCGCAATCGAGCAAAATGACTTTCTTTTCCAAGTTGTTCAGGAGTAGCGGTTAACAGGATCAGACCGGGACTTTCTTCTGCCAATTGTTCGACAAACAGGTAATCGGCACTGGGCGCCTCCTCACTCCACTCTAGATGATGGGCTTCATCAACCACGACCAAATCCCAGCCTGCATCCAACGCTTGCTGTTGACGTCCGGTATATTTCCCAAAAAAACTTTGACTACAGAGTACCAACTGTTCGTTTAGGAACGGATTTTCATCCATTGAGGCAAGACAACGACTTTCATCAAATATACTGAAGCGCAAATTAAATCTACGCAACATTTCTACCAACCATTGATGAAGCAAACTCTCTGGTACCAAAATCAGTACGCGTTGACTAAGATCATTAATCAAACGATGTTGAATGATCAACCCCGCTTCTATTGTTTTACCCAGTCCTACTTCATCTGCCAACATAATACGGGGTTGACCTCGATTTGCGGCGTGCTGGGCAATATACAATTGATGCGGGATCAATGCGACCCGTGCACCTTGCAAACCTTTTACTGCAGATTGCTGATGTTGTTGTTGGCGTAGCCAGGTTTCGTAGCGTAATAAAAACCAAGCTGTGGGATCGAATTGACCTGTAAATAATCGATCTTGAGGCTTATTGAACTGAATATGGTGATTAAGTTCCATTTCGTCTATCTGTTGCAATAGACCCTCTTCATCCACGCCAACATAAGTTAACAGACCACTATGCTGTTCAACCTGTTGTATAGTAATTTTGGCATAATCTGCAGATTCAATGACATCACCGACAGAAAATATAACGCGTGTTAATGGCGCATTATCTCTCGCATAGATGCGTTTTTCGCCAGTTGCTAAAAATAACAGCGTGACACGATTGCTTTCTGCTTCCAAAACCAAACCCAAACCCAGTTCTGATTCTGTATTACTAATCCAGCGTTGGCCGGGAATAAAGTCGTTCATATTTTCTTATTCTAAAAAAGCGTTTTGTTAACCCTAAGGCAAGCCGAGAATTTATCAGCATTTATAATGAACATTATTAACCACCTGAGTATGCAAAATCCTGGAATTACGCTGTACACCCCCAATAAACCACTGCGTCAAAACTGAGTTTATATAGGTGTGACGAAAAAAAATGACATTAACAATGCTATTATTAAATTCAATCACTTAAGCTTTGCTCTAACCAAGCACACTACGTAAGCTTTTAAATGCACTAACGCTTCAATTGTTGGGTTAGACCCAGTCTATAAAATCTAGACCGGGTCATTATTTTTCAGTCAGTTAGGTTGGCCTAGCTAACCACTCTAATCTTACATAAATAATCAGGTATATAAATAAGCAGTTGAAATATTATCAATTTTAATATGCCAATCTTGCATGCTTAATTTTTCAATCGTCGCCGCCAAATACACCTAATAATTGCAACAAGCTGGTAAACAGATTAAAAATGGATACATATAAAGAGACAGTAGCCAAAATATAGTTAGTTTCTCCGCCATGAATAATTTGACTGGTTTGAAACAAAATCATCGCTGACATTAACAGCACAAACATTGCTGAAACAGCTAATGATAAAGCTGGAATGGAAAAGACCAAAGCAGCAATACCTGCAAAAAACGCCACTAACACACCTACCATCAGAAAACCAGCGATAAAACTGAAATCTTTGCGAGTGGTGAGTGCATAAGCCGATAAACCCATAAAAATAACGCCGGTTCCACCCAATGCAGTTAATATAAGCTGATGACCATTACTAAATGCATGAAGATACATATTCAGCATTGGGCCTAATGTCATGCCCATAAAACCAGTTAGGGCAAAAACAAAAACCAATCCTAACGCACTATTGCTAAACATATTTGTTAAAAACAACAGACCAAAATAGCCAACCAGTGTAATAATTAAACCCGGATGAGGTAAATCTAACACCATTGCAGTTGCCGCTGTAGCAGCGCTAAACAGCAGTGTCATCGACAACAACAAATAAGTATTTCTAAGCACTTTATTGGTCGCCAGAACTCCAGCTTCCGAACGTACGGTAGCAGTATTTAAACGCATAATAGATACCTCAATAATAGATTAAAGGACTAATTCGACCTTACAATAATGCCATAGTTCCATGACATTGTCAGTCTCAAACTTATAGTATAACTCACCAAGCAGCGTATAAAAGAGGTTTAACATAATGACAGCAGTAACGCCCTATGATTTACTAGGCGGCGAATCAAAATTACGTAGCCTAGTCGATCGTTTTTATTTTTATATGGATATATTACCGGAAACTCAAGGCATACGAGCTATGCACGCCGAAAATCTTGCCGGAGCCAAAGAGAAGTTATTTAAATTTCTTTCTGGCTGGCTAGGAGGGCCTAATCTGTTTATTGAACAATATGGTCACCCCATGTTACGTAGACGACATTTTCCATTTGCCATTGGTCCAGATGAACGTGATCAATGGATGTTGTGTATGAATAAAGCTTTGTCCGAACTCGCTATGCCTGATCAACTCCATCACGAGTTACAATCGGCATTGCAAGGCTTGGCAAGTCATATGATTAACCAGGAGTCATTGGTTAATATCTCTAATACCTAACTGAGAATTATTTTGAATCACAACACTCTCTCAGCAGCCATGACATACAAACTAAGACATAGTGCGCGCGCTAAATACTTGCGGATTATCATTAAACCTGGTGTTATCGAAGTCGTTGCTCCACTTAAGACTACTGACAAGCAAATTCAAAGTTTTGTAACTTCACAACAGTCATGGATTCAATCCACTCTAATACGTGTGGCCGAAAAAGCTGAAGCCATTCCTGAATTGGCACCGAGTGACTATACAGATGGTGTATGCATCCCCTTTCAGGGCCAGAAGCTTCCTTTACTACTCAAACATCACGCAAGTAAAACGACACGTATTCAACTAAAAGCAGATACACATTTTATCGCAACCCTGGCTAACGACATACCCACGGAGCAGCGTTCCGAAGTCATCCGGCAGGCTTTAATCCGCTGGATGAAAAAACAGGCCCGACAACTCACCAACGAGTTAATTGAAAAACACGCCCCACAGCTCAATTTGTATCCCCGCAGCCTTAAAATTAAAACCTTATCCAGCCGTTGGGGCAGTTGCGGCCCACATAACGATATTAATATGAATTGGCTCTTGTTACTAGCACCTCCTCAGGCTCTGGAATATGTTGTCATACATGAACTATGTCATATTAAACATAAAAATCACTCTCCAGATTTTTGGAACCTAATAGCAAAACATTTTCCAGACTATCAACAACAACGAAACTGGCTTAAGCAGCACGGCGCCAGTTTGATGAAAGGACTATAAATGCTAAAAAAATATGCATTTTACTTTCTGGTGGGCTGCCTATTCTTCGCCGGACAGTTTTTGCATAGCAGTGACTTGGTTACCGGCAAACCACCCTCTATTGAACAGACCACTATCACAGGGCTACCTGCACAGGCCTTTATTGCCCAAGGCCCGGCTATCATTTATTTTTGGGCTGAATGGTGCGGCATTTGTGCCATGATGCAAAATGCCATTAGTGCTATGGCTAGTGATTATCCGCAATTGACCATTGCATTACGCTCTGGAACTGATAATGCAATTAAAGCGCATTTACAAAAAAATCAATTACTTTGGTCTGTTGTCAATGACCAACAAGGTAAAGTTGCACAAAGCTTTGGCGTTAAAGCGGTACCCGCAGTTTTCTTCTTGAACAAGGACGGAACTATCGTTTTTACTTCAGTAGGCTACAGCAGCGAATGGGGATTACGTATACGTACATGGTTAGCAGGGTTGATTTAATGTGTAAAAATTGTCGCCTTTCACACAGAAGCTGTTTAAAATCGACTCCAAATTAGGGTTTTTACTAACCTCTTTTGCGCTTAAGCTGAATTACAGCCCAAGCTAAACTAACCCTTAATCAGTTATTTATTAAACTTCGGATTGCTTATGTGTTTTAGTGCCAATATGTCTTTGAGTTTAGGTCTGGTAGGTCTGGCTGCCTCTTCAGTCACTTACCTTGATAAAACAGAACCATTCTGGGTTCGTGTGGCTCGAGCTTATGCCATTTTCCATTTTTCACTGATGGAATTCATTCAGTTTTTTGCCTATCCAGTTGCTGATCAATGTGGATATGGCACCAATATGCTTCTGAGTGAGTTATCAACCTACCACATCAGTTTACAGGCTTTTGCCATTATGCCTGCCTTGGCAACTTATTCTTCCGATGTCACATCGCTAAAAAAAGCTACTCTGATTGGTGCAACCTTGAGTGGACTTTTTTTACTGTGTAGTTTTTTACCTAACGAATGGCAACTTTTTGATATTGAACCTAATTTTATTGGCAAAATGGTGTCCTGTTTATACATGGGGATTTACCACATAGGCTATTCTATCTCCAGCGCATTTGGCTTATTTGTTACACATGGCTCTTTGTTTGCACTGGCTATTAGCGGTTTTCTTTGGAAAAACAATTGGAAAATTGCCTCTTATCATTTTGTCATGGCCATTATGACCTTGTTTGTACCACAGTGGTTTTTCAAGGTATCAACGGGTGAAGCCGCAGCCATGTATTGTTTTTATTCAATCCCGATTACTGCCAGTTTTATGCCTTATTTCAAAACTTTTTGTAACTATTCAGCGTAATTTATCACGCTCAGCGAATTTTGGTCGTCACCGTATAAAATCCGGCAATTTGCCATTAAAGAGCAGTGTCAACGCTTCGCTGGCTGATATGTTGTTTTTCCGGCATGTTGATAAATAACTTCGAACACGGCAAAAAATATCAGCACCTTCCTGACTACGAAAACAGCCTGAAATCTTTTGGTGAACCTTGGTCATTCTGATGTCGTTCTCTCCTTGGTTATTGGTAAAGGGTACCTTGGCATCAGTCATAAACCTTAAGGTTTGCTGCTCAAAGTTGATTAACCGCTCCAATAAGTTTCGCGATTTACTGCGTTTAAGTCGTCCCCGTTGTCCTTCCTTTCTCTCTGGGAGCGGGGGAGGACATTCCTGCTCAGCCTCTTTAAGAATTGCCCGATATTGATCGGTATAGCCTGCCGCTATAGAATCGGATAAAACACCGCCCTGGGCCTTAACAGCCTCATTGATAGAAACAAGCAACTCTCGCATATCCTTAGCCCATGCTTGGTTCTCTTGTTCTTCGGCATAGGTCAGCTCGCGCAAATGGTGAGCGTTACATAAGGCATGCAGGCAGTTCAACTGGAAATAGGGCTTCCAGTGATCGTGGCAGAGAATACCTGTAAAACGGGTTAAAACATTCATAGCGGTTATTGCTTCCATGCCGCGTTTGGCGTGGGCGTAAAAGAGCGTCCATTGCTGGTTCGAAATACAGTGCAGCCAATGATTTTTCCCATTGATGTTGATCCCGGTCTCATCGGAATGCAATAGGGACGAGGCGAGTATTTTCGTGATGAGTTTCAATTCAAATTGTTCGAGCAAATGATAAGCTTGCTGGTTAAATTCAAAGATTGAGCCGACACTGATCGGTAGTTGGAATTGATCCTGAAATTGCTCTTGAACACGTTGGTAGGGAATGAGTTGATATTGAGACAAATACACGGCCTGTGCTTTGACGCCATTCCCGTATTGCACCGCTTTAGTGACTTCAACCGGAAAAGAGGCTGTAAAACGTTTGCCAAATTGATCTTCCAGAACTTGAGCGCGGTATTCGGTCACAAGGCGCTGAATCTCAATATCAAATACTTGGCGGATCTCAAAACCAACTTCCTGATAGTTCCCTGGTGGTAAAGTCGCCCGATCTAATTCCAGAATTTCAATTTCATCGGGATCGTCCACTTTTTTTAAAGTTGTACCTATCCGACCGAACTGCCCACCGCGCTTTCTATTTTTGCCTTTGTTCTCGTCATCGCCACTGACTTTGTCTTGATCTTTAAAACGATCCGTAGAAGGCGGTTTGCTGCTATTTCGGCTAGTCAGGCTTAAACGATTAGCCATTATTTGAATCAGCATGATCATGACTTCTAAGGTCGCACGCAAAGCTGATGACATATGCTCTTCATCAGCGATCAGTTGCTGAACTTTTTTGATGGTGTCTTCAATGTTGATATTATCGACAGTCAAACTAATATACCGCTAAACCGTTACTGTTAGCGGTATTATAAGGCCAGTTTTAAAAGTCGATTTTTGCCTTCGAGGTTGCGATGTAGGCCACGAACGACCAAGAGTCACTACCCTTCTATTTAATGTTGCAATTGAGGAATTGTAGTTGCCGAATGCGTAGCTAAATACGTCATTCCACTACAAGCTGGCAGTTCACTGAATTTTTTATTTTTCGACCAAAAACCTTGTCAAGCTTTTTTTTAATTATTTACGCTGAATAGTTACAACTTTTTTTACAGTACATACCGATAATACTGATAGGGAACCGCTAAAGGAATGGGGCTAGTCACCCCCTTTTTTTAATACCCGATGGGCTATAGAACTTTGATCGTTGGGTTACAAGTCTATACCACACATTTTAAACTTAAGCCTCAGTTCCCTGTAAACGGGTAATCCATGCATCTCTGGCGTATGGATCAACATGATACGCCAGTGCGGCAGGTTTATGTAGCAAGCCTTCTTCACCGGAGGCATTGGGGTTTAACTGTCGCTTTTCGACAAAATCTATCATACGCCGAGTGTTGTATATCAACAGCACTCGATTAATTTCACCACCTCGATATATTTGATAGCCGACATTATCTTCATTGAAAGCAGGATTACGCATTAGCCACACCTCAATAGCGGCTGCATCCTGAATAGATAGCTGTTTTAAAACCGAATCGTGGCGATTTCTACACACATCATGTAGATAGTCAGCCAAAACCCGCTGCCGTTGCCTATCTTGTAATTCCATTACTTCGCTATCGGTAAATAAAAAACTTTCTGCCACCAAATAATGCTTATCTTTATCTCCGTCATTAGCAAACAAACAAATTTTCTGAAGGGCATCATCTCTTAGCGCATTCAAAAAAGAACGTGGAGCTCGGATATGCTTATCGATTGTTACCACCCACGGCAACGCCCGCCCAGTAGTTTCATAACGCGCTTTAACACTCTCAATTACACAGGAACGAGACAACTCCTCCTCACGCCCCAGAGGTTTTACCAAAAAAGCATCCACAGCGATGATTGAAGTATAAAAATCTGCCTCATTAAATTGTTTAACAATCGTGGCATAACGCGGCTGATAAGGGATGCCGGTACCATCGTACAAAATATTGACACCGATTTCTCTGGCATGCTGTGCCACCAAATCTCGTAAGCGGTTGGCGAACGGTTCTATGTAAACATAATCATCACTATGATGATTAGCAGCCGTCATTACCCGGTACAAATCACTGAGTTTTCGAAATTCATCCAACGAGGCAGTGACAAAGTTATCCCCGCAACAGGCCTTGGCCATTTCTTCGACCGCCGTTTTGCCTGAACCCGCTCCACCCATAGCCATAAACAATCTTGGTTGTGAAACAGGTGTTTTATCGGCAAAAATAGTTTGTACCGCATCCGACAAAATACGATTAATTTTATTCAACCGTTCATAAGCAATCTCCACAGTGCGAGCCAAGCGGATTTCATCATCAGCAAAGCTTAGCATTCTATTTTTTAAACTTTCATTGGCAGCCAGACTGAATAAATTAGCTTGTTCGCCAGCGCATTGGCGAAGTAAATCCAGTAATTCGGCATGACTGGGAGGACGTAAGCCAGTCAAGATGTTTACATCGAGACCAAACAAGGGCGCCACTCCATCCGCTCGAATGGGTATGGCATCAATGCTGGTTTTTTCGGGAACACGCAAATCTTCTGTACCTGGCAAATAACCCACGACTACTTCTGAAGCGCTTAGTGGATTATCTGCAAAATGCTGACCTGCTATAAAATCCTGCACATTGATACTATTCAATGCCACCAAACCTCCATTCACAGTGACTAGACACTGAGTACCATCGGCCATAGTGTGGGACAAAAACGGAATACCTAACAAAAACCGTTTATTTTCCAGCCATTTGCCATAACTGTTAGCGATATTTTGCAAGCATTTAGTTCGGGTAGGATCAAGAGCATGCTTAAAAGCCGCTGCAATCTGTCGGTGCGGGCTGTTAATATCGTGTAATGCTCGGGCATCGTTTGAAGTTAGGCGTCTAAAATCAATGCCTGGCTCGTACACTGCTTTAAATGCTGGCAAATTACCCAAGGCCGTAATAAAGAAATCCAAAGCCAAACGATTTCCATAGCTAAAAGGACGAATACTTCGCATGGCTCGATAGAAACCGGCTAAGCGTTCAGCGATGTCTTCACAGCGTATGACAAAGCCATTATTATCAAAAATAGCAGTATCCTGATTATTTTCATCGTCTAAAACCAGTCGTTCTATGGTCTCTCGAAATTGTTTACGCTTTTCGGCATCCAGCATACTGCCAGGCCTGTGATTGACGGTAATCTGGTCTTTCCAATCGCTATACATTTCGCGATGTATACGCGTGAATAATGCAGTTAAATAAGTAACTCGCTTGGTTTGATCATGGGATACCGTACTTTGCTGTTCTTGTGTAAGCGTGGCAATTAAACGCGTACCTTGCAATATAGCTAATACCGTCCGCAATTTTTTTAACGTTTTATAGCCAGAAATGATGGCGTTATTTTGCTGAATCATGATTTCATTCCTTGGTTTATATTTTTTTAACGGTATGGTAACTATTCTGGAAGATAGTTAAAAGCAGGTACGCCCAATTTTGGTAATGGCTGCCAGTCCGTTGATCTGGCTATCTTTACATAACTAAGCGGATATTGCGCTAGGGGACATGCCATTAAAATACTAATCTGTCATAATGAAGTCATGAAAAACCTATCACCAAACCCACCTAAACCTTTCAAGGCTTTAATGGTTCAGGGTACTACTTCGGATGCAGGAAAAAGTACTTTAGTAACTGGCTTATGCCGTTACCTGTATAGACAAGGTGTATTTGTTGCGCCATTCAAACCGCAAAATATGGCACTAAATAGTGCGGTTACGAGTGATGGTGGCGAAATTGGCCGAGCTCAAGCCGTGCAGGCTGCTGCTTGCAGACTGGCTGCACATACCGATATGAATCCGATATTGTTAAAACCCACTGCTGATAAGACTGCACAAGTGATAATGCATGGCAAAGTATTAGCCAATCAATCCGCCCAGCAATATCACGATTACAAAAAAATCGCTATGCAAGCGGTACTGGCTTCTTGGCAGCGCTTGACTACTGAGTACCAAACGGTGATTGTTGAAGGCGCTGGAAGTCCTGCAGAAATTAATCTTCGCGATGGCGACATTGCCAATATGGGCTTTGCCGAGGCAGTAGACTGCCCGGTTATACTAATTGCGGATATTGATAAAGGCGGCGTATTTGCACACATTGTTGGCACATTAGCGTTGCTATCAACATCTGAACAGCAACGTGTATTGGGATTTGTCATCAACCGCTTTCGCGGAGACTTCAATCTGCTTAAACCGGGTTTGGATTGGCTTGAAGCCAAAACGGGCAAGCCGGTACTGGCAGTTCTGCCTTATCTGCATGATTTGTTTCTGGAGGCGGAAGACGCATTATCAACACGTCACGCACAACAATCATCAGCAGCATTTCGTATTGTGGTACCACATTTACCCAGTTTTAGTAATCATACCGATTTTGACCCATTACAACTACATCCCGGCGTGCAAGTTAGTTTTGCTAAAAGCCCAGAACAAATTAATGGCGCAGACTTAATCGTATTACCGGGTAGCAAAAACGTGCAAGCAGATCTGGCTAGACTAAAAGAGCAAGGTTGGGAAACTTATATCCAGCGGCATTTACGCTTTGGTGGCAAATTATTCGGTATTTGTGGCGGCTTTCAGATGCTGGGGCAAGCTATTCACGACCCGCACCACATTGAAGGTTCTTCAGGTAGCGTAAAAGCATTGGGATGGTTAGATATGGAAACCACTCTGGAAACTCATAAGGTTTTACGACAGGTAACCGGGCATTTTTTTAACGACACCATTCCGGTAGCAGGATATGAAATTCACATGGGAGTAAGCTATGGCCCGGCACTAGAACAACCGCTGTTCAGCTTGCCTTCTGGCAATGAGGGCGCGATGTCTATGGATAAACAAATAGCAGGCAGCTACTTGCATGGTTTGTTTGATCTTCCCCAAGCCTGCGATGCTCTATTGGATTGGGCGGGTTATCAAACACCGCAAGCGGTAGATTTTAATGCCCTGCGCGAAGCAGGCATTGATAAACTGGCGGACAGCTTGGCAGAAAATTTCGACTTTGCTGAACTGGAAGCACAAATTGAACGGTTCCAGAACAGTTAAGTTGCTTTAGGTTAGGATCTATATCCACTCCGCCTGAATTTCGTGCGCTACGCACCATTCATCTGCCAATTGGGTATACCGTTGCAGTTCGAATGCATACCAGGCATCTTGAATGACCGGGTATTGGTACAAAAAATCTTTAAAACGACGAAAAGGTTTTGTTTGTTTTAAGATAGCACTTAGATTTAGGGCAACTTCATTATTATCAAGCTGTTCAACGAAATCCAGCATAATCTGAAATGCTTCGTCAGAACTTAGACCATCAATATGCACATACCGCGGATCATCTGGAAAATCTTCTGGAAAATCGTCAACACCTTCAGCATGTAATAACACCTCCCCGGTTTCGGTATCCAAAAACCAGCCTTCACCTAATAAAAAATCGATACCTACACTCAATGCCTCAGTAAAGTCGTCACGATTAATTTTTAGTACAGTCATATTCAATAATTTTTTCTAGGCAAACAAATTTAACAGGCCATTGCCAGCATGCGCAGAACCTATTTCCGATGTTTCTACTTTATCAACTGCTGATGAATTAGTCGAATTTTCTGTCTCATTTTGTGAACCAGTATTATTACCTTTACCTTGATCGCTTGCCATCTGGAAAAAACTCTGCGCAGGTTTCTGATCTGATTGTTGTTGAGAAACATTTACGTCAACCAAGTTCAATTGCTCACCCCCTAGCATTTCTCTTAATTTAGGGATAGAGGCTTCGATCGCCTCTTTAACTTGCTGATGTTGAGTGGTAAATGAAATAGTGGTTTGATCCTGTTGATCAAGCCCAATTTTGATAGAGATTGGACCTAAGTGAGGAGGGTTAATTTGTAATTCGGCTGTAGAAATGTCTTGTTTGTGCATCAATTGCAGCTTATCTGCTAATTCTGCATTCCAGTTTGGGTGATTCAAAGGTAAAGCTATGCCTGACATGCTATTCACATGTGTTGTATTGGCTACCGACTGGTGAGGCTGTATTAGATTAATCGGCATATTGTCTGTCGCGTTAGCAGCCTGCTGACTTTTATTTTGCGTAGTAAAAGATTGCGTTAAACTCGTCAATTCACTATCCGCATCCACTTGAGTAACCCCAGTGCTATTACTGATTTCGGTTAATGTATTTACCGTTGCAGAGTTGCTGGTATTTGGGTCGGTGGTTAATGATGAATTTTCTGCAACTGGAGTTGAAACCGTCTGAACAATATTACTCAACGGAGTATCTGTTTGAGTCGATTTTTTATTAGACACAGCCTGATTTGCAGAAAATACAATGCTGCCAGACATACCTGACAGCATACTACTGACGGAAGAAGGCAACGGCACATCAGAAATTGCTTGTGCTTTGGCAGCGGTTTGAGTGAGCGCTGCTTGTTGAGTGGCAGCTGAGACTGCCGCAGCTAATCGATTATCATTTTGCGTAATCGACTTTGTTGACGAATTTACTGCTTGATTAATTGCAAATTGCTGATCGTCTCCAGTTGTATTATCAGTCGATACAGAATTGACTGTTGAGTTCGGCACCGTTAACTGTAGTTGTTGAATTTGTTGCCCGGTAATCGCTAAAGCTTGTGCTAATGCATTAGGATCAGTCTGATCACTCAAAAGCGATTTTTTATTAGTCGCAGAACCACTAGTACTGCTATTTGTTGTCGTTAAAGACGGTATTTCGACACTTGTATTCTGCGTGATTGCTGACTGATTTAAAAGTGTATTGGTCTGTGCAGACTGAAGCGGGTTAACTCCATCAGTTTTCAAACTTTGCAAATACTGCAACACATCCGTTAAGGCGCTGAGCGTATTATCAAGATTAATACTTTGATCAGTTTTATTTGCCAGCGGCGTGGATTTTCCGAATAAAGCGGCAAAACTTTGCAAGTCCTGCTCGATAGTACTTAAATCAGTCGTTGTATTATTTGCCTGGAAATTACTTAATAACGTGTTATCAGTGACGGCATTCTTACCTGCATTACCTTGTAACAAACTTAACTGTTCAAGCAAATTGGCAGTAAAAGCGGCGGTATTACTGAGATCTATACCGACGTTGGTTGATTGGGTTACGCTATTATCTATACCTGTTACAAGGGATACTGGATTGGTTGTTTGAATCATCACGACATTCTCCCGAAAAACTTTATCTTTATTTAAGCAGTTTATATGCCATCTTTTCTTTGCGTGCGGGTAGCTCTTGCATCCATTTCAATTTGTTCTCGTCGATTTTCAGCTTTTAATTCTTCCGCTTTAGCTTGTGCACTGATTTTTTCCATACTTTGGGTACGATGATGACTTTCTTCCCAATTTTTTCGCGCCCTATGCAAATCTTGTTCATAGTTTGCTAATAAAGTTTGTTGACCGGCAATGGCTTTATCTAACTTATCAGCGAAAGCTCTCAACTCTTGAAACTGCATAATAGTCAAACCCGCGGCTTGTTGTTGCGCCAACCCCGCCCGATTTTCCAATCGATATTTTTGCAATTGCTCTAACTGAGTTTGTTGCTCTGTTAATTTCTGTTGGGTACGTCCTAAAAACTGTAATGCATCGTGTTCCTGACGCGAATACAAATCAATAATAACCTTAAGCCGTTCTGATCTTTTGCTCATTGTACGGCAAGCAAGCTTGTCAAATCGTTTAGGCTTCGGCTCATATCAACAGATTCGTCCATATCTTGCTGTAGAAATGTCAAGATTGACTGATTTTTTTCAATCGCCCTATCAATACGTGGATCGGCTCCAGCTCGATACGCGCCTACGCTGATTAAATCTCTGTTTTGTTGATAGGTGGAATACAATCGGCGTAACTCTCTGGCTAATTGCAGGTGTTCGGAATCAACAATATCCGGCATTACCCTACTAATTGAGGCTTCAACATCGATAGCAGGAAAATGGCCGGATTCAGCCAGACTTCTAGACAAGACAATATGTCCATCCAATACACCACGAGCGGCATCAGCAACAGGATCGTTAGGATCATCGCCTTCTGTCAATACCGTATAAAACGCGGTAATTGAACCACCACCATGATCGCCATTGCCAGCACGCTCCACCAATTGCGGCAATTTTGCAAATACCGAAGGCGGATAACCTTTTGTGGCAGGAGGTTCATCAATTGCCAACGCAATTTCCCGACTCGCCTGAGCGTAACGGGTCAATGAGTCAACTAACAATAAAACATCCAGGCCTTGATCTCGAAAATATTCAGCAATACTGGTTGCTCGCAATGCCCCATGCACACGCATTAATGGCGAATCATCAGCTGGCGATGCAACAACCACCGCCCGTCTTAAACCTTCTTCACCTAGAATTTTCAAAACGAATTCATTGACCTCACGACCCCGTTCACCAATCAGCCCCACCACAACAACATCGGCATTAGTAAATTTGGTCATCATCCCCAACAATACACTTTTGCCCACGCCAGTGCCGGCAAACAACCCCATTCGTTGACCACGACCAACACTAAACAAGGCATTGATTACTCTAACACCAACATCCAATGCCTCTCGAATGGGTTTACGAGCCAAAGGATTGATGGGAACGCCCGTTAACGAGACTTTCGCATTGGTATCTAGCGGCCCCTTGCTATCCAGCGGATTACCAGCACCATCTATAACGCGCCCCAACAAACCAAAACCAACGCTGCTTAGACTATTTTTTCCTAACGGGATAACTCGACAACCCGGCTCCAGCCCGTGTGTATCTCCAGTAGGCATTAAATACAAACGCGTACCAGAAAAACCAACCACTTCTGCACCTATCTGCTTTCCACTTTTGGTTTCAACCTTACATAATGAACCGATAGCAGCTCGACAGCCTTCCGCTTCCAAAGTTAAACCGACCATACGCGACAATTTACCTTCAACGACTAGCTCTGGACTATCTTGTATTTTTTGCCGATAGGGTTTTAATCGCTCTAACCAAATTTCAGCGCGTTGTGCCTGCGGTATCATGACGCAACATCCTGCTGACGCTCACCACCTAAAACATTTGCCACGACAGCAGAAAGCCGATTTTCCAGACTAGCATCAATATAGGAAGTGTCTGTTTCTATGGTGCAACCACCCCGTGTAAGCAATGGATTTTCAAGCAAACGCCATTGAGGCATACTGTCATCTAAATTCAAAGCAGCTCTAACTAACTCGGCATCCTCTGGATGCAAGTTCAACGTAATTTTCTGAGCGGACAAGGGCAAAACTTTTATTGCCTCTCTGATCACCGCAACTATTTGACCAGGATCAAGCTTGATTTCGCGCCGAATAATTTGACTAGCAATCGCTATGGTCAATTTCACAAGCTCCTTTTCTACAGCAGCATCTAATTCTCGAAATGGCTCACTCAAAGACTCCATCAACAGCACTAATTCTGCCGCCTGTTTTTGTAACAGATGCTCACTTTCCAGGTATCCCTGTTTTCTACCCGATTCCAAGCCTTGCTTTTCTCCTTCTGCAAAACCTTCTGTCCTACCCTGCTCAAACCCCTCCTGCCGTCCCTGCTGAAAGGCTTCATCGTAAGCCTGCTTTTGCATAGCTTCAATTTCTTCTACTGTGAGGGTACGAGGAGCTTCGCTGGGCTCTATTGGCTCGGAGCGATGCCCACCCAATTCTTGCAAGGTTGTCCAAGTATGCAGGCTAAGTAGCTCAGCCTCAGTAAAATTGGCCGTTTTAGACGAACTCATCACCACCACCGCCCGCCAAGGCTATTTCACCGGCATCTGACAAGCGTTTGGCAATGGCCAGAATATCTTTTTGTGCGGCTTCTACTTCGCTTAAGCGGGTGGGAGGAGCTGCCTCTAGATCATCACGCAACATTTCAGCTGCTCTTCTCGACATATTGGCAAATATTTTGTCACGCAATAGAGTGTCAACACCACGTAAAGCTAATAATAATTGATCAGTGGAAACCTCACGTAACAGCGTTTGGATACCACGATCATCGACCTTAACCAAATCACCGAACACAAACATTTTATCCTGAATACGCTGACTCAAATCGGCATTTTGTTCCGAAATATCCAGCATCATAGGATCACTAACTGCGCTTTCGATAAAGTTAAGAATATTTGCAGCTGCATCAATACCTCCAAGTTGTGAGGATTTAACACCTTCACTACCTGTCAGCTGTTTCTCCATAATATCGTCTAATTCGCGCAACGCAGCTGGTTGTACACCTTCCAGAGTAGCAATTCGCATTAAAATATCAGCGCGCATATTTTCCGGTAGTAAGGTCAAAATATCGGCAGACTGATCCGCATCCAGCAAGGACAAAATAATCGATATAATCTGCGGATGCTCCAGACGAATCAAATCGGCAATCGAGCGGGTATCCATCCATTTAAGTTGCTCGATACCTTTACTATTGGCACCTAACAATATACGATCAATAATACTACCCGCTTTATCTGCTCCCAAGGCGTTGGTGAGCATGTTACGAATATACTCATCTGAATCCAGCCCCAAACCAGTTTCATTTTTGATTTCAATGATGAACTCTTCCAGAACCTCGTCAACCAACTGTGAGGTGATAGGACCCAGTTGCGCCATTGTAGATCCCACCAACTGTACTTCTTTTGGCCCCATATGCCTCAATACCGTGGATGCACGATCTTGCCCTACCGCTAACAACAGTAAGGATGCTCGCTGTGCTTTACTGAATTCTTTTTCTTCAGCCATCGTCTTTCAACCAAACTTTTATCACTTGAGCCACCAGTTTTGGATCTTCATCAATGAGTTTTTGCACATATTCTAGGCGTTTTTCGTAACTTTGCGGTGCTTCCAGCAATAACAGATCTTCCACACTAGAAGTAATACCCAACACTTCGCCAGTCTCTTCATCGACTTTCACTGCGATAGGTTTGCCTGTCTCATCAAAGCGTACCACACCCCCAATTTCTTCAGCTTGTTTCTGTGCTTCTTCTAGCGCTTTCAGTTTGGCTTCATTCTCATCTATACCAATCAATGTAGCAATAGCTGGACGTAGAACTTTAAAAATGAGTAATGCTGCAACCATTAATGCCACCAGCACTTTAATCAAATCCAAAAACCAAGCTTTCTGCCAAAATCCTTCGCTGGCTACTTCCATAAATTCAGGCACTTTGAAAGCGACATTGGACACTGTCACCTGATCACCACGACTACTATCGTATCCCACTGCCTGTTTAACCAATTCTCGTAATTGATTCAGTTCTTCCGGTGAATAGCTCAACTGTACCGTTTTACCATCCAGACTGCTTTTTTTATCATCAACCACCACCGCTACCGATAGACGCCGTAGGGCACCCGTCGCTAAACGGGTATGAGTAATGGTTTTATCCAATTCAAAATTACGTGTAGCATTTTTACTCACCATACCGTTACTGGCATTGGTTTGTTTTTCCTGTCCACTGGCTACTTCAGGTGCAACACCAGTCGGTGGAGGTTGATTAGACAAGGCGCCTGGAACTCCTTGTACTTTGTTGATATTACTGTTTTCTTCTTGTGTTTGTTCGCTACGCAATGCGGGTAAATCCGGATTAAACATCTCCTGCGTTTTTTCGGTAACGGTAAAATCCACATCAGCCGAAATTTGCGCACTCATTCCATCATTACCCACTAAGGGGGCCAGAATATTTTCTATTCGTCTACGCAAATGCTCTTCTATATCTTTTTTGTATTCGAACTGTTTAGAGGATTGCGCCATATCCTCTGAAGATTCTTTGCTATTTAATAGTCGACCTTTCTGATCAACGACTGTTACCTGTCCTGCTTCCATCATAGGTACACTGGAAGCAACCAAATGCACAATAGATTCAATTTGTTCTTTTTCCAGAGCCCTACCCTGGTAAAGTTCCACTATAACAGATGCACTGGGTTTTTTATGCTCTCGTACGAATACCGATTGAACAGGTAAAGCTAATAATACTTTCGCCGACTTAACGTTTTGAATGGTTTGAATGGTCAGTGCAATTTCACCTTCTAATGCACGTTGATAGCGTATATTTTCTACGCTCTTACTGGCACCAAAACCATTATCTTTGTCCAAAATTTCGTAACCCAAGCTAGAGGTACGTGGCAAGCCTTGTGCAGCCAATTTCAACTTTATATCGCGCCCGTTACCGGAGGGAACCATGATAGCCCCAGTGGCAGAGTCTATTTTGTATTTAACATTCAATTTATCCAGTGCTTCCAGAATTTCCGTAGCGTCTTTTTCGGCAACACCGGCATATAGCAAATCATAACTAGGTGCTTGTGCCCACAACACTACCGCCACACCAATAGCCACACTCACCGCCAACGCTAACATCAACCCCATCTGCCGTGTCATTGAAAGACTTAAAAACTTTCTGACAGCAGGATGTAGCATAGTATTGGCGGTTGCCACCTCTGTTTGCGGAGTGGCTTCCAGCGGGAAATTTTTGTCTAGTTCGCTCATAAATTATTATGCAACTGATTACATCGGCATGCTCATCACTGACTGATAAGCATCCACTAATTTATTTCGCACTTGTATCATAGCTTGAAAAGAGACATTGGCTTTTTGCGAAGCAATCATCACTTCCGCCAAACTTACGTCACTTTTTCCTATTTCAAAGTCCCTTGACAGATTTCCGGCGGTGGTTTGCGTCTGATTGACTGAATCAATTGATTGCTTGAGCATAGCGGCAAAGTCACCTGAACTGTCGCTCTGTGGTGATTTACCACTGGCTTCTACAGACATAGTGCGCATTTGACTTAATAATTGATTTACATTGATATCTGACATGATAGCTTCTCGTGTTTATTTATTTATAAGTAAGCATTTTTTAAGCCAATTAATTAACAAGGTACCATAATTCCAGATTCTTTCATTCGCGCAATTTTATAACGCAAAGTACGAGGACTAATGCCCAGTTTTTCAGCGGTGGTTTTCCGACTACCGCTTGCTTCCGTTAACATCTGCAAAATAATTTTTTCTTCAGCAGATCGCACACCATCTTCCAAACTAAGTGTTGAATTTTCATCAAGAAACTGCGTGTTATTTACAACTTCAGCTGCTTCTATTAGATAGGGTAATTGCTCCTGAAAAGTGGGCATTTGTAAAATCTCATCTTCAAAAATCAGATCATCAGCACCAATACAACCAGACGTTTGCAAAATCAGAGCGCGTTGTACAACGTTTTCTAGTTCACGCACATTACCTGGCCAAGCATAATTTTGCATTTTTTGCATTGCCGCAGCATCAAAACCACTGACGTGCCGACCAACACCCGCTTTATGTTTGTGTAGTAATGACGTTGCCAGCGGCAAAATATCACCGACTCGCTCACGCAGAGAAGGCAATTTAATTGGAAATACATTTAGCCGAAAATATAAATCCTCGCGAAAACGACCTTGCTGCACATATTCTTTTAATTTTCGATTAGTGGTTGCTAAAATTCTGACATGTAACTGAATTTTGCGATGACTACCCAACCGTTCAACTTCTTTTTCCTGCAACACTCGCAAAATTTTGGCTTGCAAACCAAGATCCATTTCCGAAATCTCATCCAACAATAAAGTACCTCCCTGTGCTTGTTCAAACTTACCGGACATCGCTTGCAATGCACCGGTAAAAGCGCCTTTTTCATAGCCAAACAACATAGCTTCCAGCATATTTTCAGGAATTGCTGCACAATTAATGGCTTCAAAAGGCCCTGCATGATACTGCGAATTACGGTGAATATAGCGAGCCATAATTTCTTTACCGGTACCGCTTTCTCCTTCCAGCAGTATATTGACATCTGTTTTCGCCACTTTTGTAGCCAAGGCATACAGTTTTTTCATTTTTTCATCACCCACGATCTGCTCAGCAAATACCTGGGGTACATTTGCAATCAGCGAAGCCACTTTATCGGTGAGAGTACTCGCTTCAAAAGGTTTGATTAAGTAATCTGCTGCGCCTGCCTGCATAGCTTCAACTGCTTTGGCAATGGTGCCATAGGCAGTCATCAGTAAGATGGGAATCTGCTCTAAATGATGCTTCATATTATTCAACAGTTCCAATCCGTTCATCAGTGGCATTTGCACATCACTAATCACTAACTTAAAACTATGTTTATTGAGCAAGCTAAGGGCTTCTGTACCATTTTTGGCAGCTGCAACCCGGTAACCTTCCAATTCCAGTGTATCGAATAGCGCTTCACATAACGCGGCATCGTCTTCGACAATGAGAATATCAAAGTGCTTCATGGCACATCTCCTGATTGGTGCTTATAGCTGACAAACCCAATGTATAGTGATTAATACAGGGTAAAATGATAATAAAAGTGCAACCAGCCCCAGGTTCCGAACAACAGTTTATGCTGCCGTTGTGCGCTCTAAGCACACTATCTACCACTGCCAAACCTAAACCGGTACCATGTGTTTTGGTGGTATAAAATGGCTCAAACAATCGATCCTTCTGATGCAGTTCGATACCGGGTCCGTCGTCAAATATTATTAATTTCATACGTTCCGCATCCATTTGCTGCAGACTAAACTGAATATGCTTGGCTCCGGCTTCAACCGCATTATTGAGTAAATTCATCAATGCTCCAAACAAAGCATCCTGATTACCAAGCAATTGATCTGCTTTAACATTATTATCAATTTTAAATACGCCAGTATAGGACTCCATGCTTTCAGCAACTTGCCGAAGGAGTTCTTGTAATGAAAAACATTGCATAGCCAAACGCCCTTGTTTGGCAAAAATCAGCATATCGTTTACTTGTCGTTCCAGATAATGTAGACGCTCCAGAATTTTCTGGGAAAAGAGTTGGCGTTTTTCGGGAATCACATTGGGATTACTGAGTTGAGAAGCATACAATAATGCGGTAGCCAGCGGCGTTCTAACCTGATGAGCCAAACTAGCCACCATTTCCCCCATAGCGGTTAAATGCTTTTGTTGTGCCAGCAGATCCTGTAATGAGCGTAATTCACTCACATCTGACAATAAGATAATTTGTTCAGCATCGTTGCTAAGTAAATTACGCGTGATATTGACTCTTCGACCATCTATAAGCTGATGCTCTCTAGGAGAACCCGCCACAGCTTGCAAACTACGTGCTTTTACCGTTTGCCAATCCTGACTCAATAAAGGTTCGCCGAGATAATCAATAGCATGAATATTACAATCAATTACTTGCCCCAAAGTGTTAACAATAATGACTGCAGCAGGTAGAGCAGCAAGAATTTGTTGTAATCGGCTGGCAAGTTTTTCTTTTTCAACTAAGGTGCTGACTCTTTCGCTACGAACTGCAGCCAGTTCACCATTTAATTTAGCAACCTGCTCTTCCAGTCCATGATAGGAATTGGCAAGATTTTCGGAAAGTTCATTAAAAATCCGAAACGCATTGGTCAGGCTTTCGGCTTTTTGGATTTGCTGAAGGTTGATAGTTGTCATAGCGGCTGTGAGCTAATTGAATATTAACTAGCACAAAGCAATATTTAGGCCAAAATATTACATTTTAAAAAACAATGCCTTAAAAACAGACGCCAACTTTTTGACTTTATATTTATGGATTTCAAAAAAGCGCCAACTACATCTGCGCGATAATTCGCGTTGCTGTCATAAGACAGCAGAACTCGATATGTTTGATGCTATGAGCTATTTAGATTGTCATTATTCACCGTAAAGATAAATATCGGCAGGATATGCAATACCAACAGGTGTATCAATCGAAACAGATACGCTTCATCCCACCCAAAAAAACAACTTAACCAATTGATTTTAATTTATAAAAAAGTAAAATAAATCCTACTAACACCCATTTTCAATATCTAAATCTTATCAATAAACAGATAATTTTTTGTCTAACCGGATTTACAAAAATGAGTGTAGCTTAACTTTTCGGCAGCTTGAATGTGGCGTAATTTGCCTATACTCTTGCTCTACTTACCCCAGACAAAAACGGTACAAAGACGACTGGCTCTATCATTTCATACTCAAAACTATCCTCCTTACGCGTAACGCGGTAGAGGATTTGTTTACCTTCTCGGCCTATGGGTATTACCATCACCCCTCCGATTGCCAACTGATCTAATAGTGCGTTAGGTATCTCTTCCGCCGCTGCCGCCGCCAAAATACCATCAAAGGGCTTATGTACTTCCCAACCTAATCCGCCATCAGCATGTAAAAAACCCACGGTTTTAATATCAATCTCCCAGAGCCTGTCTCGTGCCTTTTTCATCAATGGAGCAATACGTTCTATTGAATAAACTTGGTCAACCAGTTTTGCCAGGATAGCTGTTTGATATCCACAACCCGTACCAATTTCTAACACTTTGCTAAGCGGCCCATTCTCCAGCAATAACTCGGTCATTTTTGCGACGATATAAGGCTGAGAAATCGTTTGATTATGTCCAATAGGTAGAGCGGTATCTTCGTAAGCCCTACTTTCCAGAGCTTCATCAACAAATATATGCCGAGGAATTTCTGCCATAATCTGTAACACTTCAGTATTTTTAATGCCCTGCTCTCTAAGTCGAGAAATCATTCGTTCCCGTGTGCGGCGCGAAGTCATGCCAATGCCTTGAATACGTTGACTCATCCTTGTATCTCCATAGCCAGCCAGTCTCTTAATCCAGATAAACGTTCGTAGCGAGTCAAATCTAATTGTAAAGGTGTTATAGACACATAACCATTTCTAATGGCATCAAAGTCAGTACCAGGACCGGCATCTTGTTCTGCACCGGGAGGACCAACCCAATAAATGGTTTTTCCTCTGGGATCGGCGGACTGAATAACAGCTTCGGCCTTATGTCGTTGTCCAAGCCTGGTGGACAAATATCCCTTCAATTCAGCAATTGGTACATCAGGCACATTAACATTCAACAAGGTATCTTCAGGTAATGGCTGTCGTTGCATTTTTTTAAGCAGCGTCACTGCCACGTGGGCAGCCGTATCAAAATGTTTGGCATCACTGGAAGCCAACGAAATCGCAACGGCTGGCAAGCCTAAGAAGCGCCCCTCGGTAGCAGCAGCAACTGTTCCAGAATACAATACATCATCTCCCAAATTAGCACCGTGATTAATACCGGCAAACACCATATCAGGTTCATGTGCTAATAAACCTGTAATTGCCAAATGCACACAATCGGTAGGGGTGCCATCGACCCTTACGAATCCATTGTCACATACTGTGGCGCGCAGAGGCATATCAAGAGTTAAAGAGTTACTGGCGGCACTCCGATTTTTGTCGGGTGCGACCACTGAGATTTGGGCATAACATCGCAGAGCATCGGCCAGTGCGCTTATTCCCTGAGACAAATAACCATCATCGTTGCTGATCAAAATGTGCATACTGCTATAAAACGATTTAAAATCCCATCATAGTAACAAAAAACCATTAAACCAGCAGCTTACGTGACAAAAAAAACTCATTATAACGACGAAGAGAATTTGTTCAGAACGGCAATAGGCAAAGTCAGGAGTATAGATACCAACACGGTAATCTTAAAACCTGATAAACAACCACGCCCTATTCCTATTTTCAAACCGCTTGAACAGGTCGACCCCTTACAAAACAGTATAGAAGATAATCTGGAAACACTTTATCAGGAAGATAAAATTGCATTTATTGCACCCGGCTTGCAAAAATCTGTACTGAAGAAATTACGTAAAGGTTTTTATGGGTTAGATGCCGATATAGATTTACATGGTCTTACCAGCCGAGAAGCCTTTAAACAATTAGTGGATTTTTTACATGATTGTGTAGAAGAAGGTTGCCGATGTGTACATATTGTTCATGGTAAAGGTTACCACTCACCAGAAAATCAACCCGTACTAAAAAACGACATTAATTATTGGCTGCGTCAACATAAAGATGTACTGGCATTCTGCTCAGCCCCCTCTCGAGCAGGTGGCAGTGGTGCGGTATTTGTATTACTTCGATTATCAGAAAAATATGATATTAATGAAAATAGCTAGTGCGAATAAGGTACAAATTCGAGTAGATTAACCTTTATTAGCAAAAAGCTAAAATCGAGCGGTATGCTATTTCTTTGTTCGGCTATAAATCCATTTCTTACCTTACACTAAAAATGCTATCGCAACACATACAATAGTTTTTTCCATGCACTCAGTCCAATGTCTTTGGATACATCTCAGACAGAATAAATAATTCTTCTTCCTGTTTTTAGCTTGACTTGTTCCGAATGTTGAACTAGTTTCTATTTAATAGTATGTTGGTTTCTAACACAATTACCCACTTATGAAGACTCAGCCTTTTAGCTTATCTCCACGATTATGCCAACCGTTTTATTTCGGTTTATGGTTTATATACCTACTATACACACAGTTAGCAAAGGATATTTAAACATGAGTTTACAAGTAGGAATTGTGGGCTTGGGCAGGATTGGCCGTGGTGTGTTACGCGCCAACTTTATGCGTAACGCCGCTGAAAGGTACACCATTTGCGTCATCTGCGACATTATGCCCATCGATCATGTGGCCTATCTAATTGCTCACGATAGCACTTATGGTCGCCCACCATTTAGTGTGGACTGTGATGAAAACGATTTGATTTTGGATGGTTTCCGAATTCATTACGAAAGAGTAGATCGGCGACGCAGCTCACCTGAAGAAGATAGTTTTGGCAGCTTAAGACGCTTTAATCTAGATGTGTTGTTTGATGCCACTGGAACGGCCAATATTGCTGATTTTCGCGCCTTACTGACACAAAAAATCGCAAAAAAAATTCTTTGCACCTGGAATGTTACCGGTTGCGATATAAGTTTAGTTTATGGCATCAATCAGCAGGATTATCAGTCAGATAAACATCAGGTTATTTCCGCCAGCACCTGTACTGGAAACGCCATGGTACCTGTTTGCCATATACTCGACAAACACTTCGGCATTGAACATGCCCGCATTGTCACTATTCACCCTCAACTCTCTGATCAACGAGTACTTGATGGTTATCATGCATCGTCACAACTAGGACGTAGTAGTGCCATTTCGATTATCCCAACCACAACCAATGTTGGTAAATCGACCGAACTGGTGCTCCCGGCGCTTTGTAATAAACTAGATTCAATCTCCTACCGAGTGCCTACGGCGATTGTTTCAATTATCGATTTTAGCGCAACCCTCTCACGTGACACCTCACTTGAAGAACTTACTTCACTTTTTTCCGATTACGCAGAAAATCAGCTAGCGGGAATTTTACATTGCGAATATGGTGCATGGGGACATCAAAAGGCCAGCATAGATTATCTGGGTACAGAATATTCGGCTATAATTTTAATGAATCATTTATCGCTTAGCCAACATCGACATATTGGTATCGCTCTTATGCACGATAACGAATATGGCTACTGTTGCCGGGTGCTGAATATTCTGGGTGTATTAGCTGAACAAGCAGATATATAAGAAAAGACTTAATTATGCATTGGATTTGCTTGATTTTTTGCATTTATTCGAAAAATGATTGAATTTTTTCTGAATTTTCCCTATCCTTAAGCAGTTTTTTTACCAACACAGCTGTACATACCATCAGGCGATGAACGGCTCTTTTTTAATCACAACGAGAGATCATAATAATGAAAAAATCATTTGGTTTGTTAGCATGCGTTACATTATTGGCCATTAGCAGCCAAGTATCTGCAAACACCGAAGAAGAAATTGGTGCAAAAATCTATGAACGTGCTTTTGGCCGTGGTTGCGGTTCTTGCCACGACGTTGCCTCTAATCCACAACTGTCAGCCCTGATTAAAGCTGGCAAACTGCCTAAAGAACAATTTGCAAAAGTTATTAAAGAAGGCAGAAACGGTATGCCTAAAGCCTCTGCAGCTATTATGGAAGTGGGTCCAGTTAAAAAAGCTGGCTACACAGAAGACCAAGCTATTGACGCTGTATACGAATATTTGAAAAAATAATCAAGCGCATCAAAAAAGCCGCCTTATACATTTAGGCGGCTTTTTTATGCTTAAAATTAGAGCTTAACTCCGTTAACCAAGTATTTCCTGAAATTAAATAGTTAAACTTTTCTTAACAGCAGCAATAACTGCCAGCCAATCGTCTTCTTGATTCTGCCGAAATAATGTGGCCGTTGGATACCAAGGACTATCATTCCTATCCAATAACCAGCGATAATCAGCCACATAAGGTAACAAAATCCATACTGGTTTGCCCAATGCACCTGACAGGTGGGCAATTGCGGTATCGACTGAGATCACCAAATCCAGCTCAGCTATCAGCGCAGCAGTGTCTGAAAAATCGTGCAACTGCCCCTTATAAGTATTGATTTGTGGGTTATTAAGCAAAAACTCGGCATCACAGTCTTTAATATCTTTCTGAAGTAAATGCCACTCAATATCTACACTCAATAATGATTTAAAAGTCGCCAAGGGTATACTACGTTTATGATCATTACTATGCCCAGTAGACCCAGAACAAACCAACCCCACCCGTTTACGGCATTTTACTGGCAATTCCTTTCGCCATAATCCTTGCTTTTTCTGATCAGAAAACAAATACGGCACATGGCATGGAATAGTTTCTAATTGAGTTTTAAAGGCTAGCGGCAAACTCATTAACGGACAATGTACATCAAATGCAGGCAATATATTACCGGATTCTACTAGGGTAATATTGGCATTTAGACTTACCAATAAAGTAATCAAGGATTTTGGCACTTCCAGAATAACTCTAGCCGCCAATTTAGCCACCATAGGCACATAACGGCAAAACTGTATACTATCCCCCAAACCTTGTTCGGCATGCAAGAATATAGTTTTCCCGGTAAGAGGCGTTTCACCCAACCACAACGCTTGCGCGAAATGTCTATTAGGACTAGAAAAATCGGATGTTAACCACCGCCATTCATAAAGCCGCCAACCTTCAGAAAAATCGCCCAACAACAACTGTAACAGCGCCTTGTTCCAATAAGCTTCGGCATAATCCGGCTTTAAAGTAATAGCTTGTTCGTAATTTTCCAGCCCTTCGGTAAAGTTTTTAAGTTCAGTCCAAGTAATGGCGCGATTATAAAAAGCCTCTGCATAATCAGGACGTAGTGCAATCGCTTCGGCAAAATCGGCAAGGCTTTCTGCATAGCGTTTATGTACAGTTAGAGCCACACCTCGATTAGTATAGGCTTCGGCAAAATCGGGTTTTATGTCGATCGCATTGCTATAACAGGCAAGAGATTCTTCAATCTGAAGGCAATCAGATAAGGCAAAGCCACGATTTACATAGGCTTCGGCAAAATCTGCCTTTAGTTGTATAGCATGATCATAACTCTCTAACGCTTCAGAAAAGCGCTTAAGTTTATGTAAAGTTATTCCTCTATTTGAATAAGCCTCTACATAATCAGGCTTTAATATTAATGCCTGCTCATAACTAGTCAAAGCATCTTCATAGCGATTTAACTGATTTAAGCAAATGCCACGATTGGAATATGCCTCGGCATTATCTGGCCTCAATCCGATGGCCTGCTCGTAACAAAGTAAAGCTTCTGAATATCGTTTTAGCTTACTTAGAGTAATGCCCAGATTACAATAGGCTTCGGCATTATCTGGCTTTAAAGAAATAGCCTGTGCATAACTGGCCAAGGCTTCATCGTAACGTTTGAGTTTACTGAAAGTGACTCCTAGATTGACATACGTTTCCGCGTAGTCAGGTCGTATAGTGATTGCATGTGCATAACTGGTTAAAGCTTCGTCAAAGCGTTCAAGCTCAGATAAAACATAGCCCCGGTGTATATAGGGCTGTGCATAATCGGGTTTTAAAGCAATTGCGCGTTCGAAACTAATAAGAGCTTGCTCAAAACGGTTAAGTTGGTAGCAGGTAATACCACGAAAACAATACACCTCTGCGTAATCCGCTTGTAAACTAAGGGCTTTGTCATAACACAAAATAGCTTCTGTAGGACGCTGGAGTGCGTTTAAAACATTCCCTAACTCGGACAACGTAACAGCTTGCTCTGGATTGATACTAATTGACTTTTCCAGCAATACTGCCGCTTGAGTAAAACGCCCAAATCGTAACTCGATACTACCTAAAATATTTAAGCAAAATGTATTATCTGGATAATAAACCAATAGTTGTTGGCAAAAAGAACTGGCGTCATCAAAACGTCCTTCATCAATTAATTGCTGAACTTTAAGTAAGAGGGTGTCTGGATGGTAGTGATTTTGCTCTTGCTGCATACGGCTAAACTCCGTTAATCAAACCGGAAATATCTGCGATTATTTAATCCATTCTATAAACAGCTTAACCCGCTTTCTAAGCGAAAAAAGTTAAACTAAACTGACTTAATACGCAAATAATATAAGAAATAACGAGCATCGATTAAGGCAATGACAACCGGATAGGCAAGGCCTATAATGTCAGCAAGGAGACTGTCGCGAAAGCATCCCGCTACCAACGGCACCTGGTCAGGGATGACCCTCGCCTGCAATTTTTAACCTTACACTGCAAAGACAAAAGACTTAAAAGGGCTTAATCACAGCCAGAAATACAATTAGAAACAAAAATAACACTGGAATTTCATTAACCCAACGGAAAAACACATGGGAGTGCATATTCCTGTCGCGCTTGAAATCAAGCAGCCATTTTCCACAAATTAGGTGATAGATGACCAAAAAACCTAATAATACAAATTTTATGCTTAACCAAATACTGGCCATATATAACGACCAGGCATAATCTGACAGCATCCATACCCCAAACCCCAAAGTCAAAATCATCCCTGGGGTCATAATACCAAAATACAATTTTGATTCCATAATCTTAAAACGTTCGCGGCTTATTTCGTCTTCACTCATGGCGTGATACACAAATAATCGTGGCAAATAAAACAAACCAGCAAACCAGGTAACCATAAAAATCAGATGTAACGATTTTAACCAAAGCACGGTATTTCCTTTAACTTAAACTTTATAATAGGAACGAGACGGCAATACATACATCTGCGTTCGGGCACTATTCGGATAATTCTGGCCGATGGTAACGTATAATTAAAAATAAATTTCTTACGTAAATAAACAATCCAGTACTCTGCCCCAAAATAAAAACCCAATCTTGTTTATGTATAGCATAAACCAGAGTAATTGCTCCACCCATAATGCTAAAGTACCAAAACTTTACAGGTATAACACTTTGTTTTTTTCGTTCACTCGCCATCCACTGAACAACAAAGCGAGCCATAAACAGCCCTTGACCCAAAAAACCGATCACAAGCCAAATAGTTTCGTTATCCACGTAACACCTCAACAATGGTGGGTAGGCTATGACGGCTTTTCAACCAGATCACGCCCAATAAATCGACAATCCCAATAAACATTCTATCCAATGTGCCGTAGTTGGAAATTCCAAATTTTCGAGTTCTATGCTTAACTTTAACAGATACCACCTGCCCACCCGCCATTTGCATCAATGCGGGGAGAAAACGATGCATATGATCAAAATAAGGCAAACATAAGAACTTATCGCGACGAAACAGCTTTAATCCACAACCCGTATCTGGGGTATGATCGTGCAAAACAGCCTGCCTTACCAGATTTGCAACTTTTGAAGAAAAACGGCGCCACCAATTATCGTGCCGATCATGCCGATAACCGGCCACCATCCATAGCTGATTAGCCTGTTGCTCTATAATAGCCATTAGCCCAACAATATCTGCCGGATCGTTTTGACCATCACCATCCATAGTGACAATCCAGGGGTATTGCGCAGCCTGCACACCAGTATGTATAGCTCTGCTCTGTCCACAGCTATGTTGGTGTCTTAATACCCGTAACGTTGGAAAGCTCTGCATAGCAGACTCTAGTTTACAACGGGTTTCATCCGTACTGCCATCGTCTATAAATATCATTTCATACGCTTCCAGATGGCTTAGTGCTTGATGAATCTCTACTATCAAAGCCGCAACATTATCCATTTCATTCCGAACAGGAACCACAACTGAAATCATCATAAAGTCAAAATCTTAAAAAACTTGGAATTGTAACAAAGGATTAGAAATGGGTAAGCAGATTATGAGTAGTTTTTTATAATGCATTGACATTTGTGCTGTGTACCACCCGCCTAAATACCAACCAATACTCCCGATGCGGCTGAAAATAAAATGCATCGCTAGGCTTATCCTTTTCCACCGAAAGTAAAAAGCCATCGGCATGCTGCTGAGTCCATTCCGACACTTCAGAAGTTGTTAAGGTCTGTAATGGTTGTGTTAAACGCCCTAAAAAATGAAGTTGTCCTTGATAATTTCCAACAAAAGCACAAGGAATACCACGCGCATATAACCCCTGCAATTGTAAGGCAGCCGGACGTAGATCATAAGCCAACCCGGTATAGCGAAAGAAATAAATAAATCCTACAAATACCGACACCACCAAAGCAGTAGACACGGATATTACAGATAATTGCCTCCAAAACACGGTGACAGCGACCATTATTAAGGCAATGACCAGTATCGCAACGCCCCAACCAATTTCGATTACCTGCACCCATTTTAGGTTCGACAACCCAGGCACATGGGGAAGTAGCATCAAAAATATTCCGACCAATGCAAATACAGTGGGTAGCACTAACTCAGCAGACAGATTAGCAGCCTGAGCATTCTTTAGCAAAACTCGAGTTGTTAATAAAGCAAATGCTGGAAGTATGGGCAGTAAATAATGTATCTGTTTACTGGGTAACAGAGAAAAAATCACCAGCCCCGACAATAACCATAACCAACAAAAGCGTAAACCTTTATCAATGGAAAATTCCATTTTCAGCACATTCTTCCAAAAACGTGGCCAAAATAACCAGGGAAAAAGTACTAAAGGTAAGAACTGAATATACCAAAATAGTGGACGGGAATGAATTTCGCTGGCGATAGTACGATCTGCTGTTTGCTGCCAAAATATTTCATTGGCGTATGCAGAACCCCCATCAACAGCTGCAGGTATGGCCCAAAGCAGAGCAATACCAACCCCCATCAGTAATGCCGCAAACAGGGTAACAACATAGCTAACCATTTTATTGATGGGTGCCGTATGCCAAAAACCAATTAAAGCCGCCATGGGCAGCAAATGCAGAAAAATTACAGGGCCTTTCGCCAACAAGCCAAAACCTATTGCCACCGCAAAATATAAACACGCTTTATACTTTGCTCCCTGGACTAACTCCAGTAAACCCAACATTCCTAACAAAACATTACAGGTCAGCAAAATATCGAACATAGCTGACGTGGCAAACAAGGTCCATAGCAAAGTTGCCATTAAAACCCAGGGTACTAACAAAGCGATTTCGCTTTGTTCTGGCCAAAGTTTTTTGGCCAATTGACGAATCAACAGCAAATTCAGTAAGGCGCAAAACGGTCCAACCAGCCTTGGCGACCATTCATTCACCCCAAAAATAGCCCATCCAATATGAAACAGCCAAAACAACATCGGGGGTTTGTGGCTATAGGTATGACCATTCAAAAAAGGCACCCAATAATCGCCTCGCAACCACATTTCCCAAGCCACACTCAAATATCGGGTTTCATCGATAGGAATAAACGGCCGAAAAAAAACGGTTGCTGTCAATAACATCCAAAGAGGCAATATACCCCATCGACAAATGAAATTTTTCTGCATAAACTTCAGCATGTTAAATTACACAATTGACTAAAAATCAAGCAGATGCCGCTTGCCATCGTAGCGTTTCACCAGCCAGTAAAGGGGTTATATATTGTCCTGGTTCGCCATAATGAACAGGAACAGTCCATGGCTGTTTCTTCAAAATCAGTTTAGCTGTATTGCGTGGCAATCCGTAGAAATCCGCACCGAAAAAACTGGCAAAGCCTTCTAATTTATCCAGAGCATCTGCCTGTGCAAAGATTTCAGCATACAGTTCCATGGCGGCATACGCAGTATAACAACCCGCACAACCACAACTATTTTCTTTTAACTCAGTTAAATGTGGAGCGCTGTCGGTACCCAGAAAAAATTTGGGGTTGCCACTGGTCGCTGCGGCCAGAAGTGCCAATCGATGCTGTTCTCGTTTCAGGATCGGCAAACAATAAAAATGTGGTCGTATTCCGCCAGCCAGTATCCTATTTCGGTTAAATAACAAATGTTGCGGCGTGATAGTCGCTGCGACATTCGCATTAGCCGCTTCTACAAACTGTACGGCTTCCAAAGTAGTCAAATGTTCTAATACAATGCGTAAACAGGGAAATTTTTGAGTAACTGCGCTCAGTATCGTTTCAATAAAAATTTTTTCCCGGTCAAAAATATCTGAGGCTTGATCGGTCACTTCCCCGTGCACCAATAATGGCACACCCAGCTCCTCCATACTGGCCAGCAGAGGATAAATTGATTTAATATCCGCAACACCTTGTTCTGAATGAGTGGTGGCACCTGCTGGATATAATTTGAACGCATGTACCGCATCACAGGCTGCCACCTTTTCCACTTCCGCAACAGAAGTATTGCCAGTTAAATAGAGCGTCATTAACGGTTTAAAGGTAGAATCGGCCGGTAATGCACTTAAAATTTCTTGTTTATAAGCCAACGCCTGCTCTACTGTTGTCACTGGCGGCTTTAAATTTGGCATAATAATAGCCCGTCCAAACTGTCTGGCGGTATGAGCTATGACGCTCTTTAAAACACTGCCAGTTCTAACGTGTAAATGACAGTCGTCGGGTTGCGTGATGGTTAAACTATCCATTATCTCGGTGTTTGATTAAAATACTCTGTTATTCTACCATCAAGGGTCTTGAAAAATTCAACCCTAGCCCTCAGTAACTCTTTTTAGCCTATTGGAGCAGCAGATGCCTATTTACGAATACCAATGCAATGCTTGTGGTCATCAACACGAAGCCTTACAAAAACTTGGCGCCGAACCGCTAAGAGTTTGTCCTGCCTGTAACGAAGCCGAATTGAAAAAGTTAATTTCTGCCGCTGGTTTTCGCCTGAAAGGTGACGGCTGGTACGAAACCGATTTCAAAAGCGGTGCCAAAAAAAATGTAGCCGGTGAATCCAAAACACCTGAAAAATCTGCCAGCTCAGGCGGCGGATGCGCGGGTAGTTGCGCTTGTCATTAAATTTTTACAGCTATTGAATACTCTGAAGTAGGAATAAGCCTATCGTTTGGCGCATAGCGTGTTTAAACAGAGAATTAGGCGGTATTATTACCGCCTAAAACCCGCTATCTCATACCCCAACAAAACATCTTTGTGCCAAAATTTGATGTGCAAGAAGTCTATATATGGGAAAATTAATAGAATAAACGGGTATTCAATCGAATCAGGTCGTTCCTAAAAGATACCGCCACCAAACTTCCTTTACAAACTGAGAAAAAACTATGCGTAGCCACAAATGTGGAGAATTGAACACCCAACATCTTGGTCAAACCGTTGCCTTATGCGGTTGGGTACATAGACGCCGTGACCACGGTGGTGTTATCTTTATTGATCTGCGTGATCGGGCAGGATTGGTGCAGGTAGTGTTCGATCCTGATGCGGCTGATAGTTTTGCCATTGCCGAGAGTGTGCGCAGTGAATACGTATTACGTATAGAAGGTGTGGTTCGCGACCGCCCAGATGGAACTCAAAATGCAAATATGTCGACAGGACAAATTGAAGTACTGGGTAAACATATCGAAGTACTAAACGAATCGGAAACCCCACCATTTCCACTGGAAAGTGACATTGAAGTCAATGAAGAAACCCGTTTGCGTTATCGATACATAGACTTGCGCCGCACTGTCATGCAGCAAAAAATGAAAGTACGCCGAGATGTCACCCGCAATATGCGCCAATTTTTGGATGACAACGAATTCTTCGAAATCGAAACGCCTTATTTGACTAAAGCCACTCCTGAAGGTGCGCGCGATTACATCGTTCCCAGCCGCACTCATCAGAATTCTTTTTTTGCACTGCCACAATCGCCACAACTGTATAAACAGTTATTAATGATTGCGGGTATGGATCGCTACTATCAAGTAGTACGCTGCTTCCGTGACGAAGATTTACGCGCCGACCGCCAACCCGAATTTACTCAGCTGGACATCGAAACTTCGTTTCTAAACGAACAAGCCATTATGGATATCATGGAGAAAATGATACGCCGCTTGTTTATCGACATCATCAATATCGACCTAGGCGAACCGTTCCCAGTTTTAACTTATGCGGAAGCTATGCGCCGTTACGGTTCTGATCGCCCAGACTTACGCATTCCATTGGAACTGGTAGATATTGCCGAAGAAATGCGCGATGTGGATTTTAAAGTATTCTCTGGCCCCGCCAATGACCCACAAGGCAGGGTTGTGGCTTTACGCTTACCAGCAGGCGGCGATTTAAGCCGTAGCACTATCGACGAATTAACTAAATTTGTTGGAATTTATGGCGCGAAAGGTTTGGCTTACATTAAAGTTAATTCTTTATCCACAGGCATCGACGGCCTGCAATCACCCATCGTCAAATTTGCCAGCGCGGATGTGTGGAACAAAGTGATGACTAAAGTCGGTGCTGAAGAAGGTGATCTGATTTTCTTTGGTGCAGATAAAGCAGGTATCGTCAATGAAGCCATGGGCGCACTGCGTGTTAAACTCGGCCTGGACCGTAACTTGTTAACCGGTCTGTGGAAACCTTTATGGGTAATCGATTTCCCCATGTTTGCCTGGGATGAAAAAGCGCAACGCTTTTCGGCCATCCATCATCCATTTACTGCACCCAGCTGCTCTAAAGAAGAACTGGTTAACGATCCCGGCAATGCCTTATCCCGCGCTTACGATTTGGTGTTAAACGGTACCGAAGTCGGTGGAGGCTCTATTCGGATCAACCGTACCGACATGCAACAGACGGTGTTTGATATATTGGGTATTGGCCATGAAGAAGCGCGCGAAAAATTCGGCTTCCTTTTGGATGCTTTACGTTATGGCGCGCCACCCCACGGCGGTATCGCTTTTGGGCTGGACCGCCTGGTGATGTTAATGACGGGTGCCTCTTCCATCCGTGATGTCATCGCTTTCCCAAAAACACAAAGCGCAGCTTGCCCATTGTTTAATGCACCAGCGCCTGTTAGCGAGGAACAATTGAAAGAATTAGGCATCAGATTAAGAAAGCCAGCAGGTAAGGATGAAAAACCTGAGTAAAAGTGCTTATCGGCAAGAACAGCTTTAGTTATTGAACATGCCGTGTGGTGTTAAACATTCCCACCCGGCATACTCAACTTATCGCTCTGCCCCTAATTTTTGCTGAACGGATCAGCATTACAAACTTAGCAGTAGACAAATCAACATACATTGATTGCTTACGCTAAATGATTATGCAAAATATAGGTTTGTAACATGACTAACACTGCTTTACCCATTCATGACTATGCATTGCTGGACGACAGCGAGTGCGATAACCGGATTCAGGCCGCCAAGGCCAAGCTAGGTGATCGCTGTATCGTGCTGGGACATCATTATCAACGCGATGAAGTGTTTAAACATGCCGATATTTATGGCGATTCACTGAAGTTATCCCGTGAAGCTGCAAAATCCGCCGCTGAATACATAGTGTTTTGTGGTGTGCATTTTATGGCTGAAGTGGCCGACATTTTATCGCGCCCGGAACAAATCGCCATTTTGCCCGACTTGGCGGCGGGATGCTCGATGGCCGATATGGCAAATAAGGTAAAAGTGCAGCAGTGCTGGGATGAGTTGGGCAAAGTCATCGATGTTGAAAATACTGTCACGCCCGTCACCTATATAAACTCTGCGGCTGATTTAAAAGCATTTTGCGGGCAACACGATGGCATAGTCTGTACTTCATCGAATGCCGAAAAAATCCTGAACTGGAGTTTTGCGCAGCGCGAAAAAATATTATTCTTTCCAGACCAGCATTTAGGCCGCAATACTGGCTACCGAATGGGCATACCATTGGAGCAAATGGTTACCTGGGATTTTAATAAACCACAAGGTGGTTTAAGTGAAGAACAAATTCGCAACGCCAAACTTATTTTGTGGAAAGGATACTGCTCTGTACATCAGGCTTTTCAACCTGAACAAATCGACGCATTTCTGGAAAAACATCCAGAAACCAAAGTTATTTCCCATCCAGAAGCTTGTTTTGAAGTTTGCCAGAAATCGGACTATATTGGCTCAACTGAAATGATTTTAAAAGTCGTCCGCGAAGCAGAAGCCAACACCCGCTGGCTGGTGGCCACAGAATTAAACCTAGTCAATCGCCTGCATCAGGAATGCAAAGCACAAGGTAAAAATGTACATTTTATGGCGCCTACTCTTAGCATGTGTTCCACCATGTTCCGTACCGACCCGCAGCATTTAGCCTGGATACTCGAAAATCTAGTTGCAGGCCATGTGGTAAACCGGATTTCCGTACCTGCTGAGCAAGCAAATCTAGCAAAAAAGGCCTTAGATAATATGCTGGTGGCATCGTAAGTAAGAAAACTGACGGCTTTTTTAAAATGATAGGAATAGTAGTTACTAACATCTATATAATATCCAACAACTTATAAAGCAGCTTTCGACTTTAGAAGGGACAACAGGCAAATTTCAGCCAAAGCGACAATCGGTACGATTTTGCCGACGACCAAAAATAGGAAATAAGCAGACGTTTGATTTGCAGCAGTAGGCTGGATTGAATGATAATGAAACCCAGCTTCGAAGCTGATAAGCGTTGTAATCTAAAGGATAAATTGAATGCAAAGAAAATTGCTAATTTTGAAGAATTTGCTGGGTTTCACGTTGTTCAACCCAGCCAACCCTATTGCAAAATAGACACACACCTATTCAATAACTCTTCATTATCTATGTTTACTAAGTTTAACCTTTTTCTTGCGTGTGTAATGTTTTGAAAGAGCATTTTAGCCGGGTGATAATATGCGCCCCCCCGATAAATCAACTCCCCACTTTCATTATAAGAAAAATACTTGTCAATCGTTACAGCTACGCCGTCAAATTCCTGTCCTATTACCTGATGTGATGTCTTTTTAGATAATTCCGATATTGTTCATGATGCTCTTTATTGTATTGCGATGGAGTAAACCTCAGAATTTCCCATCCACTACTATCTAATGTCCCAAGATAGCCCTTTGCATCTTCAAGGCTTTTGAAATAATTCAGTTCAATATTGCAATTATTTGTGTTAACGCAATGTAAAAATGTCCTATCTTGGGCAAAGTAGACACCTAACTAGCTCGTAGATTAGGCTGACATCAGGTAACCCCACGATTGAAGCTATAAACCTGAAATATCAGGTAGTATTTTTTAAGGCATATGAGAATTATAGCTAATCTGCTTCGAAATATTGGGCTTCGCGTGCTCTGCCCAACCTACATTTAGGGATTTTAACTGGAAATTAAAGCTAAATTCACATTCTTCCGAAATGGGTCGAATCTACCCAATCAATGTTACATAAGTCAAAACTCAATTCAGGATTTGTCAGATAGAAACTGAGCTAACACACAAAAAACAACAGATTTTCTGTCAAGCGACGACCTGCGTCAGCTAAGAACGTCGCCGTTGCGCTGCCTTTTTAAGTGCTCTTTCTTCTCTATATATAGCCAGATCTATCATTTCCATTGCTATCATATCCGGCGTTTCCAATGTAATTTGCCCGATAGTACCGGCCCGGTATTCATTCAGAAACAATTTTGCCGCCTTATCCATATCCACTTGCTGCCCAGCTCTTAGGCAACCGCGTTTTTTACCCAGGGTTTGCAAAAACACCTGTGGATCGGTTGGCAGATTGTCCATTTGATAACGAGTTTGCAAGAGTGCAGGATACGCTTTAAGCAAATATTCAGCCGCAAACAGGGCAATATCTTCGTGCTGGAATGCGGTATCTTTAATGGCTCCCGTTACGGCCAGACGATAACCACTGTTACGGTTTTCGACATTCGGCCACAAAACACCTGGCGTATCCGACAGCACAATATTATTTTTAAGATTAATACGTTGCTGTTGCTTGGTAACTGCGGGTTCATTGCCGGTTTTGGCAATTGTACGTCCAGCCAGCACATTAATAATAGTAGACTTACCGACATTCGGTATGCCCATAATCATGGTACGAATGACTTTATTTGCCTGAGTTTTTTCAGGCAGCATGCGTGCACAAAGTTCTAAAATCTGCTTTATTTTGTCTGGCTGCAAGGTGGTCACCGCCAAAGTTTTCACGGCCTGTTCCTGCTCTAGATAGTTTTGCCATTCCCGAGTGAGTTCGGCATCTGCCAGGTCAGTTTTACTGAGAACACGAATGGTGGGTTTATCGCCCCGCAAGTTTGCTAACATGGGGTTTTGACTACTATAAGGTATACGAGCATCCAATATTTCTATCAGTAGATCAATATTGGGTAAAGCTTCGCGAATATCTTTACTGGCCTTATGCATATGGCCGGGATACCATTGAATCAACATGGCGACTTGGATTGTCTGTTCAAAAAAAACCTATAGTATTAAGAAAGTTTACGATTAGGCATAGTATACACCGATGCCTATGTACTGAAAGGATTTGCAATCGCTAAAATCCATGCAATCCGCGGAGATAATCTATCTGGCCTATTAGATAACAGGCCAGATAACCTAATTTTGCGGGTCTCTAATCCAGACCATTCCTAAATCAACAAAACTAGAACGCTAAACAGAAAAATAACTGTTCAGCAATGACGCGCTTAAATTTTACTCAAGGTATCTTTTGCTTCACTAAAGCCATCAAAATGTACTTTACTATCTACCGCTTTTTGTAAATGCTCTTTCGCTTGCGCAATATCATTCAGCTTATAATAAATCATACCTAAATGGTATTGACTTACATAGGCAGTGGGCGTTGCTTCAAGCACTTTTAACAGAATATTTTTAGCTTTATCATAATTACCTTGCCGATAAGCAATCCAGCCAACTGTATCTAGCAGACTTGGATTACTACTGTTCTCCAGGGGTTCAACCAGTTTAGCCGCACGTTCCAGACTTGCTGGAGTCGGCTCATGATCAGATAGAAAACTCGCCAGATTATTAACAGCCAACACAGAGTCTGGATGTGCTTTGTAAGACTCTTCAAATAAAGCCTGAACTTTATCATACTGCCCTTCACTTTGGTAAAAGCGAGCTAAATCGACAACCAAATCAAAGTTACCATCGGTTTTGTCTATACCTTTACGTAAATACTCCATCGCTTGGGTTTTATTTTTTTCTGACATAGCCACAATTGCCAGACTCCGATAGGGACCATACCAATCTGGTTTTATTTCCAGCGCTTTCGTAAATGCCGCCTTAGCTTCGCTGAATTTTTGCCCGTTTAAATACACGCCACCCATTAAATTATAGGCAATCAAATTATCCGGTTGCTGCTTAACAATCTGTTGTAGTTTTGCAAGAGCTTTATCCGGTTGTTTGAGCGCCATGAAAGATTTAATCATCTCGTTCAAAGGTTCAACCGCATCCGGCTTTTTGTTTAAAGCCTGTTGAAAGGCTTCTATACTCGCTTCAAGTTTGTTTGCCACCTGATAACCTAAACCTGACATATAGTAACCAGTAGCATCTTTAGGCTTTAACTCCTGAACCTGTTTGGCAACTCCCTGAGCCTTATCCCATTGCTTCTCACTCAGATAAAATTTAAATAACGCCTCAAAACCTTTTAAACTTTGCGGATTAACTTTCAGTAAATTTTCTATTTGCTGTTTCGCCTGATCTTTTTGGCCCGCTTTTAAATAAAGTGAAGCTAACTCAAGCCTTGCAGATTCATCATTTGGCGTAAAACCGACCACCTTTTCCATGTTTTCTCTAGCCAAGGATTCCTCATTGTTGCGCAAATGCGCAGATGCCAGCAATCTCAGTACGGACGTATTATTGGGTTGATCTACCAATACCGACCGAAAATCAGAAATAGACTCTGGAATTCGATTTTCTGCCAAATAAAATTGCCCACGCAACGTTAAGGCTTCGCTATCGCGTGGATTTGCATCCAGCACTTCCTTGTTTAGTTGTTTTGCCTCTGCTGTACGTTTGGTTTGCACATAAATCGATGCTAATTTATTCCGTGCCACAATGCCATTTGGTCCTAGTTTGTCTTGCTCGACCACTTCTTTTAATGTAGTTTCGGCACCCGGTACATCTTTCTTAGCTAACTGCAGATTGACCAGTTTAAATTTTAAAACATAGTCGTCTGCATGTTTTTCAATCATGGGTAATAATTCAGCAATCGCCACATCGGGACTACGTTTTTCTTGTAGAAAATCAAGCAACATCGACTTTGCTGTATCATTTTCAGGTAAATTTTGTACCGCATCTCGGAGTGTGGCTTCAGCCTTATCGAGTTGATTTGTCGAGATTTGAAACAAAGCCAAATGCTTATAATATTGAACTTCTTTAGGATTTATTTTTAAGATAGCTGTCAGCATATCTTCAGCTTCTGGATATTGCTTATTACGCGCATAAATACCACCCAGCATCGAATACAACTGAATATCTTCAGGCTTTTTGGCAATAGCTTCTTTTAAAATGCTCACAGCCTTGTCTTGCTTTTCCATGCGCAGTTGGATGGAGGCCATCATCATGATAGCCGAAGTTTCATCAGGCTTAATGGTAAGCGCTTTTTCTACCAGGGCCATTGCGGCATCGTTGTTATTTTTTGCAGCTTCCGCACCGGCTTTTAATACCAACGCTTCTAAATTATTTGGATCTTTGGCAAGTGCATCGTCAACCAGCTTTTCTGCCTGTTCAACATTTCGGTTTAACAGCATAATCTGCCCAACCCTAACTTTTGCCATTACATGATTATCGTCCTGAGCTGTCACCATGCTATATTCTTTAAAAGCAGCCTCAATTTTACCCTGCTTACTTAAAACCTCACCTATTTGGTAATGATTTTCCCAATCTTTGGGGTCAATCTGCTGCACATTCTTGAAAGCCAAAGCGGCTTTTTCGTAATCGCCAGAAGCTAAATAAGCCTTTCCTTCTTTTGAATATTTGGCTTTACTTTCTTCAGCACTGTTACAAGCCACCAAGCTGCTGGTTAAAATAGCGATGCCCAGATTTTTTAAAATAGTTTGTTTAGTCGTCATGTATATCTCAATAGCGATTACTTTGGGTGGTTATTTGCTGTTATGAAAATTGTACTGCTTAAAAAAATTTTACAATATTGACTTTACAACACCTGTACCGGTTCCATCTATTCAATCAGTGGCAACAAGATGTTCTGGTCACTAAAACGGCAGCATTAAGTTAATACAGTGCAATCATTAATATAGGGAATATTTTGCTAACTGTAATCTATATATAATACATCGAATTCTATTGCCTTGATCAACATCATGAAAATTGAAAAAACCTGCTCCATGTATCTTTCCTAAAATATGCCCGCTAAAGAGCTTATTTAACACCACGCTTTATCCAGGAGTACCGACAGACCTGTGTTTATCGAGAAACCCCAGTCAACTCCTCATAAACGATAAGCCCATTATGTGACCAAACACTCTGGTTGCCATCAATAGCATCATGGAACAACACATTTATTATCGGTTACGCGCCGTTAAAAATAGGATCTAAACCTCGCGGTAAAAAACACCGCACTGAATGCTATTATTTGAAGAAGTGTGGCTAGACAAAGCCATGCACCCTCATAAACATACAGGATTTTGGAATATTCGAAGAATGAGTATCTAAACCAAAGAAGTGCCGATCAGATTACAGGTACCTTGAAAAAACGGCCTTTTACCAATGTAAGCCCTAATACTAATCAACCAGGTTGGAGCCAGCAAAAAACGATGCCTTGATGGGTTTTCAAAAATCCCATTTGCCATTTAATGACGTTAGGTTTTATGATCTGGATTTTCCTTATTCCTTTGGTTTTTTTAGCATTCTACACATAGCTAGATAAAAATCGCAGTCTTTACTAGATTGCCTAAGTTTATCTTTGCAGCATTGCTCATTTTATTCATATTATCTGGTTAGCCAAAAACAGCTAACCAAGACCATCCTTAAAATAGGATAACCAAGCAATGTTACAAAAAAATAACAACTTAGTAACAGCTTTATGACAACAGGATTTATAAAGCAGATTAACAGCCAACTATCCTTACCAACACAATTAAAATCAGCACAATTATATTTTTAAGTGTGAAATCAATTAAGAATTCCTGTGATAACTGATATTTTGCTAGACTCTGAGCAATTTATTTATCATTATGTAGATATAATTATCTTATTTGCCAGTCAATTTGCTCAATCATGAAGCCAACATTATCAATACCTGTTTCTCGGCATATGCTGAAATCTGCACCCTATTTGCTATCTATAATGCTGGGCATGTATTTCTTTTCATTACCGGCAAGCACTGACACTACCGATACAAACACCAGTCATGCACTTATAAAACTGTTAAACAGTAATCAGCATCCTTTGCTAAAACAAACAGACTTTTCACATCAAAGCAATGATCTAACTAAGCTGTATCGTTTTTATGCAATGCAGCCCATCTGGCTTGGCAAAGATCGTTCAGAGAAAAATATTCACGATGCTCTGACAATTTTGATGAATGCAAATACAGAAGGTTTGAATCCTGTCAATTATGATGCAGAACAATTGCATCATTATCTGCAAAGCGTAACGATACAATCAGAAATCGACTCACAAACCATAGCCGCTTACGATTTGGCCGTATCTATCTCATTATTACGCTTTGCACACGATCTGCACTCAGGCAGAGTAGATCCTCGCAGTTTTAATTATCCTCAAGCCTTTAGTACTAAATCAACATTGGATACTCCAGCTTTAATTAAATCATCTATCGATCAGAATAATGTAGATGCCTTACCACAAGCACTGGCACCCAAAACAAAACAGTACTCTCTATTAAAACAAGCACTGGCTTTCTATCGCCAACAATCTGAAGCCAAACCACATGTAAATTTAGAGTTTCATACTTCCTTGCATCCAGGTGATCGGGACCCTCAATTGCCTGAAATGCGCAGCCGTTTACTGGAAATGGGACAACTATCTGCAGAAGAGTTACAAGGCATAGATACATCAGACACACTGTACGATGATATATCAAAAGCCGCCGTCATGCGATTACAGAAACAGCAAGGATTAAATTCGGATGGTTTTATTGGCAAACAAACCCTGGCACTGCTAAACCAAACGGCAAAAGAAAAAATTGCTTTGATTGAGTTAGCCATGGAGCGGTTACGCTGGTTACCCAAACAGCCTGAAGGTCGGCAAATTATTGTCAATATTCCGGCCTTTCAGCTATGGGCTTTTAATTCTGCTGAAGATGATAATCCTCTCACCATGAAAGTAGTGGTTGGCAAAGCCAAGGACAATCAAACTCCAGTACTATGGGAAGAAATGAAATATTTGGAATTCATGCCTTATTGGAATATTCCACGCAGCATCATGGATAAAGAAATAGTACCCAAAATTCAAACCAATAATGACTACCTAACAAGTCAAGACATAGAACTAGTCGATAATAATATTGCTGATGAGGAAGATGACGGCGAGGAATTGGACGTAGTACATCATCTAAAACATGGTTATGTGCGGGCCAGACAGCGCCCTGGCAAAAAAAATCCACTTGGAAAAGTTAAATTTATTTTCCCTAATCAGGCCGATGTATATTTACATGACACCCCTGGACGCGGCGCGTTTACCCGTGATCGCAGAGATCTGAGTCATGGTTGTGTAAGGGTAGCTGAAGCCGAAAAGCTTGCCGAATTTGTACTCGAAAATCAATCAGGTTGGGACAAACAAAGCATACAACAAGCAATGATAGGGCCTAAAACGAAAAGAGTCAGTTTGAAAAATACTATTCCGGTGCTGTTTTTCTACACCACAGCATTTGCAGGACAGGATAATAAATTACGTTTTTATCCAGATATTTATGGCTACGATGCACAATTGCAAAGCGCACTAAATAAATCGGCTAATCAACCATTATTGGGCAAAACCACAACCACTGATGGCTAAGGCTTATCTACTGTCTGCGCCGAGTTACCAAAATCTGAAGTTACCTGTATCTAGATGCACAAAATCCGATTCTCGATAATAACCGACCCCACCACGATGCAGGGCTAATGCCGCATTTCGTATATGACGACTATCCATGCCTTCTACACGAATATCAATTGCCCGCCCCTGCATATGTAAGCTATTGTTTGCTACCCCAGAGCTCTCTGCATGCATGCGACCGTTCGTGTAAGGCGAACGATAACCGGAAATAATATGAAAAGGCCGATTACCCGTTCCCAGCATTAATTTTAAATCATGCAACTGATCAAGCAGCTTTACATCAATAGGATAAATATCGTCAGTACGATAATCACGCAATAAAAGGTTTATTTCGTGCAAAGCAGTTTTAATATAACGATTTTTTTCAAAATACGTCAATTTCAACTTATCGCCTGTGTGAGTATGTTCAAAGGCTAATGATTTATGTGAAGGGAAACGTCCTTTTGCCGCATGAGCAATAGCAGGGCTACCCATAGTCAACAAAGCTCCGCAAGCCAAATGCTTGATAAATCGGCGTCTGGAAGAGGCTATATCGGTATCGTCCCCGACATGATTTTCTAAAATACGTTGTAACATAAAACTATCCTCTAATTATGACTCTACAGCAATGTCTCTATACTGGCAATATCACGGAGATATAACCTTATCCATTTAATGGTATAAAACATCACCAAAACCCATAAAAATCATATAAATCAAAACACTAAAAAACTATCTAGCAATACACAAAACAATCATAAACTAAATATTATCAAATTACTCCAAATAAACTATTTAAGTTAAAATATCAGTATAGTTCTGACAACTATTGTTTCAAGTTAACTATTTCTAAACTTAGGGTTTTATTTTTGCCAACTGTCAATAAGCACCCAGATAAAAACAACAAAAATAAGGAGTATTCCCATGCAGATCATTAAAATTTTAGCATTTCTTTCCAGCCTATGTGCTAGTAATATGCTTTGGGCACAAGCGGCACCCAGTCACGGTGGGCATGGTGGCAGTAGTGGTGGCAGCGATGATGTTTCCTGTATAAAAGCTAAAATTAGCCACTACAAACCAGAGCATTTATCCAGCGTATCCCCAGGATCCGAATTTTCGTTTACCGTGTCTGGTAGCAACGGCCCAAACCATATTCATGTTAGTATTCGTCAGGAACCAGTGGCAATTAGCTTTGAAGATAAGGAATCCTTTTTTCTGGTTAAAGGAAAACTACCTGCAAATCTGAAAAATGAAACTGTACGAGTTTCAGTCAGGGCAAAAGCCAGAATCAGTAAATGTGATGCTGACGGTGGAATGTTGTTAAAAATCACTGAATAATCATCACCAACCTCAACCTAACAGTTCAACCCAATGATGAACTGTTAGGTAATACGTTGGTATCGGCCAATTAATGGCCTGTTACCATTGCGACTCACCTGTTTCAGGGTCATACATTTCATGGGTGATTTTAAAACGATTTTCGATGAGCTCATCAATAGTGGGTAAATTATTCATCGCTCGATGAATAGCAAGCTTCATAGCCTCATAGTTGGTACGATACAAGTCTTTACGATCCAAATTTGGATTAGTTGCGCATGACGGATCAATCCAAAGCATGGCAATAATACACAATTCATTAGCTTGTAATCGTGGAATAACGCCTTCGGACACACTATCAATCACTGCATCCGCAACGGCGGACTGTACTGGACCACCCAATAAATTGATATAAGCTGAAGACTTAATCGTAACTTTCGGTACCATAATGGTGGCTGGGCGAACTTGTTGATTACAGGCACGAATCGCAAACATTCGTGTATGTCCTGCGGTTTGCCCCATGAGATTAGCAAAGGCATGTCCAGCCGGCCCCTTGACATCTCCCAGCAAAATTTCAGGCATGGCGTCTGTGCCCTGCCCTTCACTTGAAAAGACAGTGGCTTCGCCGGTTCTAAACCAAAATGAATCTGACATTGATATTCCTCGCAAGCTAAATACAATTAGTCATTCTAAGCGGATGCAGCAGCTACAGCAAGAATAAACAACCGAAAAACCACTAAAATCTTGAACAAAACAATAATAATTTTACTGATATCTGACTGAAATAGATGTATTTTTAAAATCCGACTTAATGACTAACCCGATTCAGCTTTTTAAAAAAATCAATTTGGCAAAGTAGTTTTCTCACTAGGTATCTATACCTAATTAACACAAAAAAAATAGTAAAGCATACTTTGGCAAACCAATTAAGAACAACCTTGATCGTTTGTGTCAGCTTATATCGAATCAAGACATTTAACATACAAATCTAATTTAATGATAACCATTTCAATATATATCATTTCACCTGCTATACAAGATTCCCTATTATTTGACTACGCCATAACGTTCCAACCACATCTGTTTAGAGATATTTCATGAGTCAAAGCCATATCATGCCGGGTTTTCGTCCTGCACTTGCATTCACCCTGTTTTATTTAGGATTGGTAGTACTGATTCCTCTAAGCACTCTGGTTTTTAAAAGCCTGCAATTAGGCTGGGATGATTATTTAAACATTATTACCAACGAACGGGTACTGGCTGCATTTCGAGTCAGTTTTACGACTTCTCTACTTGCTGCCGCCATTGCTGGCATTTTTGGATTTGTGATTGCCTGGGTAATGGTGCGCTATCCATTTACAGGTAAGCGTATTTTGGACGCCTTAATTGATCTGCCATTTGCCCTACCAACCGCAGTTGCAGGTGTGGTACTGGCGACCATTTACCAACCGACAGGTCTATTTGGAAAATGGTTAATCGATAGTTTCGGTGTAAAAGTTGCCTATACCCCGCTCGGTATAGTTGTTGCTCTTATATTTATTGGTATTCCGTTTGTAGTTCGTACCATTGAGCCCGTTTTACAAGAATTTGATAATACCATGGAGGAAGCAGCTTCCAGTCTAGGCGCTACCCGTGGACAAGTATTTAGAAAAATTATTTTCCCCAACATTTTTCCGGCCCTAATCACTGGCGTATCACTCGCTTTCGCACGAGGCGTCGGAGAATACGGTTCGGTCATATTTATTGCCGGAAATCTACCTTATATTTCGGAAATTGTACCGTTATTGATCGTCACCAAATTGGAACAATATCAATATGCGGGAGCCACAGCCATTGCGCTCACCATGCTCGTTATATCATTCATATTGTTGTTAGTTATCAACTTATTACAACGCTGGGTGCGTGTCCGTTCAGGACAAATTTAACCGGAGAAAACCATGCATACCACAAGTTTAACCATTAGTGACAGAACAGGTGTTGCCAATCGTCAAGCCTTACGAGACCCATCTTGGGTGCGCTGGGGGCTGATCACTATTGCTATTGGTTTTATTACGCTATTTCTATGCGTACCTTTGGTTTTAATTTTGTTTCAAGCTTTTGCAAAAGGTGTAGAAGCCTATTTTCACGCGTTAGCTGAACCAGATGCTATAGCGGCTTTAAAACTGACTTTACTAGTCGCCATAACCACCGTGCCTTTAAATACAATTTTTGGCGTTGCCGCCGCCTGGACAATTACCCGCTTTGAATTTCGTGGTAAAAGCTTATTAACCACACTAATAGACTTACCCTTTTCTGTATCACCTGTTATTTCGGGACTTATTTTTGTTCTATTATTTGGTGCGCAAGGCTGGTTAGGCCCTTGGTTAGTTGCCCACGATATTAAAATAATATTCGCCACTCCCGGTATTATTCTAGCAACTTTATTTATTACCTTTCCGTTTGTAGCCCGTGAATTAATTCCCTTGATGCAGGAAATGGGTAGTGAAGAAGAAGAAGCAGCTCTATCACTAGGCGCTAGTAGTTGGAAAATGTTCTTCCAAATTACCTTGCCTAATATCAAATGGGCCCTGTTGTACGGTGTGTTGTTATGTAATGCCAGAGCAATGGGCGAATTCGGTGCTGTTTCTGTAGTTTCTGGTCACATTCGCGGTCTGACCAACACTCTACCATTGCATGTCGAAGTCAGTTACAACGATTACAACGCAGTTGCTGCCTTTGCTAGTGCCTCTATTTTAGCGGGATTGGCCGTTGTAACCCTGATATTAAAAAGCTTTCTGGAGTGGAAGCAAAAACGCGATTAATTCTTTTCGCTTATCGTCCAAATTTTATTTTAGTAAGAGACTTTTCTATGAGCATTCTTTTATCCCATATCAGCAAGAATTTCGGCCAATTTGCGGCAGTAAATGATGTCACATTGGAAATCCCGGCGGGGGAGCTGGTTGCCTTATTAGGCCCATCCGGTTGCGGAAAAACCACTTTGCTGCGCATCATTGCCGGACTTGAATCGCCTGATCAAGGTAGCGTACTACTGAATGACGAAGATGTTACCAAACAACATGTTAGCCGTAGAGGCATAGGCTTTGTGTTTCAACATTATGCTTTATTCCGACACATGACCGTATTTGATAATGTTGCCTTTGGTTTGCGAGTTAAAGCTCGCAAAGAAAGACCCAGCGAACCTGAAATAACCAAAAAAGTACATAAGCTCTTAGAATTAGTGCAGCTAGACTGGCTGGCTGAACGTTTCCCAGATCAATTATCCGGTGGTCAACGACAAAGAATTGCTTTGGCACGTGCATTGGCCGTTGAACCGAGTGTGTTACTGTTGGATGAACCCTTTGGCGCTTTAGATGCCAGTGTTCGCAAGGATTTACGCCAATGGTTGCGAAATCTGCATCAGGAATTGCATGTCACGAGTATTTTTGTGACTCATGATCAGGAAGAAGCAATGGAAGTGGCTAGTCAAGTGGTAGTATTGAATCAAGGGCGCATTGAACAACAAGGCACACCTGCTGATATTTACGACTATCCCAGCAATGCTTTTGTTTCAAAATTTATTGGTCAAACAAATATATTGCATATTGATCAACATGATGCAGCCTGGTTAGAAAGTACGGGCGTTGTCATCGAAAAAGCAAAAGGTATAGTTGCTCATATTCGTCCGCATAATATCGATATAGAAAAAGCGCCAGATACAACTGCATCTGAAATTATCTTAAAAGATTGGCAACATTTAGGATCGACCATACGTATCGAATTATTGAATACTCAGCTGAATGGCGGAAGTCATAGTTTATTTGCTGAGATGCCTAATGAGCGGTTTAAACAATTAAACCTTAATAAAGGCGACAAAGTGTCAGTGTCTATCAAGCACGCCCACTGGTTTAACTAAGCCCAATGATAACCACAATGCTCGATATTTCCCAGAAAATTGGCAATCGCCCACAGAAACAGGCTTAAATATCAACCTATATGAATCTTAATCAACTTGAATTACTCCGCATTCTGCAAGAAACTAACTATAATCAGTCGAAAGCAGCAGAAAAACTGAATGTTGTACAATCTGCAGCCAGCAGACAATTGCAGTTATTTGAAGAAGAACTAGGGTCCCCCATATTTGAGCGCCACGGTAAAAAATTATTGGGTTTAACGCCACTGGGCGACCGGGTAATGGAGCAAGTTGACAATATAAATCAGGCTAAAAAAAATATTCAGGCCATTGCCGATGATTTCCGTGACAATCGTAATGGCACCTTACACATTGCCACTACCCATACTCAAGCCAAATATTTGTTGCCTGGACCCGTGCAAAAGTTTCGGGAAAAATATCCGGGTATCACCATCTACATGGTGCAATCATCTCCAGACGATTTAATCCAGCTGTTACATCATCACAGGGCAGATATTGCCATCTGCACAGAAAAACTTGATGAAGATGACAAACTGATCGTCAAACCTTGCTATGAATGGCAGCATATTGCGGTTGTGCCACGTCACCACCCATTAGCCCAAGGTGATATTACGCTGGGAAGACTCGCCTCTTTCCCCATCTTAACTTATTCTCCAGGATTTACTGGGCGCTCAAATATTGAAAAAGCCTTTAAAAACGCCGGTAAGGAATTGGATATTACCTTATCTGCTGCTGATTCAGATATTATTAAAACCTATGTTCGCTTGGGGCTCGGAGTCGGTATTATTGCTGGCACCTCTTACGAACCCAGCAATGACAATGATCTGGTAGCCTTGGATTTATCGCATCTTATTCCACGTTCGGTGACTAAAATTGCTTATCTAAAACATTTATATTTACCTTCCTACCTAAAATATTTTATTGGTGAATTGTTATCACGATCAATACAAAAATAATTCTTAATGTACTTGACTACAAAAAAAGCAGCATCAACAATAAATACTCTGTTTAGATTACAAAATTAACTGTTAAACTCGTTTTTGGCAGATCAAATCAAATTAGCTACGCATAATTTGCGTTTTTATCATATATGGCGAATTTGTAGTCATTTTTTCAATTAAATCACTTAGAAACTTTGCAAAATAACGTTAGACTTAGCGTAACCCCTTTTAAGCCAGATTATACTTTTTAACTATTTGGAGAATGTCATTATGAAAATAGGCTTGATAAAGGAACTAAAAATCAAAGAAAACCGAGTGGGTTTAACTCCGGAAGGCGTTAAGACTTTGACTGAAAATGGACATCTAGTCCATGTTGAACAGGGTGCAGGCATAGGATCAGGCTTCAGTGATGAGATATACCGTCAGGCTGGCGCACTGCTCGTCACTAGCGATGAAGCATGGAATCAAGAATTAATTATCAAAGTTAAAGAACCGATTAATGAAGAATATAAAAATCTGAAAAATCAGCTAGTTTTTACTTATTTTCATCTTGCGGGCGTTGCACCCGAATTAACGACTGCTTTACTAGCTGGAAAAACCGGCGCTATCGCCTATGAAACATTAGAAGATGAGAATGGTAGGCTGCCATTGCTGGCACCCATGAGTGCTGTAGCAGGAAATATGGCTGTACAAATGGGCAGTTATTATCTGGCGGCACATAATGGCGGCAAAGGCATTATGCTTGGCTCTGTGCTTGGCAAAAAATACGGCAAAGTTTTAATCATTGGCGATGGTGTAGTGGGATTTCATGCAGCTAAAACTGCAATTGGACTAGGTGCTAACGTGACTGTCGCAGGACTCTTTGCAGAAAATGCCTCTCACCTGCATCGAGAAATTTCTGCAGACATTAAATTTATTATTTCCTCATCTACCAGCATTGCCGAACAATTACCCGACACCGATTTACTCGTCGGAGCCGTTTTGGTGCACGGTGCTCGTGCATCTCATTTGATTAGTTCGGAAATGGTAAAAAGCATGCAACCAGGGAGTGTTCTGGTTGATGTTAGTATTGATCAAGGTGGCTGCATTGAAACAGCCCATGCCACCAGCCACGACAATCCCGTGTATACCGAACATGGCGTTATTCATTATTGTGTAAGTAATATGCCAGGAGCTTTTCCGCGTACCTCAACTCAGGCACTAACCTCAGCAACCTTACCCTATATATTAAAACTCGCTGATCACGGCTTAACAGCATTAAACACAGACCCTGGCTTTGCCAAAGCGCTAAATACCTATCAAGGGTATATTACCTACAAGCCCGTTGCTGAAGCTTTGGGGAAATTAGATCAATATCGTGACAAACCGGTGAGTTTCTCTTAATCTGAAATGGTAGGGAACTTCGAAAAACCTGGCTTTTGTGCTTCGACAGGCTCAGCACGAACGGTAGGCTATTGATATATATACCACCGTTCGCCCTGAGCTTGTCGAAGGGTGGTTTTTCGAAGCTCCCGGTAGTCATCATCTCACACTAGTTGTTATAGTTGCTGGCTTAAGGAAGGGCATCAATCACAACAGGTGTTGCCAGCATGGAAGCTGGCATCAAGCCAAAATAGAAGTATCCACGGAGCCATTTCCGCTAGCAAAAACTGAATGGCTAGCCAACTTGCTTATAACTTATAAAGCGGCTCCAAACCAGTATCTTGCTCTGGTGGTTTACCTTGTGGTTTAACCCTTGCATTAAAAGTTTCCCATAATAACTTTCCCTGCCAAATTGATGTCTGTTCTGAATAAAGGTATTGATTTAAGCCTTCAATTTCAGCCGCTAAGGGTGTAGGACAATACTTGGCAATTTCCGCTAAACTATCTGCAGAAAATTCCGTTTTGCCCCACTGTAGCAAAACCTGCTTCGCTAACTGCGGATCGTTTTCAAGACAAGCTGATTTGAGGTCTGCGTCACTAATGGTTTGTGGCGCTGCTTGCCTGATTTTTTTTTCGGGTACAGATAAAGAGCGTTCGTGGCGATAAAAAAATAAAATGACCGTTAATAACCAACCTAAAGCTAATAATGCAGAGACAGCTTGCCAAATACGAACATCATCAACATCTGCAGCTTGTATGCTATTGATTTGATTCGGCACTGACTGACTGACACTCGGAGTAGGCATGGTTTGATTTGCTAACTCAGCATTAGCGACTGCTTTTATAGTCACTGCCGGCAAGCGGGCAGTTTCGATTTGCTGGGTTTTAGTATTAAACCAGCTAATTTCGATAGGGGGTAATGCAAAATCTCCCGGCTTTGAGGGAATAAATGCAATTTTTTCTTCACGTATTGCTGTCAAACCATCACTTTGCTTATCTTCTTTTAAAACCGGCTGATCGGGATAGCTTTTCAATCCATCAATAGGTGTTGCTGCCAATAATTCTGGCAATTGACCCACAGTGGAGCCTTTTGCGACCAACTTCAGGGTTCTGGTTAAAGGTTCACCCACTTTAGTCTGTAAGGTTTGTGCAGACCAGTCATCACTAATCTCTAGAGATTCTGCACTTAACCAAGCTGCAGGTTTAAAACTTTCAGGTACTGGTTGAACATTTAAAGTGATCGCTTTTGAAACAATACGGCGTGTTTCACTGGTTTGCTGATTAAAAAACCCATTAAATTGCGGACGATGAGAGGAAACCACTTCTGCACTTAAATTTAGCGGCGCAATAGTAACGGAACCACTTTGTTGCGGAAAAATCGCATATTTACGTTCTGTAACCGCATAATCGACGCCATTGATTTGGGTCGTATAGGTACTATCTTCACCCAGTTTTTCGACCACCGCATCTTTAAGTTGAGGCTCTTCAAGTTTGGCTTGAATAATTTGCAAGCGTCGAAAAAAGCGTAACGTATACAGCACTTGAGATTGTACATAAGGTTTGTCTGGGGTTGCCGTCACGTCCAGAAACATATCATCATTACTTTGAGGGGTACTTTGGTTGGCAGTCACATTAAGATGTAAAGGCTTACTCAGATCCCTACCGAAAGAAATGGGAGGAATCAACAATTCACCCGCCTGCTTAGCCAGCAAACTCACTACCCACTTTTCACTACGGCTACTTTGACCGTTAACCCAAGACACATTACTACTGTGTTGCTGATCGAGATATTCAAAATTTTCCTGTAAAGGCGAAAAATCTGGATTGCCGTCTGGTTCTTCACTAGCCGTAAAAATAAGCTGAAATGAGTCGTTCAGGTAGATCGGATTGCGATCTACAGAAACCTGTATATCTGCCGCCTGTACCGACAGACTTATTAGTAATAAAGGTATAAGCAGAATTTGCAATAATCGCATTAATGTTACCATTTAAGGGGATGTGCAGCTTTATCGTGCTGATTGTAAAGATACTTAAACTTGCGTTTTAACAATCCTGTTGGCTCATCAGGGATACGTTTCAACAATTGTTCGTTTGCCCGTGCAGTTTCATCCTTTTCTATTTCATCCGCACTTTGAGCGGTGTGTGGTTTGGAATCCTGACTAGCATCGGTTTTATCGGCTTTTTTATCATCACCTTGTTGCTCGTTTTTATCTGCTTTATTAGCTTGTTGATCTTCGCCAGAGGACTGTTTTTCTTGCTTCTGGTTATCTTTTTGCTCAGACTGTTGCTGCTGAGCTTGTTTTTGATCAGCGTCTGTCTGGTTCGCTTCACTTTGCTGGGATTGTTTTTGTTCAGCAGATTGCTGTTTCTGTTGTTGATCTTTTTGATCAGATGTCTGCTGATCCTGTTTCTGTTGTTTTTGTTGCTGTTGCAACTGCTTTTCAACCAGATCCTTATTATATTGGGCATCCTGATGATCAGGCGCATGTTGTAAAGCCTGATTATAGGCCTGAATGGCTTCTTCTAATTGACCTGCCTTTGCCAGTGCATTGCCGCGATTATAATAACCATCTGTCGTTTGTATATTTTTTAGGGTTTCCGCAGCCTGTTGATATTCTCCAGCCTTATATTGAGCTGCGGCACGCCACTCTGAGTTATCGAATTGATCTGCAGCTTGTTTATACTCTTGTTTCTCAAACGCTTGCTGCGCACGTTGATTGGGGTTTTGCCACAAACTTTGCCAATCCAAGGCCTGACTGTTCCGTGGCAGGGGTAACAGACATAAACCTAGCCAGAATAATACGCCCTTTCTAAACCGCAACGCCGCCCACGGTAACACCAAAAATAATAACCACGGGCCTGTTTCCTCCCATTGCTGTAATAATTGTGAGCTTTCAGCAGTTTTATTATCAGCCGGTAACACATTAAACAAACTATGCAATTTTTCAACATCTTCATCACCGGCACTTACTAGCTGATAAAGACCATGACCACGCTGAGCCAAACTTGCCAGCACGCTACTCTCCAATCGGGCTACCACAATATTTCCACTGGCATCTTTGAGAAAACCACCACCCTGTTGCTGTATAGGCGCACCATCTGCAGTTCCTATTGCCAAAACAGATAATTGATAAGCGCCTAGCCATTTATCAACATCTGCTTTAGGATCGACGCTTGCAGTGACTAACAAAATATGTCCTTGTGTAGCACCTGCTTGTTGCAATAATTCTGCTGCTTTATGTACGGCAACTTCTGTATTACTACCTGGGCTGGGCATAATATCAGTAGTTAATGCTTCTAGTTGACTGGATATGGTTGAGGTGTCTGTCGTTAGTGGTGTGACTGTAAATGCATCTCCCGCATAAACCATGAGTGCTGTTTGCCCATCTTTGCGCTGTTTTAGCAAATCGGCAATTTTATAGCGGGCTTTGCTAATGCGACTGGGCTTTATATCGGTAGCATCCATAGTCGCGGATAAATCCAAAGCAATCACTAAGGCCGATTGATTACGAAAAGCCGGACTCGGAATACGTTGCCAGGTGGGGCCAGCCAAAGCCAAAATACTAAGCACGCCCACTATTCCAGCAACCCAAAAACGATGACTACTCTTCAACAACGGCTGTTCTGTTAATATAAAGGGCAACAATTCCGCATCGCAAACTTCACTCCAATTTCCACGGCTTAGTTTGTGTTTAATCAATAACCAAAATAACAACCCCATCGGCACCATAGCCAGTAACCACCAGGGACGCAAAAAATGAAACTCTGCAAAATTCATGAGAACCTCAATCGATATGTCGCCAAACCAACCGTCAACAACACCGCCACTGCTAGAGGCCAATAGTAAAGCTCGCTCTTGGGTCGAAAATATTGTTTGTCTTTTTCTACAGGCTCTAGTTGATCGAGCAGTCCATAAATTTTCTCTAACTCTTCACTGTTGCGGGCTCGAAAATAATGTCCTCCGGTCATATCAGCAATAGCAGTCAAAGTTTTCTCGTCCAAATCTGCTGATGGATTTACCTTACGCATACCAAATAAACTACGTACCATCATTTCATCTGCACCTATACCGATGGTATAAATTTTAAGCTGTTGTTTTGCAGCTAATTCTGCTGCCTTGAGCGGTGTCAGTTCGCCTGCTGTATTTGCGCCGTCAGTGAGTAAAATTAGTACGCGGCTATCGACTTTTTCATTTTGCAGGCGCTTGATGGCTAAACCAATTGCATCGCCTATAGAGGTTTGCGGCTCATCTTCAGTAATCCCTATAAATGCTTCATTTAATAAAGTCCTTACGGTTTTACGATCAAATGTTAAAGGCACGTGTAAATAGGCCCGAGTACCAAACAAAATTAGTCCTAATCGGTCACCCACTCGGCGTTCAATAAATTGCCCTGCTACAAACTGAATTGCGGTGAGGCGATCAACATTTTCATTTTTGATTTTAAAATCGGTAGCCTCCATACTTTTGGAAACATCTACTGCCAACATCAAATCTCGACCGCTAACGGAAAGCTCAATAGGCTCCCCCAGCCATTGTGGACGTGTAATCGCTAGCACCAGACAAAACCAGGCTATATAGGCTACCCATAAACACCAGGGTTTATTGGAACTCAGAAATTGAGTCTGACCACCAGCAAAGTCGTCTAGAAACGGAACTTTCAAAGCCGCTTGTTCTACTTGAGGCTCAGCGGGTAGTAATAAACGCAGTAAAACAGGTAAAGGTAATAACAATAACAACCAGGGCCAATATAAATGCAACACTATTTTGTCCTTAATTCTTGACTGATATTATTAATCTGCGGTTTACTCGGCTTTTGGCACTTAAGCCAACGCTCACAAAGCTTAAACAAAGCATCTAAATCCAGATCTTCTGGTGCAGAACGCTGGTATTGACTCTCTGCCAGACAGCGACCAATCCCTTTACTAAATGGCGCATCATGCAAGTGAGTATCCAGATAGCTTAACCAGTCTGATCCACTCAAACTAGCCACATCGCTTCTGGGAGCATTACTAATAGCAACCCGCCGCAACCAAGTAGATAATGCTCCCAGAGTTTGTAAGTTATCCAGATTTTCATCTGCTCTGATAGTCACCAACACTTTAGCAGCTACTTTTAATACTGTTTTACTTTTCAATCGCTTATATAAATAGACAACACCGAAACAGCACAACAATATTAAAACAGCAAGCATATACCAACCCGGCGCAAGAGGCCAAATACTCACGGCTTCAGGAAAATGAATGTCTTTTAACGGCAATTGTTCCATAAATTCAGTTAACAACAATAATGGTTATGATTTCGCAATAGCACGCCTTAAGCCATGGAATTAGCAAAATATTTACCCTGCAAGAGCATGACAACATCCATCGCTTGCAGAGTAGTGGTACAGCTGAGCCAACTCAGCCCTGTTTTACGGCAAAGTTGTTGCAAATGCTGCTGCCTGTTTTGAAATCGTGTTTGATAATCTTGCAGCAATTTTTTATCGCCACTATCAACCAGAATGTCACGCAAACTATCAGTAAAACGATGACGACCTTTTACGGGTAATTGAGTTTCCAACGGATCAACAATCTGTACCAAAACCACATCACAATGTCGACCCAGATCAACCAGATGACGTTCTGCAGCAATATTCATTCCGCGAAAATCACTTAGAATAAAAACTTGACTGCCTGGATGAGCATGATGCTGCAAACGACTTAATACATGATCCAGACCATTGACAGCCTGCCCGTTATAAACAGGTTTGACTAAGGCATTAAAAAAATGTAGTAACGCCGCTTTACCCGTCTGTGGTTTTAATTCCAGACACCCAGCCTCACTAAATATCTGCCCACCAATCCGATCACCGCGCCGCAGTGCAGACCAAGCTAAAAGCCCTGCGAATCTTGCCGCTTGTACCGACTTAAAAACGCCGCGTGTAGCAAACATCATGGCAGCGCGGTAATCAACAGAAATAAACACAGGTCTTTCGCGTTCCTCCTTGAACACTTTGCAATGCGGTTTGTCGGTGCGTGCCGTCACTCGCCAATCAATGCGACGCACATCGTCCCCTGGTTGATATAAACGTGTCTCATCAAAAGCCATTCCCCGTCCTTTTAGATGAGAAACATAATTACCGCTTTGCACCGCACGAATTTTCACCTGTTGTAAATCCAGCGCAGCGGCTAGCTTGGAAAGATCAATCAAATTTCTTAAAGTCACTTCAACCCGTTCACTACCAGGTAAGACATGCGTGTTCATTGCTTATAACCGTCTCAGTAATAGGTAAGGGAACTTTCGGACACAGTAAAACTAAGCATCAGTTAGGGTACGGCAATACGAGTAATTAATTGTTTGATGACATGATCACTAGTAATGCCTTCAGCCTCAGCTTCGTACGATAAAATCAATCTGTGCCGTAACACATCATAAGCGATATCCTGTATATCTGAAGGATCTACAAAATCACGCCCTATCAGCCAAGCTTTGGCACGTGCGCAGCGATCTAAGGCAATACTGGCACGCGGACTAGCACCATATTCAATCCAGTTGGCCAAATCTTGTCCGTAAACTTCTGGATTCCGTGTAGCCAAGACAATTTGCAACAGATATTGTTCCAAACTTTCCGCCATGTGAATATTCAAAACTTCCTGACGAGCAGTGAAAACAGTGTCAAGACTAATTTTATGATCCCCTACACTGACAGACTGTTGATTACCCATCGCTTCGGCACGGGCAAGATGCAATATTGCACGTTCATGTTCAGCACCTGGATAGTCAATTTTGACATGTAACAAAAATCGATCCAATTGCGCTTCTGGCAAAGGATAGGTTCCTTCCTGCTCAATCGGATTTTGGGTCGCCATTACCATGAACAGCTTAGGTAATAAATAAGTCGCTTTACCGACTGTAATCTGTCTCTCTGCCATCGCTTCCAGCAAAGCCGCCTGCACTTTGGCTGGTGCGCGATTTATTTCGTCGGCCAGAATAAGATTGTGAAATAGCGGACCTTTCTGAAAATCGAAACTGCCTTGTTGTGGCCGATAAATTTCAGTACCGGTCAGATCAGAAGGCAATAAATCAGGCGTAAACTGTACGCGATGAAAATCAGCCTCTATACTTTGGCTTAATACATTAATGGCACGCGTTTTTGCCAAACCCGGTGCGCCTTCTACCAGTAAATGTCCATCAGCCAGCAATGCAATCAACATGCGCTCGACTAATATTTCTTGCCCGATGATACGGGTATTGATAAATGTACTTAATTGATTTAATGCTGTTTGTGACGGGCTTAGACTCTTTGCAGTCATGATTATCCTGTATTCCGTGAGTTTGAAGTCAACATAGACTGAGTTTAGCAAAAATAGTTGCGCATTTTAAAACTTTAACCAAAGTAAGCAAAACAATTACACGTTTTAGCGCAAAATGACGACTTTAACCCAGTGAAGAATATGCGATATTATTAATTAATGTGTATGCAATACCAAGGAATAGCAAATGCCGATTTATGCTGAACCCAATCCGATCACTATCTCAATCGTTAATTTCTTACATACAATAGGCTTGGCAGCAAACTATGGACACATCACAGAACAGAGTTTTGTGCCGGGTGTGCTTATTTATCATGGGGGCATTTTGATAGATACCCAACAACTGAGCTATCCCAGTGACATATTACATGAGGCAGGCCATTTAGCGGTGAAGCCACCCTCCCTACGTCAGAAAACTCATATCACCGCTGGCAAACGCGCTGCTGAGGAAATGGCGGCAATTGGCTGGTCTTACGCTGCTGCAGTCTATCTAGGGATTGATTTATCGGTACTGTTTCATAGCGAGTATAAAGGCGGTGGCCAGTCTCTGATTGATAATTTCAGCAGAGGCACCTACATTGGTGTGCCAATATTGCAATGGTTAGGCTTAACGTTCGATAACATTCAGGCTAAAACCAACGGATTAACACCTTACCCTAGCATGCAAAAATGGTTGGTAGAGAGTGAACCCAACATGACTGAAAGCCTTAGCGTTTTATAATGTCAACATTTTTACATTATTTACAGGTATCGTGACACCTAACTAGCCTCTTCCTCGTTGACGATTCTTCCATATACGATGTCTGGTCATAATCTCCAAGACTTGCTGTGGATCATCAGTAATAGTAATTAAATCCATTTCTTCTTGTGCGATAGTGCCATAGTCGACCAGTTTGGTTTTGAGCCAATCGATCAAACCACCCCAAAAGTCGCTTCCAAATAGTACCAGCGGAATTGGATAAATTTTGTGCGTCTGCATCAAAGTCAATGCTTCGAAAAATTCATCCAGGGTACCAAATCCACCCGGCATACACACATAACCCATTGAATAACGAACAAACATCACTTTGCGCACAAAAAAATAACGAAAGTTGAGTGAGACAGTTTGATAGGGATTGGACTTTTGCTCCATAGGCAATTCTATATTCAAACCAACCGAAACCTGATTCTGAGCATGAGCACCTTTATTGGCTGCCTCCATAATGCCCGGCCCACCACCACTAATAATAGCAAAGCCATGCTCACTAAGTAACTCAGCTAACGCCACCGTTTTTTGGTAATACGGATGTTTATCGTCCAATCGTGCAGATCCAAAAAAACAAATGGCATCATGCAATTCAGAAAGCTCATCAAATCCTTCTGTAAATTCACTAATAATACGAAAAATACGCCAAGATTGATCACCTTTAAGATCATCAATAATACTGGCACTTCCTGTGCCACGCCGATTTTTCAGATGGGCCATACTACCTACTCTAGCTTTTAGACTAATGTTAATAAATCAGGATTAATTGAGCTAACAGTTCAAATAAACTCATGCAGATTCGCTTAATGTGTATATTAGGCGTCCAGCCTGTAACGTATGAGTCACTCGACCTCGCAGGGTTCTACCCCAGTAAGGTGTATTTCGACCCGCACTTTTCCAATTTTTTTCATCAACTTTCCAGCTAGCTTGTGGATCAAACACGCATACATCGGCCGGAAAACCAGGCGTTAACGCCCCTGCTTCTAAACCTAAAATCGCTGCTGGATTTTGGGTTAATGCGGCGATGGCTTGAGACAAATTAATACCAGGATCTTCGGTTAAGGCTAAAAGTAATGGTAACAAAGTTTCCAACGCAGCTACTCCTGGCTCCGTTTCTGGAAAAGCACCCAATTTAGCGTCTAAATCATGCGGTTGATGATCAGAACTGATAGCATCCAAAGTACCATTAGCCAATCCTTCACGTAAATACTTAAGATCTATATCACTTCTGAGTGGCGGTATAACATGATAAGCACTATCAAAGGGGATCATGTCGTTTTCAGTTAAATGTAATTGGTGGATAGCGATATCAGCGGTAATATTCAGCCCATATTTTTTCGCCTGCTGAATTTTTATTACCGATTGTTTACAACTCACTTGACTGAAATGCACCCGACACCCCGTCAATTCGGCTAATTCCAAACATTGCGCCAAGGCGATGGATTCAGCAGCCTCGGGAATACCGGGCAAACCAAAACGGCTGGCAACAGCCCCTTCATGAGCACAGCCTTTACCACTCAAAGACGGCTCGTTAGCGCGATACATTAACAGCAGATTATGACTTCCAGCATACTCCATAGCTCGGCGCAAAATCAATAGATTGGCAAGCGGTTCACTCGCATTACTTACCGCAATACAACCCGCTTGTTTGAGTGCAAACATAGCACTAAGTTCAGTGCCTGCCAAACGTTGAGTTAGGGCACCAATCGTATATATCTGCGTATAATCGGCTTTTTCGGCCTTATCTTTAATAAATTCGACCACTGCAGGGGTATCAATAGTCGGTTTAGTATCTGGTGGCAGACACAAACTGGTTACACCTGCACTGGCTGCCGCTCTGGTTTCAGTTAAAATACTACCTTTGTGACTATGCCCAGGTTCGCGTAAACGTGCACTTAAATCAATAAAACCGGGACACACACATTGATCAGTCGCATCAATGACTAAATCTGCTTGAAAATCGACTGGCTCTCTCATCACAGCGACAATCTTACCCTCTGCAATACATATTGAGCCGATGCCATCAACTTGATTGGCAGGATCAATAATCCGGCCATTACGAATAAGAATGGTTGTCATACTGCACTTCCGTGACCAGACATGGTCATAGACATAATAGCCATACGCACTGCAACCCCATTGGTCACTTGTTGCAGAATAACCGAATGAGGGCCATCCGCAACGCCGGAAGCGATTTCAACACCTCGGTTGATAGGTCCTGGATGCATCACTATGACATCGGGTTTTGCATATTTCAATTTGTCTTCACTAAGACCAAAACAACGAAAATATTCACTTTCACTAGGTAAAAATGCCGAATTCATACGCTCTTTCTGTAGTCTTAACATAATAATTACATCTATATCTGCCAAGCCTTCGGCCATATCATGCAAATCTATTACGCCCATACTTTTTACTTGAGCGGGTAACAAGGTTTTAGGTGCAATAACGCGCACTTCTGCCACACCCAAAGTATTAAGCGCCTGAATTTGCGAACGTGCCACTCGGGAATGCAAAATATCACCCACTATAGCCACCTTAAGGCCCGCAAAGTTTTTCTTATGCTGGCGTATGGTAAACATATCCAACATGGCCTGCGTAGGATGTGCATGCTGCCCATCACCGGCATTGATGACAGCAATATGAGGTGCAGTATGCTGTGCGATAAAATGCGCGGCTCCGCTAAGTGCATGCCTGACAACAAACATGTCTACATGCATGGCTTCAAGATTACGAATAGTATCTAGCAGACTTTCCCCTTTTGATGTAGCGGAAGTAGCTATATTCATATTCAATACATCTGCAGATAAACGCGTTGCCGCTAATTCAAAAGTAGTACGAGTACGGGTGCTATTTTCGAAGAATAGATTGATGATAGTTTTACCACGCAGGAGCGGTACTTTTTTGACCTGATGTTCTGACATACCTGCAAATGATTCGGCGGTATCCAGAATTTCGGTCAATAATTGTTTACTCAACCCTTCGATGGTTAAGAAATGTTTGAGTTTGCCTTGTTCAGTCAGTTGCAAATGCCTGTTCATCATCAAGCTGCACTACTAGTCAAAGTCTGAATATATATACCTAATGGATCGGGTCCGGTGAGTTTTATTCTCTGCCCCCGCGGTAAAGTCATCACCATACCTACACAATCGGGTTGTATTGGAATTTGTCGACCATCACGTTCTATTAACACCGCCAACACCACTTGATTAGGGCGTCCATAATCAAAAATCTCATTCAACGCCGCGCGTATGGTGCGCCCAGTATAGAACACATCGTCGATCAGAATAATATCTCTACCTTCCATATGTGTTGGCAACTGACTACGCTTAACCTTAGGATTCATTCCGATTTGTGAGAAATCATCACGATAAAAGGAAATATCCAGTAAACCCAAGTTATCTTTTATGCTCAAGCGCTTATGCATAGTTTCAGCAATCCAAGCGCCCCCGGAATGTATGCCAATGAGTAAAGGGTTGTGGAGTTTGCGCTGCTCAATTTGTATACGAATAGCGGCTTCCAGAGTATCCAATAAAGTATTGATGTCCAGAGTTTGTGTCTGCATGGTAATTATGAATTTTGATTAAACCAACTTTGCAGGATCAATTGCGCAGCAACTTGATCTTGCACAGCCCATAGTTTACCAGCACTCAGTTTAAGATCATCAAATAACAACTGTTTGGCCGAAAAGGTAGTCAGCGACTCATCAACCTGATGAACGGGTAAACCATAGCGCCCCTGTAACTGCCGACAGAATTTTTCCATTTTAGGTGTAATGATATTATCACTACCATCTGACTGTTTAGATATCCCTACTACTAGGCCGACAGGCTGCCATTCGCTAATCAAATTAGTAATTAATGACCAATCAGGAGAGTAACCAATAGAACGAATTGTTTGCAAGGGACTGGCAATAGCGGTATCCATATAGCCCACTGCAACCCCAATTTTTTTTTGTCCAAAATCAAAACCAAGATAAGCAGTGTTGCTGAATTTACTGGCTAAGGGGTCGATCTTAACCATGTCCAGCTGGCGTGGTTAAACGATTAATATCTATACCCAACTGCTCCGCAGCAGCATTCCAACGTTGGTTTATGGGTGTTTCATACAGAATAGCCTCACCACACGGGGTATTGAGCCAGGCATTTTCAATAATTTCTTTTTCCAACTGACCACTACCCCAACCTGCATAACCCAATGCAATCAAATACTGATTAGGACCACGACCTTCGGCAATTGCTTCCAGCACATCTCTGGAACTGGTCAATGTAATATTTTCAGCCGTGGAGATACTGGAATCCCATTGCTGTTCGCAAGGACTATGGATAACAAAACCACGTTCTTGTTGAACCGGTCCCCCTGCAAAAACCCGAGTATTTAGCACTTTGGGCAATTCTGTTTTGATACCCATTTGCTGAAAAATATCAGATAGTTTCATTTCAGTAGGGCGATTGATAACAATTCCCAAAGCACCATCCTGATTATGCTGACATAGATAAGTCACTGTATGAAAAAAATGCGGATCTGCCAAGCCGGGCATGGCAATCAGAAACTGATTATTAAGGTAAGTTATTGGATTCATTTTATACCTATCATTTTACCGGGTAGTCATGCCTGTTTCATCAGAAAACTTCCAGACACGAGTAATAACCAAAACATTAACTTCTTTTAACAAATCAGCAGGTAAGGCTGCAAAAGGCGCACTCATTTTCACAATTCGCTTTGCAGACTCATCCAATGCAGGATTACCGGAAGACTTAACGATACGCATACTGTATATACTGCCATCAGGGTTAATACCTACATCCATAGTCAAAGTTTGTGAATCACCAATATTTCGTGCAAAATCAGGATAATTCAGATTACCAGTCCGTTCAACTTTATCTTCCCAGTCTTTTACATATTGAGAAGCCAAATATTTATGGGCACTAATTGCGCTTACAAACTTGATTTTGCTATTTTCAGAACTTTGCTGGCTATCACGGATGCGTTCACCTAATTGTGCAATTTGCTGTTGCAAATCTGCAGCGGACAATTTTGGGGCAACCTCTTTGGCTTCAGCAGTTTCATCCTCGGGTAGCGGTATAGACAATTTTGTTGCAGACTCTGGCCGGGTGAGCACTTTTTTCTGTACTGTTTTTTGTGGTTCAGGCTTGTTTTCCTGCTCAGCTATTTCTGCTATAGCTTCAGCATCAGCAGCTGATCCAGGCAAACTTTCTTTAATCATCTCCTGGGTACTATTCTTGTCCCCGCCACCCTGCTGATTTTCAGCCGCCATACTTTTCGCATGCTTTGGAGGCGTCTTTGCGGGTAGTTGCGTTAGGGTTACCTGAACCGATTTACTGACCTTATTAGGTTCTGGTAAAGAGACACCATTAAAGCCAACACCTAGCAAAATTAGGGCATGAATCAAGGCAGCCAGAAAAACTGCCAACAATAACGTGTCACCGCTAGACAAAGAAAAACTTTTAAGTTTTGGTGCTTGGTTTTCCATTATGCTTTTAGTTGTATCTCAATATGATCCATTAACTGGGCACTAATGTTGATACCAAATTGTTTGTCAAGTTCCTGCACACAAGTTGGGCTAGTCACATTAATTTCGGTAAGATAATCACCAATGACATCAATACCCACAAAAACCAAGCCTTTTTCTCTTAGCACAGGACCAACCTGCTCAGCAATCCAGCGATCTCTTGCGCTGAGCTCCCGACCTTCACCATGACCACCAGCGGCCAAGTTTCCACGACTTTCACCATCAGCTGGAATTCGGGCCAAACAATAAGGCACAGGTAAACCGTTTATCATTAAAATCCGCTTGTCACCGTATTTTATATCGGGCAAATATTTTTGCGCCATAATAAATCGCTGACCGTGTTCTGTCATTGTCTCTAAGATAACACTTAAATTTGGATCATTTTCACGTACTAGAAAAATTGAAGCCCCTCCCATACCATCCAGAGGTTTAAGGATAATTTCTTTGTGTTTCTGCAAAAATGCTCGAACTCTACTCGGTTCACGAGCCACCAGTGTATCAATACAACATTGTGGAAACCATGCCGTAAACATTTTTTCATTGGCATCGCGCAAGGATTGTGGTTTGTTGACCACGTAAACGCCTTGAGATTCAGCTTGTTCCAAAATATAAGTGGCATAGATATAGTCCTGATTACAGGGTGGATCTTTACGCATAATAATAGCATTCAAATCTGATAATGCGATTTCCTGTTCACTGATAAACTCATGCCATTTTTCAGCATTGCGCTGCACTTTCAATATTCGTGTTCGAGCATACGCATGTCCATTTTGTAAGAACAAATCCCCCATTTCCATATAATGCAACTCCCAACCTCGCGCTTGTGCCTCCAACAGCATTGCGAAACTGGTGTCTTTTTTAATGTTAATCTGCCCTATTGGGTCCATAACCATACCAAGTTTAATTGCCATTAAGCGCCTGTATTAATGAGTATTCAAAGTAAATTATAGATTCTATCAAATTTATTTTTTCAATGGGTGGTTTACCTTAAAAAGAATTTTTGGTATAAAGTTTGGCTAATTTGAAATAAAAGCTCGCATTGAGGTAGTCATGTCCAGAGTATGCCAAGTAACAGGTAAGCGCCCGATTAGCGGGCATAACGTATCACACGCCCAAAATAAAACCAAAAGACGTTTTATACCCAATCTGCATCATCACAGATTTTGGGTAGAAAGCGAAAATCGTTGGATTCGCTTAAGGGTTTCATCCAAAGGTATGCGTATTATCGACAAAAATGGCATTGACGCCGTTCTTCTCGACATCCGCAACCGCGGCGAACAAGTTTAAGGAGATAAAATATGCGTGACAAAATCAAACTGGTTTCAAGTGAAGGTACAGGCCATTTCTATACCACCACTAAAAACAAAAAAACCATGCCTGAAAAAATGGAAATCAAAAAATTTGATCCCGTTGTTCGCAGACATGTTATCTACAAAGAAGCCAAAATTAAATAATCTGTTTTTTAAAGCTAGTCTTATCAGTATTTGACTAGCTTTGCAAAACTGCAAAAAGATTTATTCAATTGCAGCATACATTCATAATGCCTTTGAATAGCATATGTTTTCAAATGACTTATTTGAAAACATATTTATTAATCAATGACTTAGATTTTTATTAAGCCATATATTCCATCCAGCTAAATAGGAGTGGAATTCAGAGTATTTACAAGCCTTATCCATAAAAAACGCAACCCCGTTTTATTTCCCGCTACAAAACTTATCCTGCTTTACCTTTAACCGCCTTCAACTGCTCCAACAGCATATTCACATGCTTAGTCAGTGAAGCGCATTTTTCTTCCAAAGCTGTTTTTTCTGTCTGTAAAATTTTATATTGGGCTTGCATTTGTTGCAGATGTGTAAGTAACGACCCAGTTTCATTTTCAACGACTGTTGACAAAACCTGAGTCTGCGGCTCAACATCAGCAATGACCATTTCCTGAGTCACGACTGCCGTTGACTTGAGCAGATCAGCCCCTAATTGATCGATTCCACCCAACAGAACATAAGCGCTAAATTTATGCCGTATTAAAATAAACGCAGCCGTTTCACTAATTACTCCATCTTTACAAACCAGAATCAAAAGTTGCTGCCGATTCATAGTACGCAGCTGCATTCGCAATAAAAATAGTGGAATATTTACACTACGTGGCAAATGGTATTTATTGTATTCTTCAGGCTCCCTGACATCAATCAACATGGCACCTTTTGCCAGTAACTCTGCCGCGTCATGGTAACTGATATGCTTTAAAAGCGGGTGCTTTATCAGGTTAATAAATTTATCTTTATTGAGTCGTAACAGAGAAACATCAGTGATCGCACTAACAGCGGCGTTTCTTGGCAACCCAGAAATCAGCGCATCTTCACCAAAAGCATCCTGATTATTGCAAGTTGCCAATTTGATTTCTTTAGACCCTGCTGGGGGTTTGCGCGTAATCTGACACTGTCCTTTTTTGACAAAGTAGAAATAATCACCCTCTTCGCCCTGCTCTATAATAACCTCACCAGCCTTGTAGCTCACTTCTTCCAATGCCATGATGACTTTTTGCAAATTGGCTGGAGGAAGAGCCCTAAAAATAGGAGACATTAACAAGGTTGTCATCCAATCATCGCTTTCAGTCAGCTGAATTTGTGTCATATCTCTTTCCCTCTCATCTTTACTTGCATCAGGTGCAAACTTCATCATTTCAGGACGCAAACGCAAATAGCGAATATTACCTTTGGCAATTACATTCACTTTTCGTGGCACTTGATGCGCCAGCGAAAAGCGGGCAGCATCGCTACCTGCAGTGATAGTCTCAATTTTAAGATCATCAACCTGTAATGATACCGAACCTTTTAACAAATAGAACAATTCAGTATTCGCATCACCACGATAAAATAAAAACTTACCATCTTCAGCCTCTTCAACCACCAATTGCTCACACAATGCGTTAAACCATTTACCAGGCATATTCGCGAGTGGAATCAATTGACGTATAATCCGACCTTCTTCAGAGAGAGCATCTACAGCCATATCAGTTAAACTCGCTTAATGAAGTTAGTGAAAATATTAATGCTGAAGCTGATCTTCGAATCAATAAAACTTGCAAACACGGACATCCCTTTTAGCAAAAATCAATCATAAAAATTGTGCACAACCCTTAAAAAACTTAATACCATTACAATGCAAACCAAAAATATTTAATGTTTGAACATTTTTAGAAAACTTTTAGCATATCTGCATTGTCCATGCTGTCATTTAAACAATTCAGGAAGAAAAACTATGACCCAAACCATCAAAACTCTTTTGTTTATTAGCCTCTGCTTAGTCCAAACAGGATTGTCAGCAGCCATACCTCTGCAAACAGATGGTACACCGCTGCCTTCACTGGCGCCTATGTTGGAAAACAGTATGCCTGCAGTCGTTAATATTTCTACATCCACCAATGTAAAAATACAGGAAAACCCGTTAATGAACGACCCGGTTTTTCGCCGTTTTTTTAACACCCCTAGAAATCAGCGACAACAACAGAAAAACAGTCTTGGCTCTGGCGTCATTATAGACAAAGACGGAGGTTATATTCTAACCAATAATCATGTCATAGACAAAGCGGACAAAATTACAGTTACTCTTAGTGATGGCCGCCAACTCAATGCTAAGTTATTAGGCACAGATCCAGAAGCAGATGTTGCAGTTATCCAAATTCCTGCCGATAATTTAACCGCACTAAAAGTTGCTGATTCCAGCCAACTTAAAGTAGGTGATTACGTAGTTGCCATTGGCAATCCGTTTGGACTTGGGCAAACTGTGACCTCTGGCATTGTTAGTGCCTTAGGTCGCTCTGGATTAGGCATTGAGGGCTATGAAGACTTTATCCAAACAGACGCATCAATTAACCCTGGTAACTCTGGAGGAGCATTGGTCAATTTACGTGGCGAATTCGTCGGCATGAACACCGCCATCCTGGCACCAAATGGTGGAAACGTTGGCATTGGCTTTGCCATACCATCAAATATGGCAATACGTTTAATGGAATCATTGGTTCAACATGGCGAAGTACGACGCGGATTACTCGGTATCACCACGCAGGATCTGACACCTGAATTGATAAAAGCATTTGACCTGAAGAGTCAGCATGGCGCAGTTATCAGCCGCGTTGACGCAGGGTCGGCCGCTGAAAAATCAGGTATGGAACCCGGAGATATTGTGCTTGCCATTAATGGTCAAGAAATTAAAAACGGCAGCAGCCAGATTCGCACGCAAATTGGCCTTTTGCAAGTGGGTGATACCGCCAATATTGACATTCTGCGTGGCGAAGACCGTAAAACCATACAAGCGGTTATAGGAAAACCCAAACGCCCTGAAATTGCGGGAAAAGAATTACACCCCACTTTGCAAGGTGCCTCATTGACAGCAACCCCCAAGGACCAAGTTGAAGGTGTTCTGATTGAAAAAATCGAACCGAGTTCTTCTGCATGGAATAGTGGCTTACGCACGGGTGACATTATTGTCTCAGCCAACCGTTACCGGATTAGAAATCTTGACGAATTCAAACAAGTTGTCAATCCAAGGCAGCCTCTTATAATCAACCTGCAACGAGGAGGAGAAGGCTTTTTTGTCGTGCTAAAATGAGAGTAATGATTCAACATGGTCTTTCATGAATCAAAATCAATGAACAATAGAATATGCCGAACGAGGAGATGTGCATCATTTGTTCGATTATCAATATAGGGGCAAATATGTTTTGCCCCTACCGATGAGAGGCATACTTACTTTTGAGTCAGCTTCAGCAATAATTTCTGCAAAAACTCCACTTTATCGTCCAAATCCTTAAACGTGAATGTAAAGCGTAATTTATCGGCACCATCAAATTTATACACCTGTGCCTGAGTTTGAATCAGTTTAATCAATTCACCCGCATCAATTTGTGGTGCAGAACCAAATACGATACGCCCGCCCCCCGCATGAGCTTCGATTTTTTTAATCCCCAACGGGTTTGCTTGCTGTTTCAGTTCCGTAATACTAAATAAGGCTTTAACTTGATCAGGTAACAAACCGAAACGGTCTATCATTTCCACTTTTAAAGCATACAAATCACTATTGGTTTCTGCACTTGATATGCGTTTGTAAAGTACGAGTCGCGCATGAATATCGGGCAAATAATCTTCTGGAATCAATGCTGAAACTTGCAAGTCCACCTCAGGCCCCATTTCTAAAGGTGCATCCAATTCAGGCTGCTTGCCAGATTTAAGTGCTTTTACGGCACGCTCCATTAGCTCTGTATATAAAGTAAATCCTATTTCCTGAATTTGACCACTTTGTTCATCGCCGAGCAATTCTCCTGCCCCTCGAATTTCCATGTCGTGCGAGGACAGTATAAATCCTGCGCCTAATTCACCGGAGGTTTCAAACGCTTCGAGTCGTTTGATGGCATCTTTAGACATTAATGCTTTGGGTGGCACAATACAGTAAGCATATGCACGGTGATGTGAACGCCCTACCCGCCCTCGCAACTGATGCAGCTGGGCTAAACCCAATTTATCGGCACGATTGATCACAATGGTGTTAGCGCTTGGAATATCGATACCACTTTCTATTATGGTAGTACTAATCAGTAAATTAAAGCGTTGGTGGTAAAAATCCAGCATAATTTGCTCAAGATCGCGTTCAGCCATTTGCCCGTGCGCAATCTGAATACGTGCCTCCGGCACCAATACTTCCAACTCCATAGCCATTTTTTCCATGGTTTTTACATCATTATGCAAAAAAAACACTTGACCACCACGTTTAATTTCACGCTGACAGGCTTCCTGTATCTGTGAATCAATCCATTCGCTAACAAAGGTTTTTATGGCATGGCGGTTGGGTGGCGGCGTGGCAATAATAGAAATATCCCGCAATCCCGCCATTGCCATATTAAGGGTACGTGGAATGGGAGTAGCTGTCAGGGTTAGTAAATCTAATTCATAACGTAATTTTTTGAAGTGTTCTTTCTGGGTAACCCCAAAACGATGCTCTTCGTCAATAATGACCAGACCTAAACTCTGATATTGCATATCTTTGGATAGTAACTTATGTGTACCAATTACGACATCAACTTTACCCGCTGCGAGATCTTCACCAATAGCTTTTTGCTGCTTGGGCGTTACAAAACGCGACATTACTTCAACACGAATCGGCCAATCTGCAAAACGGTCGCGAAAACTTTGGTAATGTTGTTGTGCCAGCAGAGTGGTAGGCACTAACACAGCTACCTGTTTACCACTTTGTACAGCAATGTAAGTAGCTCGCATAGCCACTTCTGTTTTACCAAAACCAACATCACCACACACGACCCTATCCATAGGTTGTGGACTCAACATATCGACAATAATTGCCTCAATGGCAGTCTGCTGATCAGGGGTTTCCTCAAACGGAAAGCCAGCTGCAAAGGCAGAATACTCATCATGATTAAGCGAAAAGGCAAAACCTTGTCGAACTGCACGCTTAGCATGAATATCAAGCAATTCAGCGGCCACATCACGCGCTCGTTCCATGGCTTTTTTCTTGGCCTTACTCCAGTGATCTGTACCCAGTTTATGCAAGGGGGCGTTTTCAGCACTGATACCACTGTATCGCCCAATCAAATGCAAAGAGGATACCGGCACATAGAGCTTATCGTGATTGGCATATTCGAGCATTAAAAATTCGGCAGTAATTCCACCAACTTCCAGGGTTTGCAAACCTAAATAGCGACCAACACCGTGCTCTTGATGCACAACTGGGGAGCCAATATTTAGCTCGTTTAGGTTATTGAAAATATTTTCCAACTCACGAGCAGCCGATTTACGGCGTCTTCGGCGCTGCTGAACTTTCTCGCCACTGATCTGATTTTCAGTAATAATGGCTATTGCTGGATCTTCCAGTAATAAACCCTGATCTAATGGCGCTATCAGGATACACAAAGACTGTTGAGTTTCTGTAAACTCTGTCCAATTTTGTAGGGGTTTTACAGCTAATTTACTGACTTTTAGCTTATCGATTAACCCCTCTCTATGCCCTGCCGTCTCAGCAACAAATACAATTTTTCCCTGAAACGATTCTATAAATTGGCGTAATTTTTGTGCAGGTTCTTTTTGGCGGTTATCGATAACCACATCAGGCATGCTTTTGCATTGAAAGGTATAAGGCTGCGATGATGCGTCATCCAGCACAATACGACTAAAAGCCTGGGTATGCTGATTAAATTCCTCAACAGATAAAAACAAACGCTCCGGTGGCAACAAGGGGCGATGTATATCGTATTTGCGTTGCTGATAACGTTCCCCAGCTTCCGCACAAAATGTTGTTGCACTGTCTATAAATCCAGCAGACAAAACAAACAACGCATTTTTTGGCAAATAGGCAAACAATGATTCAGTATGATCCACAAACAAAGGTAGATAATACTCAATGCCGGCAGGTGCAATTTGTTTAGAAATATCCAGATATAGGGTGTTTTTCGGTGATGAATCGGGAAACTGGGCGCGAAAAGATTGGCGAAAAAGTTTGATAGCTTCATCGGTAAATGGAAATTCACGCGCAGGAAACAATTCGACTTTTTGTATTTTTTCCTGAGACATTTGCGTCTCAGGATCAAAACTCCGTATTGACTCAACTTCATCATCAAACAACTCAATACGATACGGAATTTTACTCCCCATCGGAAATAAATCCAGAATAGAGCCCCTAACTGCAAATTCAGCATGTTGATAAACTTGAGAAACACATTGGTAACCGACAGCTTCCAATTTAATTCGCGTAAGTTCCAGATTTAAAGTACCACCCACCTCAATAGAAAAACTATGCGCCAAAACATGTTCGCGTGGAGCCAATCGATGCATTAACGTTGCCACCGAGACAATCAACGCTCCACGCCGGGTATCAGGCAATAAAGCCAAGGTACGCAGACGCTCGGAAATAATTTCCGGCAAGGGTGAAAACACATCGTAGGGTAAGGTTTCCCAATCAGGAAAATGCAAGATGGGTAAGGCGTTATCCAGAAAGAAAATCAGTTCGTGCTCTAAGCGCAAGGCGGTTTGGTGATCTGCCGTAACGATGACTAGTAAACGTTTTTCCTGGCGAATGGCTGTAGCTAAGGCCAGAGCATCACCACAGCCGTTTAACCCTGACCAAACAATGCTTTGTTCAGAGGTTTGCGGCAGAGCTGAAGCAGGAATTATCGGGAATGACATGAGAGTGAAATTCGTTTATAAAACGATTATTATACCCGTTAAGCCCTGTTCAATGGCGATGCTACATAGCAATGAATATAGATAATAGTAAAATCATCTCTGGCATAGATCAACTGAACTGACGCCATGAACACGATTAATCGTTACAAATGTTTTTCAATCTACTTTCTAAGACCGATAATGAAAAAGACAGCTCGTCCTTAGCCCTTCGTTATAAATCAGCAGTGCCTGATCGAAGGAAGGGCTATCTTTTTCACGTAAGCATTCTTGAAATAATTAATATACATGTATGGCGCTAATGTATTCTTTATACCCGCCCATTAACGCGCCATTTGATCTAAAGCCAAATTCAATTTCAACACATTAACTCTAGGCTCCCCAAACACCCACCACTGCCGATCTTCACTATTAGCATTAACCAGATCTTGCAATTGATCTGCATTAATTTTTCGTAATTTGGCAATTCGTTTAACCTGATAGTGTGCACTGGCCAAACTGATATGCGGATCAAGACCACTAGCAGAAGAAGTGACCAAATCGACAGGCACCGGAAAGTGATTATCTGGATCAACTTCTTTTAAGGCTTGCACCCTGGCAGCAACCGCCTCAATCAGCGCAGGGTTGGTTGGCCCCAGATTCGAGCCACTCGATGCAGCACCATTATTAGCATAGGGTGCAGTTGCCGACGGCCTGCCCCAAAAGTATTTTGGATCGAAAACGGCCTGACCAATCAGCTCCGAACCTATCAGTTGCCCTTGTTTATCTTTCAGCAAGCTACCATTTGCTTGAGCAGGAAACAGTAATTGCGCCAAACCAGTCACCAACACTGGATAGATGGCTCCAGTAAGCAGTGTAAACAACAGCAATAATACAACAGCCGGTCTAAAATAATTTATCATATACATTCTCCTTTATACCCAGCGCATTGCTACCAGTAGCAAATCTATCGCTTTAATTCCAATAAAGGGCACTATCAGCCCACCAAGACCATAAATCAGCAAATTGTTTTGTAACAGTTTTTCCGCACCTATAGGCTTATAACTGACACCTTTTAAGGCTAATGGAATTAAGATCACGATAATCAAAGCATTAAAGATTACTGCAGACAAAATAGCGCTGGCAGGAGTTGCCAAACCCATAATATTTAACACATTCAAAACCGGATAGGTAGTAGCAAAAGCGGCAGGAATAATGGCAAAATATTTAGCCACATCGTTTGCGATACTAAATGTTGTCAACGCACCTCGCGTCATTAACATTTGTTTACCCGTTTCAACGATCTCGATCAGTTTGGTCGGATTAGAGTCCAAATCGACCATATTTCCAGCTTCTTTGGCTGCCTGGGTACCACTATTCATCGCCACAGCCACATCTGCTTGAGCTAGAGCAGGTGCATCATTGGTGCCATCTCCGGTCATGGCTACCAAGCGGCCTTCAGCCTGATGCTGGCGAATTAAACTCAGCTTGGCTTCCGGTGTTGCTTCGGCCAAAAAATCATCCACGCCCGCCTCAGCGGCAATAGCTGCGGCCGTCAGACGATTATCGCCAGTAATCATAATTGTTTTGATACCCATGGCACGCAATTCGATAAATCGCTCCTTAATTCCCCCTTTCACAATATCTTTTAGCTCGATTACACCTAAAGCCTGCGCACCCTCAGCAACTACCAGCGGTGTACTGCCGCGTCGCGCAACATCCACCACTATTTTCTGAATTTCATCAGGGAAATGTCCGCCTTGCTCTGCAACATAGTGCCGAATAGCATCTTCTGCGCCTTTGCGGATTTGCCTACCATCCAAATTGACACCACTCATACGCGTCTGTGCGCTAAAGTGTACAAAAGTTGCCCCCAAGGCTTGTACATCACGCTCCCGGAAACCAAACTTCTGTTTAGCCAATACCACTATACTACGGCCTTCGGGTGTTTCGTCAGCCAATGAAGCCATTTGAGCGGCATCTGCCAATTGTTGCTGACTAATACCTTTAACGGGCATAAATGCTGAGGCCTGCCGATTACCCAAAGTGATGGTACCTGTTTTATCCAACAACAAAACATCCACATCTCCTGCCGCCTCGACAGCACGACCCGAAGTAGCAATCACATTTTTTTGTAACATACGACCAATACCGGCCACTCCAATAGCTGATAATAGCCCACCAATGGTCGTTGGTATCAAACACACTAACAATGCCACCAGAACAGTGATACTAATCGGTTGTCCTATTTTGCTGGTTTCCACACTGTACAGCGAGAACGGTAATAAGGTAACCGTAGCAAATAAAAATACTAAAGTTAAAGCCACCAATAAAATAGTTAGAGCAATTTCGTTTGGTGTTTTCTGACGTTTAGCGCTCTCAACCATAGAAATCATGCGGTCCAAAAATGTTTCGCCTGGATTTGCCGAAACTCTGATTACTAACCAGTCTGATAACACCCGAGTACCGCCAGTCACCGAACTAAAATCACCGCCAGACTCACGAATGACGGGAGCACTTTCGCCAGTAATGGCACTCTCATCCACTGAGGCAACACCTTCAATCACATCACCATCGCCGGGAACAAAATCTCCAGCCTCGATTAACACCACATCACCCTTCCGTAAACTGGCACCAACAACCTTGCTGTAATTTGCCCCATATCGTGGCTCATCCAGTTTTTTAGCCGCAATATCACGTTTTGCACTGCGTAAAAAGGCTGCCTGGGCTTTACTGCGGCCTTCGGCTACTGCTTCAGCAAAATTAGCGAAAAGTACAGTGAACCATAACCATAAGGTGATACTAAGAACGAAACCTGCAGACTCTTCACCTTGTCCATCAAGTGCCTGTAACCATAATACGGTAGTTAACAAACTACCTAGATACACCACAAACATTACAGGATTTTTCCATTGTTGTTGTGGGGTCAGTTTTAAAAAGGCTGCGAATAAAGCCTCTTGCAAAAGCTTTTTATCCAGCAGAGAAGTAGAAACAGCATTGCTAGTCATAGTATTACCTTAATTCCGATTAGGAGTGATTGATCATTTGTATATTTTCAACGACTGGCCCTAAAGCCAAGGCAGGCACAAAAGTCAAAGCCCCCACCAATAACACGGTACCTATCAACAACATTACAAACAAGGGTGTATGGGTAGATAATGTACCCGGCCCCACTGGAATAGTTTTTTTAGCCGCCAAAGAACCGGCTATAGCTAGCACCGGTATTATTAACCAGTAGCGAGAAAACAGCATGGCTAAACCTAACATAAAATTGTAAAACGGCACATTGGCAGAAATACCGGCAAACGCGCTTCCATTATTATTACCCGCTGAAGAAAATGCATATAACACTTCGCTAAAACCATGCGCCCCTGGATTAAATATTGATGACTTACCCACATCCAGCATCAAAGCAATAGCGGTACCTCCTAACACCATCAGTGGAGGGATCAACAAAATCACCGCAGCCATTTTTACTTCATAGGCTTCAATCTTTTTACCCAAATACTCTGGAGTACGCCCTATCATTAATCCGGCTACGAATACGGCCACCAACGCATAAATAATCATGCCGTAGAGCCCAGAACCCACCCCACCGAAAATGACTTCACCCAATTGCATTAACCACATGGGCGCCAAACCACCTAGTGGGGTAAAGGAATCATGCATAGCATTGACAGATCCATTAGAGGCTGCAGTAGTTACAATCGCCCACAAACCAGAATTAACCACGCCAAAGCGCGTCTCTTTCCCTTCCATGTTGCCACCAGACAGCGTATCAGAAACCGTTTGTGTAACGTCCAAACTACTTAGCAGAGGGTTTCCGTGTTGTTCTGCTGGCACGGTAACAAAAATCAAAGCCACCAGTACCAGCGTCATAGACGCCAACATGACCCAGCCTTGACGAATATCACCTACCATAGCACCAAAGGTATAGCATAGCGCTGCCGGAATTAGCAGAATGGCTAACATTTCCAAAAAATTACTTAACGGCGTGGGATTTTCAAATGGATGAGCAGAATTTACATTGAAAAAACCGCCACCATTGGTACCTAATTGTTTTATGGCAATTTGCGAGGCAGCAGGCCCCAACGCCAACGTTTGTTCCTTTGTGAAAGCAGTTAGGGTGACGGGCTTGCCTTCACTATCAAGCACAGCCTGACCATCTACATCCAGTTTTGGCGTTTGATAATTGATCGATTCCTGCAAAGAAACCGTCTGATAGGGTTTAAATGTTTGCACCACCCCCTGACCAACCAGAACAAGAGCAAGCACCAATGATAAAGGCATTAGTATATACAGTGTGCTACGTGTCATATCAACCCAAAAATTGCCAATAGTGTTAGTATTTCGGCGTGTAAATCCTCTGATAAATGCCACTAATACCGCCATACCCGTGGCTGCAGACAGAAAGTTTTGTACGGTTAAGCCCAGCATTTGCGTCAGATAACTCATGGCAACTTCGCCACTATAGCCTTGCCAGTTAGTATTACTGACAAAACTGACGGCAGTATTGAAAGCAGAATCAGGGCTGATAGCTACTAAACTTTGAGGGTTGAGAGGCAATATATCCTGTAAACGTTGCAATGCATAGACGGCGAAAAAACCAGCCAGATTAAAAACCAATAGAGCAATAGCGTATTGCGTCCAGTGCATTTCCGCATCCGCCTTAACACCACTAAGACGATACAATAGTTTTTCAACAGGCGCGAACCAACGATTTAGACCGACCGACTGATCCTGATAAACTCGCGCCATATAGTTACCTAAAGGCTTAGCTAGCAGCAACAGCGTGATAACATAAACACTAATTTGAAAAAATCCCTGTCCCGTCATCAGAATTTCTCCGGATAAAATAAAGCGACCAGCAGATAAACAAACACCAGCAGCGCCATGCCGGCACTTAATAAATATATCCAACTCATCATGACCCCCTTAAGGATTGGCAACCCAAAATCAACCAGCCTGTCAGTGCAAAAAACACCACTGTCAAAACTATGTAGACTATATCCATTTACAATACCTCTCTTAATTAGTAAAACTCTGTAACAACATCCAACGTTGTATAGCATGCAGTGTAATTTACAGATTAATAGATAAAAATACCGTAAAAATACCTAGGCTCAAGCGAGTCGCTATTTTTGCGAAAGCTTGTTTAGGGGCATCCCAGCCCCAACAAGCGGCAAAAACTACGCGACCATTTAATGCCTCCGGCGGCCCCGATTCGCCCTCGTCGCCTGCTCTTGCGCCTAAACGGCTTAAGAGCTAGGCTCCAAATGGCTTGACGGCGTTTCGCGATGCCTTGCAGGTTTTCTTCGCTTCGCTGCGATAACCCGCCCGGCGCTACGCCTATCGGGGACTAAAAATCTTCACTTCGCTTGCGCTCCGTTTCCACGATTTTCAGCGAGCGTGTAAAAAAAATATAAAAAGATAAGCAAATGTATAGACTTATTACGAGGTAGGTTTAGTGGATAGTGACATTTTTACTCCTTACTCAGCTAAACAGCCTGTTAGAGTTGCCATTTCGCGTGTTCGATGTATCCTGTGATTATCTAGCTGAAACTAATGTGAGGAAAAAAATTGATATGTTAAAAAGCTACGGCTATGCCGCCTACAATCCGCAAACCCCATTACGCAGTTTTAATTTTGAACGCCGTGACCCTACAGCGCAGGATATTGTTATCGAAATCCTCTACTGTGGAGTTTGTCATAGCGATATTCATCAGGCCCGAAATGAATGGAAAAGTAGTAGCTATCCTATGGTACCCGGACACGAAATCATCGGGAGGGTAAGTGCCACAGGTACGGAAGTGAGCAATTTTAAGATTGGCGACCCGGTTGGCGTTGGTTGCATGGTTGATTCTTGTGGTGTTTGTGGGGATTGCCAGGAACATCAGGAACAATTTTGCCACGCCGCAGTATTTACCTATAACAGCCCAGACAAACATACTGGCAAAATAACTTACGGTGGTTATTCCAATCAAATAGTGGTTGACCAGCGTTTTGTGCTACACATCAGTGAAAACTTAGATCTAGCTGCCGTTGCACCTTTATTATGTGCTGGAATTACCACTTACTCTCCTTTACGCCACTGGAACATTAAGGCTGGGGATAAGGTCGGCATTGTTGGTCTGGGTGGTTTGGGGCATATGGGCGTAAAGTTTGCACATGCATTTGGCGCGCATACCGTGCTATTCACCACATCAACACATAAGGTAGAGGATGCGTTGCGCCTAGGTGCCGATGAAGTAGTCATTTCCAAGAATATTGATGAAATGCAAAAACATGCGCAGAGTTTTAATTTTATTCTCGATACTGTCGCCGCCCAACATGATCTCGATCAATACTTAAGCTTGTTGAAACGTGATGGTATCCTATGTTTAGTGGGCGTTCCTGATTATCCACATCCCACTCCCAGTGTCGCTAATCTTATATTCAAGCGCCGCTCATTGGTGGGATCCTTAATTGGCGGCATACAGGAAACACAGGAAATGCTGGATTTCTGCGCAACGCATAATATTGTTGCCGATATTGAGCTGATAGACATTGAAAAAATCAACCATGCCTATGAACGTATGCTGAAAAGTGACGTGAAATACCGATTTGTTATTGATATGGCTAGCTTAACTGCCTGATATTTTAACTGAATGCGCTTAACAATAGTCTAGCGCATTCATATCCAACACTCGCATTTTAGTGATGACAGCCTTCACCATGAACATGACCATGTGCTAATTCATCCGCTGTAGCCGGCCTAACTTCCACTACTTCTACAGCAAACGTCAAGGCCACGCCTGCCAAAGGATGATTGCCATCAATGGTGACATCATCGCCATTAATTTCGGTAATGGTGATAATACCAGCACCATGACTAACATCGGCATGGAATTGCATACCGATTTCAATATCCGTATCATCAAACATTTTTTTGGAAACCACTTGCTGCATAGTGGCATCGAAAACACCATAAGCCTGTTCAGGCGGAATGGTAACCACAAATTTATCACCAACCTGTTTGCCAGCCAAGGCGGCTTCTAATCCGGGAATGATATTACCCTTGCCATGCAGATATACCAACGGCGCTTCACCTATGGAACTATCCAGTTGCTCGCCTGCATCATTGCTTAGGGTATAATGAAATGAAACAGCTGTTTGATTGGTGATTTGCATAAACGCCTTATTGCTTGAATTTAAAATGCTACATTATACATTTTCCACGTAGAAAAACATGTCACGCTGGCGTCCACCCCAACCAAAGTCATCTCCTTATATTACTGTAGACGGTTATCAAGTCCTGGAAACAGAACTGAAACAGCTATGGGAGCGCCGAAAACTGGTGACTATTGCCTTATCGGCAGCAGCGGCTGAAGGTGATCGTTCTGAAAATGCGGAATACATATACCGAAAAAAAGAATTGCGCGAAATTGATCGGCGCATACACTATTTACAAAAACGTCTGCCAGCACTTACTATAGTATCCGAAAAGCCCACTAACCAAAAACAAGTTTTTTTCGGTGCCTGGGTAACATTGGAAACCATGGAAGGGGAAGAAATTACCTACCGTATTGTCGGTGCAGATGAAATCGACACTACAGGAGGCCTGATTAGCCTGGATTCACCACTGGCAAAAGCACTATTAAAAAAATTACTGGATGATGAAGTAGTCATCCGACTGGGAGAGCAGGAAAATCGTTTCTATATCGTCAATATCAGGTACTGATATGAACACTGCAAGTTTTTTCTGGCGACTAAAATGGTTAGTCATCATATTATTGATGTTTGCGTTGGACTTTTCGCCAGTACCGGTATCGGCAAGTGTGTTTCTGTATGTATTTTTATTTAAACCGCGCTGGTTTAAAGCGGTGATAGATCGTTTATACGCTGGATACTAGCTTCGATGACGGACTTACTGTTCGTGTATGGTACCTTGCAAAAAAATCGTCAGGGTGAAACTCACCCGTTACTAAAAGGTCAGGCCAAATTTTTGTATCAAGCCAGCGTGCCAGGACTGCTGTATGAAGTAGACCACTATCCTGCTGCAATCAGCAACCCAACCCATAATAAAAACCTGATTCATGGCGAACTTTATCGCTTGTATCAACCTGAGCTTGTTTTGCCGCAGCTGGATGAATTCGAAGAATGTACAAACCAATTTCCTCAGCCCTGGGAATACCAGCGTAGCCAGATATTAATTACCACCTCCGCCAAATTAGCTATATGGGCCTGGGTTTATCTGTATAACTGGTCGGTACAGGAGTTGCAAGTTATTCCGAGTGGTAATTATAAAAAATATTGTAATACTCAGTGTCGGCTGAGTTAGATGCGTAATTTGTAGAACTTTTAAGCGCTTATTTCTTATCCGTACATCGTATAACCCAGCGCGGGCAGAACAAAACCACAAATTAGCATAAAACAAACATTACCCCTAATAGCACCATGATTACCATCATCCAGCGCGTCACCCAAGCCAAAGTCACTGTTAACTCTATCGACATCGGCACCATCAATACGGGCATTATGGCTTTACTGGCCGTCGAAAAAAACGACAGCCAGCAACAAGTTGACAGACTACTGGAACGCATTCTTAACTATCGTATTTTTGCGGATGAAAACGACAAAATGAATTTAAGTCTTCGCGACATTCAAGGTGGCTTATTGATTGTTCCACAATTTACGCTAGCGGCAAACACCGAAAAAGGCAACCGTCCCAGCTTTGCTTCTGCAGCCTCTCCAGAACTAGGCAGGGAATTGTTTGCTTATGTGCAACAACGGGCAACGAGTATTTATCCAGACACCCAATTTGGACAATTTGGTGCAGATATGCAGGTAGCTTTGATTAATAATGGGCCTGTGACGTTTACTTTGCGGTGTATAAATAGTTGATTAATTGAAGATTTCATGATTTTTAACGGATAACCGTAGGCAGAGTTAAGCCAACGAAATCCCGATCTTCGAAACGACAAACTTTGCAAATTATAAGACAAGCTTATTTTATCCAAGTTGCAACTATTCGAGTAGTTGTCAGTTTTTATAGGATATGCCGACGCCAAGCGGGCATCTATCACAACAAATGCACTCCACCTCGTTCAGTACATCCAACAGCCCGCTGATTTTAAATCATAAAAAATACGCTGAATAGTTACTCCCAGTTTCGATCACTCACATTACACAATGTGGTGCAATGAACTATGTCTACACCCTTTTAAACTTGGCTATTAAAAGTGGAATGGCAATGACTACCTTGGTCATATAACCAGATTGCATATTGGATGAGTTCAATACTGGGTTTCGTTTCTTCAACCAAGTCTACGCTCTGAATGGAGTTGGTTACAAATTGCAAGCATTGCAAATATAAAAACATAACTATATAGCTAGCTTATCAAAAAGCATTGTGGTGTGGCGTTACCAGCAGGGTGACTGACAACAAGCTTACATAGACGTATTCACAACGTCCTCTGTCAACAACACCTATACCAAAAGCCGAGTAGCAGATCAACTAAGTAGTTACGAATAATTACTATTGTCAAAAAATATTTAGAAAACCGGATGGATTAAGCATGGCTCAACCCATCCTCATTGTTATCAGCGAAGCTTAAACCTCGTGATAAATCGCCGCACCTTCTTCCAAAAACTGCTTGGATTTTTCGTCCATACCTTTCACCAGGGCTTCCTGTTCTGCTATGCCTTTTTCGGCAGCATATTCCCGCACATCTTGACTGATTTTCATCGAACAGAAGTGAGGGCCACACATGGAACAAAAATGCGCCACTTTGGCCGAGTGCTTAGGTAAAGTTTCATCATGGAAAGCACGGGCTTTTTCTGGATCTAAAGCAATATTGAACTGGTCTTCCCAACGGAATTCGAACCGTGCTTTCGACATGGCGTTATCGCGGATTTGCGCACCAGGATGGCCTTTTGCCAAATCAGCAGCATGGGCGGCAATTTTGTAGGTAACAATACCTTCGCGCACATCCTGTTTATTAGGCAAGCCTAAATGTTCTTTTTGGGTGACATAACACAGCATGGCACAGCCATACCAACCGATATTGGCCGCACCAATAGCAGAAGTTATATGATCGTAACCAGGTGCAATATCGGTAGTGAGTGGCCCTAAGGTATAGAAAGGCGCTTCATCACAATCGGCCAACTGCTTTTCCATGTTGATTTTGATCATATGCAAAGGCACGTGACCAGGGCCTTCTATCATGGTTTGAACATCGTGTTTCCAGGCTATCTGGGTCAGTTCACCCAAGGTTTCCAGTTCGCCAAATTGGGCAGCATCGTTGGCATCATAAATTGAGCCAGGACGTAAACCGTCTCCCAGCGAGAACGAAACATCATAGGCTTTCATAATTTCGCAAATTTCTTCAAAATGCGTGTACAAAAAGCTTTCGGTATGGTGAGCTAAACACCATTTAGCCATAATGGAACCACCGCGCGAAACAATACCCGTCATGCGTTTAGCGGTTAAAGGTACATGATGTAAACGAACCCCAGCGTGGATGGTAAAATAGTCTACCCCTTGTTCTGCCTGTTCTATCAATGTATCCCGATAAATTTCCCAAGTCAGTTCTTCGGCTTTACCATCAACTTTTTCCAGTGCCTGATAAATAGGTACAGTGCCTATAGGTACTGGGGAGTTACGTAAAATCCATTCACGGGTTTCGTGAATATTTTTACCCGTGGATAGATCCATAATGGTGTCACCACCCCAACGAATACCCCACAACATTTTTTCCACTTCTTCTTCAATCGAAGAGGTGACCGCAGAATTACCCAAATTACCGTTGATTTTGACCAAGAAATTACGGCCAATAATCATAGGTTCTAATTCGGGGTGATTAATATTGGCTGGAATAATGGCACGGCCTCTTGCCACTTCTGAACGTACAAATTCTGGCGTTATTACCGCTGGAATTGAGGCTCCAAAAGAAAAACCAGGATGCTGCCCCTGATAACTGTCACGCATGGCTTCCATGTTTTGATTTTCGCGAATGGCGATATACTCCATTTCCGGAGTGATAATGCCTTGACGTGCATAATGCATTTGCGAAACGTTTTTTCCGGCAATAGCGCGACGTGGATTACGGATATGTTCAAAGCGTAAATGTGCGGTGGCTGCATCAGCCAAACGCTCACGACCATAAGCAGAACTGGGGGCGCTAAGTAGTTCGGTATCACCACGCTCTGCAATCCAGGCAGCACGAATCGGAGCCAAGCCTTTATGCAGATTAACATTCACATTGGGGTCGGTGTATACGCCAGAGGTATCATAAACATACAGAGGTGGGTTTTTTTCGGCCCCAAAGTGTGCAGGTGTATCCGACAAATTAATTTTACGCATCGGCACTTGAATATCAGGACGACTACCCTGTATATAAATTTTCTCGGATGCTGGATAAGAATCTATTCTTATGCTACTACCTTCATCGGCAGTAATTTCGTTACGGACAGCGCTCATGCTTATCTCCAAAATATCAAACAATAGCGAGCGCAGGGAAGATCTGGCTTTCCTACGCCGGCATTAACCGGGTCAGGTTCGAAGGGTTTTTCTCAGCTTTGTTGGCATAACTTGCCAGCAAAACACCCCTAGCCTTAAAGTAGTTGGTCAGATTAAATGAAATTTCATAAAATTGCAAGAATTTCCAGTACAAATCACTTATAAAACAATAGGTTTTATAAGAAAAAATCAGCCGAAATCAATTCGACTACTAGCAGTTTCAGTCCATTTTATCTGACAAAAATCTGAAATTTTTACTGTAAACACCTGATAAGATAAGCATTGCATAAAACTTTTGTAATTATTCAGCGCAGTCTTTTATGAATAAAAATCAATGAACATTAGGCTTCTGGTGAGAAACAAACCGCATCATTAAGCTAAACACACCAAAATTTCGCCGAATCGTTACAAACTTTTTTATGATTTTATCGCTAAAATGCATGACAAAATTTTCTTGCTTATTCGTTGTCAACAGGAGTTATTTTGACTACCCCAGATGAAAAACTCTATAGCCGTCTTGATTTTGGTTTTGCCCGTTTTCTGGGAGAACGTAGCCATTTACAAGGTGAAAGTAGAATTCGCTTTGAAAACTTACTCTTGCAATTATCGGCACAACAATCTTCTGGACATAGCTGCATAGCATTAAGCCCTGAAGACGAGGCAGTTTCTAAGGCATCAGGGCTTTCTTCAAGCAATGAACTAACACCATTAATTATTGAGCAGCACCGTCTGTATTTGCATCGTTATTGGCAATATGAACAAAAACTGGCCGAAAAATTAAAAGCCCTAAGCAATAAAATCTTTGCTTTAAACGAGGCCGATAAACTTTTAGATTGCTATTTTCCAGTAATAGATAACGCTATTGACTGGCAAAAACAAGCAGCAAAATGTGCGCTCACCCAAGGCTTAACTATTATTACTGGCGGACCCGGCACAGGAAAAACTACGACAGTGGTTAAAATTCTGGCCTTGTTACAAGAAACATCTACCTCAGTTTTGCATATGGCTTTAGCCGCACCTACTGGTAAAGCCGCCATGAGGCTACAAGAGTCGATAGCTAAAAACAAGGCTGAGCTGCCCTGCTCACCGCTAATTAAAGCACGTATTCCTGAAAGCGTAACAACACTGCACCGACTTTTAGGCCCCCGACCATTCTCACCTTACTTCCGGCATTGTGCCGAAAAACCGTTACCTTATGACCTGCTAGTGGTGGATGAAAGCTCTATGGTTGATCTAGCCTTGATGAGCAAACTAGTGGATGCATTAAAACCCGGTGCACGCTTGATTTTGCTAGGGGACAAAGACCAATTGGCTTCGGTTGAATCCGGTGCAGTTTTGGCCGATTTAACCCTTAGCTTGCCAAACCAAACAGTGGAATTAATAAAATCACATCGTTTTCAAGGTGCTATTAAAATCTTAGCCGATGCTGTTAATAAACAACAAGCAGAACAGGCTTGGCAGTTGTTAACCCAAAACAATAATGAAACTAGTTTGCTTACAGACGACCCAATTGACTATATCGTTGCAAACTATTCACACTATTTACAGTTAATCAAGAGTTCTGCTGATTTTCTAAGCATTTTTAATGCGTTTAACCAATTTCAAGTGTTATGTAGTAATCGACATGGCTCTAATGCAGTTACTGACATTAATCAACGCGTTGAACAACAGTTATTCAAACTGAATAAAATCAACTTAAGCGGACAGTGGTACGCTGGTAGACCCATCATGATTACTGCTAACAACCCAGGTTTGCAACTGTTTAACGGTGATGTAGGTCTGTGTATACAAGATCCGGATAGTGAAGGTCAGTTGCGAGTATTTTTTTTTCGCGGCGATGGCAGCATTAAAAAACTACAACCCGCTCGCATAGAGGCGTGCGAAACAGTGTATGCAATGACAATTCATAAAAGCCAGGGCTCAGAATTTGAGAATATTCTTATTATACTACCTGATCACAGCAACCCTGTTCTTAGCAAGGAGTTATTGTACACAGCTATTACGCGTGCCAAAACGCAGGTTAAAATGATCAGTAAAGAAAGTGTATTTAAAACAGCGATTACTCACAAAGTACAACGACATAGTGGCTTAGCTGAAAAATTACTTGAGTAATAAAAAAATAATTTTGTAAAAACCCAGTTTAGATCGTGTTAGCTGCTCAATTTATAGTACTTTTAGGCATTATAACTACTAAGGATGTAAATCAATGAAGTCAGTAAAAAAACGCTTTAAAAAAATGCTCGGTGATATTGATACTTCTGCTACTGAGTTGGCAGCCCTATGTATGGATTTAACCCTATTAATTGATATACAGGAATTTACGACCAAGGTATTGACTGTTGTAGATAAACTCAAACTGCAATGTTCTAAAGTTTCTAAAGAGGAATTTAGCGAAACCATTTTAGCTTCTGAAGCATTAGCGGAACTGGAGGAACTTATCGATACAGATGTCATTAGCACTATTGAGGAACGTTTTTTTAGTACTTTGAACTATGATGCAGATCATCCAGTTGGGCTTTTTTTACAGCAAGTACTAAATAAAATAGAAAACCGTCATAAGCTTATTATTGCTCAAATTCAGCAATTACTCACAGTCTGCACAGCCCAAGAATAAGCACTAATGATCGCGTTGCACTGAAAAACGCGCTAATAATTCTAAAGCAGTTTTATAATCAGAATCGGGCAAAACAGCCAGTGATGCGATGGCTTTAGCTGCAGCACGTTCAGCACACTGCTCGGTATACTCAATGGCATTAGTAGCCTTTACCACGGCATAAACTTCGTTAAACGCATCTCTGGATCCTTGCCGAATCGCATCTATAACAGTTTTTGCCTGTTGTTCATTACCGTGTTGAATAGCGTATATTAAAGGTAATGTCGGTTTGCCCTCGGCAAGATCATCCCCCAGGTTTTTCCCCAACTCTGCGGTGCTGGCCTTATAATCCAACGCATCATCAATCAACTGAAAAGCCACTCCTAATTGTTGTCCATAAATTGCCAATGCATCTTCGGTTGCCTCATCTGTATTTGCAATTACCGCGGCCAAACGCGTAGCAGTACTAAATAAAATAGCTGTTTTTCTAGCAATGACTTCTAAATATTTTTCTTCGGTGGTATCAGGATTATTGCAATTGAGTAGTTGTAACACTTCTCCTTCTGCGATGGCTGTTGTGGTTTTGGAAAGAATCTCCATTACCCGCATTTTGTTGGTGCGTACCATCATTTCAAAAGCACTGGAGTACAAGTAATCGCCCACCAAAACGCTGGCAGCATTACCCCAAACTGCATTGGCAGATTCTTTACCTCGACGTAATACTGACTCATCCACCACATCGTCGTGTAGTAAGGTGGCAGTATGGATAAACTCAATGACAGCAGCCATTACTAGATGATGATCATCTACTTTACCCAGTGCTTTTGCGGCCAAAAGCAACAACATGGGGCGCAAGCGCTTGCCACCATTACCGATAATGTAATGGCCAATTTGATTAATAAGCAATACATCTGAACTTAATTCTGCCAAAATTAGTTGATCAACAGCTAAGGTCTCCTGGGCAGTCAAATTTCTGATTGAGTCAAAATCGATGATTACTTTAGCTGTTGTTGATTCATTTGCTATCATGGTATATGGAGGTCTGGCAACATTCAGCCTGAAATTATTTAGCCGCCCATGCTATGAATAATAAGGTACAGTGTCAATAGGGATTATCTATCAATCTGTTGATATTTTGTCTAAATTCAGATTTTTCAACAGTTAAGAGTCATAAAAAAACTTTACCTATTAGCAAGAAACTCATACTAAATTGACAGACAAGCCCCGCTTCACGTATTATTCACAACCTTTTTTATCCGTTCCTTATACAGGCAAAATCTCATGAAAAGAACATACCAACCCAGCAAAATTAAACGCGCCAGAACTCACGGCTTTCGTGCAAGAATGGCAACTGTCGGTGGCCGCAAAGTAATTAACGCGCGTAGAGCCAAAGGTCGCGCTTCGTTGACGGTTTAATTGTCGGCGGAAGATTTTGGCTTTCCTGATCAGTATCGGCTAGGGACGCCTGCTGATTTTAAACATGTATTTAACAATCCTGTAAAATCGATTGATAAATATTTTACAGTGTTAGCAGCGCCCAATCACTTGCCGCATCCTCGGCTTGGTTTAGCGATTGCCAAAAAAACAATAAAAAAAGCAGTCGCACGGAATCGCTTAAAAAGAACTGCCAGAGAAAGCTTTAGACTGCACAGGCAGCATATCGTCAACATTGATATTGTTGTATTGGCAAGAGGAGATGCTGGAAATGCACCCTTATTGATATTGAGAAAGTCATTGGAAAAGCATTGGCTTAAACTGGTAGAACGATGCGACTCCTGCTGATAGCCCTAATTAAGGCTTATAAATACTTAATCAGTCCCTTACTAGGACCGAGATGCCGTTTTTACCCAAGCTGTTCTAGTTATAGCCTGGAAGCAATCCAAGTGCATGGTGCTTTGAAAGGCTCCTACCTCTCGTTTCGTCGACTATTAAAATGCCACCCTTTTCACGAGGGAGGCATTGACCTTGTTCCAAAAAAATTGAGTGAATAACAATGGATAACATTAGATTTGTACTTGTCATGGCGATGTTGATGATTTCCTATATGCTCTGGGAATCTTGGCAAATTGATTATGGCCCCAAACCTCAGGCAATTATCTCTGATAAACCTGTTGTCACTGATAAAGATACAGCAGGAGTCAACACTGAAGCATCGCAAATTGGTAATTTGCCTACAGGTAGCAGCAATGCAACGCTTTCCGCAACAACCGAGCATCAAATCATAACGGTTAAAACCGATGTCGTTTCAGTAGAGATTGATACCGAAGGCGGCACTTTACGTAACCTTGACCTGTTGCAATACCCACATGAGAAAGAAAATACTATCGTCAACAAAGCCTATGAACTTATTGGGATACAAGCCCCTGAAAAAAACCTGAGTCCAATCCGTTTGTTCGATAGCAATCCTGAGCATCTGTTTCTGGCACAAAACGGTCTGGTTTCCAGCGACAACTCAAGCCTGGCCCCCGATCATCACGCCACTTTTACTGGTGAAAAATCGGCTTACACCCTTCAAGAAGGTCAAGAGCAAATCAACATACCGCTGACATGGACTAACGAACAAGGCTTACGCGTAACTAAAATTTACACTTTCAAGCGCGGCAGTTATACCATTGATTTAGAACAAAAAGTTATCAACCAATCAGCAAAACCCTGGACAGGTCGCCAGTATGAACAATTGGTGCGAATAGAACATAGCGACAAAAATAATAATAACTTTATCAGAACTTTTTCCGGCGGCGTTGTATACACCGACAAAGATAAATTTAAAAAAATTAAATATGAAGACATGGAGGATAACCTGAGTTTAACTGCCACTGGCGGTTGGAGCGGAATGATTCAGCATTATTTTGCCAGCGCCTGGATTCCACCGGTTACTCAGGAAAATCATTTTTATACTAAAGCGCTTAACGATTCTCGCTTTGCTATTGGCTCTTATTCAGCTGACATGACTATCCAACCCGATAGCGAAGGCGTATTTAAAGCCGAACTTTTCTCCGGCCCCAAAATTCAACCCATGCTGGAAGCAACAGCCAAGGGTTTGGAACTGACCGTTGATTACAGCTGGCTAACTGTTATTGCCAAACCCATATACTGGCTTTTAAATCAGATACATAGCTACGTTAACAACTGGGGAATAGCGATTTTAGGTATCACTTTCACTATAAAACTGTTGTTCTTCAAACTATCGAAAGCCAGCTATCAATCCATGGCTAAAATGCGCAAAATACAGCCCCGCCTTAAAGAGCTGCAAGAGCGCTATGCTGATGACAGACAGAAATTTAATACTGAAATGATGTCTATGTACAAACGCGAAAAGGTTAATCCTTTGGGCGGATGTTTACCTATCATGGTGCAAATTCCGGTATTTATCTCCCTGTACTGGGTGTTGATTGAAACTGTCGAATTAAGACAGGCCGATTTTGCTTTGTGGATACAAGATTTGTCGGCACAAGATCCTTTTTACTTGCTGCCAATAGTCTATGGTATCACCATGAAAATTCAGCAAAGTCTTAACCCTGCACCTATTGATCCGCTACAGGCTAAAGTCATGAAAATGTTCCCTATCATTTTTACCGTCTTCTTCCTGTTCTTTCCCTCTGGATTGGTTTTATACTGGATTTGCAATAACAGCTTATCAATTATCCAACAGTGGTATATCACTAAACACATCCTAGCAGGGGATGAGCCGACTCATTAAGTCTGTATGTTTGCTGGCGACACCATTGCAGCCATAGCTACACCGCCGGGTAACGGCGGTGTAGGCATTATTAGAATTTCCGGTCCTGCCGTTGCTGACATTGCCCATCACCTCACACGTAAAAAACTCATCCCCCGTTACGCGACATTCTGCAAGTTTCTAAATACAGACGGTAGCAGCATTGACTCCGGCCTATTAATTTATTTCCCTGCACCTGCTTCGTTTACCGGCGAAGATGTACTGGAACTGCAAGGACATGGCGGTCGAGTGGTATTGGACATGTTGCTGCACCGTGTTATTGCAATCGGCGCCCGTCAAGCAAATCCAGGCGAATTTAGTCAACGAGCCTATCTAAACCATAAACTGGATCTGGCTCAAGCCGAAGCTATAGCCGATCTAATTACTAGTAGCACCGAACAAGCAGTACGCTCTGCACAACAATCTTTGCAAGGCGTATTTTCCAAACTGATCAATGAACTGATAGACGAACTGATTGAATTACGCGTTTACATTGAAGCGGCAATAGACTTTGTTGACGAAGAAATTGATTTTCTGCACGACGGTGTGGTGGCTGGAAAAATCACACAACTACACAATAAAGTCCTGAACATTCAAAGTACCGCCCAACAAGGGCGTCTGTTACATGATGGTATGACAGTGGTACTGGCAGGCAAACCTAATGCAGGCAAATCCAGCTTGCTTAATGCCTTGGCTGGACACGAAGCAGCTATCGTTACAGAAATTGCAGGCACCACCCGCGATGTATTACGGGAACACATTCAGCTAGATGGCATGCCCTTACACATTATCGACACAGCAGGCTTGCGTGACAGCGATAACCTGGTGGAACGAGAAGGCATGCGCCGCGCCCGTCAGGAAATTGAAAATGCCGATAAAGTACTACTGCTAATTGATAGTACTGATCCAGAAATCGACAGCACTTTTGATACGCTACCAAACAACATCAACATTACCCGAATTTTCAACAAAATAGACAAATCCGGCAAAATAGCTCAGCGCATAGAAACGGAGCAAGGTACAGATATTTATTTATCGGTTAAAACCGGTGCAGGCATGGAACTCCTAAAACTGCACCTTAAACAAAGTGTAGGTTTTAGCGAAACCGCTGATAGCGTTTTTGTTGCCCGCCGCAGACATCTACAGGCCTTACAACGTGCCAGCCTGGCACTGCAAAACGCCGCTCAACAACTAGAAAATTATGCACCGGAACTGGTAGCAGAAGATCTACGCGAAGCACAAACAAGTCTAGCAGAAATAACGGGTGAATTTACTGCTGATGACTTGTTAGGTGAGATTTTTAGTAGTTTTTGTATTGGAAAGTAAGCAAGTAAAACAAGCGCAAACAACATACAAACAAAAGCAAATATAACAAAGACTTATAAAATTTTAAACGCTGTATATTGTCTAATTATTTCCTTTACTTTCCCATTTTTTACACCTATATTACACCTTTGGATTTTTTAGGTGTAAAAAGGGTGTAAGTAAATGAAGATTACAATAGAAAAACGCACCAACAAAGATGGAGACAAGCAAAGCCTTAGGCTTGTCTATTGGCACGGCAGCTATACAGATTCAAACGGTAAAACCAAGCACACCCGAACCATAGAGCAGCTCGACCAATATCTATTTACTTCACCAAAGAGCAGACCGGAAAAACAGCACAATAAAGAAACCACACAACTTATTGAAAATATCAAAGCCAAACGAATGACCGAAGCTGCCAGTGGTCAGCATGGTTTTACGGATACTACCAAGCTAAACGCTAGTTTCTATAGTTTCTTTTCACAGATCATGGAAACCAAAAAAACCAATAGCAATAGCAGTAACTATAGCGTGTGGAATGGCTGCCTTATTCAACTTAAAAAGCATGCACCAGATGCAAATTTAACTTTTGAGCAAATCACACCTGAATGGCTCGAAGGTGTACGAAAGTTTTTTGAAACCCAAGCAAAAACTAAAAGCGGTAACAATATCAGCAACGGCACCGCTCTTTCATATTTCAACAAGGTAAGAGCCGTTATTAATGCTGCTTACGCTAAAGGGATTATTATTCGTAATCCATTGCCGCAAGTTAAAGGAATTAAGGCTGAACAAACAAAACGAGTTTATTTAACAATTGAAGACGTGCGAAGCCTGGTTAAAACTGAATGCAGATATGATGTATTAAAACGTGCTTTTCTTTTCTCATGTTTAACAGGCTTAAGATGGAGTGATATAAATAAACTTGATTGGCCGGAAATAAGCCAACTTGATGGCGTTTATAGAATTACATTTAATCATAAAAAAACTGGCACATTACAATATTTAGACATAACACAACAGGCTTTTAGTCTATTGGGTGAACCAGCTAAGCAAGGCCGTGTTTTTGAGGGTTTGAAATATTCATCTTATGTCAATGTGGAATTATTACGCTGGTCAATGTCGGCAGGCATTAGCAAGCACGTTACCTTTCACACTGGCCGCCATACTTTTGCTGTAACACTGTTATGTAATGGAACGGATATTTATACACTTTCCAAGTTGCTTGGGCATAGCGAAGTTAAAACAACGCAGATTTACGCTGATATTATCGACAGTGTAAAAAAAGAGGCTATGCACCGTATACCTGATATAGGTCTTTAACAATATGGATATAAAATCCCAATATAAGTTTCCTATATGGGCACCAACAGCCCTTGTGGATGAATTCAGGTCATTAAAATTACTAGCAAGCGATTGCGAAAGCGGAGCGTATCGGTTTGATAATATTGATATTGATATTGATGATTTTTTATCCTATATAAATACTGCCAATGATATGGCCGACATTCTTTTTAATTTGCTAACAAATCCAGACATGGAAGCCGCGTGGCGAGCTTTAGATAGACACCCCCAGAAACCCCGTGATATTTGTCCAAGCTCAGGTAGTAGCTATTATAATGAATTGAAATGGTTTGCTAATCACGGGGGATATACAGATAATTCAAGCAAAGGTGCTTTAGCCATTTGGCGATGTACTGAATTAGCCATTAGAGAGTTTTCTACTAAAATTTTAATAGCAAAAACTCCCGCAGAACGAAGAAGAAAACTTACGTCAATTATTGATAATGCAGAAGTTTTATTAGCTAATATTGAGGAAGATGATTTTGCAAAAAATATTAATGCCACACTAGTAGAAAAATACTTATCTCAAAAATTCATTGAAAATCAAACCACTAATGAAATAAAACTTAGTCCATTGGAAATTTTATTTAATCATGCAGGTTCGCCAAGTCTTAAAAATGATATTTCTGAGGCTAGAAATGCAATGCGAGAAATTATTAATCATGAAGTAGATTCTAAGCTAAAGGAAAATAAAGATTATCAGAAATTTTTAGCAAATACTTCTGATGAAAATTTTAATAGTATTGAAACACCACAAGAAATAAATGATTTTGAAGCTGAGCTTACAGAATTTGAAGATAATTTTTATAATCGTCCTTGGAATGAAAATCCTTTGATCTATAGACTTGTATATTGGGTATCGGTTGCCAAAAATATAAACACTTCCGAGCTTTTACGTTTTTTAATTGATTGTGTTCAACACGAGGCGAATACAGAGTTAGAAATTAAGCAACCAAACCGAGGCGAAACCTTGAAAAAGGCATTCTTAATACGCCGCCTTAGCGATCACATGATGTGGCTTTATGGTCAACCGCTAGATGATGTTGTTGCCCGCATTGTCTCTGTTATTATCGGCATCCCTCTATCAAGAGATGATGTTAAACCATACCGCTTAGGGAATAAAAACAGCCGTATTAACTAAGTTTCATCCCGTTACACCGCTATTTTTCCGCTTAATAATCTTGACTCCATAACTAAATTCAAAAGAGTCAAGAAACATGCAAACAATTACCTTACAAGATATTTCTGACCGTCTGGCCGTGCTAACAACGGCTGTCTTAAGTAATAAAAACGCTCTGAACCTCGATGAAGCCGCGGCCTTTACAGGGTTAACCGCTTCCACAATTTACAAGCTAACATCCACTCAACAAATCCCCCACTACAAGCCGCGCGGCAAAATGTTGTACTTTGATCGGGCAGAGCTTGAATCATGGCTATTATCGCGGCGCGTTAAACCTATCGACGAAATCGAACAGGCCGCAACTAATCACATTGTAGGAACCAACACTAATCAACATAAATCAATTAGTGGGGGTGCTAAATGAGTAAGTTTTCTACAATTGAAATTCCACCTAATTGGCGTGTTATTTATCGTTTTACTGATATGAAAACCAACACACTAAAATTTCAAGAATTACCTGTATTTGGCGTTATGTGTGTTGAAGAGTCTTCAGAAGTAAAAGCAATAACACCTATTGGTTTAATTTCTTGCAATTTTGCATTTATAGGTGATGACGGGCGCGTTTATAGTTGTACTAAAATCAGAAAGGAATTTAACTCAATTCAAGCGTGGAAAGATTTTTTATCAGACAGGATAAGTTAAATGACCTGGCGACATATAGAAGATACATGCCGCGCGGCCTGCCTGGTTGTTGGAGTCGAATTTAAAACCGTTCCCAGTGATGGCCGATGGCATACGGCTAATTTATTGGATGATCATAAAGGCCGTAATGATGGTCGAATTAAGGTTTTTCCAGATCAACAAGGGGGAATTGTTTGGAACCACAAAACAGGTGATAGGCAAACATTTTTTATCAATAGTGTTGGTAAAGGTGTTTCGTTATCCCCTGAAGAACGGCGGCGTATTGAGACTGAACAAGCAAAACGGCAAGCTGAACAGTTAGATATCTTAGAAAAAGCTGCACAAAGGGCTGTTTCTATCTGGTCTGAAGCCTTGCCCGCGCCGGTTGATCATCCTTACTTAGTAAGGAAACAAATTAAGCCTTACTCGCTACGTGTTGGTAAGTGGAAACGGGTTATTAAAACCGATAGTGGACAACGTAAAACACTGATTATAAACAACTCGCTATTGCTGCCTTTGTTTAATGAGTCGGGCGCTATTCGTAGTATGCAGGCAATATTTCCTGAAACACACTCCGATTTTGGCCGTGATAAGGACTTTATACCTGGTGGCGGTTTAGCTGGTTTGTTCTGGTGGATTGGTGCAAAAACTGAAACTGTTTTGATAGCAGAGGGATTTGCTACAGGCGCAACGCTGCATGATGAAACAGGTTATCGCGTCTATTTGGCGTTTACGGCTAATAATTTATTAGCGGTTGGCCGGATTGTTAGAGAAAAACTGCCAGATGCATCAATTATTTTTTGCGCCGATAACGATAAAACAGCCGGTAATCCCGGCTTAACTAAAGCTACAGAAGCGGCGGCCTATGTGGGTGGAAGCGTGGCCGTGCCGCCGATCTGGGGGGATTTTAACGAATATGCTATATTTTTAAAGGCTGGTAATCATGTCAGATAATAATGAAAACAAGCGTGTTTTAGCCGTTGTTAATTCTGCCAAGAAAGCACCAAGCAAAGTAAAGGGTAGCAAGAGCAGTGGTGATGGCACAGAAAAAAACGAGGGCTTACGGTTTGGTCAATATCAAATAATCAATAACGCATTTAATCGCATAAAAACCAAAGAGGGCGGTATTGAAATTACAATTCCATTATGTAATTTTACTTGTAAAATTCTTGAAGAAATCTTTTTTGATAGCGGTCTAAGTGATGAAATTAAATTAAAAATTGAAGGAATACGGCAAGATGGCAAGCCATTATCGGCTTTTGATATACCGCTCAACCGCTTCACGTCTAGTCAAGGTGGTTGGCAAAACGACGCGTGGGGCATGTTGCCGCGGATTGCAACTGGTTCAACTGTAAAGGAAAGCTTAAGGGATTGCGTTCACCACTATTCACAATTAAACGGTGATATTCCTAGACGTACCGTATACAAATATATGGGATGGAAGAAAATTAATGATAAATGGCATTACTTGACACCAACAGGTGCAATAACTGAAAGCGGTCTGATTAATTCAATAAAGGTTGATTTAGGAACTGGTCACATGGGTTTGTATGGTTTACCAGCGCCTTTGACAGGAGAACCGCTTAAGCAGGCCGTAAATGATGCGTTAATGCTATTAAAAGTTTGTCCTAATAAGCAGCATATTGGCATTGCATTACTGGCCGCAATTGCCCGCGCCCCACTTGGCGAGTGTTTACATACAGATTTTGCTTTATGGCTACACGGTAAATCAGGTTCTCGAAAATCAGCTTTAGCGTTTATTGCTCAAGGTTTTTTCGGTAAATTTGAGGATAAAGGATTTCCCGCAAATTGGGGCGATACAGGCACCGACATTGAAGCAAAAGCCTATCAAGCAAAAGATGCATTCTATGTAATTGATGACTATAAGCCTATCGGTGGTGAAAGAGACGTTAAGGCGCTTGAAAAAATAGCAGACAGAATAATTAGGGGAACCGGAAACCAAAGCGGGCGCGGTCGGCGCGGCGCTGGAATGGAGGAAATGGCAGCTTATTATAATCGGTCAATGACGTTAATAACTGGTGAGGACGTGGCACCTGGTCAATCGTTGATTGGTAGGTTATTGGTTCTTGAAATGTCTCCTGGTGACATTGACCTTTCAATTTTAAATAAAATGCAAGATGCATCTAGGGCTGAAAAGCTTTCAGGCTTAATATCTGCTTATGTGCAATGGTTAGCGCCTAAATATGATCAACTTAAGCTTGATTTGCCCGTTATAGTTAAACAGTATAGAGATGCGGCAGACCGGGATAAGATTGCTACATCCCATTCAAGAGCACCTACCATTTATGCCAACATGGTTGCTAGTTCTGAAATTTTTCTGGAATTTCTTGAGGATATTGGCGTTATTAGTAGTGAGCAAAGCAATAATTTACTATCCAACTTTGAAATAAGTCTACAGGGATTACTTAAAGAACAAAATTCCTACCAAGCAGATCAAGATGAATGTAATCGGTTTATTGAGTTGTTAAGAGCCGCATTAAGTGGCGGGAATGCTCATATTTCCGACAGTAAAACCCAAGAAGAACCCGCAACAAGGCCGCATTCATTTGGTTGGATAAATATGGGCATTGGTGATGATAAAGTTTATCAACCTAAAGGGGATTTGATCGGGTGGTACGTTGCCCCAAAAAACAACCGGCCAAGTAAGATTTTCTTACAAAAGGACATGGCTTATCAGGCCGCCCAAAGATGCGCTACAACACAAAAGCAAACATTTCATAGCGGTAGTATGGCTTCTTTATGGCGGCTGTTACTTAATAAAGGTTGGATAGAACCAGATAATAGTGAGGGTAAGCCAAGGCCAGACCCGAAAAAACGTATTGATGGTGTTTATCATCGTGTTTTAGTTTTACGTGAAGATGTATTGTTTCCACCTGCCCCAGTGGTAAAAGATAGTGAAGACGACGATTAAAACAAAATACCCCAATGTATTTTTGGGTATATTCCCAGTTTTTTACTGCACTTGGGTATACTCAAAGCCTTGCCAGCCCTAGTCTAGAGACGAATATACCCAAAAACCCGTATTATTTTGAACACATACATACAATAGATTTTTAATTTGTTCTTTAGTCCTAGATTCTGAATGTTATATATATCTAATCCCCGCGCCCCGTCTCATATACGCCATAGGTTGGCTGGCTCTGTTGTTGCTATTAAGACTTAAAGCGGTATGGATTTAAATCCATACCTTACAAACTGGTAACGCACCCCCATGGGGGTATAAATCCCTAAAGCTAATTAATCACTTTGCGCTAGCCCAACCCCAGATAGTTACGGCAGTAATTAATATAAAAAAGCCCATATAGGGGGGGGTGGGTAAAAGTCTAAATTTGACACTGCCCTTTGCGTCGCCAGAGCTAAATTTTTACTAATGGGATTTTGAATACAAAAAACCAATTAATTAACAACAACTTATCAATAAATAATGTAAATAATTTATTGCTTGTGGATAACTAAAATTCCATTTCTAGCATTAAATCAACACGTATACAGTAATGGTTAAGCCTCGCTTAAAAAAATAATTACTATATATATAAATATTAATAGGGATATTGGGTATATATAGCTGTATACCTTGCTACACTTAGCTTTGCGTATACCCAGAAATTATTTTACTTATGGGTATATACCCAATTTTTTGGGTGTATTTTTGGATTTTGCAGCACTTAGGGCAATACGACTAACATAAGCAGGTTGGCCGCCTTGCCCGGATCGACAGTCAGCCGGTATACCTGGTCAGCCTTGCCATGATCGGCAGCCAGTCGGTGCGCCTGGTCAGCCTTGCCCTGATCGACGGCCAGCACGTTACCTGGTCGGCCTTACCCATATCGGCAGCCAGCCGGTAAGTGTAGTCAGTCTGTGTATTTAGCAACCACAATTAAGCCGCCCACCTCTTTGGCGTAAATCGTTGGGTGCGGGGCATACTGAGCACCTTTGGGTAAGGAAAGTTATTTGATGAGTTGTGTTAACTAAAATCAACCCTGCCCAGATCGGCAGCCAGTCAGTGTACCTGGTCAGCCTTGCCATGATCGGCAGCCAGTCAGTGTACCTGGTCAGCCTTGCCCTGATCGACAGTCAGCCGGTATACCTGGTCAGCCTTGCCATGATCGGCAGCCAGTCGGTGCGCCTGGTCAGCCTTGCCCTGATCGACGGCCAGCACGTTACCTGGTCGGCCTTACCCATATCGGCAGCCAGCCGGTAAGTGTAGTCAGTCTGTGTATTTAGCAACCACAATTAAGCCGCCCACCTCTTTGGCGTAAATCGTTGAGTGCGGGGCATACTGAGCACATTTGGGTAAGGAAAGTTATTTGATGAGTTGTGTTAACTAAAATCAACCCTGCCCAGATCGGCAGCCAGTCAGTGTACCTGGTCAGCCTTGCCCTGATCGACAGTCAGCCGGTATACCTGGTCAGCCTTGCCATGATCGGCAGCCAGTCGGTGCGCCTGGTCAGCCTTGCCCTGATCGACGGCCAGCACGTTACCTGGTCGGCCTTACCCATATCGGCAGCCAGCCGGTAAGTGTAGTCAGTCTGTGTATTTAGCAACCACAATTAAGCCGCCCACCTCTTTGGCGTAAATCGTTGGGTGCGGGGCATACTGAGCACCTTTGGGTAAGGAAAGTTATTTGATGAGTTGTGTTAACTAAAATCAACCCTGCCCAGATCGGCAGCCAGTCAGTGTACCTGGTCAGCCTTACCCAGATCGACAGCTAGTCGGTTTACCTGGACAACTTAACTTATGTTTACGGAAGCCTTGACAGCGTTACATACAGGGTTCAGAATTAAACCACCTTACAGCAGTAAGGACGGGATTTGCACCCCGACAAACAAAGGCGGTAAAACGCCACTTTTTACAGTGGCTTTTTTGTGCGCGTCATTCTGCGTGGCTTACTTCCATGCTATCTGTTATGGCGTGGCTATTTGGGCAGCCGTAAGGTTGGCCGGTGCCTTTGTCCGGTAGTGCAAACCCACTTAGCCACGTCGCCACATTGATTTGCACCAATGGGCGGCGGTTGTTCACTTTACAAAGGAAAACCGACATGTCTAAACCTACCCAAATTTCAATTTTCAAAAAACTTAATGCAAGCGAAATAAGCTCTTTAGCGACATATTTGGAAAAAATAGAACAATCTCAACGTGCAATTGCATCGTGCGCCAAATTACTTTACATGTTTCAGCTTGATGATGAATGCGGCGGCGAAATTCCGGAAAATGTTAAAACAGGTTATGTTAAAGGCGGGTTGTTAGAAGCAATACAACTAGCCGTTAATGAAATCGATTGTTTAATTGAAGATTTAGGAACACAAGCCCAATTTGCAAAAAAGTTAAATCTAGGCGGTGCACAATGATCGATTTATTATTTGATAAAGCAAAGGGTTGTTTATCGACTAAAGATATTAAAAGCCTTGCAAGTTATCCTGACTATATTGAGATGCAGTCAGAAAGCATAGCTGATACGTTGGATTTTGTAGCAATGGTTATTGCTGATGATTCCCGCAAAAATTTTATAAGCCTTGATAAAGTTGCTTCAATTTTATGGGGTTTGTCGTATCGAGCAAGGGATGTTGCCAAATTAACATCTATTGCTAGTGAAGCTGAATATTTGTTAAGCGTCTATAAAGACAACCGGTCATCCTGATTTAATCACTGTCGCTAATAAAAGGCCGGTATAGTGACCGGCTTTTTTATTTAGGCTGAAATTATCTTGTAAAGGGTTGGTCTGCTAATACCATAATCTTTAGCTAGTTTGCTTTTGTCCTCACCTAGTGTTGCCTTGGCTTTGATTTCTGCGGTTTGTTCTGCGGTAAGTTTGGATGGTGCGCCTAGTTTTTTACCTTGTGCTTTGGCGGCCTCTATGCCCTCGCGTTGTCTTTCTTTGATTAAGGTTCTTTCAAATTCTGCAAACGCGCCTAACATTTGTAGCATAAGTGTTTGCATGGGTGAAGTGTTGGAAGCTTCAAAGGTTAGGTGTTCTTTGTAAAATTTAACTGTTACACCTTTTGCCGTTAAGGTTTCGATGATGGTTTGCAGGTCTTTTAAATTTCTGGCTAAACGGTCGATGCTATGAACGTGCAATATATCGCCGTCTCTAAGATGGTTTGTGCAGTTTGTCAGTTCTGGCCGGTTAGCATCTTTGCCGCTGGCCTTATCGGTAAATGTACGATCTAGTTGCACATCCACTAATTGGCGTTCTGTGTTTTGAGATGTTGAGCTTACTCTAATGTATCCAATATTTTGACCTTTCATAGTAACCACCCATTGATGTGTAAATAAATATCTTAGAGTAATGTTAACAAGTGTAAAATAAATGTCAAATTAAGTTTATTTTACACGGTAGAATGCGGGTTTGCTGGGTGTCTGCAAAGTGTAAATTAATGTATACATTATTTACACTGATTTGCGGTAGTAGATGATTTTCGTATAGAGTGACTTTGTTCAGTCTATAATAGTGCCTAGCTTAGACGCTAAATTATCCAACCTTATTTCTTTACAATATTGTTGGTGTTTCTTCGTTACTCAGCTTAGCTACTCTGATTATTCGCTGATGAGTTTGTAACATTTTTTCAGAATTGCACTATAAACGATTTAATTAAAGTAACTATTGCTACGCGAGGCCTTTCGGTGTGTATAAGTTAGCGTTTTATAGTAAATCATAAGACTGAATAAAAACTATTTATATATACAATAAAGGATTTTGATGCATTCGTTATTACCATATTCGATAAGATGCTATAACCCATCATTAACTGGCGACAGTGACAGTAAAAACAAATATGCACTGCTAGATAAAATTGGGCAATTTGATGTTTATAATTTACTAAAAAGCTACATTGATTCACATATAAATTTTAAAATTGTTGAAGAGCATAAGCAAGTTTTCAGATTCAATAGTGTAGTATTTAATTCTGATAAAAGAATTATATATGGTTGGCTTCAAGTTGGCATGTATGGAATAAAAACCGATATAATAAATATAGATACTGGTGAAGTTGATTTTGAGAAAGCTGTTAATAATGCTGAAGTTATAAATCATTTTGTATATTTTTATTTGCCTAAAAATTTAAATAAAGGGATAGCTCTTCTTCATGCTCATGGCTTGCATGGGGTAAAAACATTGTTTTTTGAATTATTTAGTAAATATTTTAATCAAGTAACTAAACTTAACCTCCAAATGAATCCTTTATCTTATGAAAAAGCGGTTAACAAATGGATGGATGGTAATATTGTAGAAATCAGATTAAATAAGTTTGATGGTTGGAAAGATCGTACTGATGCGCTTTTCAATGGTGGGAGTAATGAACATTCACTTATTATAAAATCTATTAAAAAAGGTAAGATTTCAAATGCTATTGGTCAATTTAAGGATTGCTTGAATAAAAACTCTGATACAGCAAAAGCAATAGAGGTGTTGAGTTCTCATTGCTCTCAAGTTAAGACTGTTGTAGCACTAGGAAAACAAACTCGTATTTTTACAGTTGGAAACTCAGAGGCTCATACGATGTACTCAATAGAAGCGCCCGACGAATTAAAATTGGTGGATGGCAATCCAGAGTATACAGCTATACAGGAATGGTGTGAGGAAATATCAACAGAATTTTTTAACGAATTGTTTCCGGGAGTTGTCATGTATCCAAGTATTGAGGTTCCATAATGAGTAGCAAACTAAACATAACAGAAATAATATTAGGACATTTCAAAACGTTAAAAAATAGCAATGGCAATTTTTCGAAAGCAGATATTTCTGTTTTTTTTATAATGCCTCTGATATTTACTTTTTTTTCTATATATAGTTCATTCCGGTTAAATGATGATATCACTTCGTTGCTAGTGAATTTTGGCTCTATATTTACTGCGCTTCTTTTATCAGTATTAGTCCTAGTTTATGATCAAGAATCAAAATTAGATGCCGTCAAAAATAGCGATCCATTTTTTACAATAAAAAAAGAGCTATTAAGGGAGCTTTATTACAATATAAGTTATTCAATTATTTGCTCATTATTACTTGTTCTTCTGTGCTTTATTCACTCAATTGTTGAATCGAAATGCTTTCTATTTAATGTTTTTGATATGACGTTATGTTTTAAATATGATGAGTACTTGGCAACTCCTTTAGTTATTTTTATTACTTCTAATTTATTTTTAAACATTATAATGATTGTTAAAAGAATGCATGCTATGTTGATATCACATCACGGGCCATAATAGAATAAAAGTCATCATAACTAGCTATAAGTCACAATATAAACTACAAAATTATTTTTTTTATACAAATACCTGTGACGATTCTTCTTAATGTAGTAAGAACTTGCCCTGCAAGCTACTTACAATCTTTTGCTGGTACATCAAAGCCTTTGCCAAATAGTTTCTCTATTTCTGACCTAAAAACTAAAGCTGTAAAAGCTTGGGCATTAAAAAACCCATTGTTTTATAATCTTTCTCCTTCCCCCGCCCGTCCTAACCATCATGCCTTTAGACGCTGGCTGCGTATTCCATTCTATAATACCACTAATACTTACACCCAATTTACACCTATAAATATATAAATTATTGAAATATAAGTTATTTATAGTTTTTGTATTGGAAAATAATACAGTAAAACAATAACATACACCCTATTTATCCCTGTAATAATTTTTGTAGGGTCTTAGGTTCTGCTAACCAACAGACAACATATCATCCACGAATAAGTTTTAAATAAATAGCGATTAAGATAGAATGTCGAAAAATAAATATTTTTTACTTTTGCTTATTCGACAGATGCGCCGCCCATTGGTTGGTAAACCCTACGACTCAAGAGTCCCACCTAAGCCAATCATCCCCACCATCACACCTGAGATTTTTTGACGGCTAATTGATAAGATTCAAGAAAGGGAAAATCCACATGAATCAACCTAAACAACCTTCACAGACTCAGCCTTTTCTAGACAGACCCACCCCAGTTGGCTTTTGGGAAGCTTTTCGCTTTTGGTTAAAGCTAGGCTTCATCAGTTTTGGTGGGCCAGCAGGGCAAATTGCCATTATGCATCAGGAGCTAGTGGAAAAACGCCATTGGCTTTCGGAACAGCGCTTTTTACATGCTCTAAATTATTGTATGCTTTTGCCAGGACCGGAGGCACAACAATTAGCCACTTATATCGGTTGGTTAATGCATCGCAGTTGGGGTGGAATCGTTGCAGGCAGCTTATTTGTATTACCATCCTTGCTGATTTTGATTGGTTTAAGTTTCATCTATATGGCCTATGGTCATATGACGGGTATTACAGGAGTCCTTTACGGCATAAAACCAGCGGTAACTGCTATCGTGATGTTTGCTGCATATCGCATTGGCTCTAGAGCACTTAAAAATGGCTTTTTATGGACCATAGCAACATCAGCATTTCTTGCTATTTTTTTGCTCGACACTCCTTTCCCATTAATTGTGCTCATCGCGGCCATCTTCGGTGCTATTGGAGGAAAGCTACTGCCTGATAAATTCCTAACCGGCGGCGGGCATGGCTCGACTAAGCACAACTATGGTCCGGCATTGATAGATGACAACACACCAACGCCAACCCATGCTTTATTCAGTTGGTTAGGTTTGGCAAAAGTAACCCTTGTGGGTCTGCTACTCTGGTGTGGAGCCATCGGGTTTCTGTGTACCCTCTATGGTTGGGATGGCGCACTGACTCAAATGGCGTGGTTCTTTACCAAAGCAGCCTTACTCACTTTTGGTGGTGCCTATGCGGTATTGCCTTACGTTTATCAGGGTGCAGTAGAACATTTTCACTGGTTAACCCCCCAGCAAATGATTGATGGCTTAGCCTTGGGCGAAACCACCCCTGGCCCACTTGTTATGGTTCTGACCTTTGTAGGCTTCGTAGCCGGATGGGCAAAGGAAATATTTGGTGCCGACCACCTATTACTTGCGGGGACAAGTGCGGCAATTGTAATCACTTACTTTACTTTTCTCCCCAGCTTTGTATTTATTTTGGCAGGTGGCCCTATAGTAGAATCAACACATGGCAATCTAAATTTTACTGCACCCCTAACAAGCATTACCGCTGCAGTGGTAGGCGTAATACTCAATTTGGCTGTGTTTTTCGCTTGGCATGTATTCTGGCCACAAGGCTTTGCAGGGATATTTGATGCCATTTCCGCACTCATCAGTCTGTGTGCTTTTTTGGCATTGTTTCGTTACAAAATTGGTGTTATCACAGTCATTGCTACTTGTGGCGCATTGGGGTTTTTGTTAAGTTTCATCAAAATCTGGCCTGCTTAGCTAGGCAGATTTCCCAAATTGCTGGCTAATACAAATTCCCATGCAAACTTAAATAGGTCAGATAAAGACGCATATCAAATTCCAACTGATGATAATTCGGCTCCATATATTCGCACAGTTTGTAAAACGCTTTGTTATGCTGTTTTTCACGCAGATGCGCCACTTCGTGCACGCTAATCATACGCAAAAACTCAGCAGGTGCTGTTTTAAAAACCGTACCGATGCGAATTTCAATTTTTGACTTTAGTTTGCCCCCTTGTACGCGAGACACAACCGAATGTAAACCCAGCGCTTGATGTAACACATCTATTTTATCATCGTAAACCACTTTACTCAGTGGTCCCGACTGGCGAAGAAACTGATTTTTTAACGCTACAATATAGCCATATAAGGCATTATCCGTTTTGATTTCATGGCAAACAGGATATTTTGTTAACAATACTTGTCCTAGTTTACCACTATCAATTAACCTTAAAACTTGCTCGTTGTTATTAGATGAATATCCAGCTAAATATTTTAGGGGTAGCATAATTATTACCCGACAAGTAGTTGGATATAATGAATAATCATGTCGAAAAAACGTAACTACTCACTCTGTTGTTTAAAAACCGTTAAGCTCTGGCAATCTTTGCTTTTGGTGCTGGCATAAACCTACATGGAGGTATTCACGGCATCCTCTGCCAAGAACGCCAGCATCATAAGCCCAGTAGCCATCCAACTTGAGTGTGTAGTTACGAAAAACGGGTTTACCGAAACAAATTTTTAACGGCCAATACTAAAATAGGTTAAGCCGCTGGATGTTACTTGCTCAGGATCGTAAATATTACGACCATCAAAAATAACCTTATCTTTCAATAACCTGCTAAGTTCATTAAAATCCTGACTACGAAAATGCTTCCACTCAGTAACGATAATTAATGCGTCAGCACCCTGAACGGTACTTTCCTGTTGATTACAATAAACTAGCCCGAGCGTATCTCCATAAATGCGTTTGGCCTCGTTCAATGCTTCAGGATCATAGACTTTAACTGTTGCCCCTGCAGCTATTAATGCCTCCAAAATCACTCGACTAGGCGCTTCGCGCATATCATCAGTATTGGGCTTAAATGCTAACCCCCACAAAGCAAATACTTTACCTTGCAATTGATTTTGATAAAAACTATTAATTTTTTCCACTAAGCGATGCTTCTGTCTATTATTCACATTTTCGACAGCACTTAATAATTCGGCTTGATAACCATATTCATGCGCAGTTCGCTCTAATGCTTTTACGTCTTTTGGAAAACAAGAACCGCCATAACCACAACCCGGATAAATAAAGCTGTAACCAATTCGTGAATCAGAACCAATACCTTTACGGACTTCTTCGATATCTGCACCCAATTTTTCGGCCAGATTAGCCAATTCATTCATAAAACTGATTTTGGTGGCTAACATGGCATTGGCAGCATATTTAGTCAACTCTGCAGAACGGATATCCATAGCCACAATACGATCCCGATTACGATTAAAAGGCGCATACAGTTGTTTGACTAAGCGAGCTGCCTTTTCATTATCGGTACCAATAATGATGCGATCAGGCTTCATAAAATCTTCTACCGCTGAACCTTCTTTCAAAAACTCTGGATTGGAAACCACATCAAATTCTAAGGTTTGTTGACGTTCAGCTAACACTGCATTCACAGTTTGTCTGACTTTATCGGCAGTACCCACTGGCACTGTCGATTTATCAATAATAATTTTGTATTCAGTCATATGCTCAGCAATGCTTTTAGCCACAGCCAACACATATTTCAAATCAGCAGAGCCATCTTCATCTGGAGGAGTGCCAACGGCAACAAATTGAAACAAGCCAAAATTTACAGCCTCTTTTACATCAGTTGTAAACTGCAATCGCCCATCTGCCTGATTATCTTTAACTATCTGTTCAAGACCAGGTTCGTAAATTGGAATAATACCCTGTTTAAGCTGATCAATTTTATGTTGATCAACATCCATACACATTACTCGAATACCAGCATCGGCCAGACAAGCGCCGGTCACTAATCCCACATAACCACTGCCAAATACAGTTACTTTCATCCAAACTCCCCTTTGTAATTATCGATGATTATCTTAACTTAATTAAAAATATGTATTTTTCCAGAGCGGTAATAACTTAATTTAGCAAATTCTAGTACAAAATAAGCAGCCTGACTAATAACGCTAACGTTTTAAATGATATCTAATTCACTTTTTAGAGAAAGCCTGACTACCATCTTAGTTTAAACTTTCAAAATCAATTTGTAACAAATCATCAACTATGCCAACCATTATTTTACAAATAGCCAAAAAATTAGGCTTCATTCTCGCATAAGATTACTGATATTTTCTAACTATTCAATAATGCAAGATGGTTTTTTAGTGAGGTTTTTTCAATTATACGAAAACGGCTGATGCTATTAAATAAAAATCAGAATCACTATACCAAAATTTGATTTCAGCTATACAAACTCACTATCAATAACTTACACATTTGAACAAAATCGCCTGATAGTGCGTAAGTTAAGGCCTACTGCAACACATTCAGCTAACAAAGCAAACCAAGCATGCCAATATAGATCATTCCCTATCCAGGCAAGACTGGATGCTAACAGAATCATACGCATATTTCTGCCAGTTAGATAAAACAAGGCCAAGGTGGTATTCAGAACCGCAAACGCCGGTAACAGTGAAATTATTCCTTGCCAAGAAATTGCTGCAAGCATTACAAACAACGCAGAAAACAACATAAAAGTCACATTTTTATATTGTTTTTTATAAAAAAATCCTGATGATAGAGTACGTAGTGCGGTTAATCCCATAGTTAAACCAGCCGTCCAAGCCCCCAGCAAACAATATTGTATTGCCCAAAATAATGCCGCAACTGTAGACCAATAACGAAACGCCAAATCACGATTAGATAAATAAGAGTACCATTCAAAAATAACCCCGACCCCACCAACTATGTAGGCTAGAGTTAATAGATTCAATGCGTCGCTCCAAGAATTAGGCATATGCTAAACAAGCCAGTTAAATCAGTTTGAAAAAGACAATTCCATCTACTCGAATCACACTATAAAAAACTATGAAGCTAAAAGCAAAATACATAAATATTGGATGCAAATTCTAAAAATGTCGAGTATATAGCTTATTAAATAACGTGTGGCATACGAAACAGAAAGTCTATAAACTGATTTACTACCCAGAAGAGTAAAAGGATATTTTTCACGAGAAAAGTCAATGTGTTGCCATAATACGCTGGTAAAACTAACTGTAGCAACATTTTGCCAAATCAATAGGCAAAGCTATTACTTGATCTGGAAAAAACCCAATTACATTATTAACTTTCACCTATTAATGTTATTTTTCGTCTTCAACTTGGTGCAGGCTGACGAAAAACATGGCATGGGATTTATCCCTGAAAATCCTGAAAAATATGCTTCTATGCCCAAAGTATCGCGCTACCGCGCCTATTTCCCACTCGAAACAGATCTATCCAACTATTTCCCCAAACCAGGCGACCAGGGAAAGCAGGGGTCTTGTGTAGCATGGGCCACTGCCTATGCAGCGCGTAGTTATATGGAAGCGCGCCGACAAGGTGTCCCCCCCAACACACCCGATCAAATTTTCAGCCCTGCATTTATTTTCAATCAAGTCAAGATAGGTAATTGTGAAGACGGAGGAAGTATTTCCGATGCGTTGGGAATTTTACAAAACACAGGAGTCGCTAGTCTGACCGATTTTCCCTACGTTGAGAGTAATTGCTCGCGCTTACCCGATGCAAAACTTCTTTCTGAAGCGGCACCGTTCCGGATTAAAAACTGGAAAAAAATCGACACTGAACAATTGGATGATATAAAAGGCCAAATCTACGAGGGTAATCCAGTTATTTTTGGCATGTTTGTGTCCAGATCGTTTGAAAACCTTAAGAAAAATCAGCTTTACGATGACATGTCTTCCGAGCGAACTGGTGGACATGCCATGGTACTGGTTGGCTATAGCGAACCAAAACAAGCATTCAAGTTGATTAACTCTTGGGGTAACACTTGGGGTGATAAAGGGTTTGGTTGGGTTTCCTATCGAGCCTTCAAGAAATGGGCGCAAAATGCATTTATTATGCTAATATCTTCTGCTCCAGGCCCATTACCTCATTCCGAATTAGCCGATATTGTTCCTGAGAGTGAGAGTGATACTGTACACGACATAAACCCTACGCCAAAGCCAATAACGCCTCTCCCCATCCCTAACCCGGTTTGGATTCCCCCTGCCCTGCCGGAAATAATACCCGTCACCCTTACAGAATTGAAACAGACAGTATCAGGCTTAATCCACACTGCAAAATGTGCAGATTTGCAAGGTTCTGTTACTAGCGACGGTCTTGTGAGACTGACTGGTTTCGTGAGCGAGCAACAAGATTTAAATCATATTGTAAGAGAATTAAAAAAGATTGGTGCTTCGATTTCTATAAATACTACCTTGCGTCCTTGGCCACAATGCGAAGCGTTACTAACTTTACGTGATGTTCTGGCTAAACCTACAGGTTTAAAAATTTCAGTATCAGGCTATAGTCCAGCTCGGCTGAATGATGGAGATAAGTTATACATTAACATTACTACGCCTGACTTTCCCAGCTATCTGTACTTGACATATATTCAAACGAACGGCGAAGCCATTTATCTGTTACGTCCGCAAGGGAATCCGCCTAGACCGCTTACACCTAATAGCCACCTACTCCTAGGCAATGGTGAAGGAGGTGGACCCAAGTTTACGATCCGACCACCTTTCGGTGAGGAGATGATAATTGCAATAGCCGCTGCTAAACCACTATTTGCAGGAGAATTACCAAACAGCCAAACAGAACGAGAATATTTGACTCGATTTCGACAGGCATTTTTAAGCACACCCGAATCAAAAGTTAATACACGTATTGTAGCGGCAACCATGACTACACTAACAACACGCGCCAAACGTTAAAGCTAGGAGAATCAATACATGAATCGACTATTTTTGTTAGTTTTGCTTTCATTTAGCCTATTAATTTTACCCAAACAGCGTGTTTGGTCAGAAATGTATACACCAAACTCCGACGAAATGATTCAATCTATAAAGCATAAGACGCTAGCATCAACTAAAGTACTTGACCATAGTTGGCCCACCCGAGGCGTAAGCGTTGAAAATATAAGCACCGATTCACAAGATACTGTTTTCAGCATTGATAACGACAGACCAGACACCGATACAGCAAAGCGACTGGCGCTGGTCATTGGTAACAAAGATTACCTGCGAAAACCTTTAATAAACCCAGTTAACGATGCCAGAGACATGAAAGCAGCTTTGGAGCAAGTTGGTTTTCGAGTTATTTACCGAGAAAACACTTCATTATTAGACCTGGATAACGCCGTACATGAATTCGTTAACAACTTAAAAAAAGAAAGCGTCGGACTTGTATATTATTCAGGTCATGCCGCACAGACAGATGGCACTAACTATCTGATCCCTGTAGGAATAGAAATTCAAAATAAATCAGAACTCAAAGCCCGCGCCTATGATGCAGGAATTATTCTTGGAGAAATGCAAGAAATAGGTAACCAGATAAACATATTGATACTTGATGCCTGCCGTAACAACCCTTTCAAAGGCTTTCGGGGTAGTTCTGAAGGAATTGTAGGCATGTACGGACCTAAAGGCTCTCTAATTGCTTATTCAACTGCGCCAGGATCCATTGCAGATGATAATACTGGAGGTAGAAATGGTCTGTATACCTCGTACCTAAAAAAATATCTGATACAACCCGGTCTAACTATTGAGGAAATGTTTAAAAAAGTACGTGAAAGTGTCATTAATGAAAACAATGATCAGGTACCTTGGGAAAACTCGTCAATTATCGGCGATTTTTGTTTTGCAGGCTGCTCGAAAAAAGATGTAACATCCTTACCAGTCATTGCCAGCATTGAAACCACAAAAATACAAACATGTAACTTTTGTCCAGAAATGTCTCAATTACCGACGGGTCTGCAATTAGGTAAATATGAAATCACGCAAAGGCAGTGGCAAGCAATCATGGGCAACAATCCTGCTAAATATTCTAGTTGCGGTGATAACTGCCCAGTAGAAAACGTAAGCTGGCAAGATATACAGGAGTTTATAAAACGCCTAAACAATCAGACTGGCAAACATTATCGATTACCTACCGAAGAGGAATGGTTCGTAGCTTGCCAAGCGGGAAATACCCGTAAACAATTTTGCGATTCTGATAATTTGGACGATAGCGCTTGGTATCGTGGTGATTCAGGCTCCAGCACTCACCCAGTGGGAAAAAAACAAGCCAATGCCTGGAATTTATATGATATGACAGGGAATGTTTGGGAATGGACCAGCTCGTGTGAAAGTAGAGATTGCTCGCGTCGCTATGTACGCGGAGGTGGCTGGGACGGTATTCCTAATTTCGTAAGATCCAATGTGCGTATTAAAAGCACACCATCTGATCACTTCATCAACCTTGGCTTTCGTTTGGCGCTGGACCAATGAACCTAAAATAACCGTTTTGTCGCTCAATAAGCACAAACAACCCAGAAAGCTGGTTCAGCTCCGCAAAATATTTTAAAATCGATGGCCTAGCAATTCGTCATCTTAAGTAATGCACTCGCTAAAGCCGAAAATAAACGAAAACTCAATTGCAGATGGCAGCATTAAGCAAGCTAACTCCAATGAAATAAATCATTAACAGGACGCCCATAGATTGAACCATTACCTAATTATGATCACTGATTATGGCGACAGCGCCGTTACCAGTACATTTACGCTTGCTAGCACCCTTTTTCTACTAGTTTATAAACAATTTCATGCAGCACTCGCCATCCTGCTAGCGTTTTGTTTTGCTGCCATTTGTATTTCTTTAAGTAAATTTGCTATTTACACGGGTTATATTGTACTACCCAATAAATTTGAAATTTACTCTCCAAGCGGACATAGTGCAATGTCTTTAGCTGTCTACGGAACCTTTGCTGCTATTATTTCTTCATCCCAAACAGGATGGCGAAAAATTGTACCTTACCTATTCTTTAGCTCTTTGATTTTCTTAATCTCCATTTCGCGAGTAGCACTAGCCAATCATACGATCAGTGATGTGATTATTGGGGCCGTAATTGGTGGAATCGTTTTATTTTGTATATGGTTTGTGTTTCTGAAAGACAAAGTTATTCACTTTTGCAGGCTTAGATTTACTCTCATACCTTTTATTGTGGCGGTCACCATACATGGTATACGCTTTCCGGCTGAAAGCTTAATCAGGCGGTTTTCTCAATATTTCCATTCTTATATGCTTTCCTGAGACTTGTTAGTCTTTATTCGGTTGATAAACTTTGAGCTTCTTGCAAAGCTAGTCTCTTTTAGAGGAAAATAGATATTTATGTAGTTTATTACTATTTTTGATTGATCTCGTAAATGCCATGTACTCGCTACTGAGTCACTATGTTAGCCTTGGAATATGTTATGAAAAAAACGCTGTATGAAAAAATATGGGACAGCCATCTGGTCGTGGATGCGGACGGACAGGCACCATTGCTTTATGTTGACCGACATCTTATGCACGAAGTAACCAGCCCCCAAGCCTTTGAAGGTTTGCGGATGTTTGGTCGCAAAGTGCGTAATCCACACAGCATTCTGGCCACCATGGATCATTGTGTACCCACTAAAAATCGTAACCTGCCGATAGCTGACCCGATTGCACGCAAGCAGATAGAAACCATGGCGGAAAACTGTCAGCAAAATGGCTTAAATCTGTATGACATGAAAAGCCCAAACAATGGTGTTATTCATGTGGTTGTACCTGAGCATGGATTTGTCCATCCCGGCATGGTCGTGGTGTGTGGTGACAGCCATACCGCCACACACGGTGCTTTTGGTGCGCTTGCTTTTGGCATTGGCACCTCTGAAGTTGAGCATGTGATGGCAACCCAGACTTTGCCACAGAAAAAATCTAAAACCATGCAAATTGCCGTTAATGGCGAGCTTTCCCCTTACGCTACGGCAAAAGATATTGCTCTGGCGATTACTGGCAAAATCGGCACTGCGGGTGGAACGGGTTATGTCATTGAGTATACCGGCTCTACAATCAGAGCTTTATCGATGGAAGGACGCATGACATTGTGTAATATGGCAATTGAAGCGGGTGCCAGAGCTGGACTGGTGGCTCCAGACGAAAAAACCTATGCCTATCTGCAAGGCCGTGAATTTGCCCCATCCGGTGATTACTGGGACAAAGCGTTGGCTTACTGGAAAACTCTACCCAGTGATGAAGGTGCAGTGTTTGATATCACCATTAGCTTGGATGCCGCGGATATTGCTCCGCAAGTATCCTGGGGAACATCACCTGAGCAAGTGATTGGGGTTGATGGCTGTGTGCCTGCACCAGATAGTTTTAGCGATGAGATTAAACGCAAAGCGTGTGAAAACGCACTGGAATATATGGGCTTGGCTGCGCACACTAAAATTACCGATATTCCGGTTGATTTTGTTTTTATTGGCTCCTGCACCAATGGCCGTATAGAGGATATACGTATGGCGGCTGGAGTGGCAAAAGGCACTAAAGTGGCAAAAGGAGTAACGGCCATTGCAGTACCGGGCTCTTATCATGTCAAGCTTCAGGCCGAACAAGAAGGACTGGATAAAATTTTTATTGATGCTGGCTGGGAATGGCGTGACCCCGGTTGTTCGATGTGTCTGGCCATGAATGGTGATGAGTTGTCAAAAGGGCAACGTTGCGCATCCACCTCAAACCGCAATTTTGAAGGCCGTCAAGGCAAAGGTGGACGGACGCATCTGGTTTCACCTGCCATGGCCGCTGCAGCTGCGGCTGCCGGACATTTTGTTGACATTCGTAAACTTGCGGCGACTGCATAACCCGTGGTTATGCAGTTTAATAGCGAGAATTGATAGGAAAAAAGTATGGAACCCTATAAAAAACATAACAGTATTGCCGCCTTATTAAATCGCAGCAATGTTGATACTGACCAGATTATCCCCAAGCAGTTCTTAAAAAAAGTAGAGCGTAGCGGTTTTGGTGCGCATCTTTTTCACGATTGGCGTTTTAACGACGATGGTAGTGATAATGTGGATTTTGAACTGAACAATCCGCATTTTAAAGGGGCAAAAATCTTGGTGGCTGGTGACAATTTTGGCTGTGGTTCCTCCAGAGAACACGCACCTTGGGCCATTGCTGACTATGGTTTTAACACCCTTATTTCCACAAGCTTTGCTGATATTTTTTATAACAACTGTTTTAAAAATGGCATTCTGGCTATTAAAGTGACTAAAACGCAGTTGGACGCATTAATGGCTGAAATTTCAGGCAACGAAGGTGTGCAATTTGAAGTGGATCTGGAAAAACAACAAGTGAGCACTCCGGCTGGGAATGGTTTCAGCTTTGAGATAGATCCGTTTCGTAAAGGTAATTTGCTAAGTGGACTGGACGATATTGGCCTGACTTTAAAGCATGTGGATAAAATCGATCAGTATGAACAGCAACATAAGCAAGATTATCCTTGGTTGTGGGCTTAAGCCAAAATCTTAAAAATGCGCTCCCTGTTTATTTTGCTTCTGTGGCAAAATAAACAGGGTACACAGTTAGATACAACACTCGTCGCATTGTTCAAACCTTATAATAATCCCGATACCATGCCACAAACCGCTCTATACCCTGCTCAATAGGTGTAGACGGCTGATAACCCACATCCGCAATTAATTGTTCAACATCGGCATAGGTATCGACCACATCACCCGGTTGTAAAGGCAACAGAATTTTTTCTGCGGTTTTGCCCAGATAGTGCTCCAGGGTTTCAATATATGTGAGTAGCTCTACCGGTTGTTGATTACCAATATTATAGATGCGCCATGGTGCCAAACTGGTGGCTGCGTCCGGTTGCAGGCCGCTCCAGGCCAGATTGGGCTGTGCGTTATGATCTAGAGTTCTAATTACACCTTCGACAATATCATCAATATAAGTAAAATCGCGGCGATGTTTACCAAAATTAAATACTTTGATGCTTTCGCCTGCCAGAATGGCGCGCGTAAAAGAAAACAAAGCCATATCTGGACGTCCCCACGGGCCATAAACCGTAAAAAACCGTAAGCCAGTGGTTGGCAATGCATGCAAATGGCTGTAGGTATGCGCCATTAATTCATTGGCTTTTTTAGTGGCTGCGTACAAGCTTAGGGGATGATCAACGTTATCATGTACCGAAAACGGCATAGATTCATTGGCGCCATAGACTGAGCTTGAAGATGCGTAAACCAAATGCTCTACCTGTTGTTGACGACTGGCTTCCAGTATATTCATGAAGCCGACGATATTACTATCAATATACGCATAGGGATTTTCTATGGAATAGCGGACACCCGCCTGCGCAGCCAGATTGACCACTTTTTGCGGTTGATAGCGTTTAAACAGTGCATCCACTCCGGCTCTATCAGCTATATCCAAGCGTACGTCAGTATAAGCTGAATAGTCTTTTAAGCGGGCTAAGCGATCCAGCTTTAAATTGACATCGTAGTAATCATTAAGATTATCGACACCTATCACTTCATCGCCGCGCTCTAGTAATCGTATTGCCAGATGATTTCCAATAAAACCAGCGGTGCCGGTTAGCAAAATTCTCATTATTTAAAGCTCCTTGGTGAAGTCTCAAAAACGGGTATAAAGGGTTTTAATATGTTCAAGATTTTATTGGATGCGTCTATGTCAGAAGGTGTGTCAATCGCGACAGATGCGCTTCACTTCGTTCAGCACCTATATTTCTTTCATGGCAGCTTGCGCCCTAATACCCTATGTTGAGTAATTACGGCTTATTTACTGACAGTCAGCTCCATTTCGTGCAATTGCAGATTGATGAGTTTAATAGTAGCAAAGATTGCGGCAAATACCTGATTAACGTGTACACCACGGGTTTTACGTAGTTCGCTGCCACAATCCCAGGTAATGACACATTCGGTCAACGCACTGGCATGACCGCCTTTAGGGATACGAATTTCATAGTCTGCCAAGCGAGGTAAGCTATAATCGTAACGACCAAGTACCTTGCTGATAGCATCGATAAACGCATCGAAACCACCACTGCCAGCGCCGGTAATTTGATGTTTATCACCTTTAATATCCACGCGTAGACTGACAGTTGATTCCAAATCCAACCCGCTGTTAATTGAGCAGGCTTGTAATTTTATATGCTGATAATTTTTGCTTTCCAGTACATCGGCAATAATAAACGGCAAATCGTCAGTGGTGATGGTTTGTTTGGAATCGCCAATACTGACAATACGTGCCAGTACTTTCTTTTGATCTTCTTCAGATAGATCCAGCTCCAGCAGTTCCAGGTTTTTTTTCAGCGAGGCTTTGCCACTCATCTTGCCAAGCGCATAGCTACGGGTGCGCGAAAAGCGTTCTGGCCCCAAGCGGGTTTTATATAAGCCGCCTTTTTGGTCTCCATCCGCATGAATGCCGGCTGTTTGGGTAAAAACATCGGCACCTACAATTGGCGCATTGTCAGCAATGCGTTTTCCAGAAAAGTTTTCTACTAAATTACTGATACGTACCAGATGACTTTCATCGATAGAAATATCCATTGCCATTTTATCGCGCAGCACTACAGCCACTTCGGCCAAAGAGGCATTACCGGCCCGCTCTCCCAAACAATTAATAGTACAGTGCACAGCGCTAACACCTGCTCTTACAGCGGCCATGACGTTAGCCGTTGCCAAGCCGTAATCGTTATGTGGGTGAAAATCAAAGCTTAAATCGGGATAGCGTTGACACATATCGGTAAAACTTGCATAAACTTCCTCTGGCGACATTACACCCAGGGTATCTGGCAGCATGAAATGACGCACCGGACTGTGTTGTAGAGTATCCATAATGCCATACACATAGGCAGGATTATCTTTATAGCCATTTGACCAGTCTTCTAAATAGACATTAATTTTTAAACCCTGCTGGTGCGCATAATTAATAGTTTTCAACACATCGGCACTGTGTTGTTCTAGTGTTTTACCCAGCTGTTCCCGGCAATGTTTTTCGCTACCTTTTGCCAACAGATTAATTACCTGACCACCGGTAGAGAGTATCCAGTCCACACTGCTGGTATGGTCAACAAAACCCAGCACTTCTACGCGGTCGGCGAAACCTTCTTGTTTTGCCCATTCATTAATACAGGTAACCGCCTCTTTTTCTCCTTCCGAAACGCGAGCCGAAGCCACTTCAATACGATCCACGCGTAAAAACTGCAACAAGGCCTTAGCAATGCTGACTTTTTCCATGGGTGTAAAAGACACGCCTTGTGTTTGTTCGCCATCACGTAGCGTGGTATCCATCAATTCGATCTTTCTGGGAAGCGAAGTGGCAGGTAGAGATTGAGTATTCATTGCAGACCAGTACTTAAAGCTAAGCGGACATTTTCCCTTAAATGGTATGCGCTTTGCAATGCACGTAGCGCAATCAATAATGTTGATTATGACAATTCAAATTAATTTTCAGGCAGGATAGCTAAGTTCTAAGTAAAATAGTCGGCTTAAACCAAATTGGCAGTGACGTAAGAATATAAGGGTAAATATCGATAGGATGGGTCGAGGTTGGTTGGCGCATTAATCGTGTAGGATTGTGTTAGCTTGCAAAGCGTAAGCCATTAATTGAAGCTTATAGTCTGTTGTTAAGCTGATTGCTGGGTTACCAATCAAAGCTTATAGCCTATTTTTAAGCTGACTGCTGGGTTACGGCCTTCGACGACGGATGCGGAAAACCGCATGTCCGTCGGACACCCATAGGTCTTTGATAATCGGGCGGTTTACTTATGCCCATGGTGGGTTAAGATGCGCACAGTGGCTTTTAAATATTTTAAATCGTACCAATTGGGCATCTAAACCCACCCTACGCACTTAGACATTAGCAAAAAAAATGAAGCATTATAAAATCGCAGTATTGGTCGGCGTACGCTTTTGAATTTATTAAATCGATGCCATTTGGTTTAGAGTTTTCCAATTTACTTATAAATTAGCATAAAAAATGAAGCATTATAAAATCGCAGTATTGGCCGGTGACGGTATCGGCCCAGAAATCACCCAAGAAGCCATCAAAGTTCTTAAAGTTATTGAAGAACGTAATGATGTAGAATTTGAGCTATTGCCCGCCTTATTTGGTGCTTGTGCCTACTTCGAAACCGGCGATGCATTTCCGCAAGCCACTATAGATATTTGCGATCAGGCTGATGCTATACTGAAAGGTCCCATCGGTTTAAGTCATGAAGACTCGAAAAAAATCCCCATCGATAAACAGCCGGAACGCGGCGCACTTTTGCCTATGCGCCGTCGCTATAATACTTACGCCAACTTTCGCCCGGTTTCTCTGCCCAAAGCACTGGCACATTTTTCTCCGCTAAAAGCCGAAATCATCGGTGAAGGCATTGACCTGATGATTGTGCGCGAACTGGTGGGTGGCCTGTATTTTGGTGAGAAAGAAATGGGGGTGAACGCTCAAGGCTTACGCTATGTGCGCGAAACATTGGAATATGATGAAGAGCAAATCCGCCGCATTATGCACCAAGCGTTTAAATTAGCCAGTAAACGGCGTAAATTGCTGCACAATATTCATAAAAGCAATGTGCTTAAATCCAGTGTACTCTGGAATGAAGTCATGGAAGAAGTGGCTATAGAATATCCAGACGTAAAGGTCATCAATTTTCTGGTTGATGCAGCCGCCACTGCTTTGTGCTTAAAACCCACCCAGTTTGATGTGATGGTCATGGAAAATATGTTTGGCGATATTCTTAGTGATCAAGGTGGTGGCATACTGGGTTCTTTAGGACTAATGCCATCTGCCTGTATCGGCCCGGATAAAGCTTATTACGAACCTTCACACGGTTCTGCACCGGATATCGCCGGAAAAAACATCGCCAACCCTTATTCCATGATAGGCTCTGTTGCCATGATGTTGGAAAACAGCTTTGGCATGGAAGCTGAAGCCAAAAATGTATGGACAGCCATGCAAGATGTGTTTGGTGATGGCTTCTCGACTGCCGACCTATCCAAACCCGGCAGCGGTGTAACCATGATCAGCACCGTAGAGTTTGGTGATAAAGTCGTTGAGAAACTGCGAAAAATGTGAAGAGTTTAACAAAATGAAAACTTAATCGTTCATAAGTGCCGTCGACTCATGAACGATGTAAACAACTAGATGTCAGCGTAACAGAATAACTAAGTACTGATAACTGATACGCTGGCAGCTGTTACAAGCTACATACTTGATTTTGTCATAAACGTGTGAACATTATCAGTGGCTATAATTTATCAGGATAGCCTGTATTTTGACTGTACATTCTATAAAATAAATAGTTTAATAATAACGCTATTAAATTAAACCATGACGCATAATAAGCTGTATAAAGTTATGCCTTTCAACCCGATTGATCAGCAAAATTTAAATGCATCGGAACAAAGCTAAAGGATTTATTCGCCCACTCCAGATAGAACTGCAAGGTATTAAGCGGGTGCTTGACCTTGCTATGATATTTCTAACGCTGGCGGTTTCATTAAAAATTTACGCCCTACCCTTAAACGCCGAGTACCTGGAGTTATTTATATTCTCGGGTTCTCTATACGGTATTATTGCTGAACAAAACGAAATTTATCGAGTTTGGCGCGGCGACTCCTTGTTTAATATTGCCGTACGCATTTGCGGTGCCTGGATAGTTGCCTTTTCTCTGGTTACTGGCTGCTTTTATACCTTTGATGCCGAAGTCAACTTCTCAAAAACCGTACTGGAACTCTGGCTTCCGCTAGCCCCCACCAGTATCATTATTTTACATTCAGTACGCCGTCTAATACTGGCCTATCTGCGAAAAATGAACCTGAATGTGCGATATTGCGCAATACTCGGAGCCAACGAACTGGGGGAGCGGGTAAAAAACACTCTGGCAGAAATGCCTTGGTTAGGCTATAAATTTGTCGGGTTTTATGATGACCGAATAGACCAGAATCAGGAACGTCTTCCTGCAAACGCCACACAACCCATCGGCAACTTTAAAGATTTGCTGGCATGTGCGCAACGCGGCGAAATTGATCACATATATCTTACTCTGCCATTACGCGCAGAAAGCCGCATCAACGATCTGATACAAGAACTGGCGGATAGCACGGTATCGGTGAACATTGTGCCCGATTTTTTTATTTTTAACCTGATGCATTCCAAAGTGACCAACCTTAGAGGCATACCTATTGTTAGTGTATTTGATACACCGCTTAATTCCCCGTTGGATGGTTTAATTAAACGCATAGAAGATTTAGCCTTATGTTCGGTCATTCTACCGCTGATTGCTCTGCCCATGCTCATCATTGGCACCATTATCAAACTTAGCTCGCCCGGCCCGGTCATTTTTAAACAACTACGTTACGGCGTAAATGGCGAGGCGATTAAAATTTGGAAGTTTCGTTCCATGACGGTAATGGAAAACGGCAATACGGTTACTCAAGCCACGGCCAATGATAAACGCGTTACGCCGTTTGGCAATTTTTTACGCCGTACTTCGCTTGACGAACTGCCTCAATTTATCAACGTATTACAAGGTACCATGTCGGTAGTGGGGCCTCGCCCGCATGCCATTGCCCATAACGAATATTATCGTAAACATATTCAAGGCTATATGCTGCGCCACAAAATGAAGCCGGGGATTACCGGCTTGGCGCAAGTAAACGGCTGCCGAGGCGAAACTGAGACTATGGATAAAATGGAAGCGCGTATTCATTATGATCTGGATTACATACGGCAATGGTCGGTATTTCTGGATTTAAAAATTGTAGCGCAAACTATTTTTAAAGGTTTTGTTGGGGAGAATGTTTATTAGTAGAAATGTTTACCTGATTACTCACAAGCTTCAGCTAAACAATCATACCAAACGGAAATTGGGTATGCGTATGCTTCGAAGCTGGGTTTCGCTATCGCGCTTTTCAAGTCATTTTCACTCAACCCAGCCCTGACCCCTGGTAGATCCATACCGGAATGGGGGTTTCGATGACTAATATTTGCAGTTGCCTGAAGATTATAGGTAATCAGGAATGCAATTATATTTGTAACAAAACATTTTTTACTGCTTGCATAAAAATATTTGCCTACTAATATCCAAAAACTAAAATCGACCTACCTGTGAAAGCGTTGCAACAAGACAATCGTTCGACATTGATTTGAATTTTATTGTATTTTCAGCAACAACTAACTAGTACAGCGAAATTGCCCGATTTAGCTTATATTGATGACATCAATGCTTAAAATCATCCTGATGTTCAATAAACCATTGATAAGTCTGCTTCAATCCTTCTTCTAACGAAATCTTTGGCTGCCACCCCAAAGCGTGCAACTTAGAACTATCCATCAACTTTCTGGGTGATCCGTCTGGCTTACTGGTATCCCAACTAATTTCACCTTGGAAGCCAACAGTTTTTTTAATCATTTCCGCTAATTCCAAGATAGTTACATCAACACCAGAACCCACATTAAGATGCGATAACATGGGCTCGGTAACGGATTGATATTTTTCTTTATCTAACTCCATTACGTGCAAACAGGCATTTGCCATATCATCGACATGTAAAAATTCGCGCATGGCTTTACCTGTTCCCCAAACGGTAACTGCTTTTGCATTGGCAAGTTTTGCTTCATGAAATTTACGTATTAAGGCGGGTAACACATGGCTGTTTTCTAAATGAAAATTGTCATTTTGCCCGTATAAGTTGGTGGGCATTACTGAGCGATAATCAAGCCCATATTGCCGATTGTACGACTCACAGAGTTTTATACCGGCAATTTTGGCTATTGCGTAAGGTTCATTGGTTGATTCTAAACTGCCGCTTAACAATGCCGATTCCCGCATGGGTTGTTCTGCAAATTTTGGGTAGATGCAAGAACTACCTAAAAACAGAAGTTTTTTACAGCCCACTTTCCAGCCCTGATCAATAATGTTAATTTGCATGGCTAGATTTTGATAAATAAACTCGGCAGGGAAAGTGTTATTAGAATGTATACCCCCTACTCTTGCGGCAGCAAGAATAATTAGTTCTGGTTTTTCCTGTTCCATAAAAGTACGCACAGCCGCTTGGTCGGTTAAATCAAGTTCTGAACGGGTACGGACTACAATATTGTTGTAACCCGCTTCCTGTAATTGCCTATATATAGCACTGCCAACCATGCCACGATGACCAGCTAAAAATATTTTTTTTGTTTGTTGCTCATTCCATTATTCCCTGCTGATAGAAATTGTATAACCTTGGATTTTAGTCGCGCATATTTTTGCGCATGTTCAAAATCGAAAGCAAGCATTGATATAATGGCTTGATAAAATCTCGTTGGCTTTTCCTGTCTAAAATCGTAACGATTCCAGTAAGCAAAAGCGCCCATTCCTGATCATTGCTCCTAAATTATACACTTCAGTGAGTTTGGTTTCACTTAAGATACGGGTTAAGTTAGATGTATCGATATCGCTTTAATACAGTTATAATTTTGAATCTTAAAGTTGATATGATTCTTGATAGTTATCATAAATCCATTCTGGATTAAATTAACAAAGTAGTAATACTTAGAATATCTTTCAACTATCAAATCTCAATTATTTCCACCCACTGTCATTAAAAAGCAAACATAAAGCATCGCTTCGGACACATTGTTTTTCCGAAAAGTAGATAAATAACTGCGCCTGCGGCAAAAATAATCGCACCTTCTTAGCTAAGAATGCAGCCTGAAATTTTCTGCTATACCCAGGTATGCTGATAGGATTTTAACTCTGAATATAAAGATTACTTATGCATCAGCCATCACAAGGCTTCCTACTCATAGTAAAACCGCTTGCAGAATATTTCTAAGTTAGCAAAAGTTACCGATTACTCTGAATCGATCAAATTATTTTCACTTCAGATTGTTGGTAAAAATGTGTAAACTGTTAACCAGTGTGTTGGGATCTTTGCCTGATTTAGCAGTAACCTGCAAGAACTGACCAACATGCTGGACAATCTATGATTACGTGGAATAACTTTCAAGGCATTGAACGCTTGTTAGGTTAGAGCCTAGGTCCAACACTATTTTGTTTGTCTAGTGGGGCTATATGTCAAGATAGCCTTACTTGCACCAGTAAAACAAGTGTTATTGTGCGGCGTGTGCCGCAGGTTTAAAACAGATCAGTACTGCTAGCCAACAACTAACAATATACACGGAATGTGGTTTACGCATTCAGCATTGTACAAAGCAACAATTTATTTCGCATTGAAAAATGAAAGCACCTCATATGTGCATAAAATGCCAGATATATAACGAATTTGCTTGGCTGAATTTTGATACAAATTAATTATTTTACATATTAATCAAAATGGACATAAAAAAGCACCAGTACGACGGCATTCAAGCATTACGCTTCATCGCTGCATTATTAGTTGTAATCACTCACTCTACATTCTACGCAGCAGAGCGTCTTGGAACACATAATCAGATTTGGAATAATGGGGCAAGCGGTGTAGATATTTTTTTTGTAATAAGTGGTTTTGTAATGGTCATATCATCACGAAATCTTATAGGCATCCCGCAAGGATGGGCGAAATTTGCAATTCAGCGTCTCACTAGAATAACGCCTTTGTACTGGTTGGCAACCTCTATAAAAGTGATTGTAATGTTGTTTTCGGCTGAAATGGTTGTTCATTCAACTTTGAATATAGGAAATATAGTCAACTCCTATTTTTTTATTCCATACAAAAAAAGCGCTGATTTAATAGAGCCTTTGTTGGGGGTGGGATGGACCCTTACTTTTGAGATGTTTTTCTATCTTGTCTTTACTTTTGCATTATTGATAAGAATAAATATTTATATTTTTGTTGGGATTTTAATGGGGCTAATTTCAGTTTTATCTCTATTTCGTCCTGAGAATTTTCCTGTTTGGATGTTTTTATTTAATTCAATAGTGCTTGAATTTTGGCTTGGGATGATTATTGGGTATTTTGCACTCAACAATAAACTTATATCACCTGCTTTGGCTATGATATTTTCGATTGTATGTCTTTTGTGGATTGTTTTTAAACCTAGTTTTCATTTACCAAGACTCATAGTAAGTGGCATACCATCTGCGATTCTGGTTTTTTCAATGGTATCAATCGAGCCTTATATACAGAACAGAATACCTAGAATAATCTTGTTTTTTGGGGCAGCATCCTATTCTCTTTACTTGTTTCATCCGTTGATTGCTCCAGTGGTGCCGGTGTTATTGAATAAAATACATGCACCAATTTTGAATTTATCTATAGGCGTGTCAATTTTAGTTGCGCTTGCTGCTTCTGCGATTGTTTACCGGTATATTGAGCTATCCATAATACATGCTGTAAAACGATTGCCGTTAATTGCACGATACACACACAAACCAATCATTGAAGTAGAACCGTCAGTCACAAATTTATAGAGAAAAGCCAACCAGACTAATGTTTTGTATTAATGTAACAATTTAGCGTGAATTGCAAAGCACCTGGCATTCAATAGCATCAAGTTAAGTCGTTCGTGGTGAGCTTGTCGAAATATGCCCTGCTTAACCCTTAACCTTTCCAACTACAGGGCGAACGGTAAACCTCAGCATGTCTGTATTTAGAGTTAAGCGAACAGTTACCTATTAATTTAATGCCTCATATATCCTATCGGCAATAGCTTTCATTCCTTTGTCGCCTGGGTGTATTCCAACTCCAGGGTCTTTAATATCTCGCTCGTTTTTGGCAATGTTTTCTGGATGTTTACCTAAATCAGAGATGTCGACAAATATTCCACCGACTTCTTTACAATTTTCTCTAATAATTCCATCTTTTTCTGGAGAAGACCACCAAGTACTAACGCATGCCAATATGCCTCTTGTGGGTTGTAAAGAAGCTAGCAAGTTTAAATAAGATTTGGAAAAATCACTAATACTAGCTGTTTTTGAGTCAAAATTATCCCCTAGCTCAACAATTACAAAATCTGCGTTTCGTGCAAACACTTGCAGTTGACTATCGAGCTTGAAATTTAATGGATCTTTTTCTAATGTGTAAATATTTCTAATATAGGGTTCCCAAACAGTGGTATTGTATTTTTCTGATAACCTTTTTAAAAGCTGAGAACTAAAATCCTTATCTTTGCTGGAAGCGGCCATACCCCAGGAACCATGTTGTGTAATTGAGTTACCAACAAATACAATACAATTTTTTTTGTCTTGATTTTCACAAGCATTGGCTAGGAATGAGGTCGCGGCAAAAAATAATCCTAGAAGGATTTGAATGTTATTATTTAATATTTTCACTGTTCAGTATCCTTGTATAATTAAATTTTAGTATTACTTAAAAGCCTACTAGGCTGTTCACATTACAGAAAAATTGTACATTTAAATTGATGCTTTTTGGATTATTGATTTTCTGACATAATCTAACTGCTATTGGGAACAAAGTAGCGGTTAGATCACTCGCTATTTTGGTAACTAGCATTCATCTTCAACAGAAGTATAACTACTTTTTATGGGTTATATTCTTTTTTTGTTGTTAAGGCAACCTTTTGTTTTATTAGCGAATTACCTAAAACTAGTGACAACCCAAAGTAACTGGACTATCACTTAGGGAAAACAGACACGAAAGGCATATTTTTACAGGGTAAGCGCTTATCCTGGCAATTTTAAATGGTGATGAACTGTATATTCGGTCATCAAAAAACATTCAGCTTAACTTAATAATTGAAATAAATAAAATAGATCGAATTGACTGGATTGATCAAGCAAAAGGGTTAGGTATTGTTTTAGTTGTTACTGCCCATGTCTTTATTAATTCCCTCGACACAGTGCTTCAACAACTTGCCAGATTTATCTATCTGTTCCATATGCCACTTTTTTTTATACTATCCGGCATGTTATATAAACCAGAGATGACTATGGTTCTTATCAAGAAGAGAAGCACTTCTCTACTTATCCCATATATGGCTTTCCTCTTATTATTAAATATAAAACCCATAGTAGCTACAATTATCCATCCTTCTTTTCAAGCTTTACCCTTTTTTTGCGGGTTAATTTACGGCGGATTCGTACTAAAGGGTTGGTTTGGTGTATTTTGGTTTATCAGTTGTCTATTTATCACTCAAATTTCTTATAATACACTTTTAAAATATGGGGGGGGGGGGACTTATAATCCACTTTCTCGTCAAATGGTATTTATAATATTGATCTGTGCTACCCTAACATTACAAAAAACACCTGTGAGACTTCCTTTAGCTGCAGAAGTAGTACCGATTGCTCTTGTTTTTTTCTGGACAGGACACCTTGCAAGCACTCAAAATCTTCTCAAATCTAAGCTTATGCAAATACTATCGACATTAGGCACTAGTTCCTGTTTATTAATATTTTGCAGTGGATACGCTACACTTATTGCTTTCGATATGAAATCATCTTTGTTTGGTTTACCAATTGTTAGTCTGATTTTTGCAATTTCACTGGTGTTGATAGTTTTGAAAGTCGTTATCTTTATCTCAAAATACCGTTTAATTGGAAAAATGATGGCATCTTTAGGATCTGCTTCTTTGATAATAATGTATTTAAGCCAACCAATAAACATAACATTGAGAAGCAGAGATTGGCCAGATTTTTTTATATTAATATTGTCTGTTGCCCTTCCATATTTAATTTTCCATTTTATCAATCTTCATTGGATGCCTAGGTTTGTTTTGCTAGGGATTAAAAAATAATAAGCGGCAATCATTCAACAACAAATTCAAAATATAAGTTTTGATGCCCACTAGTTAGTGTCAGAATTACAGAGCCAGAATGTCAATCAATTTTAGGATTGTCGGCAACAGCTAAGAGCTGTTCAATACCTTTAATCTGCTGGAACCTTTTACAATCTTAGGTAAACGACATTTCAATATTCGATAATATAATAACGTAAGTTGAAATTTCATAACTACTCACTCGGTTTTTCAAAAACCGCCAAAGAGCTAACAAATTGGCTCTTAGTGCCGGTTTGCCTAGCATAAGACGTTCAACAGAGATGTTTGACTAAAGTAACAGAATGGAATTGCCACTGCTTCTGCCCAAGTAAACCAACACCAAAATTTAGGTAGCTAACCAGCTGAGTGAGTAGTTACATATAATCAAAGCCATTTAGTTAATAAAGCTTCATAGTCAGACAACACATGTTCCCAAGTAAACTCTGCTTTATAGCGAGCTAAGATATTCTCACTCATTGACAACAGTAACTGTGGATCATTTAAGATAGCATCAAGTTGTATGGCACAACTCTCTTCGTCATGAAAATAACGTGCCGCCTCCCCAGCAACCCAACGATTAAATTTATTGTCATTTGCTAAAACAGGATTACCAACCCCCATAGCTTCTATCAACGAAGGATTGGTACCACCAACCTGATGACCATGAATATAAACAGCACAAAAATAACGCAAAGATTTAACAACCTGCTTATCGTAAATCGCACCTACAAATTTTACCTCTGCGCTGGCTGATTCCAAAACAGCTTTCTGATAAGTATGGGTTTCATCGTACTTACCCAAAACCAACAGTGTTTTTCCGCGCGGTTTTCGAGAAAATGCTTTAACAATTTCAAGTACCGAATTTTCGGGTTCTGGGCGAGCGATTAGCGTTAAATATTCGCCAGGTTCAAGTCCATAAGTAGATAACACAGACTTATCAACTTTATCAGCAGCATCGGCTCCATATGGAATCATAGTAATTTTATCTGGGGAAACCCGTGTAAGCAGATGATCTACTATCCCAGGGTTATCTGCGATCAAATGATTACCCAACCAACATCCAAAACGCTCATTGATATAAAACCAGGCCTGAACGGGCTTAGGCCATTTGGCGCGCTGCCATTCCAGACCATCCATATTAATCAGATTACAGATACCCTTTAATCGGTAGATTAAACAAAAAACAGCAGTGTTATAACCTAAAGTAAGAATTAAATCCGATTCTCTTGCGGCGTGTAAAGTCGATTTCAAGTCAAAAATTATTGTAGCAATTGAACCTTTTAACTTGACCGGAATATGTACCCTACGCACACCACACCACTCATCTTCCCAGATTTTATAACCATCATCCGCTTGGTTATAAACCGTTACCGACCAACCCTGTTCTGCAAGATAAAGAGCTAAATGCTCCGCAAATGTTTCAAACCCACCATGAGCAGCAGGAATTCCTCTCGTTCCAAGAATACGTATTTTTTTCATCCAGCCCTCATTCTTAAATAGTGAGACAACTCAACCTTATAAATAGCATATTTAGACAAGCTAAGCTCAAATTGTCGCGCCTTACCTAAAAACCATTAATTAAAACTTTGATAAACCCTAAAGTGAACATCTTCAATTAAATTGTACTTTCGCATAATATATCAAGCAGCTGCCTTAAACTTTTAACCATATCACATTAAAATTATATTATAGATATAAAAAAATCAATTAACCTTCATTACTTAAATAAGTTATTATTTTTGCCTAAATTTTAATTGCTTGATTGGAGTATTGCGAATATATAACTAACCAACGTCTACGGGTCAACCACCCAACTAAACACAATTACCCAGATAACTAGAGCTCATCGTATATTTGGGTAATGTTTTTTACATACTTTGTAAGTGTAAAATCTGATGCGTATCGATTATATGCGGCACGCCCCATATTTTGCCGTATAGCAGCATCCCCAGCAAGCCTATTTATTGCACTTGCCAATTCGATAGGATCATTGGGGGTCACCAGCAACCCAGTTTCATCTGTAAGCACAATTTCTGCCAAACCTCCATGATTTGCAGCAATGACAGCTTTTGAAGAAGCCATTGCTTCTAAAGCAACCATACCAAAAGGTTCTGGTTCAGTAGATGGTATAACTCCAATATCACAAGCATCCCATATGGTCCAAATATCTTCAGTGAATGATTGTATGATAAAACATTGTTTTGCATGTGATTTATCGATTGCTGCTTCCAAATCCGTTAAAAAATTCTCTTGGCCGGGTACTACACTACCTACAAATAGAATTTTTAAATTACGTATACCTTTGTGCCATAAAATTTCAACTGCATTTACTAGCAGATGCTGCCCTTTCCATCGATTTATACGTCCAACTAATACTAAAAGCACTTCGTCATCTTTTACGCCATATGCATTGCGAGTGTGTCTAACAGACTCTGAATTTAGCACATGATCACGTATCAAGCCATTCCAAACGACCCTTATCTTGTCGTTAAGCGCAGGATTATCAAGTAATAAATTAGACTTAGTTGCGTTTGAAATACAGATTATCGTATCAGCAAAAAATGATAGCAAAAATGCATAGATTTTACGCACCATTGCAGGTCGGAGAATAATTTCATGTACATGCCAAATATGAGGTATACGATAAAATCGACTCCAAATTGCACCGGATAATACAGCTAATGTATTTGAATGTACGATATCAACCTGCCTGCCTTGTAACACGTGATTAATTGCAACTGTACTTTTAATCAAATGACCTGGTAAGCCCAGTACCCCTTTCAGTGATAAAGTGGCTCGTGAAAGCCGCGTAATTGGTATAACGTGACACTCAATACCTGCTTCAATAAATTTATCCAGTAAAGGCCCAGTAAAAGGCAGCAAGACAATAGGTTGAAACTTCTCTTGATCTAAACCTGTTACCAAAGCAAGCAAAACTTTATCAGAGCCGTATAAATCAGCAGATTGGTGTACAAATAAAATAATTTTTTTCACAACGCAATACTCTCATAACAAAACAAAACTTAAGGGAACCACAAAAATACATACTGAAAAAAATAAAAACACTTTACTATTAGCAGAAATATTGAACTAGATGAATCTACTATTGTAAACTACACATACCAATATCAGCGTACAAATTTTTTAGCATAACTGCTGATAAATAAATTGAATATACGTGTCATAATCAATTAGAATATATTTTTACCGGATTTGGATTCAATAATGAGTATTATAGTTACAGGCGGTGCGGGATTTATCGGTTCAAATTTTGTACTTGACTGGTTAGAAAGCCACGATGAACCCGTTATAAATCTAGATGTACTCACCTATGCAGGTAATCTTCAGAATTTGGCATCAATTGCGACAGATAAAAGGCATATTTTCGTGCAGGGTGATATCGGTGACACTAACCTGATTAACCGCTTGCTCAACAAACACCAACCCAGAGCAATACTCAATTTCGCAGCTGAAAGTCATGTAGACCGATCTATTCACGGCCCAGAAGACTTTATACAAACCAACATCCTTGGAACATTCCGCTTACTGGATGCCGTACGCGCCTACTGGACAACCTTAACAGACGAAAACAAAACACAGTTTCGTTTCCTGCATGTATCCACCGATGAAGTATACGGCTCATTAAACAAAAATGACCACGCGTTTACTGAAAATAACCGTTACGAACCCAACAGCCCATACTCTGCCAGTAAAGCAGCAAGTGATCATTTAGTGCGCGCCTATCATCACACCTATGGATTGCCGGTGTTAACCACTAATTGCTCCAATAACTACGGTCCTTTCCACTTCCCAGAAAAACTGATTCCATTAATCATAGTTAATGCGCTTGCCGGAAAAGCCTTACCTGTCTATGGCGATGGCATGCAAATCCGTGACTGGTTATACGTTAAAGACCATTGTAGCGCCATCCGCCGCGTCCTGGAAGCCGGCATCACAGGAGAAACTTATAATATAGGCGGTTGGAATGAAATGCCCAATATTATGATCGTAAACACCGTATGCACACTGCTGGACGAACTGCGCGGCAGACCAGATCAAAAAAGCTATAGCGAACAAATCACCTATGTCACCGACAGACCAGGTCATGACCGCCGTTACGCGATAGACGCCAGCAAAATTGAGCGCGAGCTCGGCTGGAAACCCGCAGAAACCTTTACAACAGGTATACGCAAAACGGTGCAATGGTATCTTGACAACCAAGATTGGGTAGAAACGGTATTATCGGGCAATTACCGTCAATGGGTAGAAAAAAACTATAATGGGCGTAGTGTGTAAAATTGAACAATAATTACATTTTCAGCAGAATACCGGCATAACCCATTACTTACCCATCTTTAGCAAATCAAAACATATGACCCAACGCAAAGGTATCATTTTAGCAGGCGGCTCTGGAACACGGCTGTATCCTGTCACCAAAGCCATCTCCAAACAGTTACTACCCATTTACGACAAGCCCATGATTTATTACCCACTCAGCACACTCATGCTGAGCGGCATACGCGATATACTGATCATTTCTACGCCACAAGATACCCCCTTATTTCAACATCTATTGGGAGATGGCAGCGACTGGGGCATAAACCTCAATTACGCAATCCAACCAAGCCCAGACGGTTTGGCACAAGCATTTATTATTGGTCGTAATTTTATTGGCAACCACCCCAGCGCCCTAGTGTTAGGTGATAACATCTTTTATGGACACGACCTACACTTACAACTTAAAAACGCCGACTCTAAAGATCAAGGGGCAACAGTATTTGCATATCATGTTCACGACCCGGAAAGATACGGCGTTGTCAGTTTCGACACCCAAGGTAAGGCCATTTCTCTTGAAGAAAAGCCTGCGCAACCCAAAAGCAACTACGCCGTTACGGGCTTATATTTTTATGACCAACAAGTTGTCGACATTGCCGCCAACCTAAAACCTTCGCCACGTGGTGAACTGGAAATAACAGATGTTAATAAAGTGTATCTTGCCCAACGACAACTCGGCGTAGAAATTATGGGCCGCGGCTATGCGTGGCTTGACACAGGCACGCATCAAAGCCTTATCGAAGCCGCTAACTTTATAGAAACTATTGAAAGCAGACAAGGGTTAAAAGTCGCTTGTCCCGAAGAAATAGCTTGGCGTAACCAATGGATAAGTGACGAAAAAATTGAAACACTCGCCAAACCACTCGCTAAAAACGGCTACGGCCAATACCTATTAAGACTGTTACAACAGCGCGTGTTTTAAAACGCGTATTTATTAAACTATACCATTACATTATGCAGGCAACTCATCTAACCATCCCGGAGGTGATTTTGTTTACTCCTAAGCTAATTGGAGATGATCGTGGTTTTTTTTACGAAAGTTTTAGTCAGAATAACTTTGTAGAATTAACCGGGCTAACACACAATTTTGTCCAGGACAATCACTCTAAATCACAAAAAGGTGTGCTACGCGGATTGCACTATCAATTACAGCCAAAAGCCCAAGGAAAATTAGTGCGAGTAATACAAGGTAATGCGTTTAATGTCGCTGTTAATTTACGTAAAAACACCCCAACTTTTGGACAATGGGTCGGTGCTATTTTATCGGCTGAAAATAAACAGCAAATGTGGATACCTGAAGGTTTTGCACATGGATTTCTAACCCTTTCTGAAACAGCCGAAATTTCATTCAAAACCACCAATTACTATGCACCCGATTATGAAAGGAGTATTCTCTGGAACGATAAAGAAATTGGAATTAACTGGCCTATAGAGAAAGCACTCATATTATCCGATAGAGATAAGCAAGGTAAAAATTTATCGGATGCAGAATGTTTTTATGGATAAACGTAAGCTTTAATTCGAAAGTTATAATCAGAGTCCATGCAAGGGAAAGTTCAGTCGAACCGTAAATAGATTAAGAACAATTTCATACCATCCAGTTAATTACTAAAGTACACAACAATTAATGAAGGAAAGAATAAGGTAACGCAAACTGATTAGTTTAACCTTATTCATTCCTTATTACTTGTTAAAGGCTGGTATTTATGAAAAACAAAATGCGGGCATTATGGGCCAAACACAGCCTTAACTTGCTCCAGATAACTAAATCCAAATTTTTTAGTTGGCTCGAGATAAGAACCTTCACCAAATTCATTCCAGCAACAAATAATACCCATTTTTTTGGTTTTCACTGGATATGCATCCATTAATTTCTTCGCCTCCAGCAAATGAGCCTCAAATTCCTGCGGCGTTGGTATAGAGTCATCTAATTTAGCAGGCTTGCTGCCTCCCCAAGGACGCCTGTCCCAGCCTATTGACATTGGTACAATATAATTATCTAAAGCAGAATGTTTGATCATCCAATCCCAATTTTGATGATAAGCAGCAGCCAACGCATCCCAACCACCCGTATTAACAGTGACAGACTCAGCAGAACCGCTATATCCTAAACGGTAGTTATAGACAGAGGCTGAAGAAAAACCGGCCTTTTTTGCAACATTATTAAACCAGTATTCAAGTGCATGGTCTTCACCCACAAAATAGATTTTGGGTAACCCAGCATTCTGTGTTATTTCATCGGCCATATCTATTAGATTTTTTGGGGTAACACCTAAGTCTTTGGCTGTATCAAAAAAACGCCCCACTGAGAAGACAAATATAGCAGGCCTACCATCGATCTTTAAAAAATCCGGATCTTTAAAATACTCTTTAACCCAGTATTCGACCATTTTTTTATACTCTGGAACGCCCCCAGGGAATTTAAAATGATTCGCCCACAATATTGAATATTTCATCTCTCCAGGCACTTTTGAAGCTTTAAAGGCATCCACTGCCTGAGAAAGAAAAGGCTGGTTACCGCCCCAATACCAATCAAAAGCAACATAGCCAATACCATATTCACGCATCCATTCGACTTGTTGATGCAACATAGCTGGATCGTTATCAGAATACCAACCAAGCAATGGCTCTTTATCCGGATATTTTTTAACCGGTGACCAGGGAATGGGATAAATTAGTCCTTTTTCGTGATTAGTCCAACCCGGAAAATAATAAGTGCCTATTAAATAATCACTAGCACTACTAAAGATAGGCGCCATTAAAAACAAAAGACAAAAGCAATATTTTATTTTAGAAGTCATAATTTATTTACCGTGTTTTAATAAAAAATATGCTAAATTAAAGCTGTTTTATCACAAAAAATCTGTTAAGTACCGAATACATAAAGAATTAAAAAAAGTATTTGTGAATAAATTGTAGAGATGGCTAAGCACATTATAAAAAGTACTCTGGATTAGATCGCTAAGTTCCGTTCGTGCATAGCTCAATCGAACCATTAATGGACTGTGCGATCCGACATAGGATTGCATATTGACCTAGCTTATTGCTAAGCACTTAATCCCATATAAACTCAGTAAATATAATTTATCAAAATTATGTAAAATTACACGGAATGCAAGGGCAACTAAGCAAAACTGATAAAAACCATAATTTCGCAAAAATAAAAAACTATATAAAGAAACTCAATCTTATTGATTAAGCTTAGGTTTTATTAACCTTATCCGATTATATCAGAAATATCTAAAAACCCAAGTTTTGGCTCAAATTAAGTAAAATCGTCGCAAATTGTAGATAGCGGCATAAAAACTCAATTGTAGCTTTGCGCAATCCAGCCCAGTACAACGCAAGCATTTGCCACCCATTTGTTCTATATTTGGTAGATATAAGCTCGACCCATGCTCGTGTTTTAGCAATGCGCCAGTTTCACTCCTTCTGACATTTAGTTGGTTTGTTTTTGGTGGCTTTACGCTGGATATTGACTCGCAATCCAGATTCTCTCAGCCAGCCTTCCCGTTCGCCATATATATAACCTTTGTCCGCATAGAGTACGCAGCACCATGGGGTAACAACCCCGATAAAACTCTAAATAAACCAAACAATCAAAAACCAACACCTCCTAAAAGCACCTTTAACTGCTGTCTGGCCAATAAATAACTGATAATAAAATAGGCTAACATTCCAACTAGTATTTCAATGATTAACACTACATATACAGGGTAATCACCAAAAGGAAAATGTCGATGACAAAGTGTAATTGCCATCATCATAAGCACCGAAACTATCAAGGGGCGCAATATATACATTAACAGTGATAAAATGGAATCATTTAACAACCGCATGGTAATAATCAAACAGGGTATACTGTTAATAAGGTTAGCAAAGAAATAGGCCTCCGCAACTTCAACTACACCCCATTGCACGCCAATAAAAAAAGCACTAACTTGCAAAATGGCACCCAATATACCCAACTGCATCAAAATATCTGTTCTACCACGCGCCATAAAAACCGTACCCGTTGTACTAACAATGGACTGTATAAAACCAACAGGACATAACCAAACAAGGATATCGGCCACAACCCCCCAGTTGGGACCGAAGGCAACAAGCACGAACTGCTCTCTGGTAATAAATAGCCCAGCCATTAAAGGCGCTGTAATGTAACAAATGTATGAAATGGTGGCACCATAGAGTCTTGCCACTTCTTGAGGTGAATTTTGTTTCTGACTAAAAATGGGGAAAAGTGCCCGCGTAGAAACAAAAGTTAACGATTGCACTGGAAATAACATCAATTTATAAGCCATAGAGTATGCACCTAAAACCGATGTACCTAAAAACCTACCGACAATAAAGCCATCGGCATTCCTTGAAAAATAGTTAATAAAATTAAATAGCGACAAGTTTCCACTAAATCTGAATAATGCAGAAAACTCAGACTTATCCCAACTAAATGCAGGTTTCCATTTTGAATAAAACCAAATAAGTGAAGAAGATAAAAATGCAAGTGACAACGCTTGATATACTAAACTATATTCACCCTGACCTAAATAGGCTGCTGTAATTGCAACCACTAAACTGGTAACAGAGGAAAATGACTCAATTATTGCTAAAGTACGGAATGAGGAATTACGCTCCATCAACGCCTGATGTACGCCAGCCGAGCTGGTTACGGGAAAGATGATCGCCAAAATATATAACATTACCACTAACTCAGGCTCTTTAAAAAAAGCACTGATTAAAGGAGAAAACAAGACTAGTACAATGGCGATAAAAACACCTATCATTACATTTAAGGTAAAGACGGTATTTTTAACTGACTCAGTCAGTTCTTTTCTTTGAATGATAGCCGCAGCTGTCCCCATATCTTTGAACAATACTGCAAAATTAGTCACCACAGTAGCCATAGTCATCAAACCATATTGATGTGGGTTTAACAGCCTAGTAAGAACTGCCAAACTAATTAACTGTACTGCTATTCTTATAATCTGTGAAAGAGCAATCCATTTTGCATTATTTGAAACTGAAGGCTTCATAGGTTAATTAATATTTTCAGCTTCATCAACCATTGCCGGTAGTCCATAAACATTTATCATAGCTTGGATTTGACCATCATTTCTACTACCATATACATTATTCATCACCAAACCATATTGCTGAGTATTTCTCCAATTGTAATGAACACGCACAGGACCTATTTTTCTAACCATTGCACCATTTAATCTTACCATCCAATACAACCAAACATCATCTGCATAAGGACATAACTTTTTAAATTGATCGACATCAAGCACATCAGGGTGAAATATACCAGATGGATATAATACTCCGCCAACGCCTGTTAAAAAAATTAGTGGAGATACTTTTTGAATGCCGGTATCAAATACCCAATCATTATATGGCAAAGGGTATCCATCACCATTACATCGTATTTGATGCGCTCTATGGCATATTACTGAACGACTATCTTCTTGATAAGCTTTTGTTAAATCTTCCAACCAAGTTGACCAGTAATACAAGTCATCATCAGCTGTAACAACAATGCTATCAGGATAATTAATTAAAGTAGGTATAATTTTGGTAAATGAACGTAAATCATCACAGAAATTAATTTCAAGGCCGACATCTTGCAACGCAAGAATCTCTGGAGTTAAAGCATGTTTATCATCATGCGAAATCCATAAAATCAAATGATCGGGTTTAATTGACTGTGACAATAGACATTTAAGAGTCAATGGTAATTTTGGAAATCTCGGAGGATACGATGTTAGGGAAACTATTAATTTTTTATCCAAATTATGAGGAACAGATTTTTTTCTGGTTGAGTATGTCAATTTAACATAAAATTCCAAAAAATCAGCAATAATTGGATTTGCATAATCCCTTCTTATACGATCGTAAATACGATTGAAAAGTTTTCTTATAAAATCAATCTTCAACATACTGTTGTCTCAAGTTTATATATAAATTTGTCAAATTTTATTAACATAAAGCTTTTTAAAAATTCACAATTAAATTTATTTAATACAATTATTAAAATATAAGTCAATATGACGTTCTTCATAAAAAGCATTAAGTCAGTGAATACATATTCATTAAAAAAACATAAAATATTTGCACTACATATTAGGTAAGTTAATATGATATTATAAGAGATTCAAAAAAATATTCGAATAAGTTATAATATTCGAAACAGGAATCAAACAACAACTTAAAATAGCATACCTTATTTAAGATTTACAACACATTTAATACATCATTTAGAATAATTTCCACCCGCTTACTCCAAGTATTATCGCCAGCCAATTTCTTACGCTTGGCAATTTTTTCAGGTGTTTTTTCTCTTACTGCCAATTTAATACAAGCCGAGAACTCTGCTTTATCATCAGAAACATATATCACATCAGAAAATCTTGTTGCCGGAGCAATTGAAGTACTTACTATGGGCTTACCTGTTGCAAGATATTCATAAATTTTAATAGAATCATTTCCAGCTGTCGTAATATCTGCCTTTTTATAATTAGCCATCACATCAAAATTACTGACATATTTACCTAGGTTTTTGTGTGCAATTTGACCATAATATATAACATTTTTCTTATTTTTAACTAATTCTAAAAATATTGGGCCAATCGTAGGTTCTATCTTACCAATAAAATGAAAATCTATTTCAGGGTTATCATTCACCAGATATTCAATAATGGATATATCGACTTCTCTATTTAGAATACCAAAATAACCCACCACAGGCGTTTTAGCGATATTTTCAGCTTGGGGATCTTGACTATTGTCTATACTATCTACACCATTTGCCAAATATTGTATATCGCACGAGAACTTCTGCGCATAGCGCTTAGCTAACATATCGGCCGTCGCGTAACCCTTTTTACATTTTGATAGTACGGTAGCATACATTTTCTCTACGGAGCGACCGTTTATTTCGGTATGTACCGTTTCCAGATCATCTACCAGATCAACAAACAGCAAATCGTGCTCAACGGTATCAATAATAGCTTCTAAATATTGGTTAGGCGGGTACGCCAACATTATTTTTGGGCCTTGAATTAATTTTAATTGCTGGTTTAGACAGAACAGCTGTAATTTACTTAATAAATTAACGCCAGGATAATCATTGTAGCTTCGATTTGATACGACTAATATTGTATATAAACCTAATTTATCATTTACTTTGACTACTTTCAGGCTTAATGCTTTTTTAATATGCAACAAATATAATGCTTTTAAATCTTTATCTTTACAATAAAGATAATTGTACAGCATGCGAAGCAAACCACGTAATGGTAACCATTCCACATGCACGACTTGATTTACTTTTTCGTTTACTGCCAAGTGCTTGGTAAATGCCTCATTCCTTCTATTGTAAAACCCCCAATCTGGTTGCCGCCAGAACACAATAAAATTTAAATATTTTTTTTCTTCCTGACTAAAAGACTTTAACATGGGTAACGACTTTTATAACATAAAATATTATTATGATTTATCATTTTCTTTGTTTATAAAATTAAAAATTAATTCATATAATGTCTATTTAGCATAAACAATATTTACACCATAACTGTACTTTTTATTTGGTATAGATTTATCTTCGGCAACTTTATCTTTAAAAAGAAAACCTATCGTCAAATAGATAAAATAGAAATAAATAATCAATTCATGCTCAAACACATAAGGCAATAAAGTACAAGGTAACATAAAACCCAACAGTAACACTATCTGCTCCTTTGTTTTATAACCGATTAAAAACAACATTATTACTGACAAAATATATAATAATGCTATAAAAACCCCCATATCCATTAATATTCCGAAAAAACAATTTTCAACGTGATTAAAAACCCCAGTAAAGATAATAGATTTTGGCCCTACTGTACCACGTGGATATCCGAAATATACATATTCATTAAAATGATTTATCGCGTAGAGAATGCTGTCCATGTGCCCATTCATGGATGGATCTTTACCACTTAAATTTAATTCTATCCAACGATATATAAATCCTCCACTATAGGTATCAGCCACTATTCCAACTACAACACTTAATACCGCTATTAGCAAAAAAGTTAACAAAATTTTTAACAATTTCTCAGACTTAATATCACCTGAAAATACTAAGATAGGTAGAACAAATAAAACTAATAGCAGACTACTTCTTGAAAAAGTCAGTATTAAGCCAATTATTGCAATTACCAAACTGGTCACTAGAATTCTATTAGATACACCATGTACATATAATTTTGTATGCTTAATTAAAAGCACACTAAATACAACAATATTTAATGAAAATATTAACCCTAAGGTATTTGGTCCTGATGCGGGCAACCCCATACGCATCCAAAGCCCACCCGAGATATACCAAGTTGATGAGAGTAGATCACCTGATTCACCAGCAAAAAAAGTATGCTGGTATTGCGGAAAGTTTTTTAAAACTAGAAAAATAACTATAGCACACAAAAATAATAGAAAATTCCACCAAGCCATAAATTTGACTAAATATTTTGCGAGGTTAATTTTATTTTGTGATTGCATAACTCCATATGCACCAATAAAAAACAAAAAAGGTTGCATATAACTTCTTTGATAATACAAACCTGCATATATTTTGTTTTCATACATTGCAACCAGAAGGTAACCTATATTGAACAAACATAATATGCTGATTAATATGCCCCATTTAATTGAGGAAAAAAAATTAAGCTTACTTATTCCATACAGTGTAGTAGCAATTAGTAATGGATCTCGTATGACAATAAGAATATTGGGTAATCCAACGAGTGTACAAAAATTTTTAATAAATGCAGATAAAGAACCCAAAACCAAGACTACTAAAATTAAGAACAAGGATTTATTCATTTATTATGCTCAAACACAAATACATTTTTGAGCAGTTTTGTACCCGCCTGGGCATATCCTGATGATTTATCATGCTGAACTTTGGACTTTTCTGTATTAAGTATTGCTTGCAAGAAATAGCCTGTAGCTCTCGCATAGAATACCCCACTAAGCATTAAAGATGTGAATACAGCCCCGATCTTTCCGTAATACTTGGTAGTGTATAAATGATAAGAATTAACTGTTCTTATTAGTGCAGGAGTACCAATCCATACCCGTCCAGCACCTTCGTAATGGGTTACAGTACATTTAGGTGTATAACTAACTCTTAAGCCTAATTGTCTAACCCGCACAGAAAGATCTACATCTTCACAATACATAAAAAAACGCGTATCAAAACCACCCACTGTTTTCCAAACACTTTGTCGTATTGCAAAACAGGCACCCGATATCCAATCAACACTACTATGTTCTATTAAATATTCAGCAGGATTAGTTTCTACGCGTCTAAATAACTTGGGTAATTTATGTTTTTTTTCGAAGCCTAGCCAGGATAGGACTATTCGTAAGGGAGTGTGCTCATATCCGATTGAAAACTGTTGCCTTTGATCTCCATAAACCAGCCTACAACCTATCATACCTATCGATTCGTCTGCTAGTTGATCTATTAGGTAATCCATTGGTGTATTTACCACAGTATCATTATTTATAAACAACAAAATTTTACCGCTTGCATACTCAGCTGCTACATTATTTCCTCCGGTAAAGCCGAGATTTTCTTCGCTAGGCACGAATAGTATGTCGTTACGCTTCTTCAACCATTCGTAACTACCATCGATTGATGCGTTGTCTATTATTATGATTTCAGTTTTATAACGTTCAAATGCCTTTTTTAAAGAAACGATACAATCTTCTAGAAAATTAATACCATTATAGTTTACTATTATTATACTGATATCTGGTACTGTCATTTTTGGGTTCTTTAAAAAATATGTTGGTACAAAATTATATGAAATTTGTTTTCAATTGTTTCTTTAATCATCCTTTCCGATTATAAAATCTCGCACGCCTACTTCAGAGTTTGCTAGTAATTGATTAATAAATTGTTCTTGAAGAGTATAATCACTTTTACCATCTACTCTTATTGTTGATACCCTGAATAACAAACCGTCTGCAATATAACCTTTTAATCCGTAAGATACCCTTGCTATGCCTTGCTCCAGATTGCCTCGGACTAATTTATTACCAATTCTAACCCAATAGATTATTGATTCGAATCTTTGACCTTTTTGGGCAAAAAGTTTCATGACTGGAATATTAGCGAACGATGTTGCAATGGTCGCTTTTTCAGCTTTTCTTATATTGAACCCTTGGGCGGCATAACATACTTCTGGCCGATGTATTTGTGATTTCCTATCTTGATTATCGCCATAGGCCAATGACAGCATTACAGTGTCACCATTGCTGTTGACATAAGTTCGCGCAAGCGTTTGTGTATATATTCTTTTTAGCTCTTCATCAACCTGGACATTACTAATAATTTGCACTTGTTCTTCGCTATATGTCCAATCCCCAAACTTTTTTGGTATTAAAACTTCCAAATCACTATTAGCAAATTGGCTGACAAATTTTTCCGTTGGTTTTAAATACACGGAAAAAGCAACCGATATAAACATAACCATACAAATTAGCACTGACTTTGTTTTAATCGGCATATTACTCCAGCAATAAATTTTAAAAAAAATGGTTTTTAATATAACTAAAATTATTTAACTTAGTGATTACTTAACTTTTTCAACTATTATTAAACCGAGAATAAAATCTAATAGAAAAAAACATCCTAATGCTGCACTAAATAATACTATACTTGCAAAACCATGCAAAAATCCTTGTCCAACTTCATCACCAAAATAATATGTTATTAACACCAGGCTAATTATTCTAAGAATATTAGATAAAATTGCAATTGGTATTATACTAACAATCATAATTACATTAAATATTTTACTTTTTCGTGCCATTAGGTACATATATAAAACACCTATTGCACCCAACGAAAACATTGAATTTAATCCAGAACATGCATCTGCTACTAATAGTTGATATTGGCCTATCATTAACACTACACCTTGGCGAGCTATTGGAAAACCTACTGGATACAGTATATGCTCTACACAATAGGATATCCATTGCTTTAATGGCGCAGTAAAACTGTCAATTATTATTCCAGGCAGTGGCACCATAAATAATAAAAAAAATAACGGAAACCATACAATATTGATTATTTTCTTACCTAGAAGTAACCATAACGTACCGGCTATTATTGGAATTTCGGAGCTTACTTCTAATACCAACATCTCCTGTGAGCGCCCTACTATGTAAAACGCCAACCCTAAACCCAAGAAAAAACTACCCAATATATTGGCATTATTTTCAGTATTTATAACATCCGAATGCTCTGTAAATGTTATATTACTTTCAATTAAGCACTTTCTCAGCAACCAAATCGAAATCAGTAACACCATTGGACCATGTGTCTGCTCTTCTGTCAGCCATAGATCTTGCGACAAATCCCAGTATGTCGGAATAAATAATGCCATAAAACCTATTAATGGAAGCAGCCAGTTTGATTTGTATGCTTTAATTACCCAAGTTTGCATATATGTTTATTAATGTTAAGCTCTAGTTTCTGCTAAAATTTTGCCTGAATATTTAATCCAGCTGACTCATCAACAAAAGATCTATTCAAGTTTTGTGAATCCCGTTTTTCATAATTTAATTGCCCGCCTATACTTAGATTATCCAGCGGTTGATAACTCATAGTCATACCTACTCTACTTGAGGTGTAATCGTTATAATCTTGATTTTGTAATATGGCTGCGTCAAAACCCGTATTACCTAGATATTGTATTTGCTGATAGGATAAGGGTAAGGATAAAGCAAATTTTGGCGTTGCTTTCCAGGTTGGTTTTAACGTAACCCCCTGAGTTGATTGAAAGGTGGCATATAAATTTGTCGATTGCATAACATTCCGGGCCACAAGTAAATTCATACTTGTTTTTTCAGTCATCGCCCAATCTAACCCAATTTGCGCAATCCAGGTAGTAAAATCTCTAACACTTAAATGCACATAATTTTGTTGAATTATACCGGCATAGCCATCAACTTTTATTTTCTCTAATGCTTGATAACTTGATGTTAATGCATAATTATAACTTGTGAATGAGTTATCAATTGTACTCGTGGATGTGTATTCCCTTTGTGGATATTGTCCATTTTCTAGTATAAAGCGCAACCCTATAGTATCTCCGGTTGGCTTTATATACTGCAAATTAATTTGATAATCGTCTAGAATACTATTACTAGCACGCCTTGTTATACTATCGTATACCGTATCAGTTCTGGTAAACCCAACTGATACTTTACCACTTGGATGAAATAAATACCCACCAGAGCCATAATAACTCTGGGTATTAAGCATATTGGACACCAAGCCATTCAACTGAGAAAAACTTCCCATTGTTTCCTGATTTTTGTAGCCTAAGTTGCCACTAAGATAATTACCTGCTACCCAGTTCCATTTAGCCTCAGTATTCCATCCGGTATAGTCTAAACCGGTTAAGTTTTGAAACCAGTTTTGATTTACATTTGCATTAATTAAAAAATGCTGTCTGCTGAAAAACTGCCAATCTGCATTGACACCGGCTGTCACTGTCTTGATTATCTCACTTGTAGTGTTCTTACCTGTTACCAGAAGTGGATTTACATTTTTACCTAATCGCAAAAAATTGCTGTCATAAAGTATGCTAGAAGCAACATATGGATTTATTGTATCGTCTGGTGATGAAGCCGCATAAGTATTATTCCCAACAATATAGCCGCTGAGTATTACTATTTCGATAGCGCCCTGTAATTTTTTTTTCACTTTACGACTCACTAAATGCCCTTTATTTTTTGAACTAGTCGACACCTTAAATTTCACCTGTTTACTAAAGACCTTTAACACCCTTGTTAATAACATCATCTTTTGACTTGTTGTCGGAACCTGATTCTTCGATTACTTTAGCAGGTGCTTTAATTTGTTGATCGCTATTTAGCGCCGAATAATCGCCCAAATATTCTATTTTGGCTTTTGCTTTTAAATTTTCCACCACTTTTTCAATCGCTTTTTTACGCTCTAAATTTACTAAGTAGGTTTCTATAATTGGATACGCCTTATTTTTTTCTACCGGATTTTCAGATGAGGCCATTACAGATACTAATAGCACATATGCACCTTTATCAAATACAATGTATTCACCGTCTATTAACTTACTGATTTCAGACAATTTATCTAAAGGTATATTTTCGGCTGGTTGGACGCCAATATTCTCTTTATAGGCCAGCTTCTCAGCATCTAATTGGCTAAGCAACAAATCTAACTTTTTATTTTCTGATATTATTTGATTAATTTTATTTTCTTTATCGTCCGTTTTATTAATTGTTACTTCTTTTATTTTATACGTTTTATGTTTCGCAAATAACTCTGGATGATCTTCATAATATTTTTGAATCTCTTCTGTACTTGGTTTTATGCCATTTTGCGATTTCTTTTCAAGCCAGGCTTGCGCTAAAATTTGCCGCTTTGTTTGCTCAATAACCAACATCACCTGGGGCTCCCGATCAAGCCCATCGGCTACTGCTTGTTGATAAACCAGTGATTGTTCTACCAATCCTTTTGCTACTTGGGTTTTTGCCGCTTCCAAATTATTTTTATTTATATCTTTGCTTTGCGACAACGCTAAATTAATTTGATGAATTGAAACTTCATCATTATCTACTTTAGCCACTATTTGACCTGATTTTTTGTCTGTATTTTTCTTTCCACAACCTGAAATAGACAAAACACAAAATAGTATTAAAAAAATTACTACTGATTTATTTTGCATAATTATTTAACATTTGTAATTCTTGTTAAAACTCTGCCATTATTGCGCCTAAGCACTGGCTACCCGTCTCTACTAGTGTTTCTTTTAGCATTTTCAAATCGTTTAAGCGTGTTTTATGTTGCCTGGCCAAAATTAAGGCGCCACCACTACATGTGGCCGTTATTTGTGCCTCTATCCCTTGATCTGCCGATGGCGTATCAATTAAAATTACGTCATAGTCATCTTGTAATTCTTGCAAGCAGCCTCTTAAACCTCGACTTATCAGTTCAACCGGATTGGGCGGAACTGTACCTGCGGGCAATATAGATAAATCTCTAAATGCAGGTATGCGTTTTATAACATTTTTATCGGCTCGCCCCACTAATAAATCAGATAAGCCATAATTACCATCCAATTTAAATAACTCATGCTGTTTTGGATTTCTTAAATCCGCATCAATAACCAATGTTCTTTCACCCAATTGTGAAAATACAATAGCCAAATTCGCTACTAAGCAACTTCGACCTTCTTCTCGCCCTAAACTTATTACAGCCAACGTTTTATGCGTTACCAACCAGCGCATCATTAACTGTCCACGTATAGCTCTTAAGGCTTCCACTTGTGGACTGAACGGTTGATAAGCTGCCACTAATTGCTGGCTAAAACTTTCCTCAGTAATCTTAAGGTAGGGGTAATCAAATTGGTAGGCTAACGCTTTTTGTATGTCTTCGTCATCAATTAAACCCAATGACTTTGCCGCATCGCCAAAACGCAAGCCTTTTTGCTTTTGTAGCGCTATTATGCGTTCTGCATCTGAAAGATTAATTTTTCCAGCATCGAGCAATAATGAGCCTATCGATGCATTATTTTCTATTTTGGTAATTTTGTTATCCATTTCTTAACGATTACTCATAGTTTTCTATATTTTAATGGAACACACTTAATTAAATGCACCTATATTTTGTCTAACGTTGTATATACTTTTGTTCTACCTTAAATTTAGAACGGGTTATTACCGCAAATACCGGCAAATCCAGCGCTTCAGCAATATCAAAAACTGAACGCACACGTCTATCCAACATTTCGGCTATAAGTGCTGCACCTAAGCCTAACATACCCCCTAGAAATACCGAAATAATGAAATTTAGCAGAAGCTTTGGTTTCGAGGCACTAGCCGGAGCAATCGCTGGATTCAAAATTGAAATATTGGTATGATTTAACTCACTTTCCATCCGTGTTTGTACTGTTCGTTGCATTGCAGTGTCAAAAGTCCTTTGTGCATTTTCCACTTCATGACTGAGTACTGCAATTTCATCTCTCTGCTTCTTTAGTTCCAATACTTTTGCTTTTTGTTCTGCTAGTTCTTTTGCAAAAATTTCATCTCTTTGCTTTGCGGATGTGAGACCGCTTAGCATACTATTCTGAACTCGTCTTATTTCTGTATTTATTTTCTGGTGTAAACTGGCTGCTTCAGCTTCTACTTGTTTAATTTGTGGATGATTTCTATCATATTTTTTTGATAAAAATTCTAAATTAGCTTCAGTTTTTGCTAACTCAGCTTTAAGCGACTGTATTAATGGACTATCTAAAACTTCTTGCATTGAGTCTGTCGATTCACTCCCTTTATTATTGCCGAGCAGGCTTCTTCTAGATTCAAGCTCATCTGTTCGCCCCTGACTTTCTACTAATAATCGTGATAAATCAGTTAATCGCGAATTTTCAATATCCAATCTGTCATCGATAGCGACTATGCCGTACTGTTGTTGGTAATCTGACAACTTTGCTTGCGCTGTTTCCAATTTCTGACGCAACGATTGCATTTGCGTATCAAACCAATCTGCATTTAATTTTGCAGGTTGTGCACGTAACTCTACACTAGTTTGAATATAAGCATCTGCAAACGCGTTTGCTACCAGTGCTGAAAATTCTGGACTTACTGCAGTATATGTTATTTCTAGCAAATTACTTTCTCGAGATGGAGTAACTTCAAGTTTTTTAAGTAATAAATCAGCTAACCAATCAACGATATTTGCCGTGGTATTTGCATCTGCGTAATCTTCTTGTACCTGAGGACTCTCCGCTAGCCTGAGTTTTTCAACTACTTTTCGCGCAACACTATGACTTTCAATAATATCAACCTGTGTAGCCATGTATGCCGACATCAACTGTGATGGCTGAATCATACCTGTTAATGGATCTACAGTACGCTGATCAATTACCACTGATACTTTTGCTTCATATTGTTTAGGCAACAACACACTAACCAGCATGGTAATAGAGACTAAACCTAATAATACCGATAACAAAATCTTTTTTCGGTATCTAATAATATTTAGAAATTGTTGTAAATTCATAGTTTTTCCATTTTTACTTTAACTTATTCGTCAATACAAAGACAATTTTTACATATATTTATTTGTTAAAACCAGCGCTCCCCCACATAAATAACATCGTCTTTTAATACAGGATTATTTAATTCTGCATCAATTTCTTCTAACTCACCTTTGCTATCCATTCTTTTTATATGGATGCGATTCTCTGTTCCACGCAAGGTTAAACCGCCACCTAAACTAATTGCCTTTACTACATTCAGTTCCGGCTCCAATGGATATCCGCCTGGATGCATTACTTCACCATAAATGTAAAACATTTGAGCCTTCGGCACATAAAGTACATCACCTTGCAGCATTTTAAATGGCGACGCTGCATCTGGATTCTCTAAATAAGTTCTTAGGTTTAATTGCTGCCTTTCGGGCTTACCATTAATAGTTCTGGTAATTAATGCATTTGTGTCACCCACGCCATTTATAATACCACCGGCCATGGCTATCAAATCAACAACGCTACTGGTAGAATCCAGAGGATATCGTCCTGGTTTGTTTACATAACCGAGAACTGATACGTATTGACTTACATGTTCAAATACTACGACACTCACTTGTGGATTATGAATGAATCCACCTTCAATCAGTTTCTTGGAAATAGTATCTTCAAGATCAATTGCCGATTTCCCATTTACTACCACTTCGCCAATTAATGGATATGTAATGCGACCATCTGCAGATACTCTGGTGTCTAGTTTTAGATCATCATGCCCATATACCGAAATCTTTAGTACATCATCGGGCCCTATTACATCTGCAGCATATGTTACTGGTATTAACCATACCAATGAGATCAGCAAAGTGAACCAATAAAATTTTAATAAACGGCACATTATTTTATATATCCTAAATGATGGTAACGATTTTCATACAAAATGCTCAGGTAAACATAACTCATCTTCTAAAGATCATACTGTAAAAATTTGCAAATATTTATTTAAACATTCCACAAATCCCAATAAATTTAAAGTTTACACAAATGAAAATTAGAAAAATTGTTTTACTTCAGCAACTTTTCTTTTTAACTAGTCTGAAATAATACACAAGACATACCTTTCAACTTAATAATAGCATATATCAGAATTATGATTAGTCTGTCTTTGTACAAATCCGTGTACGCATCAATTTTTACTGAGTGACGCATTTTTTTGCAAGTATATTACTCTAACTTACTTTTTACACAAGCAATGCACAAAGTTACAACTTGTTTAAAATTCCATTTCAAATTGTTTTAGATTGTGAAACATAGTATTTCATAAATTGATCAGGAGATATTGACTATTAATGATTGAGTTATAAAGTTATACAACTTGGTCTTTACACTGCAAAAGGAAATCGCTTATCTCTAAGACATAAAAAAAGCCGGTACTTTCCGGCTTCTTCTTATAACACTTTAAATTTGATTTTTTGTAAGTAGCGCAACACAAATATGCAACCGCTATATCATGTCAATCAAACAGCTTGTTTACGACGAATCATCCAGCCTACCATAGGCAAACCTAACAACATCATTGCCCATTCGCCAGCTTCTGGAACTGCAGCTGCTGGTGTTAAGGTTAATGTATTAGTAAAATTGCCTGAAGTGTAAGCGTTACCAGCAATAGAGATTGTATATGTACCAGGACCCACTAAAATATTGCTAAAACCACCTGTTGTACTTCCAAGCGCATAACCAGGGCCGGAAGTGGTCACTAATGAGCTAATGCCATATATTGTTGATAAAAAGGTAACTGAGCTTAAGGTAATACCGTAGTTACCACCAGTAGAAGTAAAATAACTACTACTTGCTGTATCGGTAACATAATCGTGTTGACCAGCTGCAACAGTAAATGTCACAGTATCCGTGAAAGAACCTGCAGACGATACAGTCTCTGTAGATGCAGACGCTAACGAAGTTGCTGTTAGCAGTGAAAAAGCAAGGGCTAATTTTGTCTTTGCCATAAAATACTCCAAATAAAAAAAAAACTACAAAACCTGACTCACAAATCCATTTTTTTTGATTCCTTTAAGCTCTTATTCACCATTAAGTTCGTTTAAGAACCAAACAGGACACTCTATATTAGACAATTGTTAGCAAACTTTTATTTGCCTATACATAAAGCCCTGATGAAAATTCTACTACCTGTAAAACTTTATCCTATTGTCCATATGTACAATAGCTTCACCAACAGCTTGAAAAACAAACCCGTTAAAACACTTGATTTGCGAGTTACGCCCATTTTCTTATACAAGTTTACAATAACAGCTTAACTTGTCGTTCGCATGATATAAATATCCCTTTTTTCGGGACAAATATCCCTATCTTTCTTTTACAACCATCTCCGAAAATTACATACTCAATTGTTTACGATTTTTACCAATCTCTACAATTCCACTAAAAAGCTATACCATACATAAATTGGATGACACATAAAAGTTTAAGCAAAAGCACACTTGGATAAGCTTAAAACACAATTTAAACAAGGTATATACACTGTAGCAAAGGAAAACACCGTTGTATAGGTATCAATTATCCCTAAATATAATGATAAATATCACCGCATTTTAAACAATTACTTAGCGATTTACGCATAACAACCACAAACATTGATTGATGCTGCCCTTTTGTTAATACTATAGCTAAGTTTTTAACATGAATATGTGTAATTTATTACTCATAAAACGCAATAAATCTTACAGGCAAAAAAAAGCCGGATATTATCCGGCTCTAATCTTAACAAACTGCTTTAATTCAATAAATTAAGCAGCAGCTACAACAACATCTTGTTTACGACGAACCATCCAGCCCACCATAGGCAGACCTAACAACATCATCGCCCATTCGCCAGCTTCTGGCGCTGCGCTAGTTACACCACCGCTTACAGCCGCACCAGCACCCAATACAACTGTGTATAATGCCTGAGCTGTAGAAGTTGGTGTTCCTGTTACTTCAAGCTTGTATTGATCAGTAAGCGATAAACCTGTTAATTTAACATCTTTACCTACACCACCCACTGTACCAATAAAACTAGATGAGGTTACATCAAAAACTTGAAATGCAAAACTATTAATACCCGAAAGAGTAGGTATAGTTACTACCCCAGATGGGCCAGTATAGCTAAAAAACTGAGCAATTGATGTACCCCCAGTTATGTCAAGCGTTGAACTGTCCACTTTAAAAGTGAAATCATCTGAAAATGTTGAAAAAGCAGCATTAGATACAGGTGTCACTGAACCAGATGCCAATGTTCCCAAGTCCCAACCTGTTGCAGACGCTAACGAACTTGCTGTTAGCAGTGAAAATGCAAGAGCTAATTTTGTCTTACCCATAAAATTCTCCAAAAAATTAAAAATATCCAATAAATTATAAAACACTTACTAAGTCCTTTTACATCCCAAAAAGCTCATCTATGAGCGAACTTAGGACATCCTAGTTTATTACCTGCCATGAAAAGTTACTTCCTATAATACTTCGTGTTTTATTAGCTACTCAGTATTACTAACCCTGGATCTTTATTATTTTTTTAAAAACTCAAAACACTGCTTTCGATAGGCTAAGCCCAATCTAGCGCATAGTAACATTAACAAACCATAAGTTGTTGCGCATGATGCATTTATCCTTTTGTTTGGGATAAAAGTCCTAAGAAAACAGTTGCACATGCCAATAAACCTTTCTTTCAAAACTTGGCTTTGGAGCTTCAAAAATCACCCGTGGACAAGCTCAGGGCGAACGGTGGTATTTATATATCAAAAACTTACCGTTATTACTGATCCTGTCTAAGAACAAAAGCCAGAGTTTTCGAGGCTCCCCTTAATGAATAGACGTATTTTTGAAAGGGGGAGCTAACCTGCTCAGCACTTTATTGCGCTGGCTGGTAACTCTCTTGACGAACCAAAGCCTCTGTTGCCAAGTTATTATTCTCACTTGTTAGATGGAATATACTGTAACAAAATTACACATTATTGTAATGTATCAATTATCCTTAAATTTTTAGACTCTACAAACAAGCCATTAATTTGCAATTACAAAATAATGCTTTTAATTTTACACTACATGCAAGGTGTTTAACCCTTCTCTGCACATTTGCACGACCAGCTCAACCTGACTGGAAACGCCAAGTTTTTGGTAGATAACTACTAATTGATTACGGATGGTTTTTTCGCTGACAAATAATTTAGCCGCTATGGCTTTTGCTGGCAGGCCGTTGGCTGCAAGCATAGTAATTTCTAACTCTCTTGGTGTTAAATGATAAGGATTGCAGTCCTTTTTTTCTGCAATGGTATTTACTGATAGCTCACACAGATCGGCATTAACACTATTTCTAAGCAGTTCTAAGGATACATCACGATCCACCCATACTTCACCACCATGAAGGGCATGAATAGCCTTATTTAAAATACTTAAGCTCTGATCTTTGAAAACAATACCCACCGCCCCAAGTCGCAAAACCTGTAATTGTTTTTGACGATCTTTACAAGCGGTTAACACTAATATTGAAGAGCATACTTTTGCTATTTCTGGCAGCAGGTCATTGAGTACTTCAATATCTTCGGTAATTTCCAACAAAATAATATCGGGTTTAGCCAGAGAGCAAGCCTGTAGTAATGCCTGATAGCTTGCAGCTTGGCAAACCAATTCAAGATCATGCTGTTTATCTAAAAAACAGCTTAACCCTAGACGCACTAGTTCGTGTTCGTCACAGATAGCTACGCGAATCATTTTTTATATACCTCATAAAAGAAACACTTGCACTAGTCCTTGTTACATTAGGCTGACATGACTCTTGCGAATCAGCTTAATTAAAAGAAAGCGTAGACTATTCTTGTTAAAAAAGCAGTTTTGCAAAATATATTAGCAGAAAAAACCATGTGTTAATAATGACATAAATCTGATAGCCAACCAATTGGACTAAGGTATTAATGATACTTTTGTGTTGGCTCCTACAGGCTAGAGATTTAGGATTTTTAGAAAAAAGCTAGTTTAGAACGCTTAAACCGTCTAAAAAAATGTGCTATTAACTCTGTTTTCTGCCAATAAAGTCGCATTTTTAGATAAATTCTATTTGATTGGGGCTTGCTGTTGGCTGCAATGTAGAGTGTGTCGCAATTTTGGGAATAGGCCTTAAGAAAAAAGTTATTTCGGTATTAGTTCACAGTTTGGCTGTGCTGATCGTCTCTATAATACAACCAAGCTTAAAAGAGCTTGAACCCTTGTTACAGTTATTCTTAACAACCTGTAACATATTTTATAAAAACTTTACTGAAGTTGGATCGGTTGGATTGCTCAGTAATTTTATCATCTTAAGGTGACCGAAATGAAAACATATAGCGTATTAAAACGCAGCTTATTAGCTGCGACCATTGCCAGCTGTCTATCAATAGCGCCTTCTTATGCGGATGTACACGCAGCCGCTGACTTATTGAAAGTACAACCTGTTCAGGTATACCATGCCGCACATGGTAAATCACTGGCTGAAACTCTCAGCCAAATTGCGCAACGTTCTGGCATCACCTTTAAAATTGGCATTGATCTAAGCAGTGATACTGTGCAACAAAACATTGCTGCAAATGACTGGATCAGCGCCGTTAAAGGCTTGTTAACAGACTATAACTACACCCTTGTACAAGATGGCGACACCTTAAAATCCGTTATTATTACGGGCCGCAATCACAGCAGTACTTCTGTTGTTGCTACTGCACCAGCAGATCTGACAGGTGTTGCTAGCGAAAATACCATTGAATTTACACCCACGCATCAAGATTTACCCGCAAAATACCGTGATTTTCCTGCTGGCTCTGTGACCCCGGTCAATATTCCGGTTAAACAAATGCTGGATATTAAAGATAAGTCTGTTGTTTCTATGGATTTACCTATCGGTAACTATGCAGTTAATCATGATGATACTGTGAATGGTGAAAATGGTATGCAAACCTGGGTAGGCCATCTAAATATTGAAGGCGAAGGTTATCGTGTCTATATGTCTCAGGGTCCTGCTGGAGTGATGGGGGTTGTTAATACTCCCGATGGTACTTATCATATCGAACAAACTGCTGGCTCTACTTATCTGGTTGATAGCAACAAATTAACGTCAGCTGGCTTTGAAGGCGATCAAGAACTCACCTTGCCAACCGCTTTAATGGAAAAAATTACAGCCAGTGCTACCGCTGCTGCCAACGCTAGTACTTCTGCTAATGGTGCTGCAACCGCTAAAGACAGCACTTTAACCATCGCTCAGCTTCAAGCTGCGGTTACTGCCGATCAAGCAGCTGTCGCCGCTGCTCAAGCTACGGTTACTAAAGATCAAGCCGCGCTGGCAGCTGCCACTAGCGCATTGAACAATGATCTAACCGCTTATTTTTCTGCCGCCTCTGCAATTTCAACGGCTACCAACAACAAATATGCGACAGCTAATGCTCTGGCAAATGCATCCGCAGCAAAAGCTAGAGCACTTACTGCTGAAAACAATGCATTAAATACACTTAATGCTGCTAAAGCCGCTTTAAATTCTGCAAATACCGCACTTAAAAACGTTCGATATACCACTGCGGCCGATACATCAAGTGTTAACAATGCTCAAGCCACATACAATACTGCACTTGCAAATTACAATGCGACAGTTACCGCGTACAACACTGCAACAGCCGCCTACAATGCAGCAGCAACGGCAGCCAATGCCGCTAACGTTGCGTTAAATACGGCCAACCAGAACCTCATGAAATCAATCACGAACTATTACTCAGGCTTACCAGTATTAAATAGCGCTAAATCCGCATTAACGAGCGCAACAACTGCCTTGGCAACGGCTCAATCTACTTTAAATACCGCCATTGCCGCACTGACTAGCGCACAAAATGCAGCGAAATTAACAACGGCTACCACCAGCACTACGGCAACCACTGCTAACACCGGCCCCACTAATATTATTGATATTATGGTTTACTACACTACCGTAAAACAAACACAAGCATATGCTTTACAACGCTTGCAATTGCTAACCACTATGAGTAATCAAGCTTATGTGGATTCCAAAATCAACCTAGCATTACGTTTGGTGCATACAGAACCTACAACTTATGTAGAAAACAATTCCAACAATCAAGCATTATCTGATCTTACAAACGACTCTGGCGCATTTGCTGGTACCAGTGCGAAACGCGCTCAATACGGTGCTGATTTGGTGTATTTGTTTAGACCTTTATATGTAAATGCAACAGGTAACTGTGGCTTAACCTATCTGGAATTTGCCAATGCTAGCACACCTAGTGCAGCAATAGGCTTTGGCACCATCGGTGATGGCAACTCTGTTGATGTTGGCGGTTACTATTGTGGCGTAAACACGTTCACCCACGAAATTGGACATAGCTTGGGTCTGGTGCATGATCGCGCAAATGCTTTTGGCTATGGTGCTACACCTTACTCATACGCTTGGAGTCAACAAGGAAAATTTGCTACCATCATGAGCTATCAAACCCCTATGCTGATGCTGTTTAGCACACCTTTATTGACTACACAATGCGCTGGTCAACCTTGCGGTTATGCTGCAAATGATGCAAAAGCATCAGACCAAACCACAGTGGTGAATATGACAGCTCCTAAAGTGGCACAATTTATGCCAACCACCATCACCACACCTGTCTTACAATAATTGCTTCAATATAAGTTAATAGCTTAATGAGCCGTCGCCTTTAGGGGCGACGGCTTTTTTATGCGTCAAAGAAAATACAAAGCTTTATCAATTAATCGCGTAACTTGATACTATTTTCATTGAAACAATTCACTTATATTAATCAACTTAAGGAAGTTATTATTTTAATCTAATCTTAATGTGATACTCACTTTAAACTCACAGAGGGTAGTTAAAATTTTCAATAATCGAGAAAGAAAAGTTAATAAACTATCTTTACTTAAAATTATCAGCGACTACATTTGCTTGTAGATTTAAGGTATCTCCATATCACCCAGTGCGTAAGATTATACCGGGATGAAAGTTGATAAAATTTATGAATCGATACTGATGCCAGAAAAAAAATTACCACATAAATTTATTATATTATTGATTTTTAATGTTTTTTTAAGTTTTTTTAGAAAAAACCAATCAGTAACAAGGTTAATTTACACATTAAATTTATTTGTTGACTATACTCAAGCAATAGATTTCCAGGTCATCTTTACTTGATTTTTTGCTTGCAAGTTATCAAATATTATTATAGTATCTTGACAGAATGGATTACTAATCTCGCTTCTCTTAAGTTAATTACCTCTGCTGCATTTTGCATATAATAACGCATGCATAGCACTGGACTTTAAATTACCCGAGTGAGAACTACGGTTAGATTGCACCGAATTTTAAACAACCCAATATAACCGTAATGAAAAACAACAGTGTACTAAAACGCAGCATTTTGGCTGCTACTATTGCAAGCTGCCTATCAATTACCAGTTCATATGCGGGAGTTATTGCCCCAACTGAATTATTAACAGTTCAGCCGGTACATATTTACCATGCTGCCCAAGGCAAATCGCTAGCAGAAACCCTCAACCAACTTGCTCAGCGCTCTGGTATTACGTTTAAAATTGGCATTGATCTAAGTAGCGATACTGTTCAGCAAAATATTGCAGCCAGCGACTGGACTAGTGCGGTAAAAGAACTGCTAACGGATTACAATTACTCGCTCATCCAGGACGGCAAGCAACTAAAAACAGTGATTATTACTGGCCGTAACCACAGCAGCAATCCCTTAATTTCTTTAGCCCCCACCTCAAGCCAGTCTCAACCTGAAAATACCATTGAATTTTCACGCACATATAAAGAGCTACCGCAAAAATATCGCGCTATGCCCGCAGGTGCGGTAACCGCAATTCAAATTCCGGTTAAACAGATGCTGGACATTAAAGATAATTCTGTTATTTCCCTAGACTTACCAATTGGCAATTATGCGGTGAACCATGACAACACTGTAGATGGTCAAAACGGTATGCAAACCTGGGTAGGGCATCTTGACAATGAAGGTGAAGGTTATCGTGTGTATGTTTCGCAAGGTTCAGCAGGCATTATGGGTGTTATTAACACGCCGGACGGCACGTACCACATTGAACAAACAGAAGGTAACACTTATCTGATAGATACAAATCAGCTGAGTGCTGCTGGCTTTGTAGGTGACCAGGAAACCAGTTTACCTACCGCATTAATGGAACAATTAACAGCTAAGGCTCTCGCTTCTGCAAACAGCATCAGCGCAGCAAGTACGGCCACTATTGACCAACTAAAAGCGACTGTCGCCACTGACCAAATAGCATTAGCCGCCGCCCAAACAACAGTCACAAATGACCAAGCAGCTCTAAGTAAAGCTCAGACAGCCTTAACAAATGCTTTGGCAGCTTTTAATACCGCTACGACTAATGTAGCGACTGCAACAACAACTAAAAATAACGCGCTAACAGCAGAAACCAGTGCAAGCGCGTTAAACACGCAAACGCTTGCCGCTGAAACTGCGGCTTTAACTGCGGTTAATGCCGAAAAAGCTAAATTAAATGCCGACACGACTGCATTAAACAACGCCCAAACTGCTTTTAATACTATTAAGGCTAAAGAAATTGCTGATTTGGCAAATGTGAATAACCTAAAAGCCAAACTTACCGCAGGCATTACCCAGTTAATTAGTGCCATAACAGCCAAAATCAGAGCCACATCAGCATTATCCGCTGCTGAAAGCGCTGCAAAAATCACCTTAAACAACTTAACGGCGGCAACCAACGCCAAAAATAGCGCAGCCTCAACCTTAGCAACAGCAAGTACGGTAAATACCACTGCTCAAACTGCCCTGTTAGCAGCACAAACGGCAGTCACTAATGCAAAAAATGCCCTTGCCAATGCTAAAACATCTACAGCAATAGCAACAGCAAACGCTGCGTTAATTTCAGCTAATAATAATTTGACTACTGAGCAAAGCGCTTATACCCTAGCTAATACGGCTTACAACACTGCACTAGCCAATGCAACTAAAGCTAATAGTGCCTATACTCTGGCAGTTTCTGCCAATGCAACAGCCCAATCTCAGGTTAATACTGAAAAGGCTGCAATGACTTCAATCAATGCCACTTATAGCAGCGATTTAGCAGCTTATTATGCGGATAACTATGCTTTTGTTTCCGCACAAAAAACTTACAACGCAGATGTCGTTGCCTACAACGCAGCAAATGCGACATTAACCACAGCCACGGCAAATTTCAATAAAGACCAAGCTACTTATAACAGTTTGAGTGCCACCTATAGCACCACTCTAAGAGCCTATCAAAATGCAGCTGCGGCATACAGTAACGCAACTGCAGCACTTGCTTCGGCTAATTCTGCGCTTAGCACTGCAAACCAACAATTAACCAGTGCTACTGCCGCTTACAATACTGCTTTAAGCACCGTAAACACCGCTCAATCTGCTCTGAATGCTGCAAATACAGCGCTAGCAACAGCTCAAACCAACTATAACGCTGCAGTTGCTGCTCTGAAATTAGCTGAGGCTCCGTCAACAAACACAACAACAACCTCATCAAGCAGCTCTGGAAGCAGTTCTATCAACGCCAACATCACAAATACCATTGATATTATGGTTTTATATACCACTATCAAACAAACCCAAGCCTATGCTCTACAACGAATTCAATTATTAACCACCATGAGCAATCAGGCGTATATAGACTCAAAAATCAATCTTGCGATACGACTGGTACATACTGAACCGACCACCTATGTCGAAAATAACAGCAATAATCAAGCCTTAAGTGATATGGTTAACAATATGGGTGTATTTGCTGGCCTCAGCACCAAACGTGCTAAATATGGCGCTGATTTAGTGTATTTATTTCGCCCCTTGTACGTAAATGCCACTGGTAACTGCGGATTAAGCTATGTTGAATTTGCTTCGGGTAGCACACCTAATGCTGCGGTAGGTTTTGGCACCATGGGTGATGGGAACTCCGTTGATGCTACTGGTTATTATTGTGGTGTAAATACCTTTACTCACGAGATTGGTCATGGTCTAGGTCTAGTTCATGACCGAGCCGATGCCAATGGCTATGGTGCAACACCTTATTCCTACGCTTGGAGCAATCAAGGCGTATTTGCTACCATCATGAGCTACCAAACCCCTATGCTAATGCTGTTTAGCACACCTTTACTCACTACTCAATGCGCAGGACAACCTTGCGGCTACCCAGCGAGCGATACAGCTAGAGCGTCTGATCAAACCAGTGTTGTTAATATCACCGCACCACAAGTGGCAAAATTTATGCCTACTACCATTACTAAACCAGTTCTTCAATAACCAAACAGCGCATCAAGTCATGCTTAATAGCCAGCATTAACCTGAAAAAGATTAATGCTGGCTATTAAGCTGGCCTGACAAATCGACCACGAAATTTTCAATTTATACGAGCGAAGGTCTTTTTAAAAGGGATAGATGCATAATGCCAGCAACTTGCAGCTTGTCAGCTAATATCTGCCGTCCACTTACACCTTTGCCACGCAAATAAATGACTTCAGCTGGACTTAATAAAGTTGCAGAAACTAAACGTACAGTAGCGTTACTGTCTGGTGATAAACTAATTACGGGTAGTTTTTGTAAACTTAACAGTACGCCGGAAATATTTCGGCCGTCCTTTATGTGATCAATATTTAATTCTAGTGATAATAGCTCCCCAGCCAGCAACCTTGTGGATAAGCGAGGAAAACCTGCCAATGTATGACTAATCTCTGCCAACATGGGAAATAACCACGTATCTGCCAACTGAGTTAAAGGCGTGTTGCTTGTGAGCTCAACATCGGGTGATTCGATAAAAACTTCAAGACCAAGTCCGTTATCACCTTGATGTCTGTCTACCCAAGGATCAGACAAACCGTCAGAAATAATACAGGCATTTTGTCCACGGCGAACCCCGAGCCAAGCAGCACTTGCTGGCCATTCTGGTCCTTCGCTCATAGGCCCCATCAAGGACGTTAACATCGCCAATTCAGAGCCAAACCATTCTTGCATGGCTTGATGTCGAGCTGTAGTAGCAAGACGCAATCGGTCGCTATAACTTAGGCCAACAACATAATCATTCATCATCAATCTCTTTTTCCATATCCATTAAAGCCAAGCGTTGCTGTACTACTTCACGCACTTCTGCATCTGCATCAGACAACATCTGCTCTAATTGATATTGCTTTGCGCGTAGGGCAACTTCGTAACGTACAAGCCAATCAGAGTCTGATTGCATGAGCTGAATATCATCCACATCCATGCGCTGTACAATAGTACGGCGTATTGTGACTTCAGGATCATTAGCAAGTAAACCCAAACTGACTTGTGGTATACGCTCAGCAACAATACGTCTTACTTCGGCATCTGTATCTGCCACCAATCGAAACAAGCGACCCGACGGCAAGCGCCGCGCCACATAGACACGTACCAAATAATCCGGGTCATCAGCCATTAACTCTAATTGTTCTGTGGGAAGACGGTCGGCAACTGTGACTCTTACTTCCCTATCTTCATCATTGCGTAGTGTCAGCAACAAATCTATCGGTAAGCGATAAGCTAGTACACGCCTTACCGCTTCATCAGGGTCTGCCAGTAAAGTAATCAGCTGATTTTGAGGCAAATAACGCGCAGCTATTGCACGGCGCTCCCAAAAAACATCGTGTATATAACAGAGTGCTTGCTCGGGATGCGCTTTAAAAAATCGATCTATTTGCCTTCCACTTTCAGCAAGAACACAACAATGGCCTAGCTTACAATTACCAGCAATCAATAATGTGTGCTGATGCTGGCATTGGCTACAATCTGCCATCGGCGTTGAATCAAAACTATCTTCATCAATTTGAGATGTGAGCATTGCTTAATTAGCCTGAGCGTTTGCAGCTAATAACATAGGCGTAACTGTAGCCAACCATATTTGCAACCTTTCATCTGTTAAATGCGGTTGCCCTCGTTGATCCAATACCAAACCCACAAATTGATTATCAATTATGGCTTTAGAATGTTCGAACTGATAACCCTCAGTACTCCAGCGACCAACCATATCTGCTCCATGCCCATAAAAAACCTGATACAACTGCATTAGAGAACTGGCAAAGCGCGATGCGTAACGCTCCTGATGACCCAAACCAAACAAGGCGATTTTTTTACCTGTTAAATCAACATCATCCAGTAATGGGACAAACTCCGCCCAATTAGCTTCTTGGCATCCTACCGCCAAACCCGGTAAATCGCCAACACCATAACTAGGCGTACCCAAAATTAATGCATCATATTGCAACAGCTCAACAACGCTGGTTCGATTTATGTTTTTGGGTTTATCAGCCAATGCTTCGCCAAGCAAACTGTATATTTTTTTGGCTACCAGTCGAGTGCTTCCCGTATCAGTTCCGAAAAAAATGCCAATTTTACTCATACTTTACCTGTGTCAGAGATTGGGGGCTTAAACTTAGATTACAAATTTAATCTCGCAAAATTCACACCAGTTTTTTAAACAAAAAAAACTATTAACTATCAATTACATAAATAACATTATTCATTAGACGAAAAATAGATTGTTACCATTAAATAACAATTGTTTGTTGACTTGATGGATTTACAACAACTTTAAAGGATATGTGTTTAAAAAAAGCGTAGGTTTTTTTCTAAATCTCTTAAACCACAACCCGCCGAAAAGTCAGATTAATACGGCTTTGCTTTACGCTTTGATCGATTGGGACTCTATGTAACCAGTTTTGTTGAAACCTAGGATGCATGACCAGCAAATCACCTTGACGTAATAGTATTTGCGCATGTAAGTCTGATTTCTTATGCTTAAACTCGAAACTGCGTGTCGCACCAAAACTGAGAGAAGCTATAAAAGGTTGTTCGCCTAATTCAGGTTCATTATCAGCATGCCAACCAACATGATCTTCGCCATTCCGGTAACAATTTACTAACACGGCATTAAATGAAACATGCAAATATCCTTCAACTCGGGCTCGAATCTCGCTAAGTAACGGTGTCCAAGGCCTGGTTTCTAAAAGATTATTGCTATAACTATAGTGTATGCCAGCATCTGCATGCCAAGTCTGCAGTCTAGGCAATACAAATTTGCGTCCGGCGTAATAATAGCGATTATCCGGCCAGTTTTGTTCTAGTCTCAAGCGATTATAAATGTCCTCACTTTCAGTTGTTGTATAAAATCCTTCTACTGTATCGAAATCATGACAGATCGCCATACCCTGCCCTTGTCTGCTTTGATTTTAAATTGTTTGAACTCGGCTAATACTCGCCAGTGTTCACCTATATGCTCAATTTCTGAGGGAAATGCTGTTTGTTTTATCAATTGCTCTTCACGCTGAAAATGCTGTTCCGCGTGCGTATAAAGCTGTTTGAACAAAGCAGGGAACTCGGCATTACCGACAAAGCCCAACTGACTGATAATACCAATGAATGTTTGATGTTCATCATCAATCTCTGTATTCCCAGTTAACGTTATTGGTTTATTGTCGATTGTCATAACGTATTTCCACTAAATTTAAAAGTTTGCTCTATTCATTAGTACTAAGCGCTTAATAATAAATCAGTACGATTTTTTACGTCGGATCGGCTAGCCCGCTCATGGTTCGACTAGGCTCACCACGAACGGACTAGCCAATGGAGTGCATATTGAGTGTTTGTCAGTGGCTTATAGGAGTATTTTCACCCGATTATCTACCCTTGATTCCAGTAAATAGGCGTTAACATTTAAAGCGAACTCTTGCCACAATCCGGCTATCTCACGCCTAACTGTATTGACGTAGGCTCGATCAGGTTTGTGTTCGTCAGGGAAATTTGACAAAGCGCAGGAGGTTCTATGTTTATCGATAACAAATAGTAAAAATTCGTCCACAAATCCATCAAATATTTGCAGTACCTCCGGAGTTAATTCTGAAACACCTCGACTAACCTGAGAATGGCTAGTATCAAAATTCAGGCAGATCAGTTCCAGCATCGCTTGTTCATAACTGTGTTCTATAACGCTCACCACGTTACGTTGAAAACAACCCAGCCATTGCTGCCGAGAGAGATCCGAGCTAAGCCGTTGTATGTATTGCTGCTTCATCGTTACTTTAATAGCCGTAATAGTAAGCGAAAATTTTGCCAGCGAATGTGTATTTAGTTGTTGTGAGTTTGTCATCGTTGCTTCAATTACCTATCTATGCCAATCGATAATCTTCTGTAAATAGAGAAGATACTAAGTGACATTCAATAATGAGGCCAACTGGCTATAAATGAACTATTGCAGTCTATATTGGACGTATTAAGCAAAATTTAATGACTTTTAGACATCACTTTAGCTTTTTATCCGGCTAAAAATTGTTATGAATACAACAATGCAAGTAAAGAAAAGCTAAAAAAGTAAGTTATCTACAAATAAGTGAATCGCACACGCATCCCATCCCGTTAGTATGTAATGGTCAAACTGTTCATGATTGGACTCATTCACAACTAACGGGCTGAAAGTATTAATACTATGTATCTAATTTAAATAACTAAATTTAATTATCTACACAATAACGGGTTTCAACATTGAAGTTTTACCAACCATAACATCCACTGCTTTCATCAGGCGCTTAAAAATCGATTGCTGACAATAGGGAATATTATGTTTTTTGCATAATGCTTGAACCTGCGGTTGCAGTTTTTGGTATTGGCTTAATGGCAAATCTGGCCACAAATGATGCTCAATTTGATAATTCAACCATCCGTAAAAAAAGTCGTTTAAATTAGATCCAGTTGGATAATTTACCGATCCCAAAATCTGGCGCAAATAAAATTCTCCCCTGCTTTTGGATTTTTCATCAAACATCATTACATCATCTCCCGCATGATTTGGAATCATGACCAGAAAACTGTGCATATTGGTAAAAATTTCTGCCAGAATAGAGTTGAGTAATACATTAACCGCCGCAAATGTTCCCAGAGGCAAGAACAGCAAGGGTAACAGCACAAAACGAAAAATGATATAAGGCAAGATACTTTGCAACCATAGTGACCGACCTTGCTGCGTGAAAGGGCTCCATGCACCAATACGTGTTGTGACTGGCCTAGGTTTACCCTGTTTTCGGGCGGCATTTAAACATAATTCTTTATGCGTACGTGGCGTGTAATAAATAATTTTCCAAATTCCGGAAAAAAATGCAACGATTACATAGCGTGTCCACATCGGCAGGCTAGACTGCCTTAGCCATTCCATATTGTGCTGAGCATTATTAGGATCAGTGATTTCGCCCAGACTATAATGATGTAATAAGTCGTGCTCATGATGCCAGCCAGCCAGTGTCATCCAATCAGGCCAATCTAAAAAACGTCGCCAACCCTGTGCAAAATTTTTGCTGGTGTAATTTTTGCCGACTTCTTCAACTTTGTCGTAACCTTTATGTACGATTGGATGCGCTACTTGCGTCCAGCGCGTGAAACTACCTTGGCTGATCAAAAGTGCCGAAATAGGATTAGGAATAATCCAGGCTGTAGCATATCCAATGGCCGAGCAAATTTTCCCCCAACGCTCCATTTTCTTTAAATGCAAGAAGTCTTCTGGGCCGATAGAGGCTAAAGCTTGCTGGTGAATTTGGGTTATGTCTCTGGCTAATTGCTCACGGTCTACTAACTGATAACTATTTAAACTCAAAACGGATTGCCTCTTTGTAATGCAAGGATAGGATGGTTTATTCACTTATTTATTTTAAAAAAGTGGTGAATGCTACGCACTGAGAACGTAGAATTCTTTTGGGTCTTAAATCGCATAGACCTAAAGGTATATGTATCAACATTGGGACAACAAGCAATGATTAATGGACATCAACTCAGCGCAGAGTCCTGATATAGCAGTTGTATACTTTCAATTTCGAGGGCATTAGCATTTATTGCAGCTACACAGTCTACATCCAATTTACCTGCGTCTACCATTTTGTTAAGCTCGCTCCTTGCATGCTGGCTACTCCATACTTCTTTATAGGGGCGTTTGCTTGTTAACGCATCAAAAATATCGGCAACAGCAACGATTCTGGCTTCGATAGGAATCTCATTACCTTTTAATCCATTAGGATAACCAGAACCGTCCAGCAGTTCATGATGATATTTGACAATATTGATCATAATCTTGGAATCTGAAAGATGCTGAAGTGCAAAATCGCCTAGAATTTTCTTTACTATTCCACAACCTTTTTCGACATGCGATTGCATGATAATACGTTCATCCGCGTCTAATTTGCCTGGTTTAAGAAGTACATTATCAGGAATACCAATTTTTCCAATGTCATGTAGTGGTGCAAATAAGAATACATGCTCGATGAACTCATCATTCAGGTTATGGGTAGATGCAATAGTCTTTGCTATTATTCTGGAATATCGAGCCATCCGTTCCAGATGTGTACCCGTTTCAAAATCACGTAAATCTGCAAAATCCCTCGCCACTTTGGCAGAGGCTATTATTGATCGAACCGCAGCAAATTCGCTGCTGATACTCATATTAATCAAACTGGCATATAACGTAAGATCTCGTTGTATCAGTTGGGAAAATGCAGCTTGTTCCATGGAATCGAAAAACACAAACCCCATAAATGCGCCATTATCGTAAAGAGGTAAGGTAAAAGACGAGCGATATCCTTGCGTGATTAACCAGTTAGAATGTAAAGAATTTGATTTTATGGCTTCCTGAATTTCGTTTATTACACGGGGCTCGCCACTAGTTGCCAGCTTAAGTAGCGATGGACTGTGTGAAAGGGTAAATTCATAACCAGTAATTGCTTCCCCTATACGGGTACTATTGATGAATGTTTTAAGTTTATCTGTGGCGGGATCATAAATAGCCACGGCAATACGTGCAATGCAAGGAATTGCATCGAGGATTCGATCATGCATTATTGCTAGTCTTTCATTAAGCGTAGAGTGACTATCGAAAAGATTTGGAATAATTGTCTGTGGGACTGAAGACATAATCTTTCCTTTGACATGCTGATGAATAACTCTGTACAGAGAGGGACGCTGACTGCCATTTTTTGGCGATATAATAGCATCTACTCAGCTATAAAACTGCTCAGGAATCGTTATTTTCAGAAAAAAGTTTAGGTTAATGCCAGACTTAAGCATTATTTTAGCGGTGATAAGCACGGAATTACGATTAATATCCTCACAATTTTTAAGCTTTTCCCTATACAGCTATTCCGCCTACATGGACTAGCTCCAAAAAGAAGGCCAAGCCGAAGTCGATACCTAGCAAACAAAACATAGAGCAGATCAAACAAGGTTTTTAAAACTGGCCAACGCGTAGGAGCAAAAATCCAGCCTAATCCAACTGCTTTATAACAAGCAACAAACACATCCACACCTTTGATGATGTATCCATCCGGATAAACACCATGAATTTCAGCCATTAATTCATCAAAAGTTTTACCATAATCTTCAGGTTTGAATTGGCTATCATTAATATCTTGAAACCCAAGCCGGCCAACTTTGTTTTTACTCCTAAGCCAATTAACTTCTATTCTGCAAATAGGACATTGCGCGTCGTAAAATAAAATAAACTCAGGCAACTTTTTCATTAAATAGGACATTAAAAAGGGAACTTCGAAAAACCACCCTTCGACAAGCCTCTCCTGAGCAAAGTCTAAAGGCTCAGGGCGAACAGTGGCATTTATATATCAATAGTTTACTGTTCGTGCTGAGCCCGTCGAAGCACAAAAGCCAGGTTTTTCGAAGTTCCCTAAAAGTAAAAACTCATGAAAACAGAGATGCAAAATATTTAAGCTTCATAAATATTAAAAAGTGGTGCTTAAAATTTGTGCTTAGCTATCTCCCGACCTAAACATCAACTTTAGCAGCACCACTTGTAGCCTATAGATTTCACACCTCCAAAAACGTAGGTTTAACTCATTCTTAAGTAAAATAGCATGAGCTTATGATTAAATTAACCTGATATGTGCTTACAAAATTAAGCTTCATTACACCAATAAACTCATGTAAACAGCTTACCGTGCATAAGCTATTAGTCAATGCAAACACACTTTAATTTGGGCGTTATCAGGCTTAAACAATTGGGTAACTAGTTCCGCCGAGCTTTTATAGATAATATTTAATCATTTCTTTTAAAGGTATCGCTTTGATTTTGCTTGCATGTCCAGCAGAACCAAAAGCTTCGTATCGTGTTTGACAGAGCTGTTGCATTGCCTGTCTTGCGGCTTTGTATATTTTACGTGTATCCAAGTCTGAGGCATTTTCGGGTTGCGCCACATATTGACGTATTGCGCCTGTTGAAGCCATACGCAAATCGGTATCTATATTAATTTTACGAACACCGTATTTAATACCTTCCACAATCTCTTCAATCGGCACTCCATAGGTTTGACGAATATCGCCACCATAATCATTAATGATTTTTAACCACTCTTGAGGAATTGAGCTAGATCCATGCATAACAAAATGGGTATTAGGTAAGCGTTGTTGCAAGGTTTTTAAGCGACTGATTACCAAAACTTCGCCCGTGGGTGGTTTACTAAATTTATAAGCACCATGACTTGTACCGATAGCAACCGCTAAAGCATCAATGTTTGTTTGCTTTACAAATTCTACGGCTTCATCAGGATCGGTCAGCAAACAACTGGGCTGCAATTTTTCTGAAGCCGAATGACTAACTGTATCCAATTGTGTTTCTAAAGAACCCAGACAACCAATTTCACCTTCCACTGAAACACCACAGGCATGTGCCATCTTAACTACACTAGTGGTTACATTCACATTGTATTCAAAAGCTGCAGGGGTTTTCATATCTTCTAATAAAGAACCATCCATCATAACCGAGCTGAAGCCCGATTGAATTGCTTGAGCACAGATAGAGGGTGCAGGTGCATGATCTCTATGCATGACGACGGGAATATGAGGGTATTGCTCTACGGCAGCCAGAATCAAATGGCGTAAAAAAATCTCGCCAGCATAGTTATTTGCGCCCGCCGAACCTTGCATTATCACGGGACTATTACACGCATCAGCAGCTTGCATGATAGCTTGTACCTGCTCCATATTGCTGATATTGAATGCAGGAATACCAAAACTATGCTCTGCTGCATAATCCAATAGTTGCCGTAACGAAACTAAAGCCATAATTATACCTCCTAAATATTCAAACTATTAACATCACTGTTCCATATTGAGCAATTACACCAGCCTTCGCTCAAGCTCTTATGAGTTGTATCGAAGAACTAAGGGCAAACGCTTTTTTTCATTATTGGCTGGCTAATCAAATAAATGTTCGTTTAACCTAAACGGCAAGCAATTTATCATTAATCTGGCAAACATGACTATTTCAACCTGTATCCTGAATAATAATCGTAGCAGTGAAACAGGATAAAAGCTTAAATTTTATAAACCTACAGAGCATTCCTCAATTTTTTGAAAATTACCACAGAAAAACTCTCTAATTTACTATCACTGATACAGCGTTAAGTAAATATTTTATTAACAAACAACATTAGCGTAAAAACTTAAGCCAATGATAATAAAAATAAATAAAAAAGTACGCCACAGCTGTCGTTTAAATACAACTTGAAATCTATATTTAACGTAGGACAATTGGATAGCGTTTGGCGTTTATACGCCATTGACACTGAAATTTAACAGAACATAAGGAGGCACTATGAAAATTGCACTTTTCATGATAGCAGGGCTAACTATCGGCGCACTGATAACCATTTCAGCCTTCCAGCTATTGAAAATAGTTATTAAAGAAATGATCAATATGGTTTCTGAAGCTTGGTTTAGTCCTGAGCAACATTCTCATTGATCTTGCCTGAATCCGTTTATCTGGATACGCATACATTTTGGAGACAATAGCTCTAGTTTTGGCTGATTCGGCTATAGGATGAAGAAAAGAACATCTATGTTTTGTATGGTGCCTACTTAAAGGAAATCATTTAAATTTAATTTAGATTCGATTGTTGGGTTACTCTCTGTCGAGCTAACCCAACCACGGTTACAAATTTTTCATAATCTATTGATTTAAGCAAACTATACACTTAAGCAAATGCCATTCTCCTCTGTTTGGTTTTTATGCGACTATGCTTTTATTGCCTACATCAGATTGAAAACAGCCTTTACTGTCATTCAGATGAAATCTGTTCAACACCCTAAATGATTGACGAATGAAGTGAACGAGATGTTTAATACTGCTGACAATGACGATAAGAGTCGCCGTAAAAACATTAATAGTAACTATCAGTCGCGATCGACGCGCCTCCTGGCGTCGGCACATCCTTGCAGGCTTGCCTTCACGCTAAATAATGATTATATAGTTTGAATAGCGTCTGCATTTCATATGCGTGTCTGTTTTGGCAATAACTACGTTATTGCTTTGATCGACAAATCTTAATAATTCAATCCGCAACTACTCTTAAGGAATTTAGCCGTTGCTTTCATACCCCAACCACCATGACAACCCTTTCCCCTTTTTTTATGTGAATTCTGCCTTCACTGAGGAACAGTGCGCTGCACTGGAGGGTTTATTTGTAGATGAGAGTGACTGGCAACATCGAGATGGTGCGTTTTATCGATGCTCTCTAAAGGACGTCACTGAGAGTATTTCTGCATCATTTCAAACGGAAGTGCTTACTAGAATGCGCGAGTTAACAGGATTACCACTGGTAAATCGGATTGTGGTCACGGCTCAGCGAATGTTGCCTGGCCAGGTTATTGGTATACATAGTGACCGACCGCTATTGGGTTACGAGATTGCTAGACTGGTTGTGCAACTCAATAAGCAATGGCAAACGGAACACGGAGGTGTTCTGGAATTATTCTCATCCCCGCAAAGCGAAGTGGTTTTCAGCGTTAATCCTGAGTACAACAAGGCTTTTGGCTTTTTGCTTAACATCGATTCTTACCATGGCGTCACGGAGGTTAGTCAGCCGAGACAAACAGTGGTATTCAATTTCTGGCATGCGGCCAATACTCCTGAACTTGCAGCCCACATACAAGCTTTGTTTGCCAATGTTCATTTCTCTGAGTTGCCAATTGCACTCAATTCTGTTGCCATAGCTGCAGAATTGAGCCTTTCCGAGGATATTACATTTCGTGCAGGCACCGCTGCAATTGCGCTACAGCGCTGGGGCTATGATGAGCCTACCATTGTGGCTGGATACCAGTACAGTGCTGGTCTTTCTAGTGCCAACAATCACACCCCTGAAACCTATGCCGCAGTGCTACTGGCGGATTGGATTGCTTATTTGTATCGGGATTCGTTTGATCTGGCACGTTGGAAAATCTTACAACGTGAACTAGAAGGAATGGAAATGTTTACACGGCTGAAGCCCACTTGGCAGCTTTGTGTACCGACCTAGAGTGTTTAAAAGCGAATTTATTTTAATATAATTCTTTAAATTCAAACTATTATGCTTTTAGAAAACCTTATATCTGACAAATTTCTGGTACCAACAATTTGTTGGATTGGCTTTTTGTTTGACGTCTTTCATGGATAAACTTTCTAATTTTTTCCACTGTGAGCATTGAGACCCAGCAACTGCACAAAAAACGTGATTGATACCGGTTATTCTCTTAATTTCTGACGCCGAAAGTGACTGCTATAAACCTGTAACCACACGACGTACAGGCATGTTTGGCGCTCAATTTTCGCACACAAACACAGTTCCATATTTTAACCATGCTTGGTTTAGTTAAGGATTACTGTGACCTAAATTACAATTCCGAATGAAAAATTTAACAGATTTACCGGAACCAAAAGATTAACCTTACACCACATCGGAAAACAGTACTTCCCAACAAAATGATAGTACCAAGCCGGTGTAAACCGAATGTCCCTTATGATCGAAACCCAGTTTAATAAGTGACATTGAGTTTAGCTTTATTTTTAGAGTGAAATAGCATTCGCTTTAGGCCTTAGCCTAATAGTCACATTATTCTGTGCTTTAGTTCCCGGCAGTGTGCCGTGGCGGGAGTTGTGAACATTAGGAGATTGTATTGGCTGTATACACATTAGGTGCCGATACTCTGTGCCAAAATTAACCGTTTGTAGGCTAGTTTTGGCATTTAATGAACTAGCGAATGCTCCATTTACGGCACAGGCAACAATTGACAACGTTTTTGTGAATCTGGGTGAGCTACGAACCACAAAACGCTATTGAGTCAATAATGGACCTTTTTTAAGCGCCAGAGTTGCTTGTATCGTCATTTAATAAATTAATTTACATTAATTGGAGACAATTACAATGTTAAAAAACTTTCGAAATACAAATGTCATATTGGGAGCGTTATTAGGAAGCATGGTATACATGCCCTCTAATGCTTACGCTGGGCAAGTGCCTTTTGGGCCTGTTTATACGCCTATTGACTCTTCTGCTACGGTGAATAATTCGACTATTGCCATCCCTGGCAACAATATTGGTGATGCAAAAAATAACGCTAAAGCTTCTAATCCCACTGTCGTTCGTATGACTGATCCAGTGGAAATAGGTCGCGCTAATCACTATTTAAAACATCGCCATGATCGATCAGATATTCGTCAATCACTAAAAACAGCAAGCGGGCGTATAATTGATTGCGTAGATGTCAATTCGCAACCAGCGGTCGTTAATAACCCCAGTCTTGCGGGTAGCCCAATACCGTTAGCGCCACACATAGCACAGCCAAAGGCCCATGTAACGCCAGCTGCAAGTATAGTTGAACCCTTACTCGACAATGAAGGCGTGCATGTTGCAGGCTGCCAGGATGGAACGGTGCCAATACTACAAGTAACTGCATCCGACTTGAGCCGATTTGCGACATTGGACGATTTTTTTGCCAAAGTGCCCTCCCACATTGGCAAAGCTGCACTCTTACCCAAAGCGGGTATTCAACCGCCCTATCACTGGGGCCCATCTAGCCAACACCAATATGCGCATGCCTATCGCAATGTAACGAATTGGGGTGCTAGTTCTACCATTAATGTATGGAATCCTTCTACGGAACTCAATAGCGAATTTAGCCTAAGTCAAATTTGGGTAGTGGGTGGTTCTGGAGCTGGCTTGCAAACATTGGAAGTTGGCACGCAAAAATACCGTGACTTGTATGGAGACTACAACCCGCATTTATTCATCTACTCAACCAATGGAGGTTATGCATCGGGTACAGGCTGCTACAACAACACATGCGGTGACTTTGTTCAGGTTAGCTCTACCATATATCCTGGTGCAACCTTAGCATCGAGTACCTATAATGGCACTCAGTACGAATACACCATGCAATGGTTTAAGGATATGGATGGCGGTGCCTGGTGGCTGAATGTGCAAGGAACTTGGGTCGGTTATTATCCACGCGCCCGTTATAGTACTGCGGGGGTGGCCAATAGAGCTGCGGAAATCGATTTTGGCGGGGAAATCATCGACAACCGCAATCTTGGGCTACATACCTCTACCGATATGGGCAGCGGACAGTTCCCTAGCGCGTGGTGGCAAAAAGCAGCTTATCAAAGACTAATAAAGTATAACTACACAACCACCACAAATCCGAATACGGTTTGGAACACGCCTGCAACGGGGCTTACCGCAACGCGATCAGATGCTGCCTGTTATGACATTTCAGGTCCTTACTATGGTGATCCAACTTGGGGATCATACTTTTTCTTTGGTGGACCAGGTTATGATTGGAATAACTGCCACTAAACTTGCTTAAATTGCAGCACCGATGTTTCAATGAATGCTGAACGAAACATCGGTGCTGCCCCTTTCAATCTAACTAGTCGGTGCTAAAAATTGCGAATTCTCTTTGGTATCCTGTTAATTGTGTTATTAGTCGGCCCGAGTTTTTCCGGTACTACCACTCCCGACTCCCGCATCCACATCTGCACTGGCCAGGCGAACGAAATTCCTGGCGCTACTTGCGTGCCTGCGGCCGTGATTGAAAATATCAGGCAGCAACGTTGCCGTGGTGAAGGTGAAGATATCGAAGGCAAGGAGCAAGGGCTAGGAAGTCAGTGTTGTGAAGGATTAACGGCCATTGCTGCATCGAGTTTAGAGCAAGGTCGCTGCGTTTCCGGGCCGGCCAGCATACAAATTTGCACCCGCTGCGGAGACAATATTTGCGGTAAAGGTGAAAATTCTTGCAATTGCACTAAAGATTGCGGCGTTGACAGACCGTAAGGGTTTTTTGAAGAAGGCGTAAAGTCACTCTATAACTCGTACAAAATGTAAATCCATGTATATATATTTTGGACAAATTCATGTAAATTTTCTTCATTGAATGACTATCAATGGAGATAATAAATGCACACTACTCGTATTTTAAAAATGGAAATTCACAGGCTGTTCGTATTCCTGCTGACTTGGCCTATGATCGCATAGACATTGCACTGGAAATTGAGCGTAATGGAGATGAAATTAGAATCCGTCCCGCTCGCCAGTCGCTGGGGAATGTTCTTAAGATGTTTGCTAAATTTTCTGATGACTTCATGTGTGATGGGCGAGAAAATCAAGAACAAAGAGAACTGGATGCCCTCTAATGCCCAGATATATGCCAGATACCAAATGTGTATCTATTTGATGAAAAAACAGCCGAAAGAAGTTGCTGAACGCTTTTCTCAGTGTTATGTTGGTGATGTCGTTATGTCTGCAATCACCTATGCTGAACTTGAGTATGGTGTTACCATGTCAGCCAATCCAGAAAAAGAACGACTGAATTGGACAGTCTGATTGAAGATATCAAGGTTGTTCCGTTCGATGCCCCAGCTAGCGTTTCTTATGTCCCTATCCGCGTGGCAACCCGAGAAAGTAAACAAGATCATTTAGACAAATTAATTGCTGCCCACTCCGTATCTCTGAATGTCACTATTGTGACTAATAATCTGAAGGATTTTGCCAAATATCCTAATGTCGTTTCAGAAAACTGGCTTAATTAGTCTAGCAATATGCCATTAGTATCCCCTTTTTTGTTGAGTAAAATTAAAGAGTGTTGATTTGCACTTAAAACGACCCACCATTTGCATTGAATTTTGACCCACCTAGATTGGGTTTATTTTACGGTTTTTGGTAGAGGATAATTAGATTTGTTTTTCTCCTTTTTCGGTGTAGTTGAACTTTCTTTAAATCGATAACTGTCATTACCCGTTTCGACAATCCCTCCGTATCAGAATACTTGTCGTCTCAAATTTTTAAAGAAAATAAAATTTGAGCATCTAAAAATTTAATCTAAAAATTTAAACCAAATCTAATCTGACAGACACCCATAAAAATCGGTAACTATCAGATCACGCCTGAGCTAGTACAATTTACTTGACCGTTACCCAACACGTTAAATCATATGTTCGTCATCGAACGGACACTTTACACATTTTGCTGTAAATTCAAAACTAAGCATAAGTCTATTCTTACTCGATTACCTATAAGCCTCACCCCTGTCATCAAATAGAAGTAGCTAACAAACTTGAAGTGATAATCAACCAGGATTTTGCATCGGGGCATTCCAGCAAAATTGGAATGGCTGACCACCCCTCTGTTGATATGTGCTGAAGCTTATGGGTAATCAGGAAACCTTATAAGTTGAAAAATATGAAGCTAACAAATTTTGTTAAAGGTCGAGATAACAATTACAACCTCATTAGAATTTTTGCAGCATTTGCAGTACTAGTCACTCATAGCTTTGCATTGGCAATAGGTTCGGCTGATGCTGAACCATTTCGCGAAACTCTTGGGGGTAAAACAATAGGCTCAATTGCAGTCGATATATTTTTTTTAACAAGTGGTTTTCTTGTTACTGCCAGCCTCTTGGCAAGACAAAGTGCAGTAGAATTTGTATGGGCCAGAGTCTTAAGAATATTTCCTGCACTTCTCGTAATGCTTCTTCTAACTATTTTTGCTCTTGGCCTTTATTTTTCGACATTACCAATACACTCCTACTTAGCCAACCCAAACACTTACAAATATTTTCTAAAATGCATATCATTGTTTTTTGGTGTTGAATATAACCTACCTGGAGTCTTTGAAAGTAATCCATATAAATATGCGGTAAATGGCTCACTGTGGACCTTACCGTATGAGGTCAAAATGTATGCTATTTTGGCAGTTATTTGGATGTTATTTCGTTTCACTCCAAAATTTCGGACAAAGATATTCAAATTTACAATAATCTCAGGTGCTATTTTAGCAGGTCTAGTAATAATGCTATTACATTTTGAAATAGTAACAGGTATGACAAAATATGATAAATTCTTGAAACTATTTTTCATGTTTTTTAGCGGTGCAACTTTTTTTATTCTTAGAGAACATATAACTTTATCGCATTCTGTTTTTAATGTTTTTTTTGTTGCCTTGATACTTTCATTATTAAATAAACAAATATTCTTTGTCGTTTATATGATAACTCTACCATATATTTTATTTTACGCCGCTTACATTCCAGCTGGCTTCATAAGAGAATATAACAAATTAGGCGACTATTCGTATGGCGTCTATATTTATGCATTCCCTATTCAACAGTCGATTGCAGCAATAGTACCTAACATTTCTGTTTTGTCTATGTTGATTATTTCTAGCGTAATTACTTTAGTTTTAGCCATATTATCTTGGCATTTGTTAGAAAAAAACGCTCTAAAGTTAAAAGGGGTGAGTTCAACTGGTCATTGCAACGCATTCGTTTAGTTTATCACCAGGCATCATGTAGCCCAGTGTTTTTCTAGGTCTCGTATTAAGCTTTAAAGCAATCTCATCTAGGTCTTGCTGACTATAACCGCTTAAATCGGTCCCTTTGGGAAAATATTGTCTTAATAATCGGTTTGTATTTTCATTGGTTCCTCGCTGCCAAGGGCTTCTTGGATCGCAAAAATACATTGCCACATCGGTGGCTACAGTAAATCTTTTATGTTGAGCTAATTCAGTACCACGATCCCATGTCAACGAAGCCATTAAGCCGGAAGGAAGTTGCTGTACCTGACGAATTAATGCATTCACAACATTCGTCGTATCTTTGCCATCAACTTGAACCAGCAACACAAATCGTGACCGACGTTCAACTAGAGTAGCAATATGGCTGTTTTTAGACCCCGTAATCAGATCACCTTCCCAATGCCCAGGTATTGCACGATCCTCAACCTCTGCAGGTCGATCTTTTATCGATACCGCATCAATAATTTGCCCTCTTGGCTGGCCTTCAGTTGTTGATGCCTTACCTCGCCGCATCATTCGTTTCGATCGTAGATGTCCGATTAATTCCTTTTTCAAAACGCCGCGTGCTTGAATATACAGGCTTTTATAGATTGTTTCATGTGAGACATGCATATTGATATCGTTTGGATATTCATGTTTAAGCCAGCCAGCAATTTGCTCAGGAGACCAATCGAAACCGAGTTTAGTTGCCACCATGATTTGTAGTTGAGAATGTGTAGCCAGTCGACAGGGCTTAGGTCGCTGTGCTTGATCCCATGCTTTTGAATCAGCTTCGATTGCTCGATATTGATCTTTATTACCATTACGGGCAATTTCACGGCAGATAGTAGAGGGTGATCTTGCTAGTTTTGATGCAATCTGTCGCATTGATTCACCAGCCGCCAGTCCTCGCGATATTTCTTCGCGCTCAACTAGACTCAGTGACCTAGCCGATCTTGAGCGAGTTGCAGGAATAATTCCACCATGAGCGGATAAAACAGTATGCACGGATCCAGCATGCTTACCAAGGGCACGACCTATCTCACTGAGTGATTGTCCTAATTTCCATCTTTGCCACAACTCAACCTTTTGAGCTGCGGATAAACCGGGTCGACCTTTCTGTGCCATTGATTCACCTCTGTTAATAATATTAAATCAGATAGTGTTGCAATGACCAGTTGAACTCACCGTTTTTATACTCAACTTTCACTGCACAGGCTTCTGATGGACAAATCTATTTCGCTATACAACAAACCGTCGATTTTCTTAATCATCCTGGGGATGTACCAAATAATTTCGAAATCGTTGTCAACGGCTTACCTATTAAAGGAAGCATTGTCCATACTAAAAAAATATCCGGTTTTGCTTGACCATGCCATATTACTGGGCATAAAACAGCCGCTGTCAACGATGTGAAATATTCGCACATTTGAAGTATCTTATTTCACAGACTTTAACATTCACTAGCCATATACTAATCAGTAAATTAATGATTTAAATATCCTATCAAGCAAATCTAGCCTAAGCTATGGCGGTCACATTAACCAATTTTTAGTTAACGCAATAAGTCATTGCAACTTTTAACAGAGAGTATGAACTTGAAAAGTTTTCACTTATATCAAGAATATTCAGTCCAACAATGCGTTGGTGATCAAAACGGCTATCTTCCTATAATCAAAAAAATTACGAGACTATCTCATCTCGCTGAAGCTAATCCTGTGAGAGCAGACTTGCTCTGCATATAAAAAACTGGATGAGTTCTCAGGATATCTCTGATTGACCGAAATTAAACACCTAATATTTTGTGGAGCACAACAAATGAAAAATTTTAATACCTTACTGTTTCTGCCCAGTCATTACCCTGCCAATCTCATAAAACTTTGCCTGTTTGCCACCTTTATTGTTGCTAGTCCGTCAACTACTTATGCTGATATCACTAATACGGCAACTGGAAGCAATGCACTTTATTCCAATACCATTGGGACTTACAACACCGCAGATGGTTACTACGCTCTTTTTTCAAACACATCAGGCATTAGTAACACCGCCAACGGATTTTGGGCGCTTTATTACAACACCACTGGATCGTGGAATACTGCCAATGGAGTAGAAGCTCTATATTCCAATACCACAGGGTATGACAATACCGCGAATGGGGTGGCAGCTCTTTATTCCAATACCACGGGGAATGGCAACACCGCCAATGGTCATAGTGCCCTTGGTTCCAACACTACAGGAAATAATAATACCGCCAACGGGGAAGGTGCGCTTTCTTCCAATACCACTGGGAATGGCAACACTGCCAATGGTCATAGTGCCCTTAGTTCCAACACCACAGGGGATAACAACACAGCAAATGGAGGTGCTGCCCTGCAAAATAATACGACAGGGTATAACAATACAGCCAATGGCGGAAGTGCACTTTATTACAACACCACTGGCTATAACAACACCGCCAATGGATTACAGGCGCTTATATCCAACACCACAGGTTGGGATAATACTGCCAATGGGGTAAGTGCGCTTTATTCTAATACCACAGGGTTTTTCAACAGTGCAAATGGTGTAGATGCGCTGCACTTCAATACCACAGGAAATAACAACACCGCCAATGGATATCAGGCGCTTTTTTCAAACACTACTGGATCAAGCAATACTGCTAATGGAGCAAATGCTCTTTATTCCAACACCACCGGGTCAAACAACACTGCAAATGGTCAAAAAGCTCTTTACTACAATACTACGGGATTTAGTAATACTGCTAATGGAGACAGTGCTCTCTTAAATAACAGTACTGGCTATAACAACACAGCAACTGGCTCAAGTTCACTGGCTTCCAACACTACTGGATCGAATAACACTGCCAATGGTAGTGGTGCGCTTTATTCCAATACCACCGGTGGGAACAACACTGGTAACGGGCAAAATGCGTTGACCTACAATACTACGGGCTGGGATAACACCGCCAATGGAGCAAATGCACTGTATTCGAATACTACAGGTACATATAACACGGCAACCGGGGCTGCTGCTCTTTTAGAGAACACCACAGGATCGTACAATACTGCAAATGGTAGGGGTGCACTTTTTTACAATACCACGGGGTGGTATAACACCGCCAATGGAACACTGGCACTTCAAGATAACACCACTGGAGGGGCTAACACGGCCAATGGAGCCTATTCGCTTGTTTCTAACACCACTGGGTCGTGGAACACCGCTAATGGAATGGATGCACTTAGTAGCAACACCACTGGTTCCAGTAACACGGCCAATGGTGCCTATGCACTTTTATCCAACACCACAGGGGCATATAACTCTGCAAATGGGGCCTATGCTCTTTACTTCAACACCACCGGGTCTAATAACATCGCTAATGGATATCAGGCTCTGTATTACAATACTACGGGGTCCAACAATACGGCCAATGGAACAAGTGCGCTGCAAAGCAATACTACTGGGTTTAATAACACGGGAACTGGAACAAGTGCCCTTATTCACAATACCACAGGATCGTGGAACACGGCTAGTGGGGTAGATGCCATGCATTTCAACACCACAGGAAATAACAACACCGCTAATGGTGTTAGTGCCCTTTATCAAAATACCACAGGCTCTAGTAACACCGCCACTGGGACGAATTCTCTTTATTTCAACACCACAGGCTCTAACAACACCGCTAACGGTACCAGTGCACTACAAACCAATACCACAGGCTATGCCGACACCGCTAATGGCACCAAGGCTCTTTTTTCGAATACCACTGGCTATAACAACGCCGCCAACGGTTACCGATCGCTTTATTCCAACAGCACAGGTAGTGATAATACCGCCAATGGCACACAGTCTCTGTATTTCAACACCCTGGGCAACGACAACACTGCCAATGGTTTCGATGCCCTGTATTCCAATACCACGGGTTCCAACAACACGGCAACGGGGTTCGAAGCGTTTTATGCTAATACCACGGGTTATAACAGCACCGCCAACGGCTTTCAGGCGCTGTTTGCCAATACCACTGGTTATAGCAACGCCGCCGACGGCTTTCAAGCGCTGTTTACCAATACCACTGGCTTTAAAAACACCGCTAATGGCGTCTACGCCATGTTTTACAACACCACTGGCAATAACAATGCTGCCCATGGTTATCAGGCGCTGTTTGCCAATACCACAGGCATCAATAACTCTGCCAACGGTACCAATGCACTATCCGCAAATACCACCGGCTCTAATAACGCGGCCAGTGGCAACTTTGCTCTGAATACCAACACCACGGGTTCCTATAATACTGCGCTGGGTACCAGTGCGGATGTGGCTTCTGGCAATCTGACCAATGCCACTGCTATCGGTTATGGCGCAATTGTGAATAACTCAAACGCCATACGACTCGGCAATACCTCGGTTGTAACTCTTGAGGCACAAGTGCCTTTAACCTCAACCTCAGATAAACGCCTGAAAAACCATATAACCGACTTGGCACTGGGTGTGGATTTCATCAATAAATTGCGTCCGGTGGAATACATTCGTAATAACAATGCTACCCAAACCAAGGAATGGGGAGTTATCGCTCAAGAGTTGCAACAAACCCTGCGTGACATAGGTTATCAAAATGCTGGCGTTATCAGCGAAGACAACACCAAGGAAAAATATCTAGCCGTACGTTATAACGATTTGCTTGCGCCGATGATCAAAGCCATTCAGGAGCAACAGAATAGTATCAATACCATACTAAAAGCGAAGCAAGAACAAGAAAACATTATCAATGACTTGCAAAAAGCAAATAAAGAACAGCAGCAAACAATAGCTACATTGCTGAAACGCATGGATGCTTGGGAGAAAAAATAAAATATAAATTTTACGCACACAAAACTTGAAGGCATAAAAAAACCAGTTGCCTGTTAACGCTAACTGGTTGTTTTCACTGTAAAATCGTGGTGGGTCGTGTGCGATTCGAACGCACGACCATCGCATTAAAAGTGAGTTAAATTCAATAACTTACATCAAACCATAACAAACAATAACAAACAATAACAAACAATAACAATTAAATCAGTTTGTTAGCCTGTTTATTGTATTGCTAGTTATTGCCACTTTTTACCTGTTTTTATTTTCAACTGCCCCACCAGTGCCCCACGGGACAATTAGCCTAAAATGACAACAACCAAAATTATTAACATGTTTAACTATGGCGGTATTCCTGATTGTGTATAGCTTTCTTTCGCCCAGGCACAGGTAGATAACTGTTCGCCATTAGGCCGCATCGCTGAGCAAATCAACATTACTACGAACATAGGCAAGCATTGTCTGTAGTCGCTTAAACTGATCGCCTAGACCGTCTATCTTGTCGGGGTGTGTCTTTTGCATCAGGGCTTTTAAATCTTTAATGATTGCATTCTTTTGGTCGGCATCCATTGGCTTATCAAAGTACCGGTCTTTGGTGAGAAAAAAAGTACCGTGTGCTTTCCTTGCCAGACCGCAAACTCTGCGTACATCAGCTATCAATTTGTTTTTATCGACATCGCTTAGTAGTTGCCAGTATTTAACCCGCTGCGGCAATCCATTGTCTATGGGGTCGTCAATCCGGGTTTCATAGGTGATTATCCCGGCTGTGTGCAAGTCTCTTAAGGTTCGATTAATTTGGCTTATAGATACGGGCTTACTTGCTCCATACCACTCGAAGCCATACTTAAGCATGTGAAGGATGCTACTAGCTGAATAGGGTGGAACGCCTCCACAATCTTCGTTAAGCTCGGTTAGGCACTTGATGATTATCTTTCTGTTTTGCGTTTGTTTCATGGTTTCTAATTGTATCAATGCGGGATGATACGATTAGTTTAACACGCAAGCCGGTAAATAACCGCTCAACATGATGTTGAACCCCTCCCAAGTTAAGATAGATGGCCGCTTAGGGCTTGTGCGGGGTATCGGTCTATTAGCTCTATTTTAGGAAACAATCAATTGCATAGCTTGTTCTCATGCCAACTCTGTACAGGCTATGCTATATAAGGCTTACAGACTGGCATGATTATTGACATGATTCTTATCAATAAATAGTAAATAATTACACCATTAAGCCAGTAGGGGCAACAATCCTGCTTAAGGCATAAAAGCGCCATTCATGGCGTATTTGAAAGGATTAAATCAGAACTCTTAGTTCTGGTTTGCCCTACACAAAAGCGCATTGTTGAAAGTCGCTTTTGCTTGTTTGGTACTGGTTAAATTCGCACTCGGAGTGCGATTATTAATTTGTATTTTCCGTGCGCTTCATTAAGACGAGTTGTTAATAATCAATACTTTGAAGGCTAATAATTCACTGGATTGCATGGATAAATGCTCACTCCGAGTTAGCTTTTGGTCAATGGGAAAACTGGTTAAATGCTCATTCGGAATTAGCTTTTGGAATGGCTCAACCCGAACAAATTCACGTTTGAAAGTAGTGTTTTACCGTGTACTATGACTTCGCTTTGTCTTAGGGCAAAATCCATTCAAGGCCGAACGCTTTTTACCTTCCAGTGTTTTAGCTCCGGTACTGCATCCACCATGCCATTTACACCGCCCATTAGCATATGTTGACTTTTGTTTGCACGGTGTACCGGCTCGGGTTTTTGCGCCGCATTCCAGGCCGATTAAATCCGGGGGGAATGGCTTAGTTTTTGGTGGCGGATATTGATAGTGGCGTTCTGCCCATGCTGCATGTATCTGGCTGCACTCCCGGTAATATTCTTTCAATCGTTTTCGCTGTTCTTGACTACTCATACCCTAGCCGTAAACTCCCCGTTCTATGACATCACTTTTTATACTACCGAAACTTTTTATAGTTCCGAAAAACTCCTGCCAATTTGCGTAAATATGCGTATTTTACGCCCACCAAATGAATTTCAATTTTGACGCCGTGCTGTTGTCGCCGCAATTGCCGCAATACATCCAATCGAATAAAACATCTAACCCCCTTGGTATATTATAAAGGTGTCCGAATACCGGGAAGGTGGCAGGTAAAATACCCTGTGACTTGTCCGAATACCGGGAAGTATTGGCGGCTGTTCCCGCTATGTGGACAAGTCATAAAAAACCTTGTCCGAATACCGGGAACGCTTGTCCGTATACCGGGAAGTCATTTTAATTTTTTCTGCATGGCTTCCCACTTTATTACAAACCTTTTATCTCGCTTTTCTGTATTCTCAGGCTTCCACAGATTCGATGCTACATTGGTAGGCTTAACATCAAGCTTGCCTTTGCATTCGTCTATTGGTAACCATGTGACAGCATACAGAGAACATTGGTTGCGGCCTCCCTGCCTTGTTAGCTCAATAAATCCATAAGCGAGATTTTCGGTTAGTGCATCGCTGATACTTCCCCGAGATTTCCAGCCAAACAGCTCCATAATTTTAGGGGCTGCGGAAACATCACCGTTATTTTTGCCGTTGAGTTGAGCCACAAGGTTATCGAGCAAATGCGCTGCCTTGTGACTCAAAACAGCAGCGGGCGAAGGTGTACCCGCTGCGAAGTTAGGCTTAAATATATGGTGAGGCTTGGCCGAATAACTCCGAATCTCTGAACGCTTCGGATGTTTCGGTGCAGTCATCACTATTTCCCCCAGGCTATCAGCCACCATGCCACCAAGCGGATAAAATCCAGCTTCACACGCTTGGCAATTTCGGTACAATAGCGTTGCACTGTTTTGATATAAGCCGCCTTAGCATTGCACTGCTGGGCGGTTTGTTTTTCCTGTAGCATGCTTACCCCTCCCGTTCCAAAAACTCGACAGACTTATTTATTTTTGCCATACGCTTGGCTATACCCGCTTTGGCCTTTGCTCTCTCGATTAAATTACATTCACTGATACTAGGTAACAGGTCGGTAACTTGTTTAATCTCGAAACCTAGCCCCATTGGGTATAATTCAACTTCTCCAAATAGCTTGTATTGACTAGGCTTTAGCATCGTGCCAATTTGCATACCAACTTGACGTAAGTCAGATACAGGCTTTCTAGTTTCGCTCTTAGTCGTTTTCAGGGATTCGATAGAATGCCATTGACCATCACGCAAACTTGATAAAAGCTGAAATGACCGTTCATTAACCAAAACACTGAATTGCTCACCGTTTTCAGGCTTATAAACTATTTTGCGACTGCGGTTATCGGCTGCCAGTTCTTTTTGATTTTTACGGGCATGAAGGGGTGACGTGCTGCCTTGGTTTATTTTGTAAACCTCAGAGCCGTTTTTGATAAGTTGAATTTTGTAAGGGGTTAAGTCGATGCTGTTCATTTTGCACTGCCTTGATTTTGTGATTCTACCCAAGCAAAGAACTTGGCTTCATCAATCAAGACTTTACGACCGATACGGACAATTGCGCCGGACTTGGCAAGGCCGTTGGTGTGTTCGTTGAAAATTAAAGCCCTTAAGCCTGACTCTTTAAAGGCAAAGTGTTTTTGTTGGAATTGCTTAACTGTAGATAGGATAGGCATATTTAATACTCAGATAATCGTCGCAACAACTGCGGCGATAAGTATTAAAACCCCTGTTTTTTCCCGGTTTCCAAGTCGGGAAAAATAGGAACACAACCGGGAACGCTATAGGGAATTTTGCCTGTTTTTTGCTCTTGACAGTGTTTTTTGTTATGGCGTGTTCTTAAATTCGCTCACGTAGTTTGAAAGTGTCTTTTTCTTTCTTTTGCCAGAGGTTCCGGTACTCAATCTGAACTCAAAACCAGCATCTTTCCCGGCTGTAAAAATGTTGGTTATAGGGCTGCCCGTTTGATTGACGTACTTTTTTAACTTGGTAGGAAAAAAATCCTTCATCTCTGGCCTACCTTCCTTAATCCAAATTTCCCGTAAACCCTGTTTTAATTCACGCTCATTTGTCGCTGTACTTATGTTGGGTTTAAGGTATGCGTGTAAATCATCATTACCTAATGGTTCGGGTTGAGAATCAAGAATGCTCATTGCAAGCCTGACATCATCTTTAGTAGCTTGATGAGATTTTAAATACCCTATAAGCTCATCCGGTACTGGTAAATTTCTATGTATTGCCCAATGAATAAAATCAATCGGCTTGTAAAAATATTCGCCTTCACAGAATCTATGCAAAGAATGTTCACCTAAGCTGATTCTATCTGTCTTTATAACCTCAAGTTTATCCTGAATTTTTCGGCATACATCGTCAAACAAGCCATGTTGACACTGTGTTTTAAATTGCTCTACTGTATAACCATACATCGAACAAATACCAAAAGTTTCAGACCATAAATTTCTATCTAGATAATCAAGCCATTTATCGGTTAACCTTGTTAAACCATCACTATTTATAATTGGCTTATCTGCTTCTATTGTGCTGAACCAAGATTTAATAAGTTTGCTAGGCTCTTTATTTATCGAATTAAGCAACCATGAAAACTCATTAATACAATAAACATTTTCAATAATGTCATCCCCGTTTAGTTCGGGTGTGTTTGTGTAAAGCTTATGCGCCCAGGTCATAGTATTGCTTATTTCCGTTCCTTCTGGATGGTTGACGGTTTTCAATATCCGACCTTCATCCCCGCTGTTCGGCTTTCGGGTAATGGTTACACCATCCAGCTTAGTGTTAATAAGTTCCTTTACTAGTTCTTGCTCTTTTAAATCATCAGGTTCCTGCAATTTTGCCAAATCAAAAGCATTAAAAGATTGCGGCCAGAACTCACCCCATTCATTTTTAGGAATGTTCAAAAATTGGGCTGCTTTTATCCAGTTAAAAAAGTGAGATGTCATCAAACACCCCCAAATATTTTAGCGTTCATGCTGGCAACCACATTGCTTACATGACCATCTGAAAGGTGGGCGTATCGTTTCACCATAGCTAAGGTTTTATGTCCTAAAACCTCGGCTATTTCGGCTAAACTAGCGCCATTCATAGCTAAATAACTGGCTGTACAGTGTCTTAGGTCGTGCCAGTGGAAATCGTTTATTTCAGCCACTTCTAAGGCGTTTTCGAAAGGCTTTCTAAGGTCTATCGGTTTGTTAGCGTGAATAGTGCCGGGGAAAAGTAAATCAGTATCAAGCCGCCTTACCTTGGCATGCTCTTTTAATAATTCCAAGCCATGCCCGGCCAATGGAACCCGCCGCCGTTCGCCGTTTTTGGTTTCATGCAGGATAAGAAAACCGTCCTTTAAGTTTACATCAGGCCATTTCAAGCCCATTAGTTCACCTTGCCGCATGCCAGTCGATAACGCAAGAATGACACACAGGTAAAGCTGTTTATTGGTGGACGCTTGGCAAGCTGTTAAAAGCTTAAGGCGTTCGCTATCATCTAAGAATCTAACACGCCCACGGGGTAACTTAGGGCTTTTTACCTTCTTGACGGGGTTATCATCCAGCCACCCCCAATCATTAACGGCAATGGTAAAGGCATGGGATAAATTTTTGATGTACTTATCCACGGTGGCTGCGCTCTGTGTCATTTTGCTTTTATGCTCGGATATGGCCGCCGGGGTAATATCTGAAAGCAAGCAATGCCCTATAGAATGCCGCCACCATTCCAGCTTGCTTTTACGCTCTTTTTGCTCTTTCTCGTTGTAGTTAGGCAGAACTTCGGAATAGTAGCGGGTAGCCAAGTCTGTAAAGCTGTGTTTTTTAGCTTCGGCTGTTTTGAAGTGTCGACCTTCTCTTATTGCGGATTCAGTAGCGGCTGCCCATTTTTTGGCATCGGTTAACCGTTCAAAAGTAGCTGTTTGTGGTGGGTAACCTTTAAGCCGGACTTTAACCCGGTAAGACTTGTCGCCTGCTTCAGTGTTGCGTGTTTCAATGCTTGCCATGTTAAACCCCTTGGGGGCAATGGCGGTATAATTAGCCTAGCCATTGCTTAACCCTATCTGTTAAGTGGTGGTTAGGGCTTGCTGGTGTTGGTAGCACCTTCAAGCCCGTTTTTTACTTGCATTAAATACTATAACAATCCACAACAAATAGCAACAACGCATCATCAATGCGGTGCTCTATTGTATTTATATTTTATTTTTCAATTAATTAATAACAATTAACATTAAAAAAGGACACTTTAGGGGCAATTTAGAGGCAATTTAAGACAAACAGAGTTGTAATTGATTAGTTTTGCCAATCGTGTTTGGTAATTACTTCGAAGAAAATAATCTGATTTGATCAATGCAAACCTAATATATTTTGGATAAATATCGGTTTTAAGGTGAATAGACTACTTAGACATGAACAGGTAGTGAGTTAAATTCAATAACTTACATCAAACCATAACAAACAATAACAAACAATAACAATTAAATCAGTTTGTTAGCCTGTTTATTGTATTGCTAGTTATTGCCACTTTTTACCTGTTTTTATTTTCAACTGCCCCACCAGTGCCCCATTAAAAATGACAGGCATAAAAAAAGCTGTAAGTCTTTAACCTAACAGCTTGATTTTACTAGATTTGATGTGGTGGGTCGTGTGCGATTCGAACGCACGACCATCGCATTAAAAGTGCGGTGCTCTACCGGCTGAGCTAACGACCCGATCAATCTAACCATTATAAGACAATTTGATGAAATTGCAAACACTTTTATAAATTAAAGGTAAAGTAATTGCTAAATTTCAGCTTGAAAATGCCTATAAGACGCTGCCTACCTGGGGTTGCTGTCTATAGGATATTTTCAGATTCAAAACTTTATTTTACAGTTTTTTAAAAACTATCGCCCCAACCACTAGAACGACGACGCCAGCTTATTTTGGGCAGAATAAAACCTAGCATTACACCAATTAAGGAAAGGGCTCCACCATAAAGGAACCAGTTTTGATTACTGCTATCGGCTAACGCTTGGTTTTCACGTTTTAATTGCTGTAATTCTCTTTCTATACCTACAACGCGCTCTTGCAATTGATCGCGCTGTTGCTTAAGTTGTATGGCGTTAGCTGCTGTTTGTTGTAATTCGCTAAGCTCGTTACTAAGTTTGTCTCGTTCTTTACCAATATCCATATTGGCAGACTGAGAGTTCTTTAGTTGTTTATTTTCTTCTTGCAGTGTTTCCAATTTTTTTAGCGCTACTTCCAATTGCGAACGACTGCTGGGTTCGTTGCTTAAATAGCGACTGAGTATAAAGCCTTCTGCACCATTACTGGATTGTACATAGGTATAACCATTTTCGGAATTCTCTTGTAAAACGTTTAACTGTGTACCATTCGCCAGCATTTTGACGATTTTAGTTCGTTCGCTCTCGCCACTGCGCAAGGGAATATCAACACTATCGGTAACATAAACCGTTCGGGCACTTGCCAAGCCACTGAAACTGAGCAGTAGAAACAAACATGCATACGAATTTTTCACGGTTACGCTCTCTGAATGGGTTAAACCTGTAATTTTAACGAATTTATTGGCAGATGAGAAATTCAAGTAAGGCTTTTTGCGCATGCAGGCGGTTTTCGGCTTCATTAAACACCACACTTTGTGGTCCATCGATCACTTCTGCGGTAACTTCTTCACCGCGATGCGCGGGTAAACAATGCATAAATAAGGCATCATGATGGGCTGCCTGCATGGTTTCTGTATTGACCTGATAATCACGAAAGGCAATTTCTCTATGTTTTTGCTCTTCTTCTTGACCCATGCTGGCCCACACATCGGTTACGACTAAATCAACATTTTTGGCTGCTTGTACAGGGCTGTTAAAAAAACTTACACGGCTACCCGCTGCATCAACAATACTTTGCACGGGACGATAATCGTCAGGGCAGGCAATATTCAATTTAAAATCGAACTGCCGGGCAGCATTAATATATGAATGGCACATATTATTTCCATCGCCTATCCAGGTAACGGTTTTACCCGCTATATCGCCCCGCACTTCAAAATAAGTCTGCATATCGGCCAGCAATTGACAGGGATGCAGTAAATCTGTCAAACCGTTGATAACTGGCACGCTTGAATATTTGGCAAAAGTAGTAACCGTTTCATGAAGGTGAGTACGCAGCATGATGCAATCTACCATACTGGAAATAACCTTTGCGCTATCTTCCATCGGTTCTCCTCGCCCTAATTGCGTATCACGCGGTGACAAGAAAATTGCACTACCGCCAAACTGTGCCATGCCCGCTTCGAAAGAGATACGCGTACGTGTGGACGATTTTTCGAAAATCATCGCCAGGACCTTTCCCTTTAAGGGTTGAAAATCTGGATCACGATAATTTTTAAGCTGAATGGCGCGTTTTATTAATTCGCGCAATTCAGTGCTGGATAAATCTAATAAACTGGTGAAATGTCTAGGCTGCTGCATGGTTGGTATGAACGTTAGTGTGTTCTTGAACAAGTACTGCTAATATATCGGTCAGCAAATCAATTTGTTGTGCGTCTATCAATAAGGGTGGCAATAGCCGAATAACGTTTTCAGCTGTCACATTAATCAACAAGCCTTTAGCCAGAGCTTTGCCGACTAATTCACCACAAGGCGCATCTAATTCAATGCCTATCATCAAGCCAAGATTCCGGATGGAGACAATATGTTGATTACCTTTGGTTTTACTGGCCATTTGTGTGCAAAGTAGTTGACCTTTGCTCTCGGCATCGTCAATTAAACGGGTATTGGCAAACGTATCCAAAACGGCCAGCGCCGCACTACAGGCAAGCGGATTACCGCCAAACGTTGAGCCATGGTTACCAGCTGCTAAAACACTGGCAGCCTTACCTCGCGCCAGACAAGCACCTATTGGCACGCCGTTACCTAGTGCTTTAGCCATAGTACACACATCTGGCAATATTCCATTGTGCTGATACGCTAAAAACTTACCTGTACGCCCAACACCGGTTTGAATTTCGTCGAGCATCATCAGTAGATTATGCTGATCGCAAAGTTCGCGAATCTGATTTAAATAATCAGAGGCGGGTATGTTAACGCCGCCTTCGCCTTGTATGGGCTCTACCAAAATGGCAACAATGTTTGGATTGGCCTCAATAGCCGCTTTGATTGCCGCCACATCGTTATAAGCGACATGTATAAAGCCTTCTAACAATGGTGCAAAGCCTTGCTTAATTTTGGTATTGCCGGTAGCACTTAAGGTAGCCATGGTACGACCATGAAAACTTTTTTCCATAGTGATTATTACTGGCTTTTCTATACCTTGTTGATGCCCATATTTACGCGCTAATTTAATAGCTGCTTCATTGGCTTCGGCTCCTGAGTTACCGAAAAAAACATTATCCATTCCGCTAAGCTGCGACAGCTTGTCCGCCAATTTATATTGCAAATCAATTGCATAGATATTTGAGGTATGCAGCAGTTTATTACTTTGTTCGCAAAGCGCTTGATGAACAGCCGGGTGAGCATGCCCCAGGTTACAAACCGCTATACCAGCCAAGGCATCAAGATAGCGTTTGCCATTGACATCCCAAAGCCAAACGCCTGCACCGCGTTCAAAAGTAACCGCCTGACGGGCATAAGTGGGCATAATGTGTGTCGTCATTTTCCTAAAGCCATGAAAGTGTTTGATAATGGATTACGTTTTGAAAAAAGGCGGCGATTATATTTTTAATATAAGCACTTAGCAATAAATAGTTTCAATCTAATCTAATTCTGTTTTTTATTACGCCAATATCCCAAAAAAAATATTATAAAACATGCAGTTAAATATATCACACTAAATGTAAATAATATTACAAAATTGCGTCATAATTTTTTAACACCCGCAGAGTGTTCATAGCCACGAACCGCTTAAACATTTGGTATCTTAGAAAAGTTTTGCCTTTGTATAGAACAAGCATTTCGTGAACGGATAACTAAATTAATCGAAACAACCATTCGTTAACAGTTTATCAACAAGTGATGTTTAAAACTTTACTCTGGACAAAATTGAATCATAAATCATATTACTAAAATGGGTTGCCTGACGAATAATGACATAATCTGCGTCTGTTCTTTCCGCACCGGGTTTGAAAAACTTAGCTCCAACTTCCTTACCGGCTTTTAAGGCTGCTTTACATTGTTCATCGCCAAAAAGATTATTTTTTGCAGCCACACGTTCAGCCAGATCGGTTAAAAATCGATTATTATTACCTTCATGAAAACCTGCTACCGCACAAATTGAGTAATCTTTATCGCTAGCGCGAGCAGAGCAAACAGAAAGAATGAGTACAATTAATAAAAAATATTTAATTTTCATAGCTTTACATAATACGTATTTTTAAAAACACCCTAAAATTACACTAAAAATTCATTAATTAATCAATAGGTAAGCTTAACAATCCAATCTTTTGATCATGGCTCATGAAGTTGAGTCTACCACTTTAACCCTTCACATTTAAGACAACCATGCAACTTACGTGGAATTATATTTTTGCTAATCACGACTTGACCCAATTATTGTTGATAGCATTAGCAGGTTTATACGCTGGCACTCAAAACACATTAGCTGGCGGCGGCTCTTTCATTACTTTCCCCGCTTTGTTATTAGCTGGATTGAATCCTTTAGCAGCCAATATCACCTCCACTATTGCTTTATTTCCCAACCAAATTACATCAGCATTAGCTGGACGTAGATTGGCCGCTGGATCTGGAAATATCTCGCTATTGCAATTATTTTGTCTGAGCATTACGGGCGGCATTTTGGGTGCGCTGTTACTACTTAACACACCTGTCACCATTTTTGCAGGTTTAGTTCCTTGGCTGGTATTAGTTGCAACCGTTATTTTCATCTGGGGTACTTTCCGCAAAAAACCTAGCCATAAAGATCATTCGCTTCCAACTTCGGTGCTGGCCCTGATTCAGTTTTTAATTGGCATTTATGGTGGCTACTTTGGAGGAGGTATTGGCATTTTGATGCTCGCCACTTTAACCATTGCTGGCCAATCGGTTCGCGTGGCGACTGCCAGCAAAAATGTGTTGGCAGTGGCAATGAATACTTCGGCTGTTAGCTTGTTTATTTTTTCTAATCAAATTGACTGGGCTGCCGCCATAGCTTTAGCAATTGGCGGCATAGGAGGTGGATTGACGGGTAGTTGGTTAGTGCATCGTTTACCAGAACGTGTGATGCGTGGATTTGTCATTTTGGTAGGTATTGCATTAACCGTTTGGTTGTTCTGGCGGCAGTATTAATTTATCTTCGGTTAAGCTAGGGATTAATACGGTGCTTAATCCCTAGCCACACTTTAACCAGTTATCAAATTTGTTACGCCATTTGTTCTTAATATTAATCCTTTCGTGACTTCTCGCCAGAAAATGACCGCTTATCTGTTGACAAGGCTTTCCTGATGGGTATCGAAGAATTCAGGATGTAAGGGCTTTTTCATCTACGGTCTATGTTCCAAGCGGAATAATTGGAACATAGACTAAAAAGCTTTCGTTATAATTAAGGATATGAGTTTATTTTTATTCAACTTAGTTTTTGGCTTCTTCAATTTCTTTAAAATCTCGGTAGTTGATAGAGATTTTTAACCCAGCAAAACGTCCTGACATTTTAATTAATTCGTGTGAGCTCTTGTCAAAAGTAAGCCTAACTTCGCTGATTGCTCGCTCTTCATAACCTTCTTCAATTTCTTTGGCATCTAAACGAAACTTGTAGAAATAAATCTCCTGCAAGGGTTCGTCGGTAATTTCCAAAGGATCGCCTAAGTGCTTTATCACTGCAGATTTTTTGGGCAAATCAGCAGAAATTTTTTCCATGAATTCTGCTTTTGCTTTTAATTGCTGTTTTTCTTCATTAATTTCGGCTCCGCCTAGAGAACGAAATGAAGCTTCCAGGAATGCGGGAGGGGCAATCTGTAAAAATAAGGGTGAAAATGTCCAGTCCGTAATTTTATCGAGTTTATTAAAGCGTAAATCGAAGAAAAAATGAATTTCCGGTGTGATGACTTTATTTTCTAAATCGACCTTACGAAACAGATAGTGCCACAATTTTCCATCTGTATTGAGTTCTTCGTTGCTGGCATGTAACTTGGCCAACGATACAAAATCTTCGCTTAGCAGCTTAGGATTTTTAAAATGCACAGTGAAATCATCTTTTGCCACTATCGAGAAATTACGATCAAACTCATCCATTTGCAGATAGGTTTGATAGGCTCGCATCCAGTATAGACATCCGGTTAAAGTACTGAGCATAGCAAAAATCAAAAACAGTCTTATAAACCGGTTTAATTTTTTATACATTGTCATCCTCAATGGCAAGTGGGTGGAAAACTATTATCATTTTTTAATGGATTGGTTAGGAGATCTTCAACATCAATTTTATCAAAGTGATACTGGGCACCACAGAACTGACAATCCACTTCTACGGTCTGGCGTTCTGCCAAAATACTTTCTAGCTCTGCTCTGCCTAGGGTTAATAAAGTACCACTGATTTTGGACCTAGAACAACCACATTTAAACTCCACGGCTTCTGGCTGATAAACGACAACCTTTTCCTGATTAAACAACCGATGCAGTAATTCTTCACAATCCAGGTGCAAAAGCTCTTCTGATGTTATGGTGCTTGCCAAGGTTTCAAGGTGTTCCCAGGCCAATTTATCCTGTGAATCTCCGGGCAATACTTGCAGAAATAATCCTGCGGCATGGGTTTTATTAGCCACCAACCATAAGCAGGTATCTAATTGTTCGGATTGATTGAAATAGACTTTTAGTACCTCAGCTAAACTATCGTGCTCTATACCCACTATTCCTTGGTAAGGATCGGCATTTTCTGTTTCTACGGTAATGACCAATCGTCCGCCCTCCCCTAACATTGCTTTTAGATTATCTGCGACAACCGAGGTTTCGCTACGCACCAGACCTCGGATTTTGCGGTCGTGACTGGATTGTGCTACCAACGCTCTTAATTCGCCACTGCCTTGTAGCTGCATAATCAGAGTACCATTAAATTTAATAGTGGCCGACAACAAGACCACGGCCGCCAAAGCTTCTCCCAATTGAGTTTCCACGCCATCACTGGCCAAAATTTGATATTGCTTGGCCTGTTGCCAACTATCTTGCAAGCGTACCCATTCGCCTCGCACACCCTGATCTGCAAATAAAAACCGGATAAGACAATCTTGTTGTTTCATATAAATTTGATGACTAGTTCAACCTAAATGAGGATTATAATCTTCTGCAACCTATCATTCGACCCTGGTTATGCAATTATGAGTTTTATATTTAAAAAAACTACCTTAGTCAGTGCAGAAAATGCGTTACCAGGCCGTCTGGAAGCCATGCATACCAATACACTGCATTACGTCAACGGTCATTGTATCCTGCCGCCTTTCCCATCTCATCTGCAACAAGCAGTACTGGGCATGGGTTGTTTTTGGGGTGCAGAACGAAAGTTTTGGCAATTGACTGGCGTATATAGCACTGCTGTGGGCTACAGTGGCGGATTTACCCCCAACCCAAGCTATCAGGAAGTGTGTAGCGGTATGACCGCCCATGCAGAAGTTGTACTAGTGATATTTGACCCTAATTTAATACGCTATGAAGATCTACTTGCCTTGTTCTGGGAGTCTCATAACCCTACGCAAGGCATGCGCCAAGGTAATGATGTTGGCACCCAGTATCGCTCGTGTATATTTACATTTGATGCCGATCAGCAATCTATAGCCGAACAAAGTAAACAACGTTATCAAACCGAACTGAGTTTGTCTGGCTTACCCCCCATCACCACAGACATTGCTCCAGCACAGACCTTTTATTATGCCGAGGATGATCACCAACAATATCTGGCCAAAAACCCACAAGGATATTGTGGATTGGGAGGATTAGGGGTTCCGTTTAAATAGGTGTTGGGTGCTTCCACACGCATGCGGAGTAAACAGTGCCATTGGTATTGGATAGAAATACCGTTAACACTGGTTTAAGCTGAGGCTTTTATTGCAAAATAACTCTATTTCGATTATTATTTCCGCTCTTCGGCCTAGCCCGAACGACATAATATGGAGAGGTGGCCGAGTGGTCGATGGCGCACGCCTGGAAAGTGTGTATACGGCAACGTATCAAGGGTTCGAATCCCTTCCTCTCCGCCACAAACTATAAGCAATTGATAATTAATAGAAAAACATCAAACACGAAAGACACCGTTGTAACGACTTTACTCGCGTTTACAAACCGTCACAAACAGATTTAAGCTATTGATTTATTTTAAAATTTTAACCATCAAGAACAATCCTATTCTTACACTTTAAAAGCATCACTTTAAAAGTGCAACACCTGCCTTTTTGCTCCCCAATTGCCCGCTTGTGCTTTGAAAACTCCTGCGCATTGACAGCCACAAAACCGACAGTTACTGGCACTATCCAGATTCCACACTAATAATTCATAACCCTCTCGAACAATTAATGGATTTCTGCAATGGTGACAATAGGTACTACCAGCCATGGTGTCTTTAATGTTACCAACATAAGCGTAATGGACACCGTTTTTTAGCGCAATGCTACGCGCCATAAGCAATGAAGAGGCGGGTGTGCGGGGTTTATCCATCATTTTCCAATCAGGATGAAATGCGGTGAAATGCATAGGCACATCTGGACCCAAATTTTCCACTACCCATTGTGTCATGGCTTCCAGCTCTGCTTGGCTATCGTTCTCGCCGGGAATAATTAGCGTGGTAAGCTCCAGCCACACTTGCGTTTCATGCTTTAGATACAGAAGAGTTTCCAGTACCGGCTGTAAGTGGCTGCCAGTAATTTTATGATAAAACGTTTCGCTGAAAGATTTTAGATCAACATTGGCGGCATCCATCCATTGATAAAACTCCATACGTGGATCGTTACAAACATAACCGGCAGTAACGGCAACGGACTTTAACCCCTGCTCTCGTGCTGCTTTTGCGGTATCTATAGCATATTCATGAAACACGACTGGATCATTATAAGTATATGCCACACTACTGCAACCATGAGCCACTGCAGCCTCAACAATAGCCAGCGGAGAAGCCTGACTCATTAGTTTGTCCATATCCCTGGATTTACTGATATCCCAATTTTGACAAAACTTGCAAGCCAAATTGCACCCGGCTGTGCCGAAAGATAATACGGCTGTACCCGGCAAAAATTGATTCAGTGGTTTTTTTTCAATTGGCTCAATCACGAAGCCGCTAGAACGACCATAACTGGTCAACACAATTTGCTGTTTCAGGTTCTGTCGAACAAAACATAATCCGCGCTGGCCTTCTCGCAGCTTACAAAAACGAGGGCATAGATCACATTGAACCTGTTCTTGATCCAAGGTGTGCCAGTAACGGGTGCTCACAATATTTTCGCTGATTGCGTTTATCATGTCTTTGCTCCAGGTAGCACTCAAACATTTCAAGCCAAGCTTTAAATTGAAGAAATGCGCCCTTATTACTATACACTAGAGACACTGCAAATTTAATGTATTAATCGTTTCATAAGTTCCACTCAACGATAGGAGCCTTGCTATGAATAGAAAACCCGCAGTGGCAGGGATTTTTTATCCTGCCGAACCTCTACTTCTAAAGAAAACTATTGACGATTATCTAGCAGGGGCCACCAAACACGGAAAAGCTCCCAAGGCTATGATAGTTCCACATGCTGGATACATCTATTCGGGTTCAATCGCTGCTTCTGCATATGCTCGACTTATACCTGCTGGCAATAGCATTTCGCGCGTTGTACTGATTGGGCCATCACATCGAGTTGCTTTCCCTGGACTTGCTATTAGCAACACGAGTGCTTATTCCACACCACTGGGCGAGGTTATTCTGGATACATCAGCCATTGCCACGCTGGATCGGTTACCTTTTGTAAACTATATAGAACAGGCTCATCTTTTAGAACACAGTCTAGAAGTGCATATCCCTTTTTTGCAAAGTGTGTTGCCAAACTTTAGCCTAATACCTATTGTTACCGGAGATGCAAGCATTGATCAGGTTTGTGAAGTATTGGAATTGCTGTGGGGAGGTGATGAAACCTTGCTGGTGATTAGCTCTGATTTGAGTCACTATCATGATTATGCGACCGCCCAGCAAATAGACCAAACGACCAGCCGCTTAATTGAAGATTGCCAATATGAAATTCTGACGTCAGAAAATGCTTGCGGTCAACTGCCCATTAGTGGATTATTAAAATTATTGGCCAAAAAATCATTAGCCATAGAAACGATTGACCTTAGAAACTCTGGCGATACTGCCGGCGATAAACAGCGAGTAGTGGGGTACGGTGCCTTTGTCGTTAATTAAAACACATGCTCAGCAGCTTTTATGTTTGGCGCGGGATGCAATCAGTTACGGTTTAAAAACTGGAAATAAATTACAAATTAACTTGCATGATTATCCGGTTGAATTTGCACAACCGCGTGCAACTTTTGTAACACTGCATTGCCATCAGGAATTACGAGGCTGCATCGGTAGATTACAAGCAACTAGGCCTTTGGCGTTGGATGTAGTCGAAAACGCTTACGCTGCGGCTTTTTGTGACCGGCGATTTCCACCTTTAGAAGAGCACGAATTTAACGATCTTGATCTACACATTTCTTTACTCTCTAGCCCCGAAAAAATAGATTTTGTTTCAGAACAGGATCTTATAAATCAGTTACGCCCGCATATTGATGGATTAATATTGGAACTAGGTTCACGACAAGCCACTTTTTTGCCATCAGTATGGGAGTCACTTGCCAACGGCCAAGAGTTTCTGCAACATCTAAAACTTAAAGCGGGGCTTGATATGGACTTTTGGTCCGATAACATCTGTGCCTATCGATATAGCGTTGAATCAATTCCTAACAGCGGTGAAGAACATGGAACCGAGTAAAATTTTAGTTACTTTGGGTAGTGTAATCCTGTTGACTGGTTTAGTTTTGACCTATCTACCCTGGTTATTAAACTGGTTTGGAAAACTACCTGGGGATATTAAAATTCAGAATGAGCATAGTTTTATTTTTATCCCCATCACCTCCATGTTGATAGTGAGTTTAGTATTAACGGTTATTGTTAATTTATTTTTTCGTAAATAACAATCTCTAGCTTTTTGCATATTTTGCACAGCACTGGTTTTGTACAACTGTCTTTCTGGCAGAGATTAACTCTGCCAGGCTTTGATTTCTATCTTTAAGATAACACAACCGTTGTTTCGCCACTGACAGGTGTCTGAATTTCTTCAACACTGGCCACTTCCTCCGACACTTTTTCCTCAATCACTTCAGGTTCTGGGGGTGCTAGTTTTTGGCCTTGCATTAACAGGTCAATCTGATATTTATCGATGGTTTCCCATTCCAGCAGCGCATGGGCCATATTATGCAAAATCTCGATATTGTCTTTGAGTATGGTTTCTGCACGCTGATAATTGCTGTCTATCACCTGACGGATTTCTTCGTCTATCATATTTGACATCTGTTCTGACATAGGTTTGGCTTGCGGGCCCATATAACTGCCTTCGCTATCGCCATAATCCATAGGTCCCAATCGATCAGACAAGCCCCATTTGGTGACCATATTGCGTGCCAATTGCGTGGCGCGCATGATGTCGTTGGATGCGCCTGTGGTCACTTTGTTTTTGCCATAGATCAGCGCTTCGGCTACCCGGCCACCAAACAGACTGGAAATTTGGCCTTCCAGTTTGTCTTTATTGGCACTGTACTGGTCACGCTCCGGCAGGAACATGGTAATACCCAAGGCACCACCACGCGGCATGATGCTGACTTTATACACCGGGTCGTGTTCGGGAACATTTCGACCCACGATAGCGTGACCGGCTTCGTGGTAGGCGGTCATTAATAAATCTTCACGACTCATGACCATGGTGCGTTTTTCGGCACCCATAATCATTTTGTCGCGGGCTTTATCCAAATCGTGCATGGTTACTACGCGCTGATTTTTGCGGGCGGCAAACAAAGCGCCTTCGTTGATCAGATTAGCCAGTTCCGCACCGGAAAAGCCAGGTGTGCCACGTGCCAAGTCGTTAATATTCACATCGTCGGCCAGTGGCACTTTATCGCCATGCACTTTCAGTATTTGTTCACGACCTTTAATGTCGGGTAATCCCACTTGTACCTGCCGATCAAAACGGCCTGGGCGTAGTAAGGCTTTGTCCAATACATCGGCTCGGTTGGTGGCGGCAATAACAATAATGCCTTCGTTACCGCTAAAGCCGTCCATCTCGACGAGCAATTGATTTAGGGTTTGTTCGCGTTCGTCGTTTCCGCCACCCATACCACTGGCGCCACGTTGCCGACCCACGGCATCAATTTCATCGATAAAAATAATGCACGGTGCGCGTTTTTTGGCTTGTTCAAACATATCCCGCACCCGCGAGGCACCCACACCGACAAACATTTCTACAAAATCCGAGCCGGAGATTGAAAAGAATGGTACCCCCGCTTCACCCGCTATAGCACGAGCCAGCAAAGTTTTACCGGTACCGGGAGGCCCCACCATTAACACGCCGCGTGGAATTTTGCCGCCCAATACTTCATATTTACCGGGATCTTTCAGGAAATCGACCATTTCGACGACATCTTGTTTGGCCTCTTCCACACCGGCTACATCTTTGAAACGCACTTTAACCTGATCTTCGGCCATGAGTTTGGCGCGGCTTTTTCCAAAGCTGTTTTGGCCGCCACCCCCCATCATTTGCTGCTTGCGCATAAAATAAACCAATACTGCAATTAACAGTAAGGTAGGAGCCCAGGAAATAATAATCGCCATCAGAGTAGATTGCTGTTGCGGTTTTTCTACCTTGATCTTGACGCCAAACTCCAGAAGCTCATCTATCAGACGTGCGTCATTAGGATTATAGGTGGAAAAACGTGTGCCGTTTTGACGACGACCATCCACATAATTGCCATCGATTATTACTTCGGTAACGACTTTATTGCGTACATCCTCAATAAAATCTGAATAGGAAATCTCATAATGAGGATCATAATCGGGTAAAGAACGGTTTAGCACCGTATAAATACCCATTACCACCGCAAGTATGATAATCAGAATGGTGAATATTTTTTTCATAGCACTGCGCTCCTAATAGAACAGCGGTGAATTAAGACTATAAATTCTGAACGATTAGCTTGAAATTGGTCAGTCATTACAGCTATTTTTCACTATTATAGTATTTAAAAAAGTCCGAATCGGGTTTTAACACCAAGGTATCGTCGGTTTTTTCAAAAGCGGTTTGGTAAGCCAGCAAGCTTCGATAAAACGCATAGAACTCAGGGTTTTTTCCGTAGCTTTTCGCATAAATTTCAGCCGATTGCGCATCGCCATGTCCTCGCACATTCTCGGCATCGCGTTGTGCATTGGCAAGTAACACTTGTCTTTGCTTATCCGCTTCAGCACTGATTAATTCGGCTTGTTCTGCACCTTGCGAACGAAACTCCCGCGCTACCCGTTCACGTTCAGCACGCATACGTTGAAATACCGAACTGCTCACTTCAGGTGGCAAATCTATACGTTTGATACGAATATCGATCATTTCTATACCAAATTTCTCTGCTACGGGTGATAGTTTGTCCATCAGCGTTTTACGCAGTTCGCTACGATCTTCAGAAATGAGCTGTTTAATGGTGCGCAAACCAAATTCACCGCGTATGGCGTCTTTCATGATTTGTTCCAGACGCAGATTGGCCTGATATTCATCACCGCCAACCGTGGTATAAAAAAGACCCACATCACCAATCCGCCATTTGGCGAACGAGTCGACAATAACATTTTTCTTTTCGGAGGTAAGAAAACGCTCGGACTTGGTGTCCAAGGTCAGTACACGCGCATCAAAGGTTTTAATTTTATTGATAATCGGCATTTTAAAATGAATACCGGGCGCATAATCAGTACTCACTAACTTGCCTAACTGGAACACAATGGCTTTTTCATTTTGTTCCACATAAAAAACCGATAAGTAACCTAAAATCAACACGCCGAAACTAACGGGTAATAGCTGATATAATTTTTTAGTACTCATGGTTTGCTCCGGCTAGGGCGTAATTCATTGTTTACGGGTACTTTATGGCTATGATTTTTATCGTCGCTAACCGCTTCGCTGTTTTGTTCAGATGCAGCGGATTGTGTCTGGTTACTTCCAACGTGACGACTGTCAGTCGCCAAAGGCATGTAAAATTGCGGTGCGTTACGTTCCGATTCCAACATAATTTTGTTGGCACCACTGTATAGCCTTTCTTTTGCTTCCAAATACAAACGTTTACGGGTAATGGCTGGATTTTTTTCGTATTCCACTAATAACTGCTCAAAGCGCTCCGTTTCGCCGGTTGCCTTGGCAATTTTTTCCATTTGGTAAGCGTCGGCTTCTTGAAGTAATCGTGCCGAAGCGCCACGGGCTTTAGGAATAATTTCGTTGCTATAGGCTTCGGCTTCGTTAATCAGACGTTGTTTATCTTCGCGGGCACGAATAGCATCTTCAAAACTACCTTGTACTTCTTCGGGTGGTTGCGCATCTTGCAGATTAACACTGGCGATGGTGATGCCAGCATGATAGGCATCCATTGTGCTTTGAATATCGCGTTTGATTTCGGCCACAATTTCGCTTCGTCCTTCAGTCAGTACATAGTCCATATCGCTTTTGCCTATCACCGCCCGTTCCACACTTTCAGTCAATTGTTTCAGGGTGCCTTCGCTGTCTTTGACATTAAAAAAATAGTCTTTTGCGTTATTGATCTGATACTGTACTGCCAGGCGCACATTAATAATGTTTTCATCCCGCGTCAGCATTAACGATTCTTGTGGAATAGTCGCTGCTTTGGCAAAACGACCTGTATCGCGATAGCCGACTTCGATGAAGCGCTGCTGCTCGACATTTACGATTTTAACGCTTTCTATCGGCAAAGGCAGGTGCCAGTTTAAACCGGGTTGTGTGGTTTCACTGTAGGCACCAAAGCGAGTGACGACACCGCGATTACCTTGATCAACGATATAACAACCGCTGCCCAACCATACTAAGATCAAAGCACCAACCAGTAGCGAGCCAATTTTGGCTGGTGTAAAAAATTGTTTGTGACTCTGGTAAAAATCATTACTGTATTGATTAATACGTTGCCAATATTTATCAAGTTCTATTTTCCAATCAGGTGGCGGATTGGGTTTTCTGGTATTATTTTTATTTTCGGATGACATATTTTCCTCTTTTTATTATTAGTTAGGCCTATATTGGCTCTTTATTTGTATACCACTGATCAACTAGCTGATAACAGGTGATTATCCTATTGACACCTGAGAATGTATTAACTGCTTACTGTGAACTTTCATTTGTCTCTAAAAATACGAGTAGTTCATTCCCAAATTGCTGATAGAGTTTTTTTAAAGCTTCATTTTGTATTTGCCTGACCCGTTCTCGGGTAAGATTAAGTTGATTAGCAATAGCTTGTAAAGTCATTTCTGTCTGATTATGCAACCCAAAACGCATTGTTAAAATTGCCGCTTGTTTTTCTGGCAACGAAGACACCGCCTGATCCAATGAAACCATCAAACTTTGCTTGATCAGCTCATCCAAAGGTAAATCAAACTGCTGTTGTTCTAATTTTTCCAGCAAAGTTCCGCTATCATCTTCTTGGAAAACTGCTTCATCCAAGGAATGTGTAGCTTGATAATAACTGCTAATGGTTTGAATGTCTTGCGCGGATAATGCACATAATTGCATCAGTTCGACATGGGTGGGCCATCGCTCGTTTTGAATATAGCTATTACGCATTGCCTCAAACACTGAACTGGCTTTTTCTGCAAGCTGTATCGGCAATCGTACGATTTTATCCTGATTGAATATCAGCCGAGTGACTGCTTGCCTAATCCAGTAAATAGCATAGGTAGAAAAACAAACGCCGCGCTCAGGATCGAATCTATCCACTGCTTTGATCAAACCTAACATACCCTCCTGCATCAGCTCGTCAACCCCCAATTGACTAGATCGGTACTTATGTGCAACAAAAGCGGTTAATCCAATATTGGCATTAATCATGCGCTGTCTAAGCTTTTGCAGATCGGAACAATAGCAAAACAGCTTTTGTTTTTCATCTGCATTCAGCGGATTTTTTGCTGTCGGCGTTATTAACAAAGTTGCCATTCTGATTAAAAATAGCGGCAAAAGATGCTGATACTGCTCCGTATCTTTGGCTGGAGGCAATATGCTGTCTATTTGATTACGGCGTTGTAATAGAGGGGCTTCTGCCACAGATAATGCATAACTGGCAGAGCCTTTTTGTAAAGGTAAGGCTAATTGCTCTGCTATAAACTGAGTAGTGTATGCATTTTCCATTAGAAATCCGCATAACTGCCGCCTAGCTTGCTCAAGTTCAACTGCAAGCAGCCATGCTTCGCTATCTGCAATCTGGCCTATTTGCTGCGCCAACACTCTGATGGTTTCCGGCATAGACATCTCCCTGAACTAACCTGATATTCCGACTATAAAATTTGGTTTTTGTTGCTTAATAATTTAAAAAACTTTGGACAAACTTGTATTTTAGAATACTGCGGATAAAGCTTACGAATTCATTGTAAAAGCAACATGTGGACCCTACTTTCGATAAAGATACATTTTCGAGTTGTCCATCCGTTTTGGCTGGAGTAAACGTAAGGATGGTCAGTAAAATTCAAGTTGGTCCGCAATACCCATTATTTGTAAAAGAACGGATAACCAAGCTAACGCGGTTAAAACTTGCACTCAGATACTTGAGGTTTTATTATATATACCAATAATTTAAGAATCATCCTTAAAAAACTACTACAGTTTATTAGCCTATAATTGCGATTTTGTTACGTATTGGACTGTACAAGTGCAATTTTTGCTATAAACTTAAAACTTGTATAAAAATTCAATCTGCCTAGAAAAGTGCAACAAACAAAATCTCACCTGTGTGTTGGTTTTGAAAAATTAATACGATTCGATTGAATTTAATTGCCTTCTTTACTAAAGGAAAATGTCCATTGTGCAATTATTGCAAAAATTCCTAAAAAAACCGAGCGTTTCTCCTGGTATTGTGGCCGTTAGTTTTTTTCCCAACGGCTTCACTATTGCTGTTACTCACTACGCTGAGCAAGCTCGTCCGCGCTTATTGCATTGTGAATTTGTTTTTGCAAGCCCCCAACAAGTACATGCCCAACTTGAAATATTGATTAAACAATACGAATTAGATAAATACGATTGTCATATTTTACTGAACCATGAACAATACCGTTTAATGGGTATTGATGCACCAGCAGTCATCAACGAAGAGATGAAACAAGCGGTGCAATGGCGCATTGCTGATTTTCTGGATTATCCCGTTAATGAAGCTGTCATCGACTATTATCCACTTCCAAAATCAAATCGCGCGAATAGTTCCAGACTACTGGAAGTCGTTTCTTGTACCCAGCAAATGGTGTTGGCATTGACTCAACAATGCCAACAGGCTGGACTAAACGTAAAAGTCATTGATATTCAGGAGACTGCTCTTCGTAATCTGGCCACACTGCTACGTGAAAACGAACAAGGAATTGCATTGTTGCATTTGCAAAAAGACCAGGGTTGTATCGTTATTCAAAAAAAGGGAGAACTGTTTCTGTCTCGCAAAATTTCCTGTGGCTATTCGCGCCTAGATGATGAGGGTGCCTATAACAGCGGGGAATTGCTAAATCTGGAATTAGATAGCTTGGCTTTAGAAGTACAACGTTCTTTTGATTATGTTGAAAATTATTTCGATATACCACCTATTACTAGCTTGGCAACTGTTTTAATGCCTATCAACACACCCAAAATTATAGACTTTTTAAATCGGCATCATGGTATTACGACGCGTGCATTGGATCTATCGGCCATTATAGACGGTGATATTACATTGGACGATACGACACAAAACCTCTGTGCATCAGTCATCGGTGCATCTTTGCGCCGCTTATTGGAAGCCAGTCAACTATGATTCAGCAAATCAATCTTTATCAAGTTAACGGGGATAACGGCAAGTATTTGCTCTTGAACCCTTATTTATTAAGTGTCATTGCTTGCTTGCTATTGTTTATAGTCATCAGCGGCTTTAGTTTAAACAACCTTTATTCGAACCAAGCCCAACAAAAACAATTAAAAACCCAATTACAGCAAGTTGATGCCCGTTTACAACACATCCAGGCAGAACACCCTAATCAACCAATCGATACCGTACTAAGTGAAGAACTACAGCAAACTCAAAATTATTATCAAAATTTGACACAAACCTTAGAGATGCTTGCAGATACACAATCAGACAGAACTCAAGGGTTTTCTCGGTATCTTCAAGCGTTAGCGAATCAGGCTGATCATAATATTTGGCTGACCCGTATTCAATTTAACAGCAAATCCGATAGTATCCGCCTGGAAGGCTCGACATTTAAACCTGAACAAATTTCACTATTATTAGAGCGTTTGCAAACCAGCAATGTTTTCAAAGGGCGTTATTTTGCTAAACTCGATATACAGCAATCCAAGGAGAATTCGGAACAATTCAACTTCAGTGTCAGTTCCAGTTTAAAAACCGAAGCGGAGGAATCTAATGCTGGCAAACATTGAATTTTATTGGCAGCGTTTTAATCTGCTTACCCAGCGCGAAAAATTGATGATAGTAAGTGCCTTCCTATTGGTGATTTGGGGATGCTGGGATAATTTTTTCTTCCAACAGTTGCAAACTGAAAATCAAACACTTGAAAATGAAATTACTTCATTACAAAATCAATTTGATAATAAATTAAAGATTGCAAATCAGCTTGAGGGAATCAGCCAGCCCAATCCGAACGATCATTCACGTATACAACTGACACAACTTCAACAGTCTGTGAGTAACTTGAAACAACAATTGAATTTGGGTGGCAAAAAATTTGTACCATCAGAATCAATGGCGCATGCACTTACTGACATACTCAAACAAAACAACAGGCTTAAATTAATTAAACTGGAAACATTGCCCGTTACATCCTTTGGTAATAATGATAAGCAGACTGACTGGCTATATTGCCATACCTTGGCAATCACTTTACAAGGTGATTATTTCAGCACACTGAATTATCTAAAAACATTGGAATCGCTAACTTGGCGTATCAATTGGGATAGCATGGATTACCAAGTTAAAAATTATCCGATTGCCGAAACCCATATTCAGGTTTACACCCTGAGTTTTGATAAGGAGTGGCTGGGTGTTTAAAAATGTATTAATTCTAATATTGGTGTTAGTTGCATGCAGATCGGCCTTTGCTGAATTGCATGACCCAACCATGCCCGATAATCTGCCGCAAATCTTAACTGTAGAACCAACAGGTATTTCTAGCCCTTTAAAATTAAATGCCATATGGATTTCCGCTACCAGCAGACGTGCTGTAATTAATGGTGTAACGGTTAAAAGCGGCCAAACCTTAACCGATGGCAGTCGGGTTATAAAGATACACCCACATTACGTGCTGATTAGAAATAATACTGACAGCAAAAAACTTTTTCTAGTCCCATCCGTTAAAAATCAGGTGAAATAATTCTAATGTACAAATTCATTGCCTTCTTTACTGCCTGCCTATTTTTACTATTGCCAGCTTGTGGCGAAAGACTTACAGCCTTGCATCCGTCGAACGTGGAAAATACTTTCCCAAAAGCTTCCTCACCAATAAACAAACCAACAACAGCACTTCCACCTGCGGCTGTGACTGATGCACTCCTGCCTAATTTCAATCAAACCCAATTGAATGATCGTCATAGTCATAATCCTGGAACATTTAATATTTCGGTTCATGAAGTTGAAGCTCGTGATTTTTTTATGAGCCTAGTTGTCGATAGCCAAGAAAACATGGTGGTTCACCCGGATGTTGCAGGACATATTTCATTGGAATTAAAAAATGTTAATGTCGCTCAAGTTTTGAATACTGTGCAAAAAGTTTATGGGTATGACTACGCTAAAACCGATATTGGTTATGTTATTTATCCAGCTACCTTACAAACCAAGATATTTAAAATTGATCGTCTTGACCTGCAACGCGAAGGCAGCTCAAATACGCGAGTATCATCTGGACAAATCAATAGCAGCCAACGCAATAATAACAATCAAATGAGTGGCATTGGCTTGGGAACGGGTATAGGAGCCAGTTCTGGTTCAACAACGCCCATTGGTAATCCAAATAGCATGTCTGCAAATAATTCCAATTCTGGAAGTTGGATTACCACCTCATCAAAAACTGATTTTTGGGATGAACTTCGCCAATCCATTTCAGCCATTGTAGATGCCACTCCAATTGGCGAAAACAGCGATGAACTGCATAATCCAAAAACAGGCACCAAGGTAGTCATCAATAAACAAAGCGGCATAGTGGTGGTGCGCACTCAACCATCGCAAATGCGTGAAGTTGAAAAACTAATCGAACAAACTCAAAACCAAATTGGCAGACAAGTAGCGATAGAAGCTAAAATACTTGAAATCACCTTAAATGACAGTCATCAAAACGGTGTCAATTGGGCAGATATTATCCATACTGCTCGTGCAGCGGTTATGAGCGGCACATTGCCAGCACTTGGAGCAGCAACAGCTGCGGCAGCGTTCACCATCGGTGTAAAATCAGGTGACTTTTATGCTTTTATCGAGCTTATGGAGAGCCAAGGAAAAACCAATATTCTATCCAGCCCGAGAATATCTAGCCTTAATAATCAAAAAGCTGTAATAAAAGTAGGTCAAGATCAATATTTTATTACTAACGTTTCCTCGAACAATAGCGTCGGTGTCACCAACGTAGTGACTCAAGATATTACCTGGACACCTTTCTTTTCGGGTATAGCATTGGATGTGACACCACAAATTGCGGATAGCAATAATATCACCCTACATATCCATCCATCCGTTACCCGTGTCACTAACGATATTAAACAATTTACTATAAACGACCAACCCAATGAAATTCCCATGGCGTTAAATGTAGTCAGAGAATCTGATAGCGTGGTGCATGCAGAGAATGGTCAGATTATTGTTATCGGTGGATTAATGCAAACCGACATTCAGGATAATCAGAATGGGGTATCTATGTTGGCAGGCATACCCTATGTGGGCAATTTATTCCGCCAAAACTCTGGCACTGGTCAAAAATCTGAATTGGTAATTTTGCTAAAACCCACTATCATCAATAGTAGTAATGATTGGGATGAATCAATTGAAAGAAGCCGCCAACATTTACAAGATCTGGAACAGAAAAAATTGTGGAAATAGATAATGGACAACAGGAGGTTGCTTAAGCACGACTATGTATCTAAAGCACTTTGGCCTAACTCAGCTGCCATTTAATCTGACTCCGGATACCCAGTTTTTCTGTGATTTACCCACGCATAGAGAGGCCCTAAATGTGCTGTTAATTGCACTGCAAGGTGGCGAAGGATTCATAAAAATCACAGGGCCAGTGGGTACTGGAAAAACACTGCTGTGCCGCAAATTACTCAATGAACTGCCTGCCCCGTTTGTGACTGCCTATATTCCCAACCCAGATATGGACACCACCGCACTACACCAATCAATCGCAGATGAATTTAACCTGCGCTACGCTCGCAGCAATGACCAAAGCCGTATTTTGGTAAAAATCAATAAGTATTTACTGCAAGCATCTCAACAAGGCCAAAAAGTGGTACTTATTATCGATGAAGCTCAAGCGATGCCACTTAAAACCTTGGAGTCTTTGAGACTGCTGACAAATCTTGAGACAGAAAAACAGAAACTATTGCAAATAGTCTTATTTGCTCAGCCTGAACTCGATAAAATCCTCCAGCAAAAATCGATTCGCCAGTTAAGGCAGCGCATTAGTTTCAGTTATCAATTGCAAGCCCTCAACAAACAGCAAATTCAGGAGTATCTACTACACCGTCTATATATAGCGGGGAATACTCATACCGACTTACTCGGAATTTTTAGCGCAACCGCTTTGCAGTTTTACACGAAGGGAATTCCGCGACTGATTAATATACTTGCGCATAAAGCATTATTAGCTGCTTACGGTAAAGGTCATAGTTCCATCGGTTGGCAGCATATCCATCTTGCGGCAGTAGACACCGAAGATACCCGTCGCCATTTAAATATTTGGTTATTCAGAAAAGTATTACCTTGGCTAGTGGTAGCGAGTGCCGTGTTTATTTATTTTCTCCCCCGCTTACCATTATGAGTTTAATCAACCAAATGTTACGCGACCTGGAAATGCGTAATAACAATAGACCAGCCAACTCGGTACTTGAGATCCATACCGCAGAAAAGCAGCGTTACACCAGCAATTTTTTAAAGTTATTACCTATTTTCACGCTGGTATTAGCTTATTTTGCCTGGCAACATTACCAAGCCCTGTTTCTTTCTGGGACCACTGGCAATTTAACGCAACTGCCTACCGTCAGTTCTGCCGATCCTCAGCCTATCACCAATACTCAGTTACAGTCTCAACCTCTATCTCAAGCACCAATAGTAACAGCAGCTAAGGCGCAAATTGAAGTTCAGCCCATATCGCAAGCTGAGTTAGTATCACCTGATCCAGTTAAAACTCAGGCTCAACCCTTATTAATCGAAGAAAAGGTGACTCAAGCAGCAACGGCTAACCTATCGCCAGAAAGCTCAGCCGCCGATAAAGCCTCAGCTAAGGTTAAAATTGCTAATACACTGCAAACGAATAACAAGCCATCCTTAGTTATTCATCCAGTAACGCACCCAGAAAACCAAACTCAAGCATCGGTTAAATTGGCATCGACAAAACCAAAGTCAGAAACGATGGGCAAACCCAATTTATCACCCGATAAAATCAACTTAGTGACCAACACTCTACAGACAAGCAATCTCATAAAACCAGAAAAACCCGTATCCATCTCAGAGCGCATAGCTTCACTCTTTTTAGCTGCTAAAAAAAATCCTTCCTTATCTAATAAAAGCGCCCAGTTGGAAACTATTTTGCAACTGAATCCCCAATTTCTACCTGCGCGAACACTCTTGCTTGAAACTCTGATCAAAAACAAAGCTACCAATCAGGAACTTAGTCGTTTTACTGATGATAGCTTACAAATATTCCCCCACAATTTACAGTTTAAAAAAACCAAAGCGCACTTATACATCCTGCAGAAAAATTTTATTGCTGCCGTAAACCTACTGGAAAATGACAATTTGGAAAGTACTTCCGACAGCGAATATCTGGCTTTACTAGCGGGTTGCTACGCACAATTACAGCGCTATCCGCAAGCAGCCAGTATTTACCTAAAACTCACACAAATCGAAGCCGATAAAGCTGAAAACTGGTTAGGTTTAGGTGTATCAGAAGACAAACTGAATCAAGCAAAATTAGCTATTAACGCCTACCAACAGGCTTTAGATAAAAATACTTTGCAAGGAGAAGTTGTGGACTATATTAAACAAAGACTCCAAGTTTTAAATTAACCACTTTATGGAAATATCCCCAAGAAAAATTCGCATTGGCGACTTGTTGGTACAACACCGGATCATCAGCTCTGAGCAATTGATGACGGCACTTGCTGAACAAAAAAAAACAGGTCGAAAACTGGGTAGAACCCTGATTGATTTGAATTTCATTAAAGAAACAGATTTACTCAATTTTCTATCACGCCAATTACAAATTCCGTATCTGGATATTTCTCAATACAAACGCAAACCGGAGGTTTGTAAAGAGTTACCTGAAAATCTGGCTCGTCGTTACCGGGCCATGCTGCTGGAAAGTAACGAGACAGAAGTATTATTGGCAATGGCTGATCCCAGCGACTTAATGGGGCTGGACGAAATTAATCGGGTATTGAAAAAACGTATTCGACAGGCCGTTGTTAAAGAATCTGACTTACTGACAGCTATCGATCAGGCCTATCGACGAACGGATGAAATCATCTCTTTGGCCGATCAATTAAGTGAAGAACTAGCTGAAAATGCTTTTGATTTAAACACGCTAATTTCAAGTAGCGAAGTCAATGACGCTCCTGTCGTAAAATTATTACAATCCATTTTTGAAGATGCTCTACAGACGAATGCCTCGGATATTCATATTGAACCCGACGAATCTGTATTGAGAATCCGGCAACGGGTTGATGGGGTTTTAAATGAACATGTATTAGACAATGTGAATATTGCTTCGGCATTGGTTGTACGCTTAAAACTGATGTGCGGACTTAATATCTCGGAAAAGCGTTTACCCCAAGATGGTCGATTTTCGATTCGGGTAAAAAATAAAACCTTAGATATCAGGCTTTCAACCTTACCTATTCAAAACGGTGAATCGGTGGTGATGCGGATTCTGGATCAATCCAAAGGCTTACTTAATTTGGATCTATTAGGGATGCCGGCAGAGCTTTTGAAGCGTTTCAAAGCTCATATCAATAACCCGCAAGGTCTGGTTTTGGTAACAGGTCCAACAGGTAGCGGAAAAACCACCACTTTATATGCGGCGCTATCAGATATTAACAAACCCCAAACCAAAATTATTACCGCAGAGGATCCGGTGGAATACAGTATTCCTCGCATTAATCAGGCACAGATTAACGATAAAATTGGTATGAGCTTCGCTAATGTGCTGCGCTCCGCTCTACGTCAGGATCCTGATGTTATTTTGGTGGGAGAAATTCGTGATCGGGAAACGGCTGAAATAGCTGTGCGCGCCTCTATAACCGGTCATTTGGTATTCTCAACCCTGCACACTAACGGTGCAGTAGAAACCGCTACCCGGTTATTAGACATGGGTATTGAAGGGTATATTCTGGCTACCGCATTAAAAGTGATTATTGCTCAGCGTTTAGTCAGAAAAATCTGTGACCGCTGTTCGCAAACAGTCACTATTGATGAAACTGAAAGTATCTGGCTAGAAAAAATGCTTGGTGCAGATGCTCAACAGATTACTTTTAAACAAGGTGTTGGCTGCCAACATTGCAACCATGTCGGTTACCGTGGACGTATAGGCGTATATGAACTACTTGAATTAGGTCACGAAACTTTGGATGCACTTAGGCGCAACGATTCATCTGCATTCGTAGCCGCCGCCCACAACACATTGGGTTTTAAACGCTTTTCCTTACAGGCGCTAGACTTGGTTAAACAAGGTTCGACCACTTTACACGAAGTGATGCGTATCTCGGAAGCTTAACATGACTAATTACCACTACAAAGCCCGAAATAGCGCTGGAAAGCTAGTTATTGGCACCTTGGAAGCTGAATCGACACAATTAGTGGCACAGACATTACATAATCGTGGACAGATTCCGATTACGATTGAACAAATTAAAGACAGCAAAGATTTATTGGAGCAACTTAACTATTGGCAAGCTTTACGTAATATAGACACTAACGATCTGATTCTTTTCAGTAGGCAAATGTACAGTCTGACTAAAGCAGGTGTACCTATCACCCGAGCGATTATCAGTTTGGCCGAGTCCAATCGCAACATTGCCATGAAACAAGCACTACAGAATATTTCGCAACGACTTGAAGCCGGACAAACTTTATCGCAAGCTCTTGCCCAGCACCCCAAAATATTTCCGCTACTTTTGATCAGTATTATTAATGTAGGCGAAACGACTGGAGGACTTGAGCAGGCATTTAATCAAATTAGCCATTATCTGTATCGTGAAAAAGAAACTCAGGGCCGGGTAAAGTCAGCTTTTCGTTATCCTATGATGGTCATTGCAGCTATTAGTATTGCCATGGTGGTGGTTAATATTTATGTTATCCCTGCATTCAAAGGTGTATTCGATAAATTAGGTGCCGAATTACCATGGCAAACGCGATTATTAATGTCTATTTCCAATTTTACCGTCAACTACTGGCCCTATCTCCTAGGCGGCTTATTGGCAATATTACTGATTCTTCGCAAATTTATCAGCACCCCACAAGGTAAATTGCAATGGCACTGGTTAATGCTGAAATTGCCATTGATTGGCAACATTATTACGGATGCCACCATGGAACGCTTTTGTCGCTCTTTTGCGATGATCATGCAAGCGGGTGTACCACTCATACAAGGCATTGCTATTGTGTCTAATTCGGTAGGTAATGAATACATTAGCAGCAAATTACAACGTATGCGAATAGGCATCGAAAAAGGAGATAGTATTAGCCGTATGGCGAAAAACATTGGCTTGTTTCCGCCATTGGTTATTCAAATGCTACTAGTAGGTGAAGAATCCGGCAATATCTCAGATATGCTGGCAGAGGCCGCTGAATTTTATGAAGGTGAAATTGATGCCTTGCTTAAAAATCTGGCCACGGCTATCGAACCCATTTTGATTATTATCATCGGACTGATGGTTTTAATTCTGGCTTTAGGTATTTTCCTACCAATGTGGAATATCTCTTCAGCCATGCATTAACCAACGGGTATAAAAGTACTGGTCGTCAGCAAAACGGTTGCTTTGTTATTAATTCGACGAATGTAATGTTTGACAACGTGGGCAAAGATGTAATCCGTCCGCGGTGCGAACCCAGCCAGATTTATCCAGAGACTGATCCAGTGAGGCTTCCAGCCAAGCCCTGCCATCACTAATGCGGCGACCAGAACGCTCGTCTAATCGAGTCGTTCTACGGTACTCGATAGATCTTAAGCCTTGCGGATTACAAATATCACAAAATATAAAAGTACGTATTGTCATGCTAATGAATAATTGTAAGTGGCGTAATAGTAAACGTATTCGGTAGTTTGCATATAACTGTTGTATGTCTACTAGTATAGTCTACAATTCAAGCAACTATTGGGTGATTTAGTTTACGATGTTGTGACGCTATACCTATAACCATAAACAGGATAACTGGCACTGGTACTAAAGGAATCTGTTAATATTATCCTTAATGACGCATTGCCTCATAGAAAAAGGTAACCCAAAGGTCAGATACGATGCCTCACATTAGGTGTAACCGAGACATGTGAAAAAATGATCTTTAATTGTTGCTCAATAGTGGCTTTCATTGCAAATGGATTAAGTTGATCATGTTGTTCTTTTAAAGCGATTTTAGTCGCTTCTGGAATTTCCGGATGATGCAGAATACGTTGGTAAGGTGTGAGCGGTTGGTGATATTTTTTAACGTATTTTGCGCCATGACGATGTTTCTCTTTCAATTTTAAGCTCGGGCAAAAGTGGTTTTGCAAAGGACACCAAAGCGAGCTATAAACGTCATTCATTAAGGCTACGAGCTTGGGATTGCCAAGACGATCATAACCAAAGAGCTGTCTGGCGTGAGTCCAGTTTTTCTGTTCAACATGGGCATTATCATTTTTCTTGTAAGGCCTAGAGCGAGTAAAAGCCGGTTTGCCGGGGTGATCGGTGAAATAGCGGACTAAATGGTGATTCAAAAATTCAGAACCATTATCGCAATCGAATCCGCGCAAGGGGAATGGCAAGAGAGACTCAATGGCCTGAATTTGTTCCAGTACGCCATGAGAGCCCTTATTCCAGGTTGCGCGGCATTCTGTCCAACCGGTCACTATATCGGTCATGGTCAAGCTCCATACAAAATCCCCTAATAACGTGTTCCCACAATGGGCAACCGTATCGGCTTCCATAAAGCCAGGTAGCGTCTCATCCCAGTGGTGGGTGCGAATCGGGATTTGATTCTTTAACAAGGTTCCTGGTTTAGTGCCGGATAATCCTTTGGGATGCCTGATGCGTAAAGGCTTTAACAACCGATCTAAAGTCGCTGCCGAAATCTTGAGTAAATCGGCACGAACCGTTTCTGGCAGTGGTTCATAGTAGGCTTCATAGTGTGGCAACCAATCCGGTAACGCGGCCTTTAATCGTTTGCCACAAGCTTGGTCAATCGCAAACCAGATTCGACGCAAGGGTTCCATGAGTTGATCTGCTTGGTATTTCGGTTTAGCTCCCGGTCGTTTGCGTGGCGGCGCTTTTTCTAATTTGCGATTTAACAAGCGGATCGCGTACTTGCGGGCATAACCACAGACCTCGCAGAATTCGTTTAAAATCGCTTGTTTTCCAAGCTTATCGCTTTGATGATAACGCTTTAGGATTGCTTCTAAATATGCTTTGCGTGCCTGTTTGCCCATTGTGGTAATCCGCTTCTTTTCGGTTACCATTAATGTGAGGCATCGATACCTTTTTAAGCACCTTTTCGGTTACATTTAATTTGAGGCAATTCGATGAATATGGTTAAATGCATGTAATTGCTAGAAATCGATTAAAATCTCATAGTACAAAAAATTAAATATCTACAATAGGTGATAAATGAACCACAACAAACAATCAGGCTTCACATTAATTGAGCTAGTCATGGTTATTGTAATACTGGGTATACTGGCAGCAACAGCACTACCTAAATTTGTTAATTTGGGTACTCAGGCTAGAACAGCGTCCGTAAAAGCACTGGCTGGTGCGGTACAAAGTGCGGTAGCCATTGCTCAATCCACCTATCTGGCTTCAGGCAATCTCACCGCCACCAGCATCACCACTTCTGACGGTACTTCGGTAGCAGTTACAGTGGCAAGTGGCACACCCACCGCTGTAGGTATAGTCGCCATGGTAACTGCCAGCTCCGATTATGCAACAACGCCAACCACACTTACCGGCGCAAGCACGGTCACCTGGACTTATACCAATAGTCCAACTTCAGCAAATTGCAACGTTTTATACACCGTGGCCACAGGGCTTGCTACATACACCGTTAGTGGTTGCTAATGCGCGCCTAATTTGTCAGTTAAACCCGTTTTTGCATTTATTTTAAGAGTGAATTTTCAAAAACAGTCATTAAATAGGAATGGATTTACCCTAATAGAACTGATAGTCATCATCATCATGGTGGGTGTGCTCTCAGCAACTGCTCTACCCAAATTATTTAACTATTCGGTTTACCAGCAACGTACTTTGTTTGATGATACGTTGAACGCTATCCGCTATGCTGAAAAGCTAGCGGTAGCGACATCCTGTAATGTGATGGTGCAAATTACAGGTAACCAATTTACACTACTGCGACCTGCCCTTACTGATCGCAGCAAATGTACATCGACGACTAACACGGATTTTACACTAGCCGTGAGCAGGCCTGGCACGAGTGAAACCAGCTATCAAAATAGCGTTTCCGGTATTAGTTTAACATCCACTGCCCAATATATTTTCTTCCAGGCTTATGGCAATGCTTCGAGTACTGCAAGCGTCACTGTGGGCAGCCAAACCATCAACATACAGCAAGCAACGGGCTTCGTGTATGCGCCTTAGTCTGATGCGTCACCAAAACGGCGTTACCTTGATAGAATTGATAATGTCGATGATGATTATCAGCATTACCATAGTTGGCCTGTTCTCGGTAATGAATATCACCAATCGCCACAGCGCCGATCCAATTGTCACTCATCAGGCTATCGCACTTGCCGAGTCTTATATGGACGAAATTCTGCAACAAAGTTACAGCGGTACCGCAAGCAACATTCGCGCTACCTACAATAATGTTGATAATTACAATAATTTGACCAATTCTCCACCACAAACTCAACAAGGCACTAGCATTAGCAATTTATCCGCATATTCTGTGTCTGTCAGTGTTTCAACGCCTGTCACGCTCAATGGCGGAGTTCTTGCAAAACAAATTACCGTCAGTGTTAGCGGCCCAGGAAACACGCTGGTGACACTGGTTGGATATCGTGCGAGTTACTGAAATGTCGAATTACCAGTCTGGCTTTACACTCATTGAACTAATCACAGTGATTGTGATTATCGGTGTACTCGGCTCGTTAACTACTAAAATACTTACCTTGCCCGTTAATAGTTACCTGAATCTGCAAAGCCGTAACACACTCATTGATAATGCTGAATCTGCATTGCAAATGATGCAAAGAGACATTCGCAGAGCTTTACCGAATAGCATCCGCATTATCAATAGCGGAACGGCTATAGAATTTTTACACACCAGCGATGGTGGTCGCTATCGTGCATATCTCACTAGTACGGGTACAGGTAATATTCTTGACTTTACGAGTGCCGACAGTAGTTTTGATGTGATTGGGAGCCTTAGTGCCGCCCCTACTGGCTCTGTAGTCGTTTATAATCTAAATGAATTAACAGCCAATGCCTACGCAGGCACCAATATAGCCTCACTCAGTAACAACTCCACTAGCACAAGTATAGTTTTAACCAGCCCCACGCAATTTCCCATGCCATCCCCTCAGCAACGATTTTTTATTGTTGACACACCAATAACCTATGCTTGCAACTTGGTAGCCGGGCAATTGCTTCGTTATTCTGGTTATACCATTTCAGCCACTCAAAACGTCCCTCCCACTAATGCTGTCGGGCAAATTCAAGCCAACAGCATCAGTAATTGTTTATTCTCCTATGTGTCAGGCTCATCCAGCCGTTCAGGACTTGTTACTCTAAATATTGCTCTGGTTGATGGCTACGGCGCAACCAGTAACTTACTGCACCAAATACCTGTGGATAACGCTCCATGAATCAACAGCGCGGCTTCACCCTTTTCATGGCTATTTTTTTTCTGGTTATCATTGGTTTACTCGGTATTTACATGGTACGACTGAGTGGCCTGCAAAAAGAAACGGTCAGTTATGCTTTGTTGGGCGCAAGGAGTTACCAAGCCGCACGGGCAGGTATTGAATGGTCGCTGGCCACTATCAGCAATGGTGGAAACTGCACACAAATCACTGCGCAAAATCCCATGACCTTTACTGGTTTGAGTAATTTTCCGGTTACCTTAACGTGTACTAGCACGAGTTACTCCGAAGGAAACAAAACTGGCAACATCTATAAGGTTACATCGCTTAGCCAATATGATAGCTATAGTGCAGGTGATTATGTCGCACGCCAAATTAGCATTTCCATTTTGAACTAAACCTTACACAGAGCATTAGCGTTCTTGCTTTCGCATACTTATAGTGTAGGCTTTATGCTAATATTGCATTATTACAATTAAAAACACACTTTACTGGGTAATGTTGACCGTTTTTAAAACAGCTATTTCCTTTACAACTCGTTGCTGCTGTAAAATATTCAAAATTTCATTACCTTCCATCTAGCGCTTACCCCGATATAAGTATGACTAATCATTCCATCGTTCTTACCGGCATAACCACAACCGGCACTCCTCATTTGGGAAATTATGCGGGTGCAATTCGCCCAGCTATCAAGGCCAGTAAGAACAAAAATGTCAGGCCATTTTATTTCCTGGCTGATTATCATGCCCTGATTAAATGCCATGAACCTGCAAGAGTAAAACAATCGAGTCTGGAAATTGCTGCCACATGGCTAGCATTAGGTTTAGATACCTCAAATGCCATTTTTTATAGGCAATCCGATATACCGGAAATTATGGAACTGACTTGGATGTTGACCTGCGTCACAGCAAAAGGACTGATGAATCGTGCGCATGCCTACAAAGCTGCCGTGGCAGAGAATGAGGAAGTAGAAGGTAGCGATACCGACAAAGGCGTCACCATGGGTTTATTTAGCTACCCTATATTAATGGCTGCCGACATTCTACTCTTCAATGCTAATAAAGTACCTGTTGGCAAAGACCAAATTCAACATATCGAAATGGCAAGAGATATTGCCAGCCGTTTCAACCATATATATGGCGAACATTTCCAGTTACCCGAGGCAGTGTTAGATGAGAATGCTTCAACTATTCTGGGTTTAGATGGTCGAAAAATGAGTAAAAGTTATAACAACACTATTCCATTATTTGAGCCAGAGAAAAAACTGCGTAAGCTGATCAATAAAATAAAAACCAATTCATTAGAGCCTGGCGAACCCAAAGAAACTGAAAACTGTACCCTATTTGGGCTGTATCAAGCTTTCGCCAATAATCATGAAATTGAAGCCATCCGCACACGTTACGCCGAAGGCATCAGCTGGGGAGAAATGAAACAAGTGTTATTCGAGAAAATTAATGAAGAAGTTGCTCCCGCTCGTGAACGCTATGAAGCCTTATTAGAAGCACCTGAGCACATTGAACAGGAGTTACAAGAGGGCGCTGAAAAAGCTCGCACAATTAGCCTACCGTTTATCCAAACTTTACGGGCAGCAGTGGGCATTTCAAAAATCACCCCTCAGCAGATTGCATAAACAACCAAATTAAAAAAGGGGCGTAAGTTGCCCCTGGTTTTTTGACGTTTTCAATGCAAGATGAACTTGGAAGAAATTAGGCCGAATTAAAAGTCATAGTATAAAAATCATCAACAACTTCTTATTAGTACCCTCATTTCATACTATAATAGCTGGCTAATTTTAGCTCTGTACCCACTTATGTCCAGAAAGAAAAGTCCATCATTGTTTGAAGATGCCATGCAAGAACTTGAGAAACTCGTTGAGCAAATGGAACGGGGGGATATTTCACTGGAGGAATCTCTAAAGGCCTTCGAACGGGGTATTAACTTGACTCGTACCTGCCAACAGGCATTGCAGGAAGCAGAACAGAAAGTACAAATTTTGTTAGAAAAAAATGGCCAACAAACTCTGGAGCCCTTTAACGATGAACAACCTTAAATCTTATCTTATTAGCTGTCAGCAACGTGTCGAAAAAGCACTCGATGCGCGACTACCCGCTGATCATATTTTACCGCAAAAACTTCATCAGGCCATGCGCTACAGTGTCTTAAACGGCGGTAAACGTACTCGCCCTTTACTCACTTACGCAACAGGCCAAGCTTTGGGTATCCATGAGGATAGTTTAGACGCACTCGCTTGTGCGGTGGAATTTATTCATGTGTATTCACTGATTCATGACGATTTGCCAGCCATGGATAATGACGATTTGCGCCGTGGCAAACCCACTTGCCATAAAGCCTTTGACGAAGCCACAGCCATTCTGGCTGGCGATGCATTACAGGCACTGGCTTTTGAAATACTTAGTTACGATCCCACTATAAAAGCTAATGATACTGCTCGCTTAAAAATGATTGCTACCTTGAGTAAAGCCAGTGGTACGCAAGGCATGGTCGGCGGCCAAGCTATTGATCTGGCGGCTGTCGGTACTAAGCTAAACCTGCCCGAACTTGAAAACATGCACATCCATAAAACGGGCGCATTAATACGCGCCAGTGTCAATCTGGCTGCCATAGCAAAAGCTGACCTCGACCCTGCCATTAGCACTCATCTTGATCATTATGCCAAGTGTATCGGCCTGTCTTTCCAAGTGAAGGATGACATTCTAGATGTGGAGAGCGACACTGCTACCCTGGGCAAAACCCAAGGCAAAGATATGCATAATGACAAACCGACCTACCCTGCTTTATTAGGTATGGCTGGTGCTAAACAAAAAGCATTAGAATTACATGAACAAGCCATCTTGTGTTTAAAAAGTTTTGGAAGTGAAGCCGATTTATTACGCGATTTATCCCTGTACATAATCGAACGCAGCAATTAAACATCGCAATAGTATTTCACACTATAGAGCTAAGTACCATGGACAGATTAAGAGAAAAAATCAGGGATATTCCTGACTTCCCAAAACCAGGCATAATCTTTAAAGATATTACACCTATCGTAAAAGACCCTGCTGCCTGTCGTCTAGCTATTCATCAGTTAATTCACCCATTCCTAGGTCGCGATATTACTGCTGTTGCAGGCATGGAAGCACGTGGATTTATTTTTGGCGCATTAGTTGCCTGGGAGCTGGGAATTCCGTTTATTCCACTAAGAAAACCTGGCAAATTACCTTATGATGTGCAAAGTGTATCTTACGACTTAGAATACGGATCTGCATCACTAGAGATACACATTGACGCAGTTGATAGCGGGGATAAAGTATTATTAATTGATGATTTACTGGCCACTGGCGGCACAGCCAAAGCCAGTTGTGAGTTAATTGAAAAGCTAGGCGCCACTGTTGTAGCCTGTGCTTTTGTTGTTGAACTAGATTTTTTATTGGGTCGAGACAAACTAAAAAATTACGAAGTTCATTCTCTGCTACATTATTGATTTTAAAGTATTTGATGGAAACCCCATGAGATGGGTATTCCATCAAATGACACTGTGGAGACATTCCTAAATCTTAATAGAAACTCTCCTGCGAAAAACTCAAGTTTGTTGCTTTTTTAAATACGGTTGGGTACTACAAACACCTAGTTTATCGTCTTTTAAAACGACGCTTTTTCTTTAACTTATCTACTTTAGCAGATGTTTCTTCCAAAGATGTATTTGCTTTATCCAACGCAGTTACAGCATTTTCCAAACTCTGATTAACCGCATCGATTTGCCCACCAGGCAATTTATTACCTGCTAGACCAGCTGTAGTGGAAACTGTATTTTTGTTTTTACTCTCAGCGGCGTCCACATCACTCAATAAATCATCTTCTAAAGGTAAAATATCCACATTTGTTTTACTTTGCCCATCGGTAATCAAATGCTTTTGATTTTGCAAATAGGCTTCACGCGTAAAAACATAAGGATCAATTGCCGCTTCATCAATGAATTTTAATGCGCCATCTGCATTAGCGCGCGTATTTAACATAGACACCAATTGCACGGGCATACCAATATAGGTTGTTGGATTTGCAGCCACGTCAAAAACGCCCGCTGGCAGCCCCCTTACCGTTGTTGGACCAAGTACCGGCAATACCAGGTAAGCACCTTGCGGAACACCCCATACGGCTAATGTTTGTCCGAAATCTTCTTCATGTTTTGACAAGCCTAAATCGGTTGCAACATCTATAAAACCAAAAAAACCTAACGTGGAATTGGTAACAAAACGTCCGACATCTTCAGCGCCTTGCTGAAATTTTCCTTGCATGTTGTCATTTAATACAACATTAATATCTTTAAGATTGCTAAAAAAATTACTGACACCCGTTTTTAGAAACGTTGGCGTAGCCCAAACATACACATCAGAAATAGGTTTAGCTACATAGTCATCAAGATGATCATTGAAACTAAACATGTTACGGTTAAATCCTTCATAAGGATCAACTTCCGATTTTTGCATGGATTTAGTTTCGGGTAACGCACTCTCTTCTCCAACAGCCTGACGCGGCTCAGTATTTGCGCATCCAGTGAACAAGAATGTAGTAACCAATAAAGCAGTCATTTTAGCTGCAAAAAAATGTTTGCCAGTCAGCATTAACTCAATCCAGAAATTTATTGTGCAGCATAATTATTAATTTTTTCCGTGATTTTAGCAATTAGCACATCAAAACCATCCTTACTTAACACACTGGTATATTCAGAACGTTTCAATGCCAAATCACTTACACCATCGGCAATGATGTTGATGATACGCCATCCATCATCTTTTTTCTTCATCATATAATCAAATTTAACATCTTTTTCATTCGGTATATGCAAATTGGTGTGAATTACTACGCCACCACGACCCGTTTCTTCTTCAGAAACGAATGTAAACGATTCACCTGTATATTCTTTAAAATTATGCGCATAGGCGGAAATACTGAGTTGACTAAATACCTTTTCCAGCGTTATTTGCTGCTCTGCAGATAATTCTTCCCATTGTTTACCCACTACAATACGTGCAATTTTGGGCAAGTCGTGACTTTTTCTGACGGCAACATCCAATTTGTCATAACGCCCTTTAAAACCTAACTCCTTACCTTGCTTCATTACAGACAGAAGCTCATTTTGAAAATCATCAACCACCTGACGAGCAGAAAGTTCGTCTGCAAATGAACTTGATGTAACGGTTACACAGAAGAGTAACACCAAACTAGTCAATACTTTTTTAAACATTTTTTAAAACCTCATTGAATGAGTATCCATCTTAACCCGAACTTTCAAGGTTCTATTTTGACAGGAATATCGCTAATGGTGGTTCTTTTAGGTACGCTTGAAATCTGCGGTTTTTTTTCTGCGACCATCTCACCCGAAGTTTTAGGACCACGCAAGCTTGATAATAAAGCTTTTATAGGATGAGCCAAAGTATCTTCAACAGCTGTAGCCTCATAGCCACAATGCGCCATACAATTTGCACATTTAGGATTTTTAACCGTGCCGTATTTATCCCAGGGAGTTTCATCTAATAATGCTTGAAAGGAACTTGCACTACCCTCATCAGCCAACAAATAACAAGGTTTTTGCCATCCAAATACATTTCGAGTTGGATTGCCCCAAGGCGTGCAATCATAGCTTTGATTACCGGCTAGATAATCTAAATAAAGCGAAGAATGATTCAGCTTCCATTTGCGATTTTTACCTAATTTAAAAATGCCGCGAAACAGATTTTTAACATCGATGCCTTTTATAAATACATCCTGTCTAGGTGCATGCTCATAACTAAAACCTGGAGCAATTGTTACACCCTCAACACCTAATTCGGTGACATAATCTAGAAAATCAGCCACTTCTTCTGGTGTTTCACCTTGAAAAAGTGTGCAATTTACCGTAACTCGAAAACCCTTGTCCAAGGCGAGCTTAATAGCTTCTACTGCAATATCAAACACCCCTTCTTGACACACCGAAGTATCATGTCTGTGTTGATTACCATCCAAATGTACGGAAAAAGTTAAATAAGGCGATGGCTTATAGTCATTAATTCTCTTTCTGAGTAACAAGGCATTAGTACAGAGATACACAAATTTCTTTCTGGCAACAATACCTTCAACAATTTGCGGCATCTCTTTGTGAATGAGCGGCTCTCCACCGGGAATGGATACCATGGGAGCACCACACTCATCAACCGCATCAAGACATTCCTGAACAGTTAAACGTTTATCAAGAACATCATCAGGGTAATCAATTTTTCCACAGCCCGCACATGCCAAATTACATTTAAATAGCGGCTCAAGCATCAGTACCAGTGGATACTTTTTTACACCTTTAAGCTTTTGCTTGATTAAATAACTACCTACTGCAATTTGTTGACGTAAAGGAACACTCACAGACTCATTCTCCAATAACCATACTTTAAAATTGATGGGCATGTTGCCAAAAAACAACATCACATGCTCACAAAAACCGAATTTTTAATTGCACAGCCCGTCTAAACACTCAGTATTTTGGTGATTAGGAGGGCGTTAACAATTTCATATGTGGTAAGAATACTACTTTTTTTTATAACACTCCAGCATTTAACAGAAAAAAACAACATTAGCCATCGTTTATTTTATAAAAACCGACAATTATCTAGATAATGCACACATCTAAACCACCTCACAAAACAAAAAATAACTCAATGTTTTAAATAGACTTTATAAAAATAAATTCAATTCAATCCAGCGAATCATTTAACGATTTCTATTGTTTTTTGCAATTGAGCAACACCCCTTTGCAAAATACCAACAAACAGTCTATTATTACCGCAATCTTGTAACAGTGTTTTTACCTTAGCCCTATGATTGGACAGTCGCCTTTAATCGAAAACCCAGAATCTCTCGCACAACTTGCTGACGACGAGTTTCAGGCAGTGCTGCTTGAAGGTGTGTCGCGCACTTTTGCATTAACCATACCGCAATTACCTGCTGCTTTATATACAGCGGTTGCGAATGCATACTTACTTTGCAGAATTGTCGACACCATAGAAGATGAAGTATCTTTGTCACCCGAGCAGAAAAAATACTTTTGCAGAAATTTTATCGACATCGTCAGAACAGGTGAGCGTACGCAACTATTTGCTTCAGAATTGGCTCCTTTGCTTTCCGACCAGACCATACCGGCCGAACACACCCTGATTCATTTAATACCCAGAGTCATCGCAATCACCCACTCGCTGGATCAAGTTCAAATTGATGCCTTAGTCGCTTGTGTTGAAACCATGGCTAATGGTATGCCTGTCTATCAAGCGATGGATTTACACGCTGGATTAGAAACATTACAGGACATGGATGATTATTGCTACTACGTTGCTGGCTGCGTGGGTGAAATGCTGGCAAAACTATTCTGCCATTATTCCGAAGAAATAAACCAACACCGTGAAGAACTATTGAAACTTTCTGTTTCATTTGGTCAAGGTTTACAAATGACCAATATTCTTAAAGACATTTGGGATGATGCTAAACGTGGAGTTTGCTGGCTACCGCAAGATATTTTCACTGAAACGGGTTTTAATCTATCCGAACTTAGCCCATCCACACAAAATAAAAATTTTCAGCAGGGTCTAAAGCACCTAATTGGTATTGCGCACGAACACCTGCAAAACGCACTGACATACACCCAATTATTGCCGAGCCATGAAACGGGTATTCGAAATTTTTGCCTGTGGGCGTTAGGCATGGCCATTCTGACTTTGAAAAAAATTAATGACAATCTCGATTTTAACGAATCGCGCCAGGTCAAAATCAGCCGGAATAGTGTTAAAGCCACCATCATTATTAGCAAGCTCAGTGCGCGCAGCAATTTATTACTGTCACTATTCTTTAAACTGGCCAGCCGCAATCTTAAAACCCCGGGCTGGCAGTATTTACCCCTATTACATACTGGACAATAAGGAATCTCCATGTTTACTGAAGCCCAAGTAGAGACTAACAGCCAAAACTCAACTCAAAACAATACCGCACAGAAGAATGCACTTAGCTCATTAAATGCGGCTATCGAACGCGCACAAGCAAAATTACTAAGCTTGCAAAACCCTGCGGGTTATTGGGTGTTCGAACTGGAAGCAGACTGCACGATTCCGGCAGAATACATCATGATGATGCATTATCTGGACGATATTAACGTAGAATTACAAGCTAAAATGGCTGTTTATTTACGTAACCGCCAATCAGAAGATGGAAGTTACCCCTTATTTACTGGCGGACCCGGTGAAATAAGCTGCAGCGTTAAAGTATATTATGCTTTAAAGATGGCAGGCGATGACATAAATGCCCCGCACATGAGTAAACTTAGAAATTGGATACTCAGCCAGGGTGGTGCCGCGCGTGCAAATGTTTTTACTCGTATAGCACTCGCCATTTTCGAACAGCTTCCTTGGCGAGGTGTTCCTTATATACCCGTAGAAATCATGCTGTTTCCTAGCTGGTTTCCATTCCATCTTGATAAAGTATCCTATTGGTCACGTACCGTTATGGTACCTTTATTTATTCTTTGCAGCCTGCAAGCCAAAGCCAAAAACCCACATAAAGTGAATGTGCTTGAGTTATTTGTTATCCATCCTAACGAAGAGCAACATTACTTTCCTGAACGCACTTTACTTAACAAAATGTTTTTAGGCTTGGATAAGCTTGGACGTATTACCCAACCACTTATTCCAAAACGCATGCATGACCTAGCCATTCAGAAAGCACTGGATTGGTTTACAGAAAGACTGAACGGTGAAGACGGGCTGGGGGCTATTTTTCCTGCCATGATAAATGCCTATGAAGCATTATTGTTACTTGGATACCCCAAAGATCACCCCAATGTTGTTACAGCACGTAAAGCTATTGATAAACTATTGGTGATTAACGAAACTGACGCTTATTGCCAACCTTGTCTTTCACCTGTTTGGGACACCGCATTAGCATCACTGGCTTTACAGGAAGCCGACAAAACTGCCAACCGGAGCAGCTTAACCAAAGCGCATAACTGGCTAAAAAGTGTACAGCTTTCCGATGAACCCGGCGACTGGCGTGTGCGTCGCCCACATTTAAACGGTGGTGGATGGGCATTCCAATTTGCTAACCCACATTATCCTGATGTAGATGACACTGCTGTAGTCGGTTTTGCCATGGCGGATTCCAATTTGCCGGATCTTGACGAATCTATCCATAGAGCCACTCAATGGATAGCGGGAATGCAATCTGAAAATGGCGGCTTTGGCGCTTTTGATGTTGATAATACCTATTATTATCTGAATGAAATTCCTTTTGCTGATCACGGTGCGCTTCTTGATCCACCAACCGTTGATGTCAGCGCACGCTGCGCCATGCTCATGGCTAGAGTAGCCAAAGATCACCAAGAGTATCTACCGGCATTAGACAAAGCCATTAATTACATTCGCCAAGATCAAGAAACAGATGGTTCCTGGTTTGGTCGTTGGGGCACCAATTACATTTATGGCACATGGTCCGTACTTATGAGTTTGGAACAAACCAATATCCCTAAATCGGACCCTATGTACACTAAAGCTGTAGCTTGGCTGAAAAGCGTACAACGTGAAGATGGTGGATGGGGTGAAGACAATCTGAGCTATCATGATGATAAGAAATATCGTGGTCAGTATCATTTTAGTACCGCATTCCAGACTGCCTGGGCAATTTTGGGTCTATTGGCTGCCGGTGAAGTGAATAGTGCTGAAGTAAAAGCAGGGATTAATTTTATTTTACGCACTCAACAAGTCGATGGTGTTTGGGAAGATAAATGTTTTACCGCTCCCGGATTTCCGAAAGTTTTTTATTTAAAATATCATGGCTATGATAAATTTTTCCCGCTTTGGGCACTAGCAAGATACCGTAACGAACTCATTAAGCAGTGAATATAAACCAAAACGCCCAAACACGCTGGATAGTTGGGATAGTAGTCGCATTGCCTGAAGAATTGGCCACTCTGACCAAGATTAAATTGCTGCGGGGTGGATATACAGCCCTCAACGACAACATTCTTGTTGCTTATGCTGGGACTGGAGCCACTAATGCGGAAAGTGCGGCGAATTTATTAGTCAGCAAAGGAGCCAAAGCGCTGATTAGCTGGGGATGTGCCGCTGGATTATCAGATGAGTTAAAACCGGGTGATTTGTTTATTCCCAAACAAGTGCTTTCTGAGCAAAAACAGATTTTAGATGCTGACAAAGAATGGCTACAACATCTGCAAATATTATTAACAAATAGGATGAGATTGATAACAGATTTATTAGTTGAAAGCAGTGTTATCGTCGGCTCTAGCATGAAAAAAAAGCGCATTCATCAGGAAACTCGCGCCCTTGCTTTGGATATGGAAACGGTCGCGGTATTTAAGACAGCGAATCGGAGCAACATACCCTGTTTAGCGATACGCGCCATCGCTGACCCTGTCGATATGAATTTGCCACTTGCTGTTGTGAACTCTTTAAATACGGAAGGCCATGTAGAAATTGATAAATTATTGCGATATATATTAAGGCATCCGAGTGAAATTCCTGGCTTAATCAAACTAGGTTTACACTTTAACGCGGCCGCAAAAACACTTAAAATTATTGCTCATCAACTTAACGATATTATTAATTTCAAAAAACAGGTTGGCATACAATAATTAAAAACACTAATTAATGTAATAAATTGTTTTTTAAATAGTTAAATGTTAATACTGTTACTAACCATCAAACGACAGCATCAACAGAATTTGACATTTTATAGTTAAACTTTTATTAAAAAGCCTTTATTTGCTCTATTGATTGCTTAAAATATTATGCATGGCATCCTGACGGTAGTTAAAAAACGAGTATCCACTGCTAATCAGAGTTTGAATGGCAGTATTAGACTGTTAAAAACCTGTTAGATATATATTTTATATAGTCAAAAAACATTAATCCGTTTTGAAATATAGCCAATTTTATAGCAATTTTTTATTGACGTTAATCAACACAATTCTGGAGATTTTCCAGATTAATTTCGTCAATAAGCAAATCACACACGAGGTGTTATATGTCTTTTAGCATTGCCGAACTTTTTTCACAAAATTTCGACAGAAAATTTGACTTACATGAGCAATATCTAAATCATCAAATGGTACGGGTATTACGCACTATAGGTTTCGACAGAAATTACAAAAAAGCTATCGGTCAATATCTTTACGATCAAGATAACAATGAATATCTGGATTTATTGAGTGGTTTTGGCGTGTTTGCAATTGGGCGTAATCATCCAACGGTTATCAGTGCGCTTCAGGAAACCTTGACACTGGAATTGCCAAACTTAGTACAAATGGATGTTTCATTACTGAGCGGCTTGTTAGCAAAGGAAATACTTGCGACAACTCCAGAAAATTTAGACAAAATGTTTTTTTGTAACTCGGGTACAGAAGCAGTTGAAGCGGCTATTAAATTTGCTCGTTATACCACCAAACGTTCCGGAATTGTCTACTGTGATCATGGCTTTCATGGCCTGACTATGGGCTCACTCTCAATGAATGGAGAAGAGATTTTTCGTGAAGGGTTTGGACCTTTATTGCCTGACTGCATTTCAATTCCTTTCAATGATTTATCTGCGTTGGAACAAGCCTTAAGCAGCAAACAAATTGCAGCGTTCATTGTCGAACCTATACAAGGAAAGGGCGTTAACTTACCTGACGATGATTATCTTAGCGGAGTTGAAAGTTTATGTCGTAAATACGGCACTTTATTTGTTGCTGATGAAATTCAGTGCGGAATTGGTCGTACAGGCAAATTTTGGGCAATTGATCATTGGAATGTAAAACCTGACATGATTTTAATGGCTAAGGCACTTTCGGGAGGATTTATTCCTGTTGGAGGCGTTGCTATGACGACCAAAATCATGGAAAGCGTTTTCAATCGAATGGATAGAGCTGTCGTACACGGTTCCACTTTTTCCAAAAACAATATGGCTATGGCCGCAGGTCTAGCAACGCTGGAAGTCCTACGCAATGAAAATCTAATTGAGAATAGTGCCAAAATTGGTACAGATATTATCTCTACTTTAAATAATAGTGCGAATCAATATGAGTTTCTAAAAGAAGCACGAGGCAAAGGCTTAATGATTGCGATTGAGTTTCAATCGCCAAAAAGTTTATCGCTTAAAGCTGCTTGGGCAATGCTGGAAGCCGCTAACAAAGGCCTTTTTTGCCAAATGATTACAATTCCATTATTTAAAGAACACCGCATCCTTAGTCAAGTTGCCGGACATGGCATGAATGTCGTGAAACTTTTACCGCCTCTGAACCTGACCGAAAAAGATCGTAACTGGATAATTAACTCGTTAGATAAAACCATTGCGGATACCCACCAAGTGACTGGGTCAATCTGGACGCTGGGTAAAAATCTGGCTGGACATGCACTTAAAAATAGAAAATGATTCCTAAAATGAGCTACTTAAAATTTATTTTTTTTATACTGTTTCTATTGGCTAGCTTCTCAACCCATAGTCATGCAGTGGTCACACACAATTCGCTAAAACTGAAACCAGTACCACTCAATCTAGCCAGCCAAGTCGAATTATCTTTTAATTCGAAAGTTGAACTGGATTTATCAGAAGTTTTTCTGGTCAGAAGTGGCGATAAAATGGAAGTGATTACTGCAACACCAGGAACCAAACCAGGACAAGTTATTTTATCTCTGCCCGCTTTACCTGAGGGCGAATACGCGATCAAACTGAAAATATTTGCGGCTGATGGTCATCTCAGCGAAGACCTGTTGCGTTTCTTTGTCCGCAAAACAGGTCAGTGAATTTTATGGAAGGTATAGCTAATTATCTGGATTCACTGATTGGTGGAATAGACCTGACTTTTTACTCTATTGTCGTGGGCGGTTTAATATGGGGTTTATTGGTATTGCGGCCTTGGCAAGACGGTACGCATTACAATAATACCTTGCTTAATAACACAGTCAACCTGATTCATTTTGGCAGTAAAGCGCTTACCATTACTCAGATTACGCAAATAGGCTTAAAAATATGGTTAATGGTAGCCACTTTGGGTAAATCTCCTTTCCCTGCTTTCTTTAATACCGTTCAGTTCCAAGCAGGTTTGCTCAGAGCGAGTCTTGCATTTGTATTGGCCGTATTTATTAGACAGTTCTTGAAAAGCAATACGCGTTCAAAACTTTATTGGCAGATATCCACACTCATTATATTACCCTTAGTTATTTCTGGCGGTTGGTTAGTACATGGTGCCAGTCGTTTAGAGGATAGGGAATTTTTGATGACGCTTACTGTTACTCATCAAATAGCCGCAGCAATTTGGGTGGGTGGAATTTTTCAATTATTATCAATTTGGCGTCTGAAAAAACATAATTCTATCGCAATTGAGCTGTGGCCTTTGTTGCTAAAACGCTTTTCGCTGTTAGGTATCGCCGCCGTTTTAATACTTCTGGCAACTGGAACGCCGCTAGCTTGGTATAACATTGCAAGCTTTAAAGGATTAGTGGGTGCAGGTTATGGCAATCTGTTAATGGTTAAAGTGATTATGATGTGCCTGGCTCTGGGGTTTGCCTATTTAAATAGACAGGCTGTCAACTCGTATTTTGAAAATCGTAGCCTTTATGTACTGACTACCCGAGTTCCGTATTATATTGAAGTTGAAACATTAATCTTACTGACCATATTATTTACAGCAGCCAGTTTGGCTTCTCAACCACCTGCAGTTGACATACCACATTTAACAGCAAGCTTTGAAGAAGTACTCAATATGTTTGCTCCACGTATGCCTCGCTGGGAATCTCCAACACATGAAGCATTGATTGCTGGAGAAGCCGGTCGAGTGGCTATTGTTGGACAAATACCATCAGAAGCAGCCACAGCGTGGTCAGATTATAATCATAACATTGCCGGTATTTTTTTAACCACCATGAGTTTTTTTGCCATGCTGTCTTATTTCCCTCGTTTCAGTTGGGCTAAATACTGGCCCATTGGCTTTATGGCCTTGGGAATATTTCTGTTCTTTAGAAGCGATGCAGAGAGTTGGCCGCTTGGACCACTAGGCTTTTGGGAAAGCACTTTCAACAATGGTGAAATTCTACAACACCGTATTGCTACATTTTTAGTTTTTGGTTTAGGTCTACTGGAAGTTCGTGCTCGAATTAATGGACATAATCAGGCTTTACCTTATGCTTTCCCAATATTAGCCGCATTTGGTGGCATGATGTTATTGGCTCATTCTCATGTAGGTTTTGAACCCAAGTCTGCCTTTCTTATTCAAGTTGGTCACACCATGATGGGTGTATTTTCTTTAATTTTGGCCTGCGGACGCTGGCTAGAACTTAAGCTCGACTCACCCGGCAAAAACGTTGCCGGTTTTATTTCAGTGTTCGCCTTGTTTCAAATAGGCGTCATCCTGATGTTCTATCGCGAACCCCTGTACTGATTTTATGAAAAAGACACAAGATTACCCATTACTGAAAGACATTCGTAGCCCGGCTGATGTTCGTGCGCTCGGCAAAGATAAGCTTAAAGATTTATCCGATGAACTGCGCTCTTTCCTAACGCACACCGTCAGCATATCAGGCGGACATTTTTCTGCTGGCTTGGGTACAGTGGAATTAACAGTGGCATTACACTATGTGTTTGACACGCCAAATGATCAATTAGTATGGGATGTTGGTCACCAGGCATATCCGCATAAAATTTTGACTGGGCGTAAAGAACGCATGCATACAATCCGTACGTTTGGCGGTGTATCGGCGTTTCCTTGTCGAGCTGAAAGCGAATATGATGCGTTTGGAGTTGGACATTCCAGTACTTCAATCAGCGCAGCACTGGGCATGGCTATTGCGTCGCAGTTACGCGGTGAAGATAAAAAAATGGTCGCTATTATCGGTGATGGCAGTATTACAGGCGGCATGGCTTTTGAAGCCATGAATCACGCTGGTGATGTTAACGCCAATCTTTTGGTAATATTGAATGATAATGATATGTCGATTTCGCCGCCCGTGGGTGCAATGAATAACTATTTGACTAAAATATTGTCAAGTAAACTCTATTCCTCGGTACGGGAAGAAAGTAAAAAAGCGCTCAGCAGCATGCCTAGTGTTTGGGAATTGGCACGCAAAACCGAGGAACATGTTAAGGGTATGATTGTACCCGGTACTTTATTTGAGGAATTAGGCTTCAATTATTTTGGCCCTATTGATGGTCACGATGTAGACAGGCTAGTGGCAACATTGGAAAATCTAAAGGATCTTTCTGGTCCTGTATTTTTACATGTAGTCACTAAAAAAGGTAAAGGCTACGCTCCGGCCGAAAAAGATCCATTAGCTTATCACGGTGTTCCAGCCTTTGACCCCAGTCTAGATTGCCTTCCCAAAGCTGCCGCCTCCAAACATCCTAGTTATACTGAGGTATTTGGTACCTGGCTCTGCGATATGGCGGAAAAGGATGAACGTTTACTCGGTATCACACCGGCTATGCGTGAAGGTTCTGGTCTTGTTGAGTTTTCACAACGTTTTCCAACACGATATTTTGATGTGGCAATTGCGGAACAACATGCGGTAACTTTGGCAGCGGGTCAAGCTTGCCAGGGCGCTAAACCGGTAGTAGCCATCTATTCAACATTTTTACAACGCGCTTATGATCAATTGATTCATGATGTGGCTTTACAAAATCTTGATGTCTTGTTTGCTCTGGATAGAGCGGGCTTAGTCGGCCCCGATGGTCCAACACATGCCGGCAGTTTTGATTATAGCTATATGCGCTGTATTCCAAACATGTTAATTATGGCACCCGCTGACGAGAATGAATGCCGACAAATGCTGACTACCGGTTTTAATTATGCGGGTCCAGCCTCGGTGCGTTACCCTAGAGGGAAAGGCCCCGGCGCTAACGTTAGCAAAGAATTGACTGCTTTGCCTATAGGCAAAGCAGAAATCAAACATGCTGGTGGACGGATTGCTATTCTGGCATGGGGTTCTATGGTAACACCAGCGTTGGATGTAGGTAAAAAACTAGGAGCCACGGTTGTCAATATGCGCTTTATTAAACCACTGGATGAGGCGTTGATTTTGGATATGGCAAAAAGCCATGACGTACTGGTTACGGTTGAAGAAAACGTTATTGCAGGTGGAGCAGGAAGCGCTGTAAACGAATTCTTGCAAGAACAGGCAATTCTAATGCCAGTTTTGAACATTGGTTTACCAAAGCACTTTGTAGAACAAGGTAGTCGCGAAGAGCTATTGGCTTTATGTGGACTGGATGCTAACGGTATTTTGGCTAAAATTGAGAAAGTTTGTGCCTAAATTTTATAGCTTTATGTAAATGTAGACTTGGATTTTGGGGTCAGCAGGTTAGCAGAAATATTGACTATATTTTCTGCTGCATACGCTGAAGCCAAAATCCAAATTTGATGTATTAAATTTTAGCCACTATCAACGTATAGTTTTTAGTGCCGGGAACCACTAACAAATTGTAAGTGCATCCTTGTTGCTGTAGCACGACCTTATCTTCAAGGATGTGTTCTATGTGGAATCGCAATTAACCCCCTAGAAACGATACCGATGCAATCAAAAAATTACCGACCGAATGTCATCGATTTTGAAGCTTCTGGATTTGGCAACCACAGTTACCCTATTGAAGTGGGTGTAATACTGAGCAATGGTCTTAAGTATTGTTCTTTAATTAACCCAGCCCCTGAATGGCAGCACTGGGATGAAAAAGCAGAAGTCATTCACGGCATCAGTCGAGATAAACTATTAGAATATGGCAAACCAATCACGACAGTTGCCGAAGAACTTAATCAGTTTCTAAAAGATCAAACGGTATACAGTGATTGTTGGGTGGTCGATAAACCCTGGATGCTGGAATTATTTTATCAATCCGGCTTCTCTCCAAAATTTAGTATTAGCGCATTGGAAATGATACTCAATGAGTCACAGATGTCAATCTGGTCAAACATAAAACAAGAAGTGATTAAAGATCTTGCTCTTACCAGGCATCGAGCCAGTGTTGATGCTTTAATCATTCAGGAGACTTTTGCGAGAACCCGATTGATGTGTTTACCAATAAACAGTATTTAAATAAAATATCATAAATACCTTGATGACTTTTCATTCTGCCGCTAAATAAGCTTCAACCAATCTTACCCAATAAGTTGCACCCAACGGCAAAATATCATCATTAAAATCGTAACTGGCATTATGCAAGCTACATGGACCCGCGCCATGCCCAAGATTGCGATGATCACCCTCTCCATTACCAATAAAACAATAGCTACCTGGCACCTCTTGCAACATAAAGGCAAAATCTTCTGCACCCATAGTAGCTGATTGAGCAATGACTTGATCCTCTCCTACAATGTTTACCATGACGCGTCTGGATATTGCTACTGCCTGTTCGTGATTAATAGTGGCGGGGTAATCCTTATTAAATTCAAACTCGGCTTCCATACCATATGCCAAACAGGTATGTTGCACTATTTCATACATTCTTTGTTCAATTAAATTTAACAAGTCATCTGAGAAAGTTCTTACAGTACCCGCTAATTCACAACTATCGCTAATCACATTGGTTGCTCCACTACCAGCATGTACCTGAGTAACCGATATTAGGCCGTTAGCCAAGGGATTAGCATTGCGCGTTAAGATAGTTTGCAACGCTAAAATAATTTGCGCGGCAACAGGGACTGGATCCAAGCCTAAATGTGGCAATGCCGCGTGACACCCTTTTCCTCGAATAACAATACGGAAAGTATTTTTAGAGGCCATAACTGGACCCGAACTAATTGCAAACTGCCCTACAGGCAAACCTGGCCAGTTATGCATACCAAATACGGCCTGCATCGGAAATTTCTCAAATAATCCATCCTTAATCATGCTTTGAGCACCAGCCCCCTCTTCTTCTGCTGGTTGAAAAATAAAATAAACACTACCATCAAAATTCTGCTGCTTAGACAAATAGCGAGCTGCCGCTAGCAACATGGCTGTATGCCCATCATGTCCACACGCGTGCATTTTTCCGGCATACTTAGATTGATGAGAAAAATGATTATGTTCTTGGATGGGTAAGGCATCCATATCGGCACGTAAACCGATTGCGCGTTTAGATTGACCGGCTTTTATAACACCCACCAAACCCGTTTTCGCAAAACCGCTGTACACAGTAATACCCAAAGCTTTTAATTGTTCTTTTACTAGCTGAGAGGTACGCTGTTCATCGTAACTTAATTCTGGATGGGCGTGAATATCACGCCTTATTTTTTGAATGTCTACCTTATCCGCCACAATACTATCTATTAATAATGCTTCAGATAGTAGTGATCGAACCGAAATGTGTTTTACGTTATCCACTTATTTTCACCCATTAATCAAAGTAGATCTGGAAACTCTTGGCAATTTAAACCCGTTTTTTGCCAACCTTTTATATTTAATGATTTTATCTATCGCAAAGTACAATCACCAAAAACTGCATGCTTAGTTTATACTTTAAGCTTGAGGGTTGTTTTGCTGATCATCATCTTGAGGCATTAAATCGAGTCTAAATATTTTACGTTGTCTATATTTTTTCACTTTAGAAATTGGAAAAGACTGACCATACCAGTTTTTGACATACAAATAATATCGAATAGGCGTTTTGATGAGTAATAACAACAAACCAATAGAATACAAACACCACACTGCGGCCCATTCGTTCATATTATTGGTGGTCAAAAAGGATAACAACGGACCGGTTATAAAATGGTAAAGCACTAACTTCCATGAGCCGTATAGCAGGGGTAATAAAAATGCAGCATAAACATAGGAATTAGCCATTTCAATACTTCCATTAGCGGGTATGGCCCAAGCAATGTGCCAAGCACCTGCAGTTGAGCAAATATCCTTGCCACAAAAAGGCATATCAAACTTTATCCCTGTTGAAAACCATAATTGATAGCTTTTTTCATAACAAAAACTTGCCCAATTAAATGGATAAATACGCATCATAAAGATAATTGCGGCGGCAAAACAACAGAGATAGACCCACGGTGCGATTTGTCTCTGTATTAATTTTGGAATGAAGTGCATGGCAACTGCATTAACGAAAAATGGTTGAAAAGCAATATGCATATAGCCAAGAAAAGTTGCTATTTGATTACCCGTATTAAAACATTGATCAATGACGGTGTATGTATAAGCCTGCAATAACTCCATCAGAGAAAAATAAGCCAGCGCTAGGCAAAGTACTTTTGACTCACCTTTTTGATAAAAAAAAGCTGTGCTAATAAATCCCGTAACGGCAAGGCCTGCCGATGCCTCTCCACTCCAACACATACAATTCCTCTTAATAGAAAACTCAGAATTTATTCACAATATACATACGTTTTTTGTTCTAAACATTTTTGACAAAACGTTGCGATTAACTGGTTTTAGATTTTTTTATGACTTTTAATGCGTTCACTCTAACTTTTTTTTCACATTCCTGTTCTGCTTCCAGCCAATCAGTCAATTCGTATCCTGGAATAAATCCTCTAAGCTGAGCTTTGTAATAGGCGCATTCGGCAATCTTAGCTTGCTGATTAATTTCGATTTCTTTAAGCATCTTAATTGCCCTTTGAAGATAAGATAAAGAGTCTGCTGACTCAGTAAATAGGGGATTTCTGATATTTTGCTCTGCAATTGTTTAGTCAATGAACCGTAAACAACTGAGTGTCATTTTACATCACTCATTTCATCGCTTGTAGAGATATAAATGTAAAAATTTACTTATATTTATTATCGCTTTCGCAAATAGTCTTTGAAAGCGCTAACAGTGAATACAATCTACGTATTTTATTTTTGTCGGGTAATTAGCTAACTGTTAGTAGGCGCAATACTTGGCCTTGGCCACGCTGTTAATACCGCTTTTACCAATGTAGCTAACGGAATTGCAAAAAAAACACCCCAAAACCCCCATAAACCACCAAAAAACAAAATTGCAATGATAATGGCAATGGGATGCAGATTAACCGCTTCGGAAAACAATAAAGGAACCAAAACCACGCCATCTATTGCCTGAATTAATGAATAGGCAATCAACACATACATAAACTCATCACCATGCTCTGCCCCCCATTGTACATAAGCCACACCTAAAACTGGGAATGTTACTAAGGTAGCGCCTACATAAGGTATTAACACTGAAAAGCCCATTAGCATAGCAAGTAACATGGCGTAATTTAGGTTTAAAATATAAAACACCAGATAACTTGCAAACCAGAGAATGAGAATTTCGACAAACTTTCCTCTGATATAATTGGCTATTTGCAAATCAACTTCCTGCCAAACCCGTAAAGTTAAAGTTCTATCTGCTGGCAAAAATTGCACAAACCAATCAAGCAAGATTTTTTTATCTTTCAGAAAAAAAAATACCATTAATGGTACTAGAAACAGGTAAATAATAGCGGCAACTAAACCTGCAAAAGATTGTGCAGAACCCGATATTAATTTCTGGCCATACACCAATAAATCTTGCTGCACTGCAAACATAATATCTTTTATTCTTGCTTTAGAAATCAGTTCTGGATGGTTCTCGGGGAACCGCATAATTTCGGTTTGGGCACTCGTAATAATTTCAGGTATGCGCTGTACCAGCTGAACCATTTGTTCTGATACCATTGGTATAAGAATAAATAATACAAATCCTAATCCTGTCAAAAAAGCAAAAAACACTAAATATACAGCCACTAAACGCGGTAAGCTTCTACATTCTGCTTTAGAAACCAATCCTTCCAACAGATACGCTAAAATAATCGAAGCAAATACAGGTGTTAATAATCCAGCTAAGACATAGATCAACAATGATCCAAATAGTAGGATACTAGCGAGTGATACGATCTGCGAATTAGGTAATATTCTCTGTAAGAATTCACGGATAAAACGAAAACTTGAAAAATCGGTTTGAGTAGTCATCACTAGATTATACCTTTAGCTATCCATCTTAGTGAAAAAACTGGCAACTCGAAATATCACAACAATAACCAGCCTCAACAGGTTTAAAAACATTTTCATCTCTAAAATTAAAACAGTTCTTTATAAGATAGTAAAAAGTTTATCGAAATTGGCAATTTCGATTATTTTTTTAACCTCGTTTTTAGCATTTTTAATATGCACAGCATTCTTGTCGCCCGTCATTCTATCACGCAGAACTAAAAGCATACCTAATGCAGAACTATCAAGATAATCGGCATTGGCCAAATCAATTTCTATCAGATTTACGCCAGACTCTGCTAGCTTACTCGCTTCACGAAACTCATTATGTACCCCGAAATCAAAACGTCCACTCACCTTTATATATAAAACTCCAGACTTAACGTCTGCACTAATACTCATTTTTTACATCCTTCTCAGTTTCTCTAAAAACACTATACCCTATCGAGTAAGGTATTATTTATATTAGCGAATTTGACTATACCACAAGCATTTAATGCCAAGGATGCTTCTGCAGACAGTACGAAGTAAACCGCACAAACTCCCTATTTTTGAACATTCAGTGTAACCGACTAATCTATAAGTTTGATCGAAACCACTATTTGCTTTGAATTTTATGAAGTACACTTTTTCAAGGAAACATAACTGTTTAAAATTAAAACAAATCAACTTCACCTTCAGACATTGAAGATTGTAAAACAGTCGTTTGTTTAACTTCCCATTGTTGTCGCTTTTCTGTTAATCGTTGAATGCCACTCTTTAATTCTTGTTCGCAAAGCTCTGGATTTCCTGAGCTTATAGAACCCATACTAATACCCAATTCATCCATTAAGATATTAAAATGGTCCATATTTTGATAAAGGTGTTCAATTAATTGCCTGGCTAAATCTTCGAATTGTAGCCCACGCACAGCAGTGGAGACATTCAACTCTATTTCACCTGTTAAATCAGACACCTGCGATACATTGCCTGCAATTTTAACATTCATATTTGAAATATCCTGCATCATTTGATCGATACTGCCTTTAGCGGTAATGGCGACATTCATATCTTTTGATGCCATCGTCTCTATCATCACTTGTGCTACTTCAATTTTATGTTTTGATTCACCGACCACTTTTTTTATTTCTTCACTAAACTTATTGGAATGTTTAGATAAATTTCGCACTTCATCAGCGACTACTGCAAATCCGCGTCCTGCTTCTCCCGCTCTGGCTGCTTCTATTGCTGCATTTAATGCTAATAAATTGGTTTGATCTGCAATCTTTTGTACATCAACCAATAATTTTTCAACTTGCGACATATGCCCGTTTACATCGGATATAACCCCTACCATTTCCATACTTTGTTTACTGACTAACAGAATATGATCGATAAAAAATCGTAATACTTCATCTATTTTTAAGGCAAAATCGGCAAAGTTTAATGTATTACCACTATTATCAACGCCTCCATCAAGTTCATGCACCAAGGTGTGTACTAATTTTGATTGTAAGGAAGTTAAGTTATGTAAATTATTAAAACTATCAGACATAAGCACTACAGCATCAGCAACCATCGCTTTAAGTTGTAAAAGCTCCGAGTGAAATCGGGATATTTCCTGCTCAACAATTGCTTGAACATTCGCCATATAAAGTTCTATTGTTGCATTGGAAATTTTTTCACTACTCAATTTTTGCGCAACAGATACTGAGTTTAATCGTCGCTGCTGATTAAACGCACCGACGCCCCAAACAATTATTATGAGTGGCGAAGAGATCCAATGGATACTCGAATTTGGTAAAAAGGCAGGTAAGCTTAAAAGAAACAAACTTAAAGCGATGGAAATCAAGTTATCTTTAAAAAACTGTTTCATAAATTCTCAATCTATTAACGCCAAAATTTGAGCCGCAATTTTATCAATTGGCAAAACAAAATTAGCGGCACCTAACTTAAACGCCTCACCTGGCATGCCCCATACTACACTCGTCGCTTGGTCCTGAATAATGTTAATGGCACCCGCATCTCGCATTTCTCGCATAGCGACTGCACCATCAGCCCCCATCCCAGTGAGCATAACACCAATTGCATTACTACCCACATTTTCTGCTACCGAACGGAACATAACCTCTACCGAAGGTTTATGGCGATTCACGGGGTCGCCGTTATTTAAATGACAAACGTAACGAGCGCCATCTCGGATTACTTGTAAGTGTCTATCACCAGGCGCAATATAGATATTACCTGGCAAAATTAATTGCCCTTCACTAGCAACATAGGCAGTCATTTCAGTCATTTCGTTAACATGTCGGGCAAAAGAAACGCTGAAAGCAACGGGTAAATGTTGGGAAACAACAATAGCAGGTGCATTGCTGGGTAGATCTTTAACAACTGTTTTTAATGCCTCTGTTCCACCGGTTGATGAGCCCAAAGCGACAATTTTGTGCGTAGTTTTAAAATGTTTTTTTATTGATATTTGACTTTTATCTGCCCCTACTCCTGATGTAAAACTCTTAACCTGCAAACTGGTTACTTGTGTTTTGGCGGCCATTCTGACTTTAGCTATTATCTCTTCTGCATATTCTCGCAAACTATTGGAAACGTCCGTTTTAGGCTTGGCTACAAAATCAATGGCTCCCAACTGTAAGGCTTCCAGAGTCACATCGGCTCCTTTCTCGGTCAGCGTAGAAACCATTACTACCGGCATCGGTCGTAATTTCATGAGATTGCGCAGAAATGTCAAACCATCCATACGAGGCATTTCTACATCCAACGTCAAAACATCCGGGTTTAAGGCTTTGATTTTCTCTCTGGCAATAATAGGATCACTTGCCGTACCGACAACTTCGATATCACCTGATTCATTAAAGATTTTGGTAAGCATTTGCCGAATTAAAGCGGAATCATCAATGATCAATAATTTTATTTTTTGCATAAATATTACCTAAAACAGCTCTATACTACCTTCAACAGGCATATTTATGAGACTTGATCCATATTGTTTTTCGCGCAACATAATGGTGTCGTTGTGTAGGTCCTTAATTTTTTTCATTCTTACTTTTCCTGTCAGTGGAAAAAAATTAACTTTTCTTGGATAGATATCACCTAAATCCTTTGATATTAACCGTAATGCCTCTGTATCAACATAATCGAGTACAAATTGAATATTGGCAGCACCTACATCACTTAATGTCGGGATTATTTTTCCACCACCAAACAATTTAACTTCAAGATTCTTACGTTTTCCACCGTTGCTAAGAATAATATTAATTAAATGTTCCATTGCAAAATTTCCATAACGAGTGGCAGTGCCAACGACACTTTCATCGCGGCTATTCAATCTATTTTTTATTGTCTGCGGTAACATAAAATGATTCATGCCACCGATTCCTGTCTCCGCATCACGAATACATGCAGACACACAAGACCCTAATACCGTGGTAATCATCTCATCCTGAAAAGTGACGTAATAATCACCAGGCAACAATTTGGCAGTAATTATCTGATTTTCATCGTCCCAATACCGATTGATATTTTCAAATCCTCTTATTGAAGCAGGATAAACAATCTGTTTTTCTTTCATTTAGATATTTTTTTGTAGATAGTGTTTCCAACCAAACTAAATCCGGTATCCATTTGATGTAAAGATTCGGAATGACCAATAAACAAGTACGCCCCTTCCATTAACAAATTTGCATACCGATTAGCCAACATAGCTTTAGTTTCTTTATCAAAATAAATCAAAACGTTACGACAGAAAATAAAATCAAAATAACCTTTCATCGGCCATTGTTGCATTAAGTTTAATTGTTTAAAATGCACCAACTGCCTTAATTCGTGCTTAACTCTTACTTTTTCTTCTTGATTTCCTATACCTTTCTGAAACCAACGCTGCAAACGCTCATCACTGACACCTGTTAGTTTCCCACGACTGTAAATTCCGGCAACTGCGGTTTGCAAAACATGAGTATCCAGATCTGTCGCCAATATTTTTATTTGCCAATCAGCAGGCAGATTTTCTTTCAGTACCATGGCAATTGAGTAGGGTTCTTCGCCAGTTGAACAACCTGCAGACCACACTTTAATTTGCTTACTATCACTATTCTTTTTTATTAGCTCAGGAATAAGCGTTTTACTAACGTAATCAAAGTGATGCTTTTCTCTAAAAAAAGATGTTAAATTGGTGGTGATGGCATTTATAAACTCGACAAATTCATCAGGTTCATTTTTTAAATACTCACAGTATTGCTTAAAGCTAGAGAAGCCCAACAATCTGACTCGTTTCGATAAGCGCGAATAAAACATATCGAACTTATCGTCAGGGACTAAAATTCCAGAATGCTGATTGGAAAGTGACCTTAACATATCAAAATCGGCTAAGGTGTATTCGAAATCGCGCATTTTTATTGCCTCAATATAATGATGATTTGCCAACTAAAAAAAACCGGATACGGCTTTATCAACTTCCAACAAGGCAGAAATACCGAGCAAATCACAAGCTTCGATAAATTTATCTGAAGGAAAATCTATCACCACCTGTTTTTGCATTTTAATCGCAGTTTGTTTCAAAATAAGTAACAATTGTAAGGTTGCCGTATCTACAACAGTGACTGCAGAAGCGTCAATATCAATCTTATTACTGCCGTCCAACGCTAAACAGAATCGTTCATGCAACTCAGCGACATTTCGAATATTCATTATCGAATCAAGGGCAATTGACGTCACTACAGGCGTAGTTTCGGTGGCGGATAGTTTTGTTGTCGGTTCAAACGCACTGCTTTCCTCTACAGGAAATGAGTCAAGTAATTCGGTATCGATTTTCTCATCGAGATCTGTTGAGTCGAAAATGGAAGCCGAATTTACTATCGTTTCAGATGTATTTTTTAACTCTTCAACTGGCTCATTTAACCAAACTAATGGATCGTAACCTATTAAACTCGTTTCTTGATTTTCAGCCATTACATTACCCTTCCCTCTAAAAAATCTTTAGCTAGTAATACAAAATCTTTTGCAGAACGACAACCGGGGCGATATTCAAAAATTGTTTTTCCAAAACTCGGACATTCCGCCAAAAATGCTGTTTCTCTGATGGGTGTTGCTAACACTTTACCAGCAAAGTACTTTTGCATAGTGATCAACACATCTTTGGATAGTCTCCGTGAAGGAATATATCTAGAAACAACCAAGGAAAGTTTATATTTCTTTTTTATAACCGTTTCGAACTTTCTGATGGTACCCATCAAATGCGAAAGTCCTTGTAAAGCCAAATAATCGCTGGTCATTGGTACTAATAACTCGTTCGCAGCGAACAAGGCATTAGCCACTAATACACCAGAAGAAGGTGGGCAATCGATAAACACAAAATCATAATCGCTAACATTGTTTACTAACGCCTTTCTTAACAAATCTCCGCGCTGAGCACCGCCGACATTAAGTTGTTCTATTTCCTGTAAACGCGGACCTGCCACAATTAAATCCAGATACTCCCGAGTATGTATGAGTTGACTTTGTATACTGGAATGATTAAGCATAACCTCGTCAATACCTGTGATTTGTGAGGCTACAACGCCGAGAGATACAGCCAAATGACTCTGAGGATCTAGGTCAATTACACATACTTTTTTCCCCATTCTCGCCAGAGCATGAGTTAAATTGACAGTGGTTGTGGTTTTACCAACCCCTCCCTTCTGATTGAGAACCGCAATAATACGAGCAGTCATTTCAATGTTGAAATATCAATAAATTCTTCTGGATTTAAAAGCTTATCCACATCCAAAAGCATTACCATACCGCTCTCTCTAACATACATACCACGAATATAACAAGTATTTATTTTAGAACCCAGATTGGGTGCTTCCTTAATATCGGCTAGATTAATATCAAAAACATCAGATACTGCATCAGCAACCATGCCTATTATCAAATTAACAGTCTGAGGGGTTTTAATAGACAAAACGATTACTACTGTGGTTGGGGTATATTCCAAACCTGCAATATTAAAACGTTCACGTAGGTCGATAATAGGAACTATGCATCCTCTTAAGTTGAGTGCTCCTTTTACAAAATCAGGCGTATTCGGCAGTTTTCTAACAGGTTCCCATCCGCGAATCTCCTGAACCTTAAGAATTTCAATGCCATAAGCATCTCCAGCTAACTCAAAAGTCAGAAATTGTTCGATTTGTTTTTCAGGCAAACTCTGTAGTGTCATGAATTCATATCCTAAAGAAACTAGGGAAAAATAGACTTTTCATCAAAAATCTTGCCATTCATCTTCTGAGGAGATGCTTTGCTGATACCCCGATTTCTTATACGATTCTACAGCCACTTTTTTAGTGCTTTCGGTGTTTGCCTGTTTAACTTTATCCGCCTTTATCTCATTTAAACCAGGACGATGATCGGCCATATTGATTGTTTTATTAGTTTTAAAGAATGCCAATATATCCACCATATTAGTGGATAAATCACTCATTGATACGCTAGCTGCGGATGCCTGCTCAGCTAAGGCAGCATTTTGTTGTGTAATCTCATCCATTTGCGATACGGCCTGATTGACCTGTCCTATACCCGCTGATTGCTCTACACTGGCTGCAGCAATTTCAGCCACAATATCGCCGACTTTCTTTACCCCAGCGACAATTTCACTCAGAGCTTTACCTGTTTCGTTAACAAACTCGGTACCCGCACGCACTTTTTGTACACTATTTTGAATCAGTTCTTTACTTTCTTTAGCGGCGGTAGCACTACGCTGCGCTAAATTTCTCACTTCGGTAGCTACAACGGAAAAGCCACGTCCTTGTTCACCCGCTCGAGCGGCTTCCACTGAAGCATTTAAAGCTAATAAATTGGTTTGGAAAGCAATTTCATCAATTACACCAATAATATCGGCAATTTTATTGCTACTTTCGTTAATTTCTTGCATAGCTAAAACAGCCGCTTTTACCACCTTACCACCATTTTCAGCCAATTCTTTGGCATTATTGGCTACCAGATTGGCTTGTTGCGCATTACTCGCGTTATTTTTTACTGTGCCGGTTAACTCTTCCATACTGGCTGCAGTTTGCTCAAGATTGGCCGCTTGCTGTTCGGCTCTTTGTGATAAGTTATTATTACCACTCGCAATTTCTTGCGAAGAGTTATTAATAAAATTGGCAGACTCGCTGACTTGGCCAAAAATATCGCTCAGTTTATCAAGAGTTGCATTAATATCATTTTTACAATTTAGATAATCTCCCTGATAATCGCTCTCAATTCGCTGAGTTAAATCACCTTCTGCCATTGATTGCATCGTGTTGCCTATATCACTAAACACGCGTTCAATAATATCGCTCAAAGCATTAATGCCTTCACTGAGTTTTTGAAAAAAGCCATTTTTATCATCGAGAGATATGCGATTTGATAATTCTCCAGCTTTTACAGCTTCGACGATAGCTTCGATTTCTTGTTCAATTTTAACTTCGTGAGTTCTATCCAACCATTCCACTACAATACCGATCCGCTCTCCGTCAGTATTGATGACAGGATTGGCAACAATATTCATATACCGCCCACCAATAAACAGCTGCGATGAGAAGGTACTGGTTAAATTGCCAAGTAATCCACGTTGATGTGCCGGATTTTTATGAAATTGATCAATATTGGCACCTAACAGCTTATTTGCATCAAAATTGGGTAATTGCTTACGAATATCTGACTGAGCATTTTGAAACATGGCCAATACCGTATTATTCATATAAATAATTTCTTGATTTGGATTAGCCACCATTACACAGGATTGCACATTATCTAAAGCCTGTTTAATCAGTAAGTTTTTTTGCGCCTGGTCTCTGGCCTCACTTAATTCAGAATATAACTTGATTTGCATATTCTGCAACCCCCTCAACATCTCGCCAAACTCATCAGCTTCATCCAGATTAATGCGGTTTTTATAATGATCATTGGCTAAGCGACTGAACACACTATTCACAACATTAATACTTTTGGCAATATGTCTGATAACAAAAAAAGCAATAGTTAATGCAAAAAACAACGTAACTATTCAGCGTAATTTATCACGCTCAGCGAATTTTGGTCGTCACCGTATAAAATCCGGCAATTTGCCATTAAAGAGCAGTGTCAACGCTTCGCTGGCTGATATGTTGTTTTTCCGGCATGTTGATAAATAACTTCGAACACGGCAAAAAATATCAGCACCTTCCTGACTACGAAAACAGCCTGAAATCTTTTGGTGAACCTTGGTCATTCTGATGTCGTTCTCTCCTTGGTTATTGGTAAAGGGTACCTTGGCATCAGTCATAAACCTTAAGGTTTGCTGCTCAAAGTTGATTAACCGCTCCAATAAGTTTCGCGATTTACTGCGTTTAAGTCGTCCCCGTTGTCCTTCCTTTCTCTCTGGGAGCGGGGGAGGACATTCCTGCTCAGCCTCTTTAAGAATTGCCCGATATTGATCGGTATAGCCTGCCGCTATAGAATCGGATAAAACACCGCCCTGGGCCTTAACAGCCTCATTGATAGAAACAAGCAACTCTCGCATATCCTTAGCCCATGCTTGGTTCTCTTGTTCTTCGGCATAGGTCAGCTCGCGCAAATGGTGAGCGTTACATAAGGCATGCAGGCAGTTCAACTGGAAATAGGGCTTCCAGTGATCGTGGCAGAGAATACCTGTAAAACGGGTTAAAACATTCATAGCGGTTATTGCTTCCATGCCGCGTTTGGCGTGGGCGTAAAAGAGCGTCCATTGCTGGTTCGAAATACAGTGCAGCCAATGATTTTTCCCATTGATGTTGATCCCGGTCTCATCGGAATGCAATAGGGACGAGGCGAGTATTTTCGTGATGAGTTTCAATTCAAATTGTTCGAGCAAATGATAAGCTTGCTGGTTAAATTCAAAGATTGAGCCGACACTGATCGGTAGTTGGAATTGATCCTGAAATTGCTCTTGAACACGTTGGTAGGGAATGAGTTGATATTGAGACAAATACACGGCCTGTGCTTTGACGCCATTCCCGTATTGCACCGCTTTAGTGACTTCAACCGGAAAAGAGGCTGTAAAACGTTTGCCAAATTGATCTTCCAGAACTTGAGCGCGGTATTCGGTCACAAGGCGCTGAATCTCAATATCAAATACTTGGCGGATCTCAAAACCAACTTCCTGATAGTTCCCTGGTGGTAAAGTCGCCCGATCTAATTCCAGAATTTCAATTTCATCGGGATCGTCCACTTTTTTTAAAGTTGTACCTATCCGACCGAACTGCCCACCGCGCTTTCTATTTTTGCCTTTGTTCTCGTCATCGCCACTGACTTTGTCTTGATCTTTAAAACGATCCGTAGAAGGCGGTTTGCTGCTATTTCGGCTAGTCAGGCTTAAACGATTAGCCATTATTTGAATCAGCATGATCATGACTTCTAAGGTCGCACGCAAAGCTGATGACATATGCTCTTCATCAGCGATCAGTTGCTGAACTTTTTTGATGGTGTCTTCAATGTTGATATTATCGACAGTCAAACTAATATACCGCTAAACCGTTACTGTTAGCGGTATTATAAGGCCAGTTTTAAAAGTCGATTTTTGCCTTCGAGGTTGCGATGTAGGCCACGAACGACCAAGAGTCACTACCCTTCTATTTAATGTTGCAATTGAGGAATTGTAGTTGCCGAATGCGTAGCTAAATACGTCATTCCACTACAAGCTGGCAGTTCACTGAATTTTTTATTTTTCGACCAAAAACCTTGTCAAGCTTTTTTTTAATTATTTACGCTGAATAGTTACAAAACAACAAAGTAAAGACAATGGCAAGTAGTTCCCATTTTTCTTGTTCAACTTTATGAATCCGATTTTCTAATAATTGCTTTAAACTATTTTCTCCAACAATATATAAGTTTTCAACACTCTGGATGGCTTTAGTGCCAGCATTAAAATACTGCTCGCTGGAACTAGCGGTGCTCTCGCCTTCAATTAAATTTGAGCGGATATCTTTTAAATATTGTTGAACCACTGATTCAAAACTTGCCCGTTTGACACTAACAGCTGCAGCTACGGTATCATTATAGTGTGTCGCCTTTGCAGCAGATTCTGTTGCTTTGTCAAATAATGTCTGCGCCAACTGATATTTAACCATTAAATCTATTTTCTGTTTCTCCGTAAGCAATTGGCTATTGTAATTTAGGGCCAAATAACTTCTTAAAAATACGAGCCTCTCCACCAACTCTGGGAGTTTGATAGAGTTCATGTCCATCAACCAGTAACTATCCAAATCTGGATCAAGTATCAAATTGGAGTGATCGTTTAGCTCGCCAATAAACGTATATAAGGATTCAATAAATTTGCTTTGTTTTTGGTAAATATCTTCAGCAGTTAACAGCGTTGTATTTTCTGTAGACAGAGTTACCCAATTTTGTTTAATTGCGCGCCAGGCTTGGCTGGTTTTTAGAATCTCACCATATTTAGTATCCAAACTATCCAATACAGTAATATCTGCATCAATAATGTGCCGAATTTGCTCAACTGCTGAAGTATCTATTTTTATATTTTGGTTTGAAATACCACTATAGTCACCAATATGTAGCAATAACCCAGTAAATGCAATGTGATATTCGGTACCCAAAACTTCTTGTTGCGCAAACTCAATAATCATATTTTTTTCTTTGACAACCCAAAGAATTGCAAGCAAAGCAGGCACCAAAAAAAATAAACTAGAAATAATTAACTTATTCTTTACTGATAATCTTTTAATGAAATTGATTTTTTCAAAAAAGCCACTGGGCCTGATAGTGGCTTTATGGTTACGTAATTGATCATAGAATTGTTCTGAACATCGAATTTCATCACGACTTGGGCTGTATCTTACAGATAAGAATCCCTCAATATTATTATTTTTGTATATGGGTGTAACATTGGCTTCAACCCAATAATAATCCCCCGCTTTAGTCCTGTTCTTGACAAGTTGTCGCCAGGGCTTACCCTGATTAATCGTTGCCCACAGGTCTGCAAATGCTTCAACAGGCATATCAGGATGACGTACAATATTATGATCAGAGCCAATTAACTCTTCGGCTGTAAAACCACTTATTTCAATAAAGTCATCATTTGCAAATGTGATTTTCCCTTTGAGATCAGTTTTGGTAACCAGGATGGTATTATCCTTCATCAAAACTTCGCGGTCAGTTACAGGGGTATTATGTTTCATTACAAATTCTCCATAAAAACTTGAAAGGAGACAGGCCTAAGAATAATTGTCATGTTCATCAGTCACACCCTCCAGTTTTAATAATTTATCGACATCCAAAAGTATCAACATCCGCTCATTTACCGAAACCAACCCATTGATAAATTCAGTACTTACTTTAGTACCAAAAGTGGGTGATATTTGGATATTTTTTTTATCAACATTTATCACATCTGAAACCGTATCGACTACGATACCCATGATGCGAGTTTTCGCTTCAAAATGTGCTTGTAAGACGACAACTACAGTTAAAGGAGTATAGACAATATTGTCCAAATTGAATCTTTCACGAAGATCAATAATAGGTACAATAGAACCTCTTAGATTGACAACTCCTTTTTCATAGGCCGGTACGTTTGGTATACGTGACACGGGCTCCCAACTACGAATTTCCTGAACGCGTAAAATATCAACACCATACTCTTCATTACCCAAGGTAAAACTTAGGAACTGTAAACTATTCGTATCCGAAAATTCACTGCCTATGAGATTATTCAGTTCGGTCATCGTATTTTCCTGCATTTATTGATTGGACAAACGTACCAAACCGGGAATGTCGAGGATTAGAGCGACTGAACCATCTCCCAATATCGTTGCGGCAGAAACGCCTTCAACACGGCGATAATTGGCTTCTAGCGATTTTATGACAACTTGTTGCTGCCCTAACAAGTCATCTACAAACAATCCGTAACGCTCACCTTGCCCTTCAACCACCACTAATAAACCTTCCGTTAGCTTAGTGGCTTTAACATTCGGTACGTTAAAAATCTCGTGTAATCTGATAATCGGCAAATATATTCCGCGTAACAGAAAAGTTTCACCTTTACCGCCTACTCGATTTATCCGATCTTCTTTGATATTCAGCGACTCGACAATTGAACCCAAAGGTAATATGTAAATCTCATCTCCCACGGCAATGGATTGCCCATCCAAAATCGCAAGGGTTAATGGCAGATGAATTGCAATGGTTGATCCCTTGCCTAATTCAGAAATAATTTCAATATTTCCACCTAATGCCTGTATATTGCGACGCACAACATCCATACCAACACCGCGCCCAGATATATCAGTCAGTTTTTCAGCGGTTGAAAAACCAGGCATAAAAATCAATTCATAGGTTTGCTTATCCGTTAAAACAGCATCAGTAGCAATTAGCCCTTTTTCAATCGCTTTGGCACGCAACATGCCTTTATCGAGGCCTTTACCATCATCTCGCACTTCGATAACAATATTGCCACCACGATGATAGGCTTCAAGAATAACTGTTCCTGTTTCGGATTTGCCTGCAGCCAGCCTGACTTCTGGCATTTCGATACCATGATCAAGGCTATTCCTGACCAGATGCACTAAAGGATCGCTTAACAATTCAACAACAGTTTTATCAACTTCAGTATTTTCTCCAATCAATTTGAGATCAATTTTTTTACCCAGTTTGCTACTGATATCCCTTGCCATTCGTGGAAATCGACTAAATACAAAGCTAATTGGCAACATACGGATATTCATTACGCTTTCCTGTAGCTCCCGGGTATGTCGCTCTAACTGGGAAAGTCCGTTTTTTAATTGATCAAGCTTAGTGACTTCAAAATGCTCGCCAACCAGACTAAGCATAGACTGCGTTATGACTAGTTCACCCACCATATTAATAAGAGTATCGATTTTACCGGTATCGACACGAATGGAATTGGAAACTTTTGCAACAGAAGATTTACTTTCGTCTTTATCTTCTTTATGGATAACCTCTGCATGTTGAATAATCTCAGTTTTGTTGCTTAACTCGGCAACAGAAGCAATAACATTTAGAGAAACATCGCTGATATTGACATCAGGCAAATGAGTAGCCATTTGCGAATAAATTGCCTGCTTTGCTAAATCACATTCATCTTCAACCCAATCGAAAACTTCATCAATTGCATGAGCGGATATGGCACCATTTACAATCAATTTCCACGATAAATGGCAATCTTCTGCATCCAGATCATAAAGATCAGGCACACCTTGTAAATCGACATTAACGGTAAAATCACCCAACTCTGCCAGTTCTCTGAACATCCGCACTGGATCGTTTCCTGTCCTTAATAAATTAACATGCGGACTGAAAGAGATTACCCAGCCTTCAACTTGAGAATCGGCAGCTACTGGTGTTGCGACATTAATAAGGGGGGGTATGAATTGATCAGATTGCGAAGAATTAACATCAGTATTATTTAACGCATTTTCCAGTGCTGCTTTATGTTCGGCTACACTAACCAGATTAATTTCATCCTCATTTTGTATCGCACGTAACATTTCTCTAAGGCAATCAACTGAGCCCAAGAGTACATCTATGGCAGGTTTAGTCACTTTTCTGCGACCATCTCGCATTTCATCGAGCATGGTTTCCATCACATGGGTGAAATCAGAAACCGCGCTAAAGCCAAAAGTACCACTACCGCCTTTAATAGAATGTGCAGCCCTGAAAATTGTATTGATTTCATCAACATCTACATCACCCATATCAAGATTAAGTAATCCCGATTCCATGGTATCCAAGCCTTCGAAACTTTCTTCGAAAAATACTTGATGGAACTGTACCATATCGATAGACATAGATTTATCCGCTGTTAATTTGAGTTTATTCCATTACTTTTTTTATAGTTTTTAGTAGCTGATCTGGGTTAAACGGTTTAACAATCCACCCAGTAGCACCTGCATCTTTTCCTTGCTGCTTTTTGTCCATACCTGATTCGGTAGTCAACATCAACATGGGAGTAAATTTATAATTTGGTAAAGCTCTGAGATCTTTTATCAAACTTATGCCATCTTTATTAGGCATATTCACATCAGTCACTACGCAATCAAAAGTCTGAGCTTTAGCTTTATTCAACGCATCTAAACCATCAACGGCTTCGACTACATTGTACCCCGCACCTTTAAGTGTAAAAGATACCATTTGCCGCATAGAGGCTGAATCATCGACTGCAAGAATAGTTGCCACATTTGTCTCCTAAAACATTTTCTGATTTACACAATCTAACATCAATATGAATAATGAACTGACATTAATATCCATCGAGTGATGTTGTTCACGTTATTTTTTATTGTCACTGCAACTAGCGTTTCAATTGGTCAGAATACCCAATATTACGCATAACAACTCTACAGACAATATAAAATAAAACTTCCTCACCACACGTTTATAAGCATATTCAATTGTTATAAGCCATTAATTAATATTAATAATGTAAAATCCTGAAAATATAACTAGAGCAAATGTTTAATGGCATCTCGTTCTTCTTTTAATTCTTGCTCGTTAAGTTTTAATCTATGTAAACTAAATTCATTTAAATCTAGTCCCTTAACAATATTCACACGACCTTCTTTTACGGTAACCGGAAAAGAATAAACTAAGCCTTCTGCAATACCATAACTACCATCTGAGGCAACCGCCATACTTACCCAATCGCCAGGGTCTGTTCCCTCAATAATCTTACGCATATGCACAATCGCAGCATTCGCTGCCGACGCTGCACTCGATTGACCGCGAGCTTTGATAACTTCCGTACCTCTATATTGCACAGTTGGAATAAATTCATTCAGAAACCAACTATTATCCACCAAACTTAAAGCATCAATACCATTTACCTTGGCATGATGTAAATCCGGATATTGGGTACAGGAGTGATTACCCCAGACCGTAACATTTTTTATACAGGTAGTCGCTAATCCACACTTTAAAGCCAGTTGACTAATTGCACGGGTATGATCAAGCATAGTCATTGCTGCAAAACAATCAGGTTCTAAATCGGGTGCATTCTTAATAGCAATTAATGCGTTGGTGTTTGCTGGATTACCTGTTATCAATACCTTTACTTTACGATTTGCAACTTCATTCAAAATCCGTCCTTGTACTGCAAAAATTTCCGCATTCTGCTGTAATAAATCACTTCTTAACATACCCTGTTTACGTGGCTTAGCGCCCACTAAAAAAGCATAATCTACCCCCGAAAATGCTTCTCTCGGATTATCGGTTACTACAATTTTGTGTAACAACGGATAAGCACAATCGTATAGTTCCATTAAAACACCGTCCAGCATACCTAACGCCGGGGTAATTTCTAATAATCTCAAAACTATTGGCTGATCTGGGCCTAATAATTCACCTGCAGCTAACCTGAATAATAATGAATAACTAATTTGACCAGCTGCGCCTGTTACCACAATTTCAACGGGGGTCTTCATTTGATTCCCTTATTTCTATTAATTTAAATAAAAACTTACTTTAGCAATATGACACAAAGCTTTACCCCAAACAATCAATAATTGCGATTTTTCTGTTTTTCGCTTAAATGGTTGATGCGACTTTTTTCCTACCCTATAAAATTGATAACATTGAATAGCGCGTATGCTTTGCAACAAGCCTAGTTGAAACTTCACTAATTACAATGCTGCTTTGCAGAGGTGATAAATTTATTATCCTGTATAATAAACTCTGCAAAAAATACAACTACCAACTATCACTACCCCATAAAATATAAAAAACGTTAATGAAAAAGCTGTTATTTCAATTTGACACCGATACCCATCCTTCGACCTTTGATACCGTTGTTGCTTATGACGGTGGAGCCGACCATGTAATCGGGCTGGGCAATATTACCCCTGACAATGTAGCTGCATTAATAGACGGTACCATTTTTACGCGTGCCCCCAAAGATAAGAAAAATACTGCTATTTTCATCGGTGGAAGTAATATGCTTGCAGGACAGCAACTCCTAAACACGGTGCTTAACCACTTCTTTCCTGGGTTTCAAGTCTCAGTGATGCTGGATAGCAATGGCAGCAATACCACTGCGGCAGCTGTAGTTGCGAAATTAGTGAGCAAAGGCAATATCGCCAAGAAAAAAGCAGTTGTATTGGCAGGCACAGGCCCAGTAGGACAACGAGCAGCAGCCATGCTAGCATTGGAAGGCGCTGAGGTTAGCATTACATCCAGACTGCTTGCTAATGCCGAAAGAGTTTGTTACGCGATGAAAGAACGCTTTAATGTTGACTTAACCCCTGTTCAAGCTTCTGATTATGATAGTCGTGCCATTGCCATAGAAAATGCAAATATTGTACTTTGTACTGGAGCTACTGGTGTTGAACTATTGAGACAAGAGCATTGGCTTAACAATCCGCACATTGAATTAATGGCAGATGCGAATGCCACACCACCGCTCGGTATAGGTGGTAGCAGCGTAATGGACAAAGGTCAATGTTACAACGATAAAGTGATCTGGGGAGCAATAGGCTTCGGCACTTTGAAACTGGCTTTGCATAGAGCCTGTATAGCTAAACTTTTTACAGATAATAAACAGGTACTTGATGCGGAAATCATCTTTGAACTAGCAAAGCAAATGAACAAAAACAACTAACCCCCCTTTTGACCCGTTTTTATTCAACTTCAATAGAAAATAATCTGCCAATAACCATCCAGCATTTTTTGCAAAAACACATGAATCTGCAACACTTTGTTACACACATTTTTTGTAGTTACTCTAATTAGCACTACAAAATGCCAAATAGCACTTCTCTACCACATCAAAAAATTACTGCTATTTTTCAAGCAGGTGTTGCTGCTGCCGATCCCCAACAGGCCGTAAGAAACTGCTTACATATACAGAATAACCAACTGCAAATTGGTCTGAATACACATGGCGATGTTCAACAGCGCACTGGCTCATGGCAACGCATCCATTTAATCGCATTTGGCAAAGCAGCATGCACAATGGCACTCGCTGCACAGGAATGTATCCCTGCTCATCTCCTGGCTGGCCGAGGTATTGCTGTCACTACCTATGATAATGTTTTTACTATTGATAACTTTGATGTTTTTGGTGCAGGACACCCTTTGCCTGATACAGCGGGTTTACAGGCTGCAAACTACATTACGGAACGCTTAAAACAGGCTCAACAGAAAGAATTAGTTCTAATATTGGTATCTGGAGGCGGATCTGCATTACTGCCTTCTCCTGTTCCTGCCATTACATTAGCAGAAAAGATTGAAACCACCAATTTGTTACTAGCGTGTGGAGCCAGCATTAACGAGATAAACTGCGTACGCAAACATTTATCACAACTTAAAGGTGGAGGCATGGCGCAACTCGCTGCAGATGCCGATTTACATGCTTTAATACTGTCTGATGTTTTGGGCGACGATGTCAGCACCATAGCCAGCGGCCCCACTGTTGCCGATGACACTTACTTTAGTGACGCAATCAAGGTACTTAAATCGTATCAGGTTTGGGGAAATATTCCGTTTTCAGTACAAAATCATTTACAACTTGGCAAACTGCAACTATACCCAGAAACGCCAAAATCTGATGCCTCTTTTTTCAAAAATAAGGCTTATACACTAATTGGTAGTAACGCCATTAGCGTGGATGCTGCCTGCATTTATGCTAAAGAGCAGGGATTTTCTGTAGATTTATATAGCAATCAATTATGTGGTGAAGCACGTTCGGTCGCCAAATCTTTAGCTCTGTATGCCAAAAAATGTCAGTCTCTGGGTTTAAAACAAGCAACTGCAATTATCGCTGGCGGTGAAACTACGGTAACATTATCCAATGCTTGTGGCAAAGGAGGGCGAAATCAAGAACTGGCCTTAGCTTTTGCCTTAGCCGCTGAAGAATTAGCTTTAAGGGGCGACTGGACATTTTTAAGTGCAGGCACAGATGGACGGGATGGACCTACCGATGCGGCAGGGGCAATCGTAAACGACGAAACATTACTGCGTATGCGCCATGCAAACATTGACCCAATAGCAATACTGAACAGACATGATGCCTATACCGCTCTTAAAGCGACTAACAATTTATATATAACTGGCGCAACAGGCACCAATGTTGCCGACTTGCAGATCTTGTTACTCTACCCCATTCACGAATAATAAAACTAGCTTGAGGAAAAAAAACCATGTTTAACAAATCGATGACCATTTCGGGTTTTGACAATGAGTTATTTCAGGCCATGGAACAGGAGCGTCAACGCCAGGAAGATCATATTGAACTGATTGCATCCGAAAACTATGCCAGTCCTCGAGTATTAGAAGCTCAAGGGTCTTTATTGACCAATAAATACGCCGAGGGTTATCCCGATAAACGTTACTATGGTGGATGCGAATACGTTGATATAGTTGAACAACTAGCTATCGACCGTGCCAAAGAATTATTTGGGGCTGATTATGCGAATGTGCAACCACATTCAGGTTCCCAAGCAAACATGGCTGTTTTTATGTCATTGATACAACCTGGCGATACTATTCTCGGCCTTAGTTTAGCTGATGGAGGACATTTAACGCATGGTGCAAAACCTAATTTCTCAGGCAAAATATACAACGCCATCCAATATGGTCTGCACCCAGTTAGCGGAGAAATTGATTACGACCAAGTTGAATCTCTGGCACTTACCCATAAGCCCAAAATGATCATTGCTGGATTCTCGGCTTATTCGCGTATTTGGGACTGGCAACGTTTCCGTGACATTGCTGATAAAGTAGGCGCTTATTTGGTGGTTGATATGGCACATGTTGCAGGACTGGTTGCGGCTGGACTTTATCCTAACCCAGTTCCCATAGCGGACGTTGTGACCAGTACCACCCATAAATCACTACGCGGACCTCGTGGCGGGCTGATTTTGTGTAAAAGCAACCCTGAATTAGAAAAAAAAATTAACTCCAATATTTTTCCTGGCATTCAGGGTGGCCCTTTAATGCATGTGATTGCCGCTAAGGCTGTCGCATTTAAAGAGGCATTAACACCCGAATTTAAACTTTATCAACAACAAGTGGTTAAAAATGCCCAAGCAATGGCAGAGGTATTTATCAAACGTGGTTTTAATGTTGTGTCCGGCGGTACAGATAATCATTTAATGCTGGTATCACTAATCAGCAAAGGACTCACTGGCAAAGCAGCGGATGCAGCGCTTGGCCGAGCACATATCACTGTAAACAAAAATGCAGTACCCAATGATCCACAATCGCCTTTCGTTACCAGCGGCATCCGCGTTGGCACTCCGGCCCCCACTACGCGTGGATTTAAGGAAGATCAAATGTGTGAAATTGCCCATTTAATGTGTGATGTAATGGATAATATTGATGATGAGAACGTCATTAACACAGTACGCGAGAAAGTACATTTGTTATGTGCACGTTACCCCGTATACAAATCATAACGGTTACTTACTTGCAAATGGAAAACAATCATGTCAGACATTGAAATTGCCCAACAAGCGAAAATGCGGCCAATCATTGATTTGGCTAGCGAAAAATTTGGAATACCTTTCGAACATTTAGATCCATACGGTCATTACAAAGCCAAGCTTTCTCTAGAATATGTCAACTCACTAGCCGACAAACCGGATGGCAAATTAATCCTGGTTACTGCAATTAGCCCAACCCCCGCCGGGGAAGGTAAAACCACTACCACGGTTGGTTTGGGTGATGCCTTAAATCGCTTAGGCAAAAAAACCATTATTTGCTTGCGTGAACCTTCTTTAGGCCCTTGTTTCGGTGTAAAAGGGGGGGCAGCGGGTGGCGGATATGCTCAAGTTGTGCCTATGGAGGATATCAATTTACATTTTACAGGTGATTTTCATGCTATCGGCGTTGCACATAACTTACTATCAGCCTTAATTGATAATCACATTAATCATGGCAACACTCTGAATATCGATCCCCGCCGGATTCAATGGAAACGGGTCATTGATATGAATGACAGGGCGCTGCGCAAAATCACTATAGGTCAAGGCGGCGTCGCTAACGGCTATGTTCGCGAAGACGGATTTGACATAGTAGTAGCCTCTGAAGTAATGGCCATTTTATGTCTGGCTACCAGTCGCGCAGATTTAAAAGCACGTTTAGGCAAGATTGTTATCGGTTATAAAACAGATAAAACAACACCCGTTTATGCCAGTGATTTAAATGCCCAAGGCGCTATGGCCGCCATACTCAAAGATGCCATTAAACCCAATCTGGTGCAAACCCTAGAAAACAATATTGCGATAATTCATGGTGGGCCATTTGCAAATATCGCTCATGGCTGCAACACTGTCACTGCCACCAAAACGGCTCTTAAACTGGCTGATTATGCAGTGACCGAAGCAGGCTTCGGTGCCGACTTAGGCGCAGAAAAGTTTATCGATATAAAATGCAGGATGTCGGGATTAAAACCATCAGCAGTCGTTCTTGTTGCGACTGTACGCGCTTTAAAATTTCATGGTGGTGTGGCAAAAGAAAATCTAAATGTTGAAAATATAGAAGCATTGGCAAACGGTTTTGCGAATCTGGAACGTCATTTGAATAATATAACAGATCATTATGGCTTACCTTGCGTTATCTGCATCAACCATTTCACTTTCGACACTGAAGCAGAAATTAATTTACTTCAACAAAAATGTAAAGCCGTCGGTGCAAATAGCATCGTTGCCAAACATTGGGCGCAAGGAGGAGCGGGTGCAGAAGAACTGGCTCAAGCAATTATAAATATTGTAGATCAGCGCGAACCAAGCTTTAAATTTGTGTATCCTACAGAGTTGCCCTTGTGGGATAAGATCTCTGCCATTGCCACCAAGCTGTATGGTGCCAAAAGTATCAGTGCCAGCCCCAAAGTATTGGCGGATATTAAAGCCTTACAAATTAATTATGGTGATTTTCCTATCTGTATGGCCAAAACGCAAATGTCGTTTTCGACTAACCCAAACGCAAAAGGCGCTCCTTCTAACCACAATGTGGAAATCAGCGAGGTGCGCTTAGCTAACGGAGCGGGTTTTATAGTCGCAATTGCTGGTGATATGATGACCATGCCAGGTCTACCGAAAACGCCGGCAGCTGAGCGGATTGATATCAGTGATGATGGTGTTATCAGCGGATTATTTTAATAACACTATTATTGATTTTGAAGCAGATCAGGGTTATCAAAGGCGTAATCAGTATCCACGCCGATAACCCTGCCTCTGCCTTAAATAAAATCAATAACTAGATCACTTCTCTCGCTCGTCATGTGGTCTGCTCTTGACTTTGATTAATGACTGGGAAATTGCATTACTAACCGCTTCACACATTTCCTGATAATGTAAATCAGTCATATTTGCCCCTTTATCAATTGGATTACGTACATAACAAGGTGGCAGTTTATTCAAGCTAAGACAAGCAATATCTTCAAGCGCAGCTTGGCTAAGCAAAGAACCTGATTCAGAGGAAAGCTTCCAAAGCTGATCAGTAACCAACTGTTCATAATAATTTATTATATTCAACATAACATCATCCTCAAATTATCAAAAGGTGTACAAATCTTAGATACGGCTCCAAAAGCTCAACGAAAAAATGGAGCCCTATTACATAACTTTAGCAGTTCCAAGAAAAACCGTTAATTCAATCACTGAAAATAAGATTTATAGCAACTTTCACTAACTAGAAAGTTTCCCATAACTGGGTAAATATTGTTGATCACTCAGCAATATATTTAATGACTAAAATCCGACTGGGGCTGCCAGTTAATTGAATAACAGGCATTGGAGTCCTGATGCCACGCCCATTCAGCTATCCACAATCCTGCCACAGCGACCAATCGATCATCTAAATAAATCAAAGGCCGAACATTGCGTTCCCAGGGGGGCATATCGGCTTCTTGATAGAGTTTTTTCAAACAATGACTCCCCTGTCTACCAGGTAATTTAAGCTTTTCGCCACCACGTCGATAATCGATATACACAGTATGCGAATTCCATAACTTCTGATCTATACCCTGTGAAGATGTAATCCTCGTCAAATAAGAACCATTTATTAGCTGCATAACCTGATGTTGCTTATGCCATACCCTTGGTTCAGAATGTATCTGAAAATAGGTACTGGCAATACAATACAATTTTTGGCGATATTTACGTATATAGTTACCCTGAACAAACACTTGTGGCTCGGATGTGAGTTTTGCAAGAATGACTTGCTGGGTAATTGTTTCCAAAACGGCTTGACTGGGTGACTTTAAACCCATTAACTTAAACCAATAGCGTAATAAACAATTTCTTTGATTCGATGAGTATTGATGTAATTTATTTATCAACAACGTGTGATCTTTTTCATCAAAAACAGTAGGTAGTTGCTGAATGGCCCAATTATCAAGTACTTCTAACGCGGCAGCACAATGATTAGCAGTACGCGCTATCGTTTTATCTAAGGAAGGCCAACGCAATTTGAGCAACGGCACTATTTCATTACGTAAATAATTACGATCAAAATCACTACAGGCATTGCTTGGATCTTCTACCCAATCCAATTTAAATCGATTGGCATATTCGTGAATGTCTTGTTTAGATATATTCAGTAATGGACGTAACATATTACCAAGTCCAAATTGCAAAACGGGTGGCATGGCTGCTAAACCTTGTATCCCACTGCCTCTAAATAATTGTAGTAATAAGGTTTCTAATTGATCTTCTCGATGATGTGCCAATACTAATACATCATCAGCTTGGATTAATGGCCGTAACACTGCATAACGAGCATTACGTGCTGCGGCTTCTGGACTTTCGCCAGCAAGCGCCTTAGCATCAACATAGAGTGCTTTAAAATTAACATCTAGCAATGCACATTGCTGCTGACAGTGTCGACACCAGTCATCAGCAACCAATTGCAAGCCGTGATGCACATAAACAGCAATTATTTTTGTCTTTATAGGTAAATGTGTCGCTAACAAATGTAGCAATACATGTGAATCAATACCACCGCTATAGGCAATGTAAATGTTATTTGTGTTACGCGGCAAATACTGCGAAATTAATTCATAGCTTAATGGGGTCATAAATGGCTATGCCTAACCATATCACACGGATGTAAGTTAAAAATAAACTTTTCCCAATGAATAAATATTCATGACTGAAATAAAGTGCCTTAAATACGTTAATAACGTAGTAAGGAAACGGCATAGCGGTTAATACTTAAAATCTGCAAGTGAAATACTCGATAAAATTACAAAAAACCGCTATAAAATCCAAATAAAAATGGCCGAATAAATCGGCCATTCGTAAATAAATTAAAATATATCAAAAAAACTGAGTATTATTCAAGGTACGAGCCAAATCGCATTATACGTTGATAACGTTTATCTAACATTAAATCCATATTTTTAGATTCTTCATACAATTCATCAAGATGACGCAACAGTGTTTCACGTAAACTCATTGCAACTTTTAAAAAATTACGATGTCCGCCACCAATAGGCTCACGTATAACTTCATCAAGAAAACCTTGCTCACGGACACGATCAGAGGTAATTCCCATCGCTTCAGCAGCCAGTTGAGCTTTATCGGCACTTTTCCATAGAATAGATGCGCAACCTTCCGGAGAAATAACTGCGTAAGTACTGTATTCAAGCATTAACAACCTATCTCCAACACCAATCGCTAAAGCACCACCAGAACCGCCCTCTCCTATTACAGTACAAATAATAGGTGTTTTAAGTGTCGTCATTTCAAACAAATTACGTGCAATGGCTTCACTTTGACCGCGCTCTTCCGCATCTATTCCCGGATAAGCACCCGGAGTATCAATTAAACAAATAATCGGCAATTTAAAACGTTCCGCTAATTTCATTACCCGTAATGCTTTACGGTAGCCTTCAGGCCGCGGCATTCCAAAATTACGATAAATTTTTTCCTTAGTATCACGTCCTTTTTGATGACCAATAACTACAACCGGTTTACCCTCTAGTCTTGCCAAGCCGCAAACAATGGCTGGATCATCAGCATAGGCACGGTCTCCGTGTAATTCGTGGAAATCAGTAAATATTAATTTAATATAATCTAAAGTATATGGACGCCCAGGATGTCTGGAAAGTTGAGAAATCTGCCAATCAGTTAGGTCAGAAAATATGGTCTCTGTTAGACTTTCACACTTTTGCTCTAATTGTTTAAGCGTTTCAGATATATCAAAATGATTATCGAGTTCGACTTTACGAAGTTCTTCAATCTTAGCTTGTAATTCGGCAATTGGTTGTTCAAAATCTAAAAACTTTAAATCCATGGCTATCCATTTGGAAAATATAAAATATTGCAATTTTAAAGAAAAAAGTCATTATTGCCTATCAATTTTATGATTCGACACAAAATTCATTCTATCAGTAAACAACAATTCAATTACACATGGTTTATTAGATGATACATAAAGGATTTACAAATCAGGAACACGTGCACTTGCCATTGGCGACACGAATGCGGCCAAGCAATATTGATCAAGTGTTTGGGCAACAGCATTTGCTAGCAGAAGGTAAATCGCTACGCATTGCCATAGAAAACGGTGTCTTACACTCACTAATATTTTGGGGTCCACCGGGTGTTGGCAAAACCACTTTGGCGCAAATAATTGCAAAAAGTACTGAAAGTCATTTTATCGAACTTTCAGCAGTTATGGCTGGTGTTAAAGAAATTCGTGCTGCAGTCACTGAAGCCACACAAATTAAAAACACAACAGGCATGCAAACCGTGGTGTTTATCGATGAAATTCATCGATTTTCTAAAAGCCAACAAGATTCATTACTGGGGCCAATCGAAAATGGTTCCATCATCTTATTCGGTGCAACGACCGAAAATCCATCATTTGAATTAAATAATGCATTACTATCAAGACTACGTGTTTATGTGTTACGCAGCTTGGAGTGCGTAGACTTACAACATTTAATTAATGTTGTGCTAAGCGATAGCCTACGTGGATTAGGTTATAAGCCACTTAAAATATCCACTGAAATAATTGAGCTAATCAGTAAAGCTGCAGATGGCGACGCAAGACGTTGCCTGAATATATTACAAATTGCAGCTGATTTATCTGAACATGTAAATGGTGAAGATATCATTACTTACCAAGTCGTTAATGAAGTATTACAAGGGCAAGCAAATCGATTTGATAAACAAGGTGACATTTTTTATGATCAAATTTCTGCATTACATAAATCAGTAAGAGGTACAGATCCAGATGCAGCATTGTACTGGTTTTGCAGAATGATAAGTGCCGGGTGTGACCCACTCTATATTGCCCGTCGCGTAGTCCGCATGGCATCAGAAGATATTGGAAATGCTGATCCAAGGGGGCTACAGGTAGCATTGGATGCAACAAACGCTTACGAGCGTTTAGGCAGCCCAGAGGGTGAACTATCCTTAGCGCAAGCGATTGTATATTTGGCCTGTGCACCTAAAAGTAATGCTGTTTATACAGCATTTAAAGCTGCTATGAATGACGCAAAAACAAGTGGTTCTTTAGAGGTACCTATACACCTAAGAAATGCTCCAACAAAACTGATGAGTGACTTAGGTTACGGCGCTAATTATAGATATGCACATAATGAAGAAAATGCATATGCAGCAGGAGAAAATTATTTTCCAGAGAAAATGGGACAGCGAACCTACTATGAACCAGTTGATCGCGGATTAGAAATAAAAATTAAGGAGAAACTAATAACACTAAAAAATAAAAGATAAAAAAAATGAACCAGACACAAATAATGCGTACTGGCTCATTTTTACTTTTTTAGTTATACAGTTTCTTGTCTATCAACCAGTTCAACATACGCCATTGGCGCATCATCACCGGATCTGAAACCGCATTTAATAATACGTAAATAGCCACCATTTCTAGCGCCATAACGTGGTCCTAATTCATTAAATAATTTAGTAACAACATCTCTGTCACGTAATTTAGAAAATGCTAAACGTCTTTTTGCTACAGAATCTATTTTAGATAAGGTAATCAGAGGCTCAGCAATCATTCTTAATTCTTTTGCTTTAGGTAGAGTCGTTTTAATTAACTCATGTTTAAACAAAGAACAAGCCATATTACTAAATAATGCTTTTCTGTGGCTGCTATTTTTATTTAACTGTCTACCAGATTTACGGTGTCTCATATCTAAAATGCCTTAAATTCAAATTCCAATTTGGGATTGGTCGGCCAAGTTTTCAGGCGGCCAATTTTCCAATCTCATTCCTAACGACAAGCCTTTTAAGGCTAATATGTCTTTAATCTCTGTAAGCGATTTTTTTCCAAGGTTAGGTGTGCGTAGCAATTCAACCTCAGTACGCTGAATAAGATCACCAATATAGAAAATATTCTCAGCTTTAAGACAGTTTGCTGAACGAACAGTTAATTCCAAATCATCCACTGGTCTTAATAACACAGGGTCAAATGGTTGTTCTTCAATTATTTCTTCTTCCGTTACCTGTTCATTGACTTTTTCAAAATCAACAAATACAGATAATTGGTCATGCAAAATTGAAGCAGCTAGCTTGATCACTTCTTCGGGATCAACTGTACCGTTAGTTTCCAACTCAATGATTAACTTATCAAGATTGGTTCTTTGCTCAACACGAGTGCTTTCAACATGATAGGCTACTTTTACAATAGGGCTATAAGCAGCATCTACCATTAACACTCCAACTGGAGCATCATCATATTGTTCTTTACGGACACTGGCAGGAACATATCCTCTGCCACGTTCAACCTTAATCTTGATATTGAAAGCTGCACTAGGTGAAGTAATATTAGCAATAACCAAATCTGGATTAACAATTTCCACATTATGTGGAATATCAATATCTCTGGCAGTTACAGTACCGACACCACTTTTGGATAGTGACAGAGTAACTTCATCTTTTGAATGCAATAAAACAGCTAACTTTTTAAGGTTAAGAATAATGTCAATAACATCTTCCTGAACACCTTCTATTGTCGAAAATTCGTGAAGAACTCCTTCAATAGCAATTTCGGTAACCGCGCAACCGGGTATTGATGAAAGCATAACCCTGCGCAAGGCATTACCTAATGAATGCCCAAAACCTCGTTCTAAAGGTTCAATCACAATTCTCGAATGGTTGGCCGTTTTGCTGATAACCTCAACTAAACGTGGCTTCAAAAGACCAACAATAGAACTCTGCATAGTTTAAATCCCGGGTTGATTACTTGGAGTAAAGCTCAACAACTAACTGTTCGTTGATATCAGAGCCTAAATCAGCACGATCTGGAACAGCTTTAAAAATCCCACTCATTTCTTTTGGGTTAACTTCTACCCAAACAGGGAAACCGTATTGCTCAGTAACTGTCAATGAGTCTTTAATACGTTGTTGTTTTTTTGCTTTTTCTCGAATTTTTACCTGATCACCAGCGTTTAACTGATAAGAAGGAATATTAATTGTATGATCATTAACAACAATAGCTTTATGAGAAACTAACTGTCTCGCTTCAGCGCGTGTTGATGCATAACCCATACGATAAACTACATTGTCTAGGCGTGATTCTAATAAGTTCAACAAGTTTTGGCCTGTTGCACCTTTTTGTAAATCAGCTGCTTTATAGTAGTTTCTGAATTGAGTTTCCAGTACTCCGTAGATTCTACGTAGTCTCTGTTTAGCCCGTAGCTGTATCGCATAATCAGAGTTTCTAGTCCGTTTGGCTCCATGCTGACCAGGTCGTTGATCCAGTTTGCATTTACCTTCTAGAGATTTACCTCTACTTTTAAGAAATAAATCAGTGCCTTCTCTTCTACTTAACTTGCAGGCAGGCCCAAGATATCTTGCCATTTAATTACTCCAATATATCCTAAACACGACGTTTTTTTGGTGGACGACATCCATTGTGAGGAATAGGTGTTACATCCACAATATTTGTTATTTTAAAGCCAAGGCTATTTAAAGACCTGACTGCAGATTCACGACCAGGCCCAGGACCTTTAATCATTACATCAAGATTTTTCATGCCGTACTCTAGCGCTACTGCGCCAGCTTTTTCAGCAGCAACCTGAGCAGCGAATGGGGTACTTTTTCTTGAACCTCTAAAACCAGACCCACCTGAAGTAGCCCAAGAAAGTGCATTTCCTTTTCTATCGGTTATAGTCACGATAGTGTTATTAAAGGATGCATGGACATGTACAATGCCATCCGACACTTCTTTTTTAATTCGTTTTTTTACTCGATTTTGAGTTGCCATCAACTTACCTTATTTCTTAAATCTTATTTAGTAACAGGTTTTCGTGGACCTTTTCTAGTCCGCGCATTTGTCCGTGTTCTTTGGCCTCTTAGTGGCAACCCTCTGCGGTGTCTAATGCCACGATAGCAACCAAGATCCATTAACCGTTTTATATTCATAGAGACCTCTCTTCTAAGATCACCCTCTACTGTCATAGACGATATTACCTTACGGACTGTTTCAAGCTGATCTTCCGTAAGATCTCGAATTTTAAGCGTTGGCTCGAAACCAACTTCACTGCAGATATTTTTTGCAGTTTGTCTGCCAATTCCATAAATAGCAGTTAACGCAATTCCCGCATGTTTATGATCAGCTACGTTAATACCGGCAATACGCGCCATTCAGATACTCCCAAGATCGGTACTATAAATATAAAGTTAAGCAGGCCATTATAACAGCCTTTGAATTTTATTGCAAAAAAATCTATCCTTGACGCTGTTTGTGTCTACCATCTTTACAGATGACGCGCACAACTCCATTTCGTTTAATAATTTTGCAACTTTTGCAGATTGCTTTAATTGATGCACGAACTTTCATAAATACTCCAGATTAATATCGTTATTTTTTAAGGTTGGCTTTTTTCATTAGGCCTTCATACTGTTGCGACATCAAATGTGTTTGCATTTGCGATATAAAATCCATCACAACAACAACAATGATTAACAACGAGGTACCACCGAAAGAGAACGGTACATTCCAATAAACGATGAGAAATTCAGGTAACAAACAAATTAAAGTTATATAAATAGCGCCAATAAGTGTCAGGCGAGTCATTACTTTATCAATATAATTTGTAGTTTGTATACCTGGACGAATTCCTGGTAAAAAAGCACCTGATTTTTTTAAATTTTCAGCAGTTTCCTTTGAATTAAATACCAAAGCGGTATAAAAGAAACAAAAGAAAATGATTGCCAATGCATAGCAAATAACATAAACAGGTTGACCAGGAGACAACACAGTCGAAATATCTTGCAGCCAAGTAAACCCATCAATATTACCAAACCAGCCAGCAATTGTTGCAGGGAATAAAATAATACTTGATGCAAAAATAGGCGGAATTACGCCTGCCATATTCAGCTTAAGCGGTAGAAAAGAAGTCTGACCTGCATATACTTTATTACCCTGTTGTCTCTTAGGATAATTAATAGTGATACGCCTTTGCCCTCTTTCAACAAATACCACAATACCTGTTACAAAAATAGCTAATGCGAATAACACTATAATAAACGCACTATTCATTTCACCGGTACTAGCTAGCTCTAAAGTTCCATGAATTGCATTTGGCAATCCGGAAACAATACCCGCAAAAATGATAAGCGAAATACCATTACCAATACCTCTTTCGGTAATTTGCTCTCCCAACCACATCAAAAAGATAGTACCGGTAACTAATGTTATGGTTGTTACCATCACAAAACCAATACCAGGCTGAATAACAACCGCTAAACCACCTGCAGTTTGATTTTGCAAAGCAATTGATATCCCTACTGACTGAAACATAGCAAGAACTACAGTACCGTAACGGGTAAATTGCGAAATCTTTCTACGTCCGGACTCACCTTCTTTTTTTAACTGCTCCATGGCAGGTATGACAATAGTCATAAGCTGCATGATAATGGATGCCGATATATAAGGCATAATACCAAGAGCAAACAGGCTTAACCGCATTAGAGCGCCACCTGAAAACATGTTAAACATATCAAGAATTGATCCTGATTGCTGTTTAAACATTGCAGCTAATGCATTAGGATCTATCCCCGGCACTGGAATATGAGCTCCGATTCGGTATACTATAAATGCACCCAAAACAAACAACAATCTGGATTTTAATTCTCCAAATCGGAACTTACCTGCAGAAACATCAAACCCTTTTGTAGTCACTTAGGCCTCAACTTTGCCGCCGGCTGCTTCAATAGCTTGCCTAGCACCGTCAGTAACATTGATTCCTTTTAATGTGATGGATTTAGAAACAGTACCTGTGTTAACCAGTTTAACTTTTTTAGATATAGCAGGAATAATATTTCTATCTATCAAAACCTGTAAATCAATTTCAACTAAACCGAGTGAATCAATTTCACTTAATCTTACTTCAGCACTGAATTTTTTTGTTCTTGAAGTAAAACCAACTTTTGGTAAGCGTCTTTGCAGGGGCATCTGACCACCTTCAAAGCCGACTTTATGGTAACCACCACTACGTGCTTTTTGACCTTTATGTCCCCTACCGCATGTTTTACCATCGGTTGAACCAATACCACGGCCCACACGTTTTATTTTTTTTCTAGCGCCATATGCTGCTTGTATAGTATTTAAATACATTACACTTCCTCAACTTTTAGCATATATGCGATTTTATTAATCATGCCGCGATTTTCAGGCGTATCAATCACATCAACCACTTGACGTATTCTACTTAAACCTAAACCTTTCAAACATTGCTGATGACTTTTCAATCTACCATGTTTGCTCTTAATCATCATTACACTTAATTTTTTGCCTAACATCTCTGTTACCCTAAAATTTGATCAACTGTCAAGCCACGCTTAGCAGCAATCTGCTTTGCATCATGCATTGAAGTAAGGCCATCAATTGTTGCTCTAACAACATTGATTGGATTATTGGTACCAATGCATTTTGCTAAAACATTATGCACGCCAACCACTTCAAATACTGCACGCATAGCACCACCGGCAATAATACCAGTACCTTCTGAAGCGGGTTGCATATATACTTTAGCGGCGCCTGTATTAGACATAACCGAGTATTGCAAAGTACCTTCTTTTAATGCAACTTTACGCATATTTTTACGCGCTTGTTCTAACGACTTCTGAATTGCAACGGGTACCTCACGTGCTTTTGAAACACCGTATCCTACCCGCCCATCACCATCGCCAACAACGGTTAACGCAGCAAAGCCAAATACTCTACCACCCTTTACAACTTTTGCTACACGTCTAACGTTTACTAGTTTTTCTTGTAAACCGTCTGTACTACCTTGAGCTGGTGCTGTTGCCATACTATTCCCCTAAAACTTCAATCCAGCTTCACGTGCAGCATCAGCCAATGCCTTCACGCGACCATGATATTTAAAACCAGAGCGATCAAATGCAACCACTGTGACGCCTGCTGCTAATGCTTTTTGAGCAATAGCTTTTCCAACTTCTGAAGCTGCATTAATATTGCTGGTATTTTTGAGAGCACCTTTCACTTCAGCTTGGACAGTTGATGCCGCAGCAAGCGTGGATTTACCATCAGTACTTAATACCTGCGCGTAAATATGTTGAGAAGTACGATGTATGGTAAGTCGATTAACATCAAACTTTTTAATCTTACTTCTTAATTTTAATGCTCTTTTTAATCTGGTAGACTTCTTATCCATCGTTTTACCTATTTTTTCTTAGCTTCTTTTCTAGCAACATATTCGTCGGCAATCCTAACACCTTTACCTTTATAAGGTTCTGGGGGGCGCAACGCTCTAATTTCTGAAGCCACTTGACCAACTTTTTGCTTGTCGCTACCTTTAACTAAAAGCTCAGTTTGTGTCGGTACCTCAATAGTTACTCCTTCTGGAATCAAAAATTCTACTGGATTGGAATAACCTAATGCCAAAGTTAAAGTATTTTCTTTCAGCTGTGCTCTATAACCAACACCTACTAAAAGTAATTTCTTAACAAAACCTTCAGATACACCTTTAACCATATTATTTATGGATGCTCTAGCTGTGCCTGCTAGCGCCTTAGCATCTTTAATATTTTCGTTCCATTTGATTTTTATCAAATCAGCTTGAATATCTAATTCAAGACATTCAGCAAGACCAAAGTTTAGTTGGCCTAATTTTCCTTTAACCAACATCAAATTTCCATCTATACTTATCTGCACATCAGATGGAATTGTAATTGGAGCATTTGCTACCCTAGACATAATTACTCCTAATACCTTAACAAACAGTACAAATAACTTCGCCGCCGTGACCAATAGCACGTGCAGCTCGATCAGTCATTACACCATTTGATGTTGAGACAATTGCAATGCCAAGACCACCCAAAACTTTTGGCAGCTCATCCTTTGATTTATATATTCTTAAACCAGGTCGACTGATTCTTTTTACATTTTCAATAACAGGAACGCCATTAAAATATTTTAAATCAACGGTCATCTCTAAATGATTACCGTTAGTTTCGACCTTATAGTCAGCAATATAACCCTCTTCTTTCAAAACTTTAGCAATTGCCGTTTTGAGTTTAGAAGATGGGATTTTTACGCTTTTTTTACCAGCAGATTGACCGTTTCTTATTCTGGTCAACATATCTGCTATTGGATCTGTCATGCTCATATTTATATCTCCAAAAACTTAAATTGACCAGATTTACCAGCTAGCTTTAGATAAACCAGGAACATCACCACGCATGGTTGCTTCCCTTAGTTTATTGCGGCTTAACCCGAATTTTCTGTAAAAACCATGTGGACGGCCAGTTAGACTACATCTGTTACGTAATCGTGATTGACTTGAGTCTCTTGGTAATTTTTGTAATTGAAGCTGAGCATTTTCTTTTTCTTCAAATGTAAAGTTGGGCGATCTCACAATTTCTTTGAGCGCTTTTCTTTTAGCATCATATTTTTTTATTAGACCGGCGCGTTTAACTTCGCGCGCTATCATTGATTTCTTAGCCATTTTATCCGCCCTTAGTTTTTAAATGGAAAATTGAACAGTTTCAACAATGCCAAACCTTCTTCATCGGTTTGTGCCGTTGTTGTAATACAAATATCCATTCCACGAAGAGCATCAATTTTATCGTAATCGATTTCTGGAAAAATAATTTGTTCTTTTATACCCAACGTGTAATTACCACGACCATCAAAACTTTTAGAACTCATGCCACGAAAATCTCGAATACGTGGGATAGATATAGTTATTAATCTATCAAAGAACTCATACATTTTGGGACCGCGCAATGTAACTTTACATCCGATAGGCATATCATCACGAATTTTGAAACCAGCAATTGATTTCCGTGCAAGCGTAATAACAGCTTTTTGTCCAGCAATTTTTTCCATATCAGACACAGCTGATTGCATGACTTTTTTGTCTGCCACTGCGCCACCAACACCCATATTAAGAGTAATTTTGGTGATTTTAGGAACTTGCATGATTGATTTATATTCAAATTGTTTCAACAGTACAGGAACAATTTCTTCTTTATATTTTGCTTCTAGTCTAGCCATAGCCATATTACCTTATAGACCGACAACTTCGTTAGTTGACTTAAAAAATCTGACTTTTTTTCCATCAACAAATCTAAATCCAACACGATCTGCTTTCTTTGTCTTAGGATTATATAGTGCTATATTTGAAATATCGATAGGCATATTTTTTTCAATAATGCCACCAGATACACCAATATTTGGGTTAGCTTTTTGATGTTTTTTTACTTTATTAACACCGTCTACAACAATTTTGTTGTTTTCTAAAATTTTTGAAACTTTTCCTTGTTTACCTTTGTCTTTTCCAACAATAACGATTACTTCGTCACCTTGTCTGATTTTCTGCATTTCTGGTACCTTCTACTTACAATACTTCAGGAGCTAGAGATATAATTTTCATAAATTTATCTCCTCTTAACTCACGAGTAACAGGGCCAAAAATACGTGTTCCGATTGGTTGTAATTGGTTATTCAAAATAACTGCGGCATTGCCATCAAATCGAATAATAGAGCCATCTGAACGTCTAACACCTTTACGTGTTCTTACCACTAAAGCGTTATAAACATCACCTTTTTTAACCCTTGTACGCGGCATGGCATCTTTAATACTGACTTTGATGATGTCACCAATTCCGGCATAGCGCCGATGTGAACCACCCAATACTTTGATACACATGACCTTTTTTGCACCGCTATTATCGGCGACGTCAAGGCTAGTTTGCATCTGAATCATTTTGAAATTCCCAACTTGATTTTAATTTAATTATTTATTAGAAGCTTCTAATACTTCTACTAATCTAAATGTTTTGTGTTTGGATATAGGCCTGCAAGAAGCAATGGATACTATATCACCTTCTTGGCATTGATTATTTTCATCATGTACCAAAAACTTTGTAGATCTTTTAATATACTTACCATACACAGGGTGTTTAACTAGTCTCTCAACTAGTACTGCGGCAGTTTTATCCATTTTATTACTGACTACACGACCCGTTACTGTGCGGACTTTTTCTACATTCGTATTCATACTTAAACTCTCGCCAATTCAGTTAATACAGTATTAATACGAGCAATATCACGTCTTACTTGTTTAATCTCACTGGATTTTGCAAGTTGACCACTTCCTTTTTGCATTCTTAAATTAAACTGTTCACGACTTAATTCAACTAACGAAGCATTAAGTTCGTCTTTAGATTTTTTACGTAGTTCTGTTGCGTTCATTACAATATTGTCCGTGCCGAAAATGTTGTTTTAACAGGCAATTTTGCTGCTGCTAATTCGAAAGCTTCACGGGCCATCTCTTCAGATACGCCTTCTATTTCAAACAGCATGGTACCTGGCTTTATTTGTGCTACCCAATACTCAACACTACCTTTACCTTTACCCATCCTAACTTCTAATGGTTTTTTGGTTATGGGTTTATCTGGAAACACTCTGATCCAGATTTTTCCGCCACGTTTTACATGCCGACTAATCGCTCTACGTGCCGCCTCAATTTGGCGGGCAGTCATTCTACCACGACTTATTGACTTTAATCCATACTCACCAAAACTTACTGAAGAACCGCGCAATGCAGTCCCATTGTTTTTGCCAGTGTGTTGTTTACGAAATTTTGTTCTTTTAGGCTGAAGCATTTTATTATCCCTTCAACTATTTCTTAGGTTCGGAATTTAGAGATGCCGCATGTGCATCCATGTCGAAAACCTCACCTTTGAAAATCCAGACTTTTATGCCTATGATTCCGTATGTGGTTTTCGCTTCGGCAGTACCGTAATCAATATCGGCACGCAATGTATGCAATGGAACGCGACCTTCTCTATACCATTCAGTACGGGCAATTTCAGCTCCGTTTAAACGTCCTGCAACAGTAATCTTGATACCTTCGGCACCTAAACGCATAGTATTGGTAACAGCACGTTTCATTGCTCTACGATACATAATACGTTTTTCTAATTGCTGTGCAATGCTTTCAGCAACAAGATAAGCATCTAATTCTGGCTTTCTTATTTCTTCAACATTTAACTGAACTGGCACACCCATCATTTTAGAAATATCTTGTCTTAAAACATCTATTTCTTCGCCTTTTTTACCAATAACAATCCCAGGTCTAGCGGTATGTACGGTAATATTTGCATTATTAGCAGGTCTATTAATCTGTACTCTACTAACTGACGCATGCGCTAATTTCTTTTTAATAAATTCGCGAACTTTAAGATCCTGTAACAGAAGAATCGGGTAATTCTGGCTATTTGCATACCATCTTGAAGTCCAATCTTTAACTATCCCAAGGCGTATGCCGGTGGGATGAACTTTTTGACCCATTTTCTACCTCGATTATTTTTCTGCTACTTTGATTGTTATGTGACAAGTTCTTTTGAGTATATGATTGGCACGACCTTTTGCTCGTGCGCTTACTCTTTTCATTACTGTCCCTTCATTTACAAAGACAGTCGATACATGTAACTCATCAACATCCGCGCTTTCGTTATGCTCAGCGTTAGCGATTGCCGATTCGAGTACTTTTTTAAAAACACCTGCGGCTTTCTTCGAACTAAAACTTAGCAAGTTAAGAGCCTTTTCTACTGGTAAACCTCTGATTTGATCTCCGACCAATCTGGCTTTTTGTGCAGATAAAGGTGCGTTACTTAATTTGGCTGAAACTTCCACATTAACTCCTTATCTTGATTTTTTATCGACAATATGGCCTTTATAGGTTCTAGTTGGAGAAAACTCACCCAACTTATGACCGACCATGTTTTCTGAAATCAAAACAGGAACATGTTGTTTGCCATTGTGCACAGCTATGGTCAAACCCAACATATCAGGGCTAATCATGGATCTTCTTGACCAGGTTTTAATTGGTTTCCGATTATTTGCTTTCACTGCTTCTTCAACTTTTTTCAGCAGATGATGATCAATAAATGGACCTTTTTTAATTGAACGCGGCACGTTTGCTACCTCTTATTTTTGCTTACGGCGTCTGACAATCATATTGTCAGTACGTTTATTTTTGCGAGTTTTATAACCTTTTGTAGGTGTTCCCCAAGGTGAAACAGGATGTCTACCACCTGATGTTCTACCTTCACCACCACCATGTGGATGGTCAACTGGGTTCATGGCCACACCTCTGACAGTCGGCCTTACACCACGCCAGCGTTTTGCACCAGCTTTTCCTAATGAAATCAGATTGTGTTCTGAGTTTGATACCTCTCCCACAACTCCTTTGCAGTCTGACATCACTTTTCTCATTTCACCAGAGCGTAAACGGATGGTTACATAGGCTCCGTCTTTGGCTACTAATTGAACAGATGTACCTGCACTACGTGCTAATTGCGCACCTTTGCCGGGTTTAAGTTCAACACAATGTATGGTTGTACCTAAAGGCATATTACGTAGGGGCATGCAATTTCCAGGTTTAACTGGAGTTGTTTCTGAACTGAGTATTTCTTGACCAATTTCAATATTTTTTGGTGCAATAATATACCTGCGCTCACCATCCTTAAACAGGATTAACGCAATGTTTGCAGTTCTGTTTGGGTCGTATTCAATTCTTTCAACTTTTGCAGGAATATCTGTTTTATCCCTTTTAAAGTCAACAATACGGTAGAATTGTTTATGTCCGCCACCGATATGTCGTGTTGTAATTCGACCGCTATTATTTCGACCACCAGTGTTATTCTTTTTGTCTAGTAGTTGTGCAAATGGCTTACCCTTATGCAAATCATTATTTTGTACACGTACTACAAACCGAGAACCTGGAGACGTCGGTTTTGATTTTAGAATAGCCATGCTTTTCTACCGCTCCTATTGATCTTTAATTAAGCTGTTGCAAATTCAATGCTATGACCAGACTGCAATTTTACATATGCTTTTTTCCAGTCTGAACGTTTTCCTAATGAACGCCCGAAGCGTTTTATTTTACCTTTAACATTAAGAACGCGAACTGAAACAACCTCAACTTTGAACATCAATTCAACTGCTTTCTTAACTTCTAACTTCGTAGCGGATTTTTTAACTTTGAACACATATTGGTTGCTTTGATCACCAACATTTGTGCTTTTCTCCGAAATAATCGGAGCTTCTAAAATACTTGCCAATTTTACTTCATTTAAACTCATGCTAAACGCTCCTCTATCTGTTTCAAAGCAGTCGTTGTAGCGATTACTTTATCAGCATAAACTAAAGAAACTGGATCAACACTGCTTGGTGTGAGTACCGCTACATAAGGCAAATTTCTGGCTGCAAGTATCAAGTTCTCATTTATTTCATCAGTTACAATCAATAAACGACCAGCAGCAAAATTCTTGATTTTGGCAAGAAACTCTTTTGTTTTAGGGCTAGTCGGATTAATATCATTGCAAACCGCTATTCTGTCTTGACGTAGCAATTCAGAAAAGATGGAACGAATACCTACTTTGTACATTTTTTTGTTCAACTTTTGATCATATGATCTAGGCCGAGCAGCAAAAGCAACACCACCTGTACGCCAAACAGGGCTACGAGTAGTACCCGCACGCGCTCTACCTGTGCCTTTTTGTCTAAATGGTTTTGCACCGCCACCACTGACATCTGAACGCGTTTTTTGCGCTTTTGTTCCAGCTCTGGCAGTTGCAAGATATTTCGTAACCAACTGGTGAATTAACGTTTCATTGTAATCCTGTCCAAAAACCGCTTCGGATACATCGAGCGGTAATGCAGAATCATCTTTACCGATTGCAGGTACTTGCAAACTCATAACTTAACCTTTATTTGACTTTTTGACTGCAGGCGTAATAATTACATCCCCGCCTTTTGCACCAGGCACAGCACCTTTAACTAAAATCAGATTTCTCTCTAAATCTACAGAGTGAATAGTCAAATTTTGCACTGTGGTTTTAACTGCACCCATGTGTCCGCACATTTTTTTACCAGGAAAAACACGTCCTGGTGTTTGGTTCATACCATTTGAACCTGGCACCCTATGCGATCTAGAGTTACCGTGCGTTGCATCTTGCGTTCTAAAGTTATAGCGTTTTACCGTACCAGCAAAGCCTTTACCGATGCTTGTACCACAAACATCAACTACTTGCCCGGCTGAAAATACATTTACATTTAATTCGGAACCGGCAGATAGTTCAACGCCTTCATCTTCGTTTATTCTAAATTCCCACAAGCCATGACCTGCAGTAACATTTGCGGCAGCATAATGACCTGCCATTGCTTTATTGACTTTCGAAGATTTTAAATCGCCTGCAGCAACCTGAATTGCTCTATAGCCATCATTTTCGACACTTTTAACTTGTATGACTCTATTTGAGTCAATATGTAAAACTGTCACAGGCACAGAAGCGCCATCTTCACAAAATATTCGGGTCATACCACATTTACGACCTACAAGACCTATTGACATCTGCCAATCCCTCTAAAATATATCTAGCTATTATTTAAGCTTAATTTGGACATCAACCCCAGCTGCAAGATCAAGTTTCATCAATGCATCTACGGTTTTATCGGTCGGCTCAACAATATCAAGCAACCTTTTATATGTTCTCAATTCATATTGATCACGCGCATCTTTATTAGCATGTGGTGATATAAGAATAGTAAAACGCTCTTTTCTTGTTGGCAAAGGAATTGGGCCTTTAACTTGCGCTCCAGTTCTCTTTGCGGTTTCAACGATTTCACCAGCTGATTGATCAATTAATTTATGATCAAACGCTTTTAATTGAATTCGGATAGTTTGATTTGCCATTCTGTTTACTCAACTATTGATGCAACAACACCTGCACCCACGGTACGACCACCTTCACGGATAGCAAAACGTAAACCTTCTTCCATCGCGATCGGTGAAATTAATTTTACGGTTACCGCTATATTGTCACCAGGCATAACCATTTCCACACCTTCTGGTAAATCGACTGCGCCAGTTACATCAGTAGTACGGAAATAAAACTGTGGACGGTATCCATTAAAGAACGGGGTATGACGACCACCCTCTTCTTTTGATAATACGTAGATCTCAGCTTTGAAGTGTGCATGTGGTTTAATACTATTGACATGTGCCAAAACTTGACCACGTTCAACGTCATCTCTTTTGGTACCACGCAATAATACACCTACGTTGTCACCAGCCTGACCTTGATCAAGTAATTTGCGGAACATTTCAACACCGGTACAAGTTGTTTTAACAGTGGCTTTAATACCCACAATCTCAACCTCTTCACCAACCTTGACAATACCACGCTCTACACGGCCAGTTACAACTGTACCACGACCTGATATTGAAAATACGTCTTCGATAGGCATCAAGAATTTGCCATCAATTGCACGTTCTGGTTGCGGAATATAACTATCCAATGCTTCTACCAGACGTACTACAGACTGTACACCAATTTCACTTTGCTCGCCTTCCAAGGCTTTCAGCGCTGAACCAACAATAATTGGTGTGTCGTCGCCAGGAAATTCATATTGATTCAATAATTCACGAATTTCCATCTCAACTAATTCGATCAATTCGGCATCATCAACCATGTCCGCTTTGTTCAAGAACACCACAATGTAAGGAACACCTACCTGTCTTGACAACAGAATATGTTCACGTGTTTGCGGCATTGGGCCATCCGCTGCTGAACAGACCAAAATTGCGCCATCCATTTGCGCAGCACCCGTAATCATGTTTTTTACATAGTCAGCGTGTCCTGGGCAGTCAACATGCGCATAATGACGGTTTGCTGATTCGTACTCAACGTGCGATGTCGAAATGGTAATACCACGTGCACGTTCTTCGGGTGCGTTGTCGATTTGATCGAACGCTTTTACTTCGCCGCCTTGCAGCTCAGCCATTACCTTTGTTAATGCCGCTGTTAAAGTTGTTTTACCATGGTCAACGTGACCAATAGTGCCAACGTTAACGTGCGGTTTTTTTCTTTCAAATTTTTCTTTAGCCATGAGTCAATACCTAATATTTATAAAAGAATCAAGATACTTTTCTAATAATAGCTTCCGCAATATTTGCAGGTGCTTCGTTATATTTTTCAAACTGCATACTGTACGTTGCCCTTCCTTGTGTAGCCGATCGTAAATCGGTGGCATATCCAAACATTTCTGCCAGTGGCACCTCACATTCAAGTGTTTTACCAGCAGGCACATCATTCATTCCTTGAATTAATCCTCTACGCCGTGTTATATCACCCACCACTTCTCCCATATAGTCTTCTGGTGTGACCACCTCAACTTTCATTATGGGTTCCAGCAACACAGGATTTGCAGCTTCCGCCCCATCCCTGAAGCACATAGATCCTGCTATTTTGAAAGCCATTTCATTCGAATCCACATCATGATATGACCCATCGAACAAACTAACCTTAACATCAACAACCGGAAAACCCGCTATTATGCCATTTTCCATTTGTTCTTGTATGCCTTTATTTATAGCCGGGACAAATTCTTTTGGAATTACCCCGCCCACCAACTCATTTACAAACTCGTAACCTTCACCAAGCGCTTTGGGTTCAAGCCTTAACCAGACGTGTCCATACTGGCCTTTACCGCCCGTTTGTCTAATGAATTTCCCTTCACATTCAACGGTTTTTTTAATCGTTTCACGATATGAAACCTGTGGAGTACCTACATTAGCGGAAACACCAAATTCCCGCTTTAAGCGATCTACAATTATTTCTAAATGAAGCTCCCCCATTCCTGAAATTATTGTTTGACCTGACTCTGCGTCGGTATTTACTCTAAACGAAGGATCCTCTTGAGCTAATCGACTTAACGCCCCACCCATTTTATCTTGGTCGGCTTTTGTTTTTGGCTCAACGGCTATCGCTATAACAGGCTCTGGAAACTCCATTTTTTCCAACAAAATTGGCGAATTTAGCTCGCAAAATGTATCGCCTGTGGTTACTTCTTTCAGTCCTATCACAGCAGCTATATCACCTGCTCTGACTTCTGCAATTTCTTCTCGGCTATTGGCATGCATCTGTACGATACGCCCAATCCGCTCTCTTTTACCTTTTGCAACATTTAAAACAGTTTCTCCCGACTTCATTACTCCGGAGTAAACTCGAATAAATGTTAGTATCCCAACAAACGGATCAGTTGCTATTTTGAAGGCTAATGCCGCAAACTTATCTTCATCAGAGGGCTGGCGCTCTATCGTTTCATCATCGCCGTCTGCATGACCTTTTACAGCAGGTTTGTCAGCAGGGGATGGTAAAAAATCTAGAACACCATCTAACAAACATTGCACACCTTTATTCTTAAATGCAGATCCACAATATACTGGAACCAGATTATTGTTAATTACCTGTATTCTGATACCTAGCTTTATTTCATCTTCTGCCAACCCACCTTCTTCCAAATATTTTTCGGTGAGTTCTTCTGATCCCTCAGCAGCAATATCGATTAATTTATCATGCCACTTTTGGGCTTCAACCTGTAATTCTGCAGGTATCTCTTTTATTTCGAACAACAAACCCATACTGGAGTCATCCCAGTAAATGGCTTTCATTCTTACTAAATCAATGACGCCTTTAAATGTCTCTTCCGCCCCTATTGGTAATTGCATAGGAATTACCTTGGCACCAAGACGCGTTTTTATTTGCTCAACAACGCGCAGAAAATCTGCACCTGTTCTATCCATCTTATTGATGAATGCCAATCTAGGCACATGATATTTGTTTGCCTGTCTCCATACTGTTTCTGACTGCGGCTCTACTCCACCTACAGCACAAAACAAAGCACAAGCACCATCCAATACACGTAATGAACGCTCAACTTCTATCGTAAAATCAACATGCCCTGGCGTATCAATTATATTAATACGATGCAACGGACGAAGCTTTTCCATGCCAGCCCAAAAACAAGTTGTTGCGGCTGAGGTGATAGTTATTCCTCTCTCTTGTTCTTGCTCCATCCAATCCATGGTTGCAGTTCCATCATGTACCTCACCCAATTTATGAGATACTCCTGTATAAAACAGGATCCGCTCCGTCGTGGTTGTTTTTCCAGCATCTATGTGAGCCATGATGCCTATATTACGGTAATGCTCTATAGGCGTTTTTCTAGCCACATCAACAACCTTCTATACTTACTTACCAACGGTAATGTGCAAATGCCTTGTTCGCTTCTGCCATTTTATGTGTATCTTCACGTTTTTTAGCAGCTGCTCCACGACCTTCTGAGGCATCAAGCAATTCACCAGCCAACTTTGCAGACATTGTTCTTTCGTTTCTTTTCCGTGCAGCATCAATCAACCAACGCATTGATAATGCCAAACGTCTTGCAGGACGCACCTCAACAGGCACCTGATAAGTAGCACCGCCTACCCGTCTTGACTTTACCTCAACACGCGGCTGTACATTTTCCAAAGCTTTTGCGACCAATTCCAAAGACTCTTTATGGCCTTTGCCTTCAATCACATCCAAGGCTCCGTAGACAATTTTTTCAGCTACAGATTTCTTACCGTGCTCCATGATCATATTCATAAATTTTGATAGCATATCACTACCAAAACGTGGATCTGGATTGATTACTCTTTTTGCAGCAACTCTTCTTCTAGACATTTTCTAACCAGCCTTATTTCTTAGGTCTTTTTGCGCCATATTTTGAACGGCCGCAACGTCTGTCCTTAACACCTGAGGTATCAAGACTTCCACGGACAACGTGATAACGCACACCAGGCAAGTCTTTAACACGACCACCTCTAATCAGAACCACGGAATGCTCCTGAAGATTATGCCCTTCACCACCAATGTAACTACTTACCTCTGAACCATTTGTCAACCTAACCCTTGCTACTTTACGTAAAGCTGAGTTTGGTTTTTTCGGCGTGGTGGTATATACACGAGTACAGACCCCTCTTCGTTGAGGACACGCTTCCAACGCAGGTACATTGGTTTTTTCAATTTTCTTAGCACGAGGCTTACGGACCAACTGATTGATCGTGGCCATTCTTAACTACTCCGATATGCAATTTGTTACTAACAGAACCAGCGCACAAACAGTACACTGATTACTGCTGCCAGACCTAAACTCTTGACTCATGTGAGCAGAGCATAATACAGCCCCACGCTCATAAGGTCAAGAGTTTTTTATTTTTTTCTATTCTACATTTAACGCCTGTTTAAGCGCTTCTTCAACATCTACAGCTTCAACCACTTGATTTAAAGCCTCACCGACATGTAATGAGTCGGAACCATGCTTCTTACGTCTTTGCTCATGATAAGCTAATCCAGTACCAGCTGGTATTAAACGACCCACTATCACATTCTCTTTCAAACCATACAACCCATCGCTGATACCTCTTACCGCTGCATCAGTTAATACTCGAGTAGTCTCCTGGAAAGAAGCCGCTGATATGAAGGATTCAGTCGCCAATGACGCTTTTGTTATACCTAACAACATAGAATCGTAACTGGCAGGAATTTTACCGTCCCGCTCAGCTTGATCATTCACTGCATTCAACAAACAACGCTCAACCTGCTCACCTTTAACAAAATCAGTTTCACCTGAAGCAGTAATTTCAACTTTTCTTAACATTTGACGAATAATCGCTTCAATGTGTTTGTCGTTGATTTTCACCCCTTGCAAACGATATACATCCTGAATTTCTTTTACTAAGTAGTCAGCTAACTCTTCTATGCCGCGCAGACGCAAAATATCATGTGGCGTTAACTCACCTTCTGCGATTGTTTCACCCTTCTCAACAAACTCACCCTCAAAAACAGTAATATGACGCCATTTTGGTATAAGTGTCTCGAATTGCTCACCTTCTGTATCGGTGATAATGACACGCTGCTTACCTTTGGTTTCTTTACCAAAAGCTACCATACCCGTTGCTTCGGCAAGTATTGCAGGATCCTTTGTTTTACGCGCTTCAAACAAATCGGCTACACGCGGCAAACCACCGGTAATATCACGAGTTTTACTGGACTCTTGTGGAATACGTGCCAATACGTCCCCAACCTTAACCTCACCACCGTCTTTAACACCTACGATAGCGCCAGCGGGTAAAAAGTATTGCGCAGGGATATCTGTACCAGGCAAATTAATCTGCCCACCATCACTACTGATTAACCGCACCATTGGTCGCAATTCTTTACCTGCAGAACTACGTTGCTTAGGATCAGTCACAACCCGTGACGTCAAACCAGTCACCTCATCTGAATGCTCTTGAACGGTAATACCATCCATAAAGTCAAGCAACTGAATAAAACCATCCACCTCTGTGATAACAGGATGTGTATGAGGATCCCAATTAACAATAATATCCCCGGCGCTAACTGCACCACCGTCTACGGTTGATAAAACAGCACCATAGGGTATTTTATAACGCTCTCTCTCCCGTCCATAGTCGTCCATAACCCCTACTTCTCCAGATCGGGATACAGCAACCAGATTATTCTCTCTGTTTTTAACGGTTTTTAGATTGTTTAATTTAACACTACCGGCTGATTTAACCTGTACATTACTAATTGCAGCAGATCGTGATGCAGCTCCACCAATATGGAAAGTACGCATGGTCAACTGTGTTCCTGGCTCACCAATTGATTGCGCAGCAACCACACCCACAGCTTCACCAATATTGACCAAATGACCACGACCCAAATCACGCCCATAACATTTACTACAGACGCCTTTACGTGAATCACAGGTTATCACCGAACGCACCAGCATTTTGTCTATGCCGTTATCTTCTAACACAGCGACCAGATTTTCATCGATCATGGTTCCAGCAGGAATCAATACAGTATTTCCTGATGGATCGGTTACATCAATAGCTGCAACCCTTCCTAACACGCGTTCAACCAAAGGCTCGACAACATCACCACCTTCAATAATTGGTGTCATAGTCAAACCATTTTGTGTACCACAATCAATATCTGAAATCACCAAATCTTGGGCGACATCAACCAATCTACGCGTTAAATACCCAGAGTTTGCTGTTTTTAATGCTGTATCAGCCAGACCTTTACGCGCACCGTGCGTGGAAATAAAGTACTGTAAAACATCCAAACCTTCTCTAAAGTTAGCGGTAATAGGTGTCTCAATGATAGAACCATCTGGCTTTGCCATTAAGCCCCTCATCCCGGCCAACTGCCTAATTTGCGCAGCAGAACCCCGAGCTCCAGACTCAGCCATCATAAAGATGGAATTGAAAGATTTTTGTTTTACCGTTTCACCTTTGGCGTTGACAACTTCATCTTCACCTAAACCTTCCATCATCACTTTAGCGACCTGATCATTGGCGCGTGACCAAATATCAACGACCTTGTTATAGCGCTCACCATCAGTAACTAAACCAGAAGCATATTGATTTTGAATTTCTCCAACCTCAGCATCTGCAGCACGAATAATATCGGCTTTTTTAGCTGGAATTTCCATATCCTCAATACCAAATGAGACACCAGATCGCGTTGCATATTTAAAACCCATATACATAATTTGATCAGCTAAAATAACGGTCTCTTTGATACCCAGATAACGGTAGCTATAGTTAATTAATCTGGAAATATTCTTTTTAGTCATATCAACATTAACCAGTTCATATGGCATGCCATCAGGAACAATATCCCAAATTAAAGCACGCCCTACCGTGGTTTTTTTTCTACTGACTATAGAATCAAATTTACCCTCAGCATTTTTCAGTTTTTCGGTAATCCGTACTTCAATCTTGGTTTGCAATTCGATAGTTTTGCTGTCTAAAGCTTTAAGAATCTCAGACGTATCAACAAAAACACTTCCCTCGCCAACAGCATTAATTTTTTCACGACTGATGTAATACAAGCCCAAAACCACGTCTTGTGATGGATTGATTACCGGCTCACCATTCGCAGGCGACAAAATATTATTTGTGGCCATCATTAATGTACGCGCTTCAAGCTGTGCCTCTATTGATAGAGGTATATGCACCGCCATCTGGTCACCGTCAAAGTCTGCGTTGAAAGCACTACAAACTAAAGGATGCAATTGTATTGCCTTTCCTTCAATTAAAGTAGGTTCAAAAGCTTGTATACCCAATCTATGCAGTGTCGGCGCACGATTCAAAAGCACTGGATGCTCTCTAATTACTTCTTCAAGGATATCCCAAACCTCAGTACCCTCGCGCTCTACCATTTTTTTGGCTGCTTTAATGGTGGTGGCCAATCCACGTAATTGAAGTTTGCTAAAAATAAAAGGCTTAAACAATTCCAAAGCCATTTTCTTTGGCAATCCACACTGATGCAGTCTCAGAGTTGGGCCCACAACAATAACCGAACGTCCAGAGTAATCTACACGTTTACCCAACAAGTTCTGCCGAAAACGTCCTTGCTTACCTTTGATCATATCAGCAAGCGATTTTAACGGCCGCCTGTTACTACCAGTGATTGCTCGTCCGCGTCTACCGTTATCAAGCAACGCATCAACAGCTTCCTGCAGCATACGTTTTTCATTACGCACGATAATATCTGGCGCATTCAAATCTAGTAAACGTGTCAAACGGTTGTTTCTATTGATAACGCGACGGTATAAATCATTTAAATCTGAGGTTGCAAAACGTCCACCATCTAAAGGCACTAATGGGCGCAATTCAGGTGGCAACACAGGCAACACCGTCATAATCATCCATTCTGGACGATTATTTGAAGCCAACAATGAATCAATTACCTTCAGACGCTTAGACAGTTTTTTAATCTTAGTATCTGAATTGGTTGAATTAATTTCTTCTCGAAGTGTATTTATTTCTTCTTTTAAATCAATAGATTTAAGCAAATCATAAATAGCTTCAGCACCCATTTTTGCGACAAAATCGTCACCGTGTTCTTCTATGGCATTCAGATATTCTTCATCTGTCAATAACTGACCTTTTTCTAGCGGCGACATGCCCGGATCAGTGACTACAAATGTTTCAAAATATAAAACCCGCTCGATAGAACGCAATGTCATATCTAGCAACAATGCAATCCGTGACGGCAACGATTTTAAGAACCAAATGTGCGCAACAGGACTTGCCAGGTCAATATGACCCATTCTATCGCGCCGAACTTTGGACAGCGTGACTTCGACACCGCATTTTTCGCAGATAACACCACGATGCTTTAGACGCTTATATTTGCCGCAAAGACACTCGTAATCGCTGATTGGACCAAAAATTTTGGCACAAAACAAACCATCTCGCTCCGGCTTAAACGTGCGGTAATTAATTGTTTCAGGTTTCTTTACTTCACCATATGACCATGAACGTATCATATCTGGTGAAGCCAATCCTATACGGATAGTGTCAAAATCATCTGTGCGACCTTGACGCTTTAGAAAATTCATTAAATCTTTCAATAGCTTACCCTCTTAAAATGTTATCCGGTATTTATCAAAAATCTTTTCGCAACTATCTTGATTACTCTTGTTGCATTTCGATATTGACCGCCAATGAACGTATTTCTTTAACTAATACATTGAAGGATTCGGGCATCCCAGCTTCCATTGAGTGATTACCATCAACAATATTTTTGTACATACGCGTTCTACCTGTGACGTCATCAGATTTCACAGTCAGCATTTCTTGCAACGTATACGCTGCACCATAAGCTTCTAATGCCCAGACCTCCATCTCACCGAAACGCTGACCACCAAATTGTGCTTTTCCGCCTAATGGTTGCTGGGTTACCAAACTATATGGACCCGTTGAACGGGCATGCATTTTGTCATCAACCAAATGGTTTAGTTTCAACATATACATATAGCCAACAGTTACTTCACGCTCAAACGGTTCACCTGTTAGGCCATCATAAAGTGTTGTTTGTCCATGCGTAGGCAGATCAGCCAATTGCAACATGGTACGAATATCTTCTTCGGAGGCACCATCAAAAACCGGCGTAGCCATAGGCACACCAGATACCAGATTAACTGACATTTCAAGAATTTCTTTATCTGTAAAGCTGTTAAGATCTTCTTTTCGACCACTACAGTTATAGATTTTCTCCAAGAATCCCCTGATTTCAGCAACTTTGGCTTGAGCTTCTAACATTTTACCAATCTTAATACCCAAACCTTTTGCAGCCCAGCCTAAGTGAGTCTCTAATACCTGTCCGACATTCATCCGCGAAGGTACACCTAAAGGATTCAATAATATATCGACAGGATTACCATCGGCTGTATATGGCATATCTTCAATCGGCACAATTTGTGAGATAACCCCTTTGTTACCATGTCGACCCGCCATTTTATCGCCAGGCTGAATGCGCTTTTTAACAGCCAGATACACTTTAACCATTTTCAGCACACCAGGTGCCAAATCATCACCCATGGTTATTTTTTTCTTTTTCTGTTCAAAACGCTCTTCAAATTCTTTACGCTGTTGATCAATCTGCTCACTTACTGTTTCTAAACGCAAGTTTACATCTTCATCCTGTGTTTTAATTTTCAGAAGCTCTGACGGTATCAAACTATCAAGATACTCTTCAGTAATTTCATCGCCTTTCTTCAGATTTTGCGGGCCTTTTTCAGCTTTTTTACCCAACAATAATGCTTTAACACGAGCAAAAATATCGTGTTCAACAATTTTCAATTGGTCATCCAAATCTTGACGATAGCGTTTAATTTCTGCTTCTTCGATTTCAAGTGCACGCTTGTCTTTTTTGACTCCATCGCGGGTAAATACCTGTACATCAATTACGGTTCCACGTACGTTACCTGGTACGCGTAAAGAGGTATCTTTTACATCAGCCGCTTTTTCACCAAAAATGGCACGCAGAAGTTTTTCTTCGGGCGTCAGTTGCGTCTCACCTTTTGGTGTTACTTTTCCAACCAGAATATCACCGCCTTTTACTTCTGCTCCAACATAGACAATACCTGACTCATCCAGTTTGGACAAAGCTTCTTCACTTACATTAGGTATATCAGCAGTTATTTCTTCAGGGCTATGTTTAGTTTCTCTGGCAACGCAAGTTTTTTCTTCAATGTGTATGGTAGTAAAACGATCTTCTTTTACCACTCGCTCAGACACAAGAATAGAATCTTCGAAGTTATATCCATTCCAAGGCATAAAAGCGATCAACATGTTTTGACCTAAAGCCAATTCGCCCAAATCTGTGGAAGGCCCATCCGCAAGGATATCGCCTCGCGTCACAATATCACCCAGCTTCACTAACGGCTTTTGATTGATACACGTATTTTGATTTGAACGTGTATATTTTATCAAATTATAAATATCAACACCTGGAACACCAGCTACAGTCTCGTCGTCATTAACCCGAACCACGATACGTGCGGCGTCAACTGCTTCAATACGACCGCCACGCGTCGCCACCACGGTTACACCAGAGTCTTTTGCAACTACGCGCTCCATACCTGTACCAACCAATGGTTTTTCAGTACGCAAAGTAGGCACAGCCTGTCTTTGCATGTTGGATCCCATCAGTGCGCGGTTAGCATCGTCGTGTTCCAGGAAAGGAATAATCGAAGCTGCCACGGAAACAATTTGTTTCGATGACACATCCATATATTGCACGGTATCGGAAGAAGCGAGTGTAAACTCATCTTTATGCCGACACGAAACCAGTCCTTCTACTAATTTTCCATTGTCGTCAACCGCCACACTGGACTGAGCAATGACATATTCCCCTTCTTCAATAGCAGAAATGTAATCAACTTGATCGGTCACCTTGCCATCAACAACTTTACGATAGGGCGTTTCAAGAAAACCATATTCATTCGTTCTTGCATAAACGGACAATGAATTGATTAATCCGATGTTTGGTCCTTCAGGTGTTTCAATCGGACAAACTCGACCATAATGCGTGGTATGTACGTCGCGCACCTCAAAACCAGCACGCTCTCTGGCCAAACCACCAGGTCCTAAAGCCGAAACCCTACGTTTGTGCGTTACTTGCGACAAAGGATTGTTTTGGTCCATAAACTGTGAAAGTTGACTAGAACCAAAGAATTCTTTTATTGCGGCAGAAACAGGTTTGGCGTTTATGATCTCTTGAGGCATATAACCTTCTGAATCAGCCAGGGTAAGACGCTCTCTTACCGCGCGCTCGACTCTAACCAAACCAATCCGGAACTGGTTTTCGATCATTTCACCAACAGAACGTACCCGTCTGTTACCAAGATGGTCAATATCATCTACAGTTCCATTACCGTTTCTAATTTTAATAAGTTCTTTTAATACATCAATAATATCAATTTTACTTAAAGTGCCTGTACCTTCGATTTCCTCACGGCCTAATCGACGGTTGAATTTCATTCGACCAACTGTTGATAAATCGTAACGCTCGTCAGTAAAAAATAAATTTTCAAACAGATTTTCTGCTGATTCCGCTGTCGGCGGTTCGCCAGGGCGCATCATTCGATAGATTTCAACTAGAGCTTCCATACGATTAGTTGTCGTATCCAGGCGCATAGAGTTAGAAATATATGGACCACGGTCTAAATCATTGACATAAAGAGTATTGATCTGATCTACGCCCGCATCAATCAATTTTTGTAACAGGTTATCGCTTATTTCATCATTAACATGCGCTAACAATTCACCCGTCGCTTTATCAATGACATTGTGACCAAGAATTTTTCCATACAAATAATCTCTAGGTACTTCAATCTCTTCAACGCCGGCTTTCTCTAACTGGCGTACATGTTTGGCAGTTATACGACGTCCTTCTTCGATTAACACCTTGCCATCATGTTTAATATCAAAAACTGCCATTTCACCACGTAACCGTTCTGGTACGACATGAAACATAAATTTATCGGCACTTAAGGAAAATTTATTGGCATCGAAGAAAATGCTAATCATTTCCTCGTTGTCGTAACCTAAGGCTCTTAACAAAATGGTAGCTGGAATTTTTCTGCGTCTGTCTATACGCACATATACTGCATCTTTATGGTCAAACTCAAAATCTAACCATGAACCACGATAAGGAATAACGCGTGCATTGAAAAGCAGCTTGCCCGATGAGTGGGTTTTACCTTTATCATGATCAAAAAACACGCCTGGTGATCTGTGTAACTGTGACACAATTACCCGCTCAGTTCCATTGATTACAAAAGTACCATTATCTGTCATCAATGGCAGCTCACCCATGTAAACTTCCTGTTCACGGATGTCTTTAACTACCTTGGTGCTTGCTGGCGCCTCTTTATCATAAATGACTAAACGCACTAATACCCGTAACGGTGCAGAATAGGTTGCCCCGCGTTGCTGGCATTCCCTTACATCGAAAGCCGGCTCCCCTAAGCGATATTTTACATACTCAAGAACAGCGTATCCCGAATGGCTTATTACTGGAAATACACTTGAAAATGCCGCATGTAAACCTTGGTTGCGTCTTTTGTTAGAGTCTATGCCAGACTGCAGAAAACTTGCATACGAATCAATTTGTGTTGCTAAAAGATAAGGTACTTCAAGTACTTCAGAGCCCTTGCCAAAATTATTACGGATACGCTTTTTTTCGGTAAAAGAATAGGTCATATTGCTTCTATACCTTCGTCGTCAGAGATTATTTACTACCGTTTGTTTTACAAACAGTAAAAGGCCGACGGCAAAACGCCGTCAGCCCAGTTTGGTAGGCTTATGCCAGTTTTTTTATCAAAATACTTATTTGATTTCGGCTGTAGCGCCTGCTGCTTCTAGTTCTTTTTTAGCTGTTTCAGCTTCAGTTTTGCTGACAGCTTCTTTTACTGTAGTTGGTGCGCCTTCGACAGCATCTTTCGCTTCTTTCAGGCCTAAACCAGTTAAACTACGTACAGCTTTAATAACTGCTACTTTATTCTCACCGAAACCGGTTAAAATCACATCAAATTCTGTTTGTTCTTCAACAACCGCTGCTGCCGCTGCTGGTGCAGCAACTGCTACAGCTGCCGCTGCAGAAACGCCAAATTTTTCTTCCATCGCTGAAATTAGATCAACGATTTCCAACACAGTCATGTTAGCGACTGCTTCTAAAATTTCTTCTTTTGAAATTGCCATTCTTTATTCCTCTAAATATATATGAGTTTTAACTGGTTGATCGAAGCGTTATGCCGCTTCTTTCTGATCTCTGATTTCTGCCAAAGTGCGAGCGAGTTTTTCAATTGGTGCTTTCATGACCGACATCAGCATGCTGATACCTTGATCACGAGTTGGCAATCTTGCCAAACGATCAATTTCAGACCCATCAAAAGCTTGACCACCAATAGCTACCACTTTAGCTATCAATTTATTATGCGTTTTTGCAAACTCACTGATCAGTCTCGCTGCACAACCAGGATCCTCAATTGAAAATGCCAGTATTAAAGGCCCAACCAGACCATCCTGCATACATTCAAACTCAGTCCCAGCAACCGCACGCTTAGCCAATGTATTTTTGACTACACGTAAATAAACACCCGTTTCTCTCGCAGTTTTACGCAATTCCGTTAATTCGGTAACTGTTAAACCACGATATTCAGCCGCTATGGCTGAATGGGCTTTAGCGGCGAATTCAGCAACTTCCTCTACGACAACTTTTTTGCTATCTAAATTGAGTGCCACATTTACCTCCGGTACTTTCCGATTACTCATCGGAATCTATAAAACGCATCAAATAATGATGCCCCTTACGGTCCCTATCACCAGCTTTGTGGCTCCAGCTTCCGTCTGCGTAGGATAATTAAGCATTAAGCCCCTACGGTCTTTGACGGTTGTCGTTATTACGACAACCCAAAGTTTTAATTTATTTAAATATCAATACTATTTTGATCAATCCATAATCCTGGACCCATGGTCGAGGACAATGAGATCTTTTTCAGATAAATACCTTTAGCAGCTGTAGGTTTAGCTTTTTTAAGATCGGAAATTAAAAACTCTAAATTTTGTTTTAATGCCGCTTCTTCAAAAGACACTTTACCGATTGAACAGTGAATGATGCCTGATTTATCTGTACGGTATCTAACTTGACCCGATTTAGCATTTTTTACCGCAGTAACAACATCAGGAGTGACGGTGCCCACTTTTGGATTTGGCATCAAACCTCTTGGCCCCAATATTTGACCTAATTGTCCAACGACACGCATAGCATCGGGAGATGCGATAACGACATCAAAGTTTAATTCACCACGTTTAACTTGCTCAGCCAAATCGTCCATACCGACAATATCTGCACCCGCTTCTCTGGCAGCATCTGCATTTGGACCTTGAGTAAATACAGCAACCCGTACAGTTTTACCTGTACCATTTGGTAATACAGAAGCACCACGAACATTCTGGTCAGATTTTCTAGGATCAACTCCCAAATTTACACTGACGTCAACTGATTCATCAAATTTGATATTTGCAAATTCTTTTAGCAAACTAACTGCATCCGCAACAGAGTATTGTTTGCTTCTGATAACCTTTTCTTTTATCGCCTTAGATTTTTTGCTTATGTTTGCCATTTTACACTCCCTCCACATTTAAACCCATGCTGCGAGCACTACCTGCAATAATTCTTATTGCGGATTCTATATCGCTGGCGTTTAAATCTTCCATTTTTGCTTTTGCAATTTCTTCTAATTGCGCACGCGTAACAGTACCCACTTTAACGGTATTTGGTTTTTTACTACCACTTTTAATACCGACTGCTTTTTTCAACAATACTGTCGCTGGAGGTGTTTTTGTTATGAAAGTGAAACTTTTGTCACTAAAAACAGTAATGACGACAGGCAGAGGCAAGCCTTTTTCAACCTCTTGCGTACGCGCATTAAATGCTTTACAAAATTCCATGATGTTAACACCACGTTGACCCAATGCTGGACCAATGGGTGGACTTGGATTTGCTTCACCCGCTTTTACTTGTAACTTGATATAGGAATCAATCTTTTTAGCCATATTTCTACTCCTAACGGGTGCAAACGCTTTTCAGCTCCCCTAACAAACAAAAATCCCTGTCATATTGATGACAGGGATCCGTAAACTGCCTATGAAAACTTATGCTTTCTCAACTTGACCAAATTCTAACTCAACAGGTGTTGAACGACCGAATATCAGAACTGAAACACGCAAACGGCTTTTCTCGTAATTCACTTCTTCTATATTGCCATTGAAGTCTTTGAATGGGCCATCAATAATTCTGACCACCTCGCCAACCTCAAACAACACTTTAGGTCTTGGTTTATTAACACCTTCTTCAACACGGCTTAGTATAGCCATGGCTTCTTTGTCTGAAATTGGCGAAGGTCTGTCTGAAGCTCCACCAATAAAGCCTAATACTCTAGGTACGTTTTTAACTAAATGCCAGGTATCATCATTCAACTCCATTTGCACAAGCACATATCCTGGAAAGAATTTTCTTTCACTTTTGCGCTGTTGACCCATCCGCATTTCAACTACTTCTTCAGTAGGAACCAGTATTTTGCCGAAATAATCTTGCAAACCATCACGTACTATCCGTTCTTCCAGAGCTTGCTTTACTTTATTTTCAAAATTTGAATACGCATGAACCACATACCAACGAAGTGCCATTATTTAACCCCTTGATTCATTAACAATTGAACACCCCAGAACAGGAACGTATCAAGTAACCAAAGCACAAAACCTACGATAATCACCATTAAAATAACTAAACCCGTTGTACGAAATGCTTCATCACGGGTTGGCCACACTACTCGGTGAAATTCCTGTTTTGACTCCAGAACGAAACCCCACACACTTCGTCCTCTAGCTGTCGTAAAACAAATTCCAATTGCGGCGGATATGATAGTCATCAATATCAACACTCTGTATAGAAAGAGCAGATCGGAAAAATAGTAGAACGCAACAATACCAGCAACGACTAATATTGGTGACAAAACCAGCTTTACAATGTCCACCACCGTCGTAACTTCTTCTGCCTGTGCGCTCATTTTATTATCTTATTATAAATTACTAACTATTTTCTGAGTGGCAGGCCAGGAGGGACTCGAACCCCCAACTTGCGGTTTTGGAGACCGCTGCTCTACCAATTGAACTACTGACCTATTCAGAAAACTTTCTTTTAAACTTTAATTACTCAACAATGGAAGCAACAACACCTGCACCCACGGTACGACCACCTTCACGGATAGCAAAACGTAAACCTTCTTCCATCGCGATCGGTGAAATTAATTTTACGGTTACCGCTATATTGTCACCAGGCATAACCATTTCCACACCTTCTGGTAAATCGACTGCGCCAGTTACATCAGTAGTACGGAAATAAAACTGTGGACGGTATCCATTAAAGAACGGGGTATGACGACCACCCTCTTCTTTTGATAATACGTAGATCTCAGCTTTGAAGTGTGCATGTGGTTTAATACTATTGACATGTGCCAAAACTTGACCACGTTCAACGTCATCTCTTTTGGTACCACGCAATAATACACCTACGTTGTCACCAGCCTGACCTTGATCAAGTAATTTGCGGAACATTTCAACACCGGTACAAGTTGTTTTAACAGTGGCTTTAATACCCACAATCTCAACCTCTTCACCAACCTTGACAATACCACGCTCTACACGGCCAGTTACAACTGTACCACGACCTGATATTGAAAATACGTCTTCGATAGGCATCAAGAATTTGCCATCAATTGCACGTTCTGGTTGCGGAATATAACTATCCAATGCTTCTACCAGACGTACTACAGACTGTACACCAATTTCACTTTGCTCGCCTTCTAAGGCTTTCAGCGCTGAACCAACGATAATTGGTGTGTCGTCGCCAGGAAATTCATATTGATTCAATAATTCACGAATTTCCATCTCAACTAATTCGATCAATTCGGCATCATCAACCATGTCCGCTTTGTTCAAGAACACCACAATGTAAGGAACACCTACCTGTCTTGACAACAGAATATGTTCACGTGTTTGTGGCATTGGGCCATCCGCTGCTGAACAGACCAAAATTGCGCCATCCATTTGCGCAGCACCCGTAATCATGTTTTTTACATAGTCAGCGTGTCCTGGGCAGTCAACATGCGCATAATGACGGTTTGCTGATTCGTACTCAACGTGCGATGTCGAAATGGTAATACCACGTGCACGTTCTTCGGGTGCGTTATCGATTTGATCGAACGCTTTTACTTCGCCGCCTTGCAGCTCAGCCATTACTTTTGTTAATGCCGCTGTTAAAGTAGTTTTGCCATGATCAACGTGACCTATGGTGCCAACGTTAACGTGCGGTTTTTTTCTTTCAAATTTTTCTTTAGCCATTACGAAAACATCCTACAACAGAATCAATCATCTTAAACTGGAGCTCATAACCGGATTTGAACCGGTGACCTCTTCCTTACCAAGGAAGTGCTCTACCTACTGAGCTATATGAGCGTCATTAAATCGGTATTATGAATAGTGGAGCGGGTGATGGGAATCGAACCCACGCAATCAGCTTGGAAGGCTGGAGTTCTACCATTGAACTACACCCGCAGATCCAATTCAAATTTGATGGTGGAGGGGGGAGGATTCGAACCTCCGAAGGTAGAACCGGCAGATTTACAGTCTGATCCCTTTGGCCGCTCGGGAACCCCTCCGTCATACAATCTAGAAATTATGCCTATATTTATTCTGCTCGTCAAGCTTTTTATTATTTTTGACTATATTTGAGCAGGAAGTAATGCATTTAGTTTAGCCATATCAGCATCCACAAGCCAATCGAAATCTTTAATCAGCACTTGACATACTTTATCCAACAACTCACTACCTGCTTGCGATGGCTTAGAAAGTACATAATCAGCCACATTTCCGCCCAGCGAGGGACGGCCAATACCTAGACGCAATCGATAAAAGTTTCTTGAGTCAAGATGCGCAATAATATCTCGCAATCCATTGTGTCCAGCGTGACCGCCATCTAATTTTAACTTTATTACTCCCTCAGCCAATTCCAGCTCATCATGAACCACCAGCATTTCTTCTGGCTTTAGCTTGTAATAACGCATTACTTTTCCAACAGATAAACCACTTTTATTCATAAACGTTAACGGCTTAATCAAAATTAAGTCCTTACCATTTATCGAACAACTAATAACGTCACTCTGAAACTGTGAACTTGATTTCCACACCAAACCATTTTGTAACGCTAGGTGATTTAAAAAAATAAACCCGGCATTATGCCGGGTTTTTTCATACTGTGAACCCGGATTACCCAGGCCAACGATAAGCTTAATCATTCAAAAGATAATCGCTTATCCAGCCGCCTCATCAGCGCCTTTTGCTTTAACGATTTGCGCAATAGGATGATCATGCTCAGTACCATGCTGCAGTGCGACTATTTCCACTCCTGCAGGCAGCACTAGATCTGACAAATGCACTGTCGCACCCACATCCACTGATGACAAATCTACTTCTATAAATTCCGGCAATGCAGAAGGCATACACAAAACTTCAACATCACTCATTGTGTGATTGACAATTCCGCCTTTTTTTACACCAACAGAAACAGCTTCGTTAATAAAATGCAGAGGCACATGAACTTTTAATTTGTGCGTCGCATCTACGCGCATAAAATCCAAATGCAATATGATTGGCTTAGCCGGATGACGCTGAATATGCTTTAATACAGCTTTCTCGGTTTTGTTGCCAATTTTAACATCCAGCACATGCGAATAAACTGCCTCATGAGCAAGATGCTTAACAATCTCATTATGATCCAGTACCAGCATCTCTGGAGCTGACTCACCACCATAGATCACTGCAGGCACTTTACCCAGACGACGCACTGCTTTAGCTGCAATACTGCCAACACCACTACGGGTCTCAGCAACAAATTCAAAAACGTTAGCCATTTCTTCTCCAAAAGCCTGTTATCACAAGCACTACTTAATTGTTACCATCTCTAATCAACATAAAGCGAACTTACTGACTCACCAACGGCTATACGCCGAATTGTCTCAGCCAACATTTCTGCTACGCTTAACTGTCTAATTTTTCCAATTGTCAGCAACTCTTCCGAAAGCGGAATCGTGTCAGTTACCACTAACTCATCAAGCACTGAATTTCGAACATTTTCCGCTGCCGAACCCGACAAAACCGGATGCGTACAGTATGCAACCACTTTGGTCGCACCATTTTTCTTTAAGGCCGCAGCTGCATGACACAAGGTACCGGCAGTATCAACCAAATCGTCTACCATAACACATGTTTTTCCTTCAACATCACCAATAATATGCATGATCTCAGAAACATTAGCTCGCGGTCTTCGCTTGTCGATAATAGCCAAATCAGCATCGCCTAGTCGTTTTGCTAAAGCTCGCGCCCTAACCACCCCACCAACATCTGGAGAAACAACTATCAAATTCTCATATTCCTGACGCCACACATCACCTAATAAAATGGGTGAAGCGTACACATTATCAACTGGTACACCAAAAAAACCTTGAATCTGATCTGCATGCAAATCAACAGTTAACACTCTATCTGCACCCGCATTACCTATCATATCAGCCACTAATCTGGCAGTGATTGGCACTCTCGCGGATCTTGAGCGTCTATCTTGTCTAGCATAGCCATAGTAAGGCATTACAGCCGTTATTCGTGCAGCCGATGCTCTACGCATGGCATCAATTAGCACCAATAACTCCATTAAATTCTCATTAGTCGGAGCGCACGTTGGTTGAACGATAAAAACATCCCTACCTCTGACATTTTCTTCTATCTCAACATAAATTTCGCCATCACTAAATCGCCCAACAGTTGCCATTCCCAGGCGCATGTTAAGCTTCTTGACAATACCTTCAGACAACGCAATATTTGCATTGCCCGAGAATACCATTATCGAGGCCTCACGCATTCAAGACTCCCAGAATTAGTGTTTGGAGAATGGCTGGGCTGCTAGGATTCGAACCTAGGTATGCGGAGATCAAAACCCCGTGCCTTACCGCTTGGCGACAGCCCATTTAACTGATTAACTTATCCGTGTTTAAATCGATTATGGAGTGGTGAGATATTTAAACCTTTTGTTAAATAAACTTGCCACTCATTTTTTAAAGATGCATATGCATTTCTGGCTTCTAATTCAGTTAAAAACTGCGCAAATACACATGCGCCCGTTCCTGTTAACTTAGCCTCTGCATATTTTGATAAAGCTAGCATTGCATCTTTTACTTGTGGATACTGCTTACAAACAGTGGCCGTACAATCATTACGACCATCACCCTCAATAAAGTCCGTCATTTTGATTGGTTTACTATCCCTTGTCAAGTCTTTGGCAGAAAATATTTCTTTTGTATTTACATGGCAATCGGGTTTAATAATTACTAACCAATTTTCTGGCACCTCGATAGCCTGTAATTTTTCGCCCACACCTTCACCCCATGCAGTATGTCCATAAACAAATACAGGCACATCAGCGCCCAATTTCAAGCCTATTTCCATTAGCTTTTGCAACGATAACTCCAAACCCCATAAACGATTCAAAACAACTAAGGTAGTGGCCGCATCAGAACTCCCCCCCCCTAATCCACCACCCATAGGCAAAACTTTATCTACTTCAATACGAACACCTTGCTGGCATCCTGTTATCTGTTTTAATAGGTTGGCTGCCCGCACCGTTAAATCATCTTGCTCCGGCACTCCAGGTATTGGCTTTTGCAAACCAATCCTATCATCGTTAACCGGATGAAAAGTTAACCAATCACATAAATCAGTCATCTGAAATACAGTTTGTAACAAATGATAACCATCTTCCCGCTGGCCAATAATTCTAAGCATCAAATTTATTTTAGCGGGTGCAGGCCATTTTTCACCCCACCCTAATTCCAATAACTCTTTATCCATTACGACAATTCCCACTGATCTATAACCAACCTGACTTTTGTTTTTTCTTTTTCAGATGATATTTTTCTTGGCAACGTTTCAGAATTTAAATTTTGTAATTCCTTATACCTAACCATCCAACCGTTCTGGATAAAACCATCACTTATTTCTGTATAGGCCTGTTCAGGATCAGTCACACCTAACACCCAGAAACGCAATGCTTGAGCTGGTATATCAACGCCAAGCAACGCTGTTAAGACCGAATCGACTCTACCTAGATAAGCTTGTTGTTGCTCACCGTCATCAACAGTTATCTTATCTCCGACAATTGTAATCGCGACTCTACCTTGTGCTAATGGTCCATATAATTCTATATTGTCTTCGTTTACACGATGTCGCCAATTAATTGAAGCAGAAATAGAATTCTTCTCATCAACCAACGCTAACCGACCTGAAAAATACCAGTTAGCTTGCTTTTGCAAATGCTGCATTAAACCCAACTGATATACCTCAATCGGTTTTTCAGATAAGGTCGCACAAGCATTGAGAGTTAATGCCAGTACCACAAAAAGTAATAAACATCTCATTTTTGCTCATCAGACAAAAATCGCTGCTTAAACTGCTGAAGATATTCATCCTCAGGTGATTTCTTATAGGCATTTTCAAAAATATCCTTGGCTTCTCTAGTGCTTCCCATTACCCATAAAACTTCAGCAACATGCGCAGCAATTTCATTCTCAGGATCTTTGGCATAGGCTTTTTTTAAATACTCTAAAGCCAATTCCAATCGACCTCGCTTAAACTGCAGCCAACCATAACTGTCCACAATAACAGCTTCATCAGGTTGCAATTTTAAAGCATGATCAAGATATTTTTCAGCTTCATCATAACGCGTTGTTTTATCGGTCAGCGTATAACCCATTGCATTTAAAGCACCTACATCATCAGGGTTTTTCAACAAAATTTGATGTAGATCCGCTTCCAAAACATCTAACTTATTTATACGTTCTGCTACTAATGCACGCGCATACAAAACATCACGATTATCAGGTACATCTTTAAGTGCCAACGTTAACTCATCAAACGCTTGCTGATATTTACCTTGTTGATTATATAACTCGGCTTTAATCATGAGAATGCGTAGCTTCTGCTCGGGATATTTGCTTTCCATGTGTCGAACACGCTGTTCAACTTCATCCAGACGCTTTTGATTTAACAACAGGGAAACGGCAGCTAAATCAGCATCAAAAGAAAAATTACCCTGTCCTACTTTATCAAACCAGCCTAACGCCCTATCAGGATGATGACGCTCCAATTCTACCTTACCCAAATAAAAACTAGCCTGATCTTCCCAGTCGGGCTTATTTACTAATTTCTCAAGATAATATTCAGACTTTTCATACTGATTACGCTGCATATAAATCATCGCCATTGAAAACAGACTTTCAGCATCATCAGGCTTTTCATCCAGCACTTTTTGACAAACACGAATTGCATCATCAAATGCGCCAGCGTTCATCAATACCTCAATCAACAACTTTCTAAGTTGCACATCATCAGGCGATTGCTTTACTGCTTTTTCCAAATAACTGCGAGCCTTAACCATGTCACCAGCACGACCTGATAGTTGGGCTTGAAAAATAATAGCCCTAGTCCAATCAGGTTGCATTTGCAGAACTTGCGAAATTTTATCCTGAGCTAAAACATTATTAGGTATTACCGATGCATAGACTGCTTGCACAAATAACAGCTCAGCCTGTTGAGGGTGCATCTTGTTAAGATCTTCAAGTACATTGTATGTAAACTGAATACGACCTTCTTTTTCAAACAGTTTCAACATTTCCAAAAGGCTAGACTCAAACCCGGCTGGATCGTGACTTAGCATCACATCCAAACTTTCCAATGTAGCAGCATGATCGGAGTTTTTAACCGCCAATAACACTGCAAACTTTCTAGCCCCCAAATTATTAGTGTCTTTTTTCAACCAGACCGCCAATGCTTCGCGCGTACGTTTCTCGTCTTTTAAGAACAAACCAATTTTTACGGCTCGCTCTGCAATGCGCGGATCGTCAACAAGCTTGGCAGCCTGTAAATAAGCATCCATAGCCAGATAATATTCGTTACGCTGCCCGGCAAGTTCGGCAGTCATCAATAAATACAACACCTCTTCATCAATTGATGCATTACGCGACACTCCAACATTAAGATGCTCTTGCTGTTCCAATTCATTCTCTGCTTCTGGCAATTTTTCAGGCGTTACCGCGCAACCCGCCAGACACATGAGTATTGCGATGTTTATCCATTTATTCATGCAATCAATCGACCCGTTTTCAAAAAATTAGTTAACATAGATTATCAGAAAAAGTACTTAATTTAGATTTCCGTTGTAATGTATTTGGATAAAAACTCTAGATTCCTTAAAATGACTGTCTTTTCTTGTGCTCATATACATAGCCAATGACTCTTCTTGCCTTAGGGATTAATTATAATACCGCACCAGTCGCCATTCGCGAACGTTTGGCTTTCCCTGCGGAAATTCTTGATAACACCTTAAAGAACCTATGGAATATTAAAGAAATCAATGAGGCTGCCATATTATCCACCTGCAACCGCACAGAATTTTATTATCACGCAGAAAGTGACGACCAAACCATACTCATCAACTGGATTGCCGACACCAAAAACTTAAACGCAGCTGACTTTACCCCTTATCTTTACGCTTATAAAGATAGCCAATCAATTCGCCACATGTTTCGAGTTGCCTGCGGACTGGACTCAATGATTTTGGGTGAACCGCAAATCTTGGGACAAATGAAAACTGCCTACCATGCCGCCAATCAGGCTGGTACGCTGGGCAAAACACTGAGCAAATTATTTCAACACACGTTTTCCGCTGCCAAAAAAGTTCGAACAGATACTGCAATCGGTTCAAGCCCGGTATCTGTGGCGTTTGCCGCAGTACAGCTGGCACAACAAATTTTCGACAAACTCAGTGAACAAACAGCTCTACTAATAGGCGCAGGCGAAACAATAGAGCTTACCGCCCGACATCTTCATCAGCACGGTATTGGTCGAATTATTATCGCCAATCGCACTTATGATAAAGCCCACGCTCTGGCTGCGCAATTTAATGGTTTTGCCATCGCATTGTCCGAGTTACCCAATCATTTAGCGGAAGCCGACATTGTCGTATCATCCACAGCCAGCCAACTGCCCATTTTGGGTAAAGGACGGGTCGAAAGTGCCATAAAAAAACGTAAGCATAAGCCTATGTTTATGGTTGACCTAGCCGTACCGCGCGACATAGAATCCGAAGTTGACCAATTACCGGATGTTTACTTATATACAGTTGATGATTTACAAAATACTGTTAATCAAAACATGGATTCCCGGCGTCGTGCCGCTGAACAAGCCGAAGAAATTATCGACACCCAAGTTGAACATTTTTTAATTTGGCTGCGCTCACAAGGTGCCCACGATACCATCCGCGATTTCCGTACTCAGGCAGAGTTTACCCGCGATGATACTCTAAAAAAAGCACTAGCCCAACTTAACAATGGAACAAGTCCAGAAGAAGTATTGCAACGACTGGCATACACCCTGACCAATAAACTAATCCACACCCCTTGTGTACAATTACGTGATGCTGGAGCTAACGAACGCCACGACTTGATTGCCGCCTCACGTGAAATTTTCAAATTAAGATAGACCAATGATGAAGCCCTCCATACAAACCAAACTCGAAAACCTTAGCGAACGCTTTGAAGAAATAACTGCACTTCTTTCGCAACCCGAAGTACAAAGTAATCAAAATCAATTCCGCAGCCTTAGCCAGGAATATGCGCAACTTGACCCAATTGTCGCCTGCTATCACGCCTACGAAGAAAACGAGAGCCATCTGATTGCCGCTAAAGAAATGGCAAAGGACAGCGATCCAGAACTACGCGAAATGGCAAAAGAAGAAATTCAGGATGCCGAATCGACACGCGAGGATCTAGAACAGCAATTACAAATACTGTTATTGCCAAAAGATCCAAACGATAATCGCAATGTATTTTTAGAAGTCCGTGCGGGTACAGGTGGCGATGAAGCCGCTATTTTTTCTGGCGACTTGGCCAGAATGTATCAACGCTATGCGGAAAAACTGGGCTGGACAACCGAGATTATCAACGAAAATCGTGGCGAACACGGTGGCTACAAAGAAGTTATCTTGCGCGTCAGCGGTCAAAATGTCTATTCACAACTCAAATTCGAGTCAGGCACTCATCGTGTACAACGCGTGCCTGAAACTGAATCTCAGGGCCGGGTACATACTTCGGCTTGCACAGTTGCAATCATGCCAGAGGTAGACAGTATTGATGAAATAGACATTAATCCTGCTGATTTACGTGTTGATACCTATCGAGCGTCCGGCGCGGGTGGCCAGCACGTTAACCGTACTGATTCAGCCATACGTATCACCCATATTCCTTCCGGCGTAGTAGTTGAATGTCAAGACGAACGATCACAACATAAAAATCGGGCCCGCGCCATGTCATTGTTGCAATCACGCCTGTTAGCTTCTGCTCAGGAAAAGCAACATGCCGAACAATCTGAAAACCGCAAATTACAAGTGGGTAGCGGCGATCGTTCGGAGCGGATTCGTACTTATAATTTTCCACAAGGTAGACTGACTGATCATCGCATCAATCTAACCCTTTACAAACTTGAAGACATCATGGAAGGCGGCTTAGAGCAAGTCATCCAACCCCTGATAAATGAGCATCAGGCCGAACTGCTAACCCAACTAGGCAATGCTTAAATCTATTCAACAATTACTTAAGCATGCCAGTGCACAGTTAACGCCAACATCAGAGACAGCCCTGCTGGATGCTGAGGTGTTGCTCTGCCACTGCCTTGGAAAAAATCGTTCATTTTTAAGGACATGGCCAGAGAAACAACTCGAGATTAGCCAGCAAAAACACTTTGCAAGCTTGGTAGCACAACGTCAGAACGGCATACCCATCGCCTATCTAACAGGGCATCGCGAATTTTGGTCGCGAACGTTCCAAGTTAACCCAGATGTGTTGATACCCAGACCGGATAGCGAATTACTCATCGAACTCAGCTTGGAGTTACTCCCCAGCAATCGACCCTGTAAAATTCTCGATCTTGGCACGGGTTCTGGCATTCTGGCTATCACCCTAGCAGCAGAAAGGCCCCAAGCCCAAGTACTGGCCATTGATATAAGCCAGCAAGCCATCACTACAGCCAAACACAATGCCGATCAACTTAACATAAGCAACACGCGCTTTATGGTATCCCACTGGCTAGATAAGGTGGTAGAACGAGATTTTGATTTAATTATTAGCAATCCACCCTATATTGCAGAAAACGACCCGCATTTACAACAAGGTGACCTACGTTTCGAACCGACACACGCTTTAGTCAGCACAGAAAATGGCCTTAAAGACATTCGTCTGCTCAGCGCTCAAGCCACCCGACATCTAAAACCGAAGGGTTATTTACTGGTTGAACATGGTTATAATCAGACCCATGAAGTTCAAGCCCTGTTCGCCGCCGCACAACTGGATAACATAAACACGTTTAACGACCTGTCTGGTCAACCTCGCGTCACTTCTGGAATATGGAATCAGTCATGAATAAGTTTGAAATTAGCTTACCGCGAAAACTCACCAATCAATTACTGCATCAGGCTCTTCTAACACCCGATCAGGAAATTTGCGGCTTAATTGGTGCAGATGCCAGTGGTCAGCCAAGCAGTTGTTATCCAATTAGCAATCATGCAGACAATCCGCATAATCAATTTTTACTTGATGCTCAACAACAAATTGCCGCCATGCAAACTATGCGTGCCAAACAGGAACAATTGTTTGCCATCTATCATTCCCACCCCACCACAGCAGCTATTCCTTCGCATGCGGATCTTAAACAAACAGCCTATCCAGAAGCATTACAGATAATTATTTCATTAAGCACTAAAGGCATTTTAGAACTGCGCGCCTTTAGGTGTAGCGATAATACAGCACATGAACTGAATATTAATTTAATTGAAGTATAGGCATTTTCCGTTTCCGCAGCCAAAAACAGTATAATGCCAAAGTTTTTACCCTGGTGAGATCCATCTAATGAGACCGAGCGGACGCAATCCCCAACAATTAAGAGAAATACGCTTCACTTGCCACTATACAAAACATGCCGAAGGTTCAGTTTTGGTGGAGTTTGGAGATACCAGAGTATTATGTACCGCCAGCGTAGACAAAAGCGTACCGCGTTTTCTAAAAGGTAAAGGCGAAGGCTGGGTCACCGCCGAATATGGTATGCTGCCCCGTTCCACCCATAGCCGCATGGATCGGGAAGCCGGACGTGGCAAACAAGGCGGACGTACACTGGAAATCCAACGCCTGATAGGTCGCTCTCTACGTGCCGCTATTGATTTAAAAGCACTGGGCGAAAACACTATTACCATAGACTGCGATGTCATACAGGCCGATGGTGGTACCCGCACAGCCTCCATAACTGGCGGTTTTGTAGCACTTTCTATAGCTATAGAGCACATGTTAAAGCATCATTTGATTAAAAAAAATCCGCTACATGGTCAGGTTGCATCTGTTTCAGTTGGCATATACAACGGCATACCGGTACTTGATCTGGATTATGCAGAAGACCACCAAGCTGAAACAGATATGAATGTAGTGATGAATGAAGCAGGACACTTTATTGAAGTACAAGGCACTGCAGAGGGCCATGCTTTCCGTAAAGACGAACTGAATAATATGCTTGAACTGGCTGAACAAGGTATCCAGACTTTATTGGTCAAACAACAAGAAGCCTTAAAAAGCGCGAAAATACCCGCATCATGAGTAACATTGTTTTAGCCAGTGGCAACCCAGGCAAGATCAGAGAAATACAGGCCATACTGCAAAATGACCAAATTCTCCCCCAATCGCAATTTAAGGTAATAGAACCGGAAGAAACCGGCACTACCTTTATTGAGAATGCCATTATTAAAGCCCGCAATGCCGCTCGTTATTGCCATATGCCAGCCATTGCCGATGATTCGGGACTGGTGGTTGACGCATTACAAGGCGCGCCTGGGGTTATTTCCGCCCGTTATGCGGGTAAAGAGGCCTCTGACCAAGCCAATATCGACAAACTTTTAGCTGACATGCAAAATGTTGACGATAGTCAGCGCCAAGCCCGCTTTATTTGCATCATGGTTTATCTTCGCCATTATCAAGACCCAACCCCTTTAATTGCTCAAGGCGTTTGGGAAGGCAGCATATTACACCACGCCATCGGCAATAACGGCTTTGGTTACGATCCAATATTTTGGCTGGACGTACAGCAATGTTCTTCTGCGCAATTGGCACCCGAGTTAAAGAATGCCATCAGTCATCGTAGTCAAGCCCTACGTTTGTTAACTGAACAAATTACAGCCATGAAAATCAACTAGTTTAAAAAAACAGTAATGATTTAGCGTTGCTCACATCGATTGGATGTGCCAACCAACGTGCTGCGCATCAGTCGCGATTGGTGCGCAGCACTACTATTCGGAACATCCTGTAGCCAAATATTTTCAAAACTAAAATATCACGCTGAATAATTAACTACACTTGACCATTTCTCGCTGCTAAGTAATCTTCTCTTGTGAACCCCAATATTAATTCTATTGCCCTGCAATTTAGTGCTAGCGAATCGATCAAAAGTATCAACCCGTTGGGAAATGGCCTGATCAACGACACCTATCAGGTAAACACCAGCAGTAACGCCTTTGTATTACAGCGTATTAATGAGCATGTTTTTCCTAATCCCGAACAAATCATGGCTAATTTACAAAAACTTAGCCAACATATACGTTTACAGTCCAGTAATGCTGTCCGTTTAAAAATACCCGCCATCATCCTGACCAATCAGCAAAAAAGTTTTTTTAAAGATACCCAACAACAATACTGGCGTGCCTTGGAATTCATTCATCCCGCCGAAAGCCGTGAACAATTACACTGTCAGGCAGAAGCTGAACAAGTCGGTTTCGCACTGGCTCACTTTCACCAGCTCTGTAGTGAATTGGCGACTGAAAACCTTTACGATACCTTACCCGGCTTTCACATCACCCCCCACTATTACCAGCAATATGTGCAATTACCACAAGCGAATACTCAAAAAGCTTACTCTGCAGAAATTAACTATTGCCAACAATTCATCCACCACTTTAGAGATAAAATTGACGTACTGGAAAACGCTAAAATAGCAGGCGAATTAAAACAGCGCATTATCCACGGCGACCCAAAACTCAACAATTTTTTGTTCGAACCGGATAGCCACCAAATTATCAGTCTTATCGATCTGGATACTGTAAAACCTGGCCTGATTCATTACGATATTGGCGATTGCCTGCGTTCCTGCTGCTACATCAGCGAAACCAATCATTTTGATTTGGATTGCTGCGAAAGCATACTCCGCAGCTATTTACAGGAAGCCAAACTTTTTTTCTCCGATGCAGATTATGCCTATCTGTTCAGCGCCATTCAGTTAATTCCTTTCGAATTGGGCTTACGTTTTTTTAGTGATTATTTGGTTGGAAACCCCTACTTTAAAGTCTCTTACCCTGAACAAAACTTAAGCCGCGCCTTAGCTCAGTTTCAACTGACCGCACATATCAGCCACTCTCAACTTCAAATAGAAAACATGTTAGCGAATATAAGTAAACGCTAAAAAACCGAATAAAATTGGAAACCAGTCCATTTTCATCCGGTTAGGCTTAAGTACGAGATAAAAATCCGATACCCTTGGGACATTGTACTGCTGAGCTAAGCCTAAGGACGCCAAAGGAAGAACTGTATACAAGCCAAAACAGGGGGACACTCACCCTACAAACCTTCCAAACGATCAAACCCCAAAATATCCCTTTTAATTTTCACGGTATTAACGCTATTATTACCATAAAAAATGGATGGTAAAATCATCACTAGAATGACAAAGACAGTTAACTCCCATACCTTTTTCCAACAAAACTCCTAAAAACTAAAATAAGGAAGGAAGCTATGCATAATCTCTCTGATGAAGAACGTAAAAAAATCCTGGCTAGCTCTCCGGTAGGTACCTGGGCGCTAATGTTAATAGTCACCGGAGTCATGGTCATTGCCTGGCTAATGATGTATTACGGCGTGTTTTTACCACGCGGTCATATTGGTTAGGGGGGTGTTATGCATATTGATCGACTGGAAAAAAAATGGGCATCAATCTCGTTATTAATTGCGGGCTTATTTGTATCAGTTATATTGGCTTCTGCATTTTTTCATGGCATTCATGCGCCCAGCAATGTCGAAACCATAGACTCTGCCAAGCTGCATTTATCTAAAGAATTTGCAGAAGATAAACTCGGTGCTGAACAAAATGCCGATGGCAGCATTACGGTACGTATGGTGGCTGGTCGCTACGGCTTCTATCCGCAAAACCTGACCTTACCTGCCGAGACCGATATTACTTTTCGCTGGGTAAGCCTTGATGTAATCCACGGTGTCAATATCCCCATGACCAATATGAGCACCATGATTATTCCCGGTTATGTTGCGCAAGTAAAAACCCTGCTGCATCACCCCGGCGACTATCCCATGCTGTGTAACGAATATTGTGGCATGGGCCATGCGCATATGTGGACCAGTATTAAGGTTGTCAGTAAAGAGCAATGGCAAGCTATGAACAAAAACGGGGCAGAAAATCATGGATAATATCGTCGAAAAAAAACTGGCATTAACCCATTTTTGGGTAGCCTTCGTCGCTTTTGCGCTAGCCTGTTTGATGGGAACCTATCAAGTTCTGGAACGCAGTGGCTTTGTTTCCGCCATTGAATCTCGTGAAGTTTATTACGCTTCAGTCAGTACCCATGGCGTGTTAATGGGGTTTGTACTAACCACTTTTTTTATTATGGGTTTTGGCTACTATGTGGCTACCAGCAGTTTAAAACTGCCAATTTGGAATAAAACCTTTGCCTGGACAGGCTTTGCTGTGGCCTTAACTGGCGTAGTTTTGGCCGCTCTGCCATTGCTAGGTGGCGCCGCATCGGTACTGTTTACCTTTTATCCACCCTTACAAGCACATCCGTTGTTTTACATAGGCGCTACTTTATTGGTAGTAGGCTCTTGGTTCTGGGCCGTATCTATGATTGTGATGTATGGCCAATGGAAAAAGGCTAACCCGGAACTACCCGTACCTTTGGCCATGTTTGCCACTACAGCCAATGCCATCCTGTGGTTATGGACCAGCGTAGGCGTGGCTGCCGAAGTACTGTTTCAACTAATTCCCTGGTCACTAGGCTGGATTGACACCATAGATCCAGGTTTGGCGCGCACATTGTTTGCCTGGACCTTGCACCCGATTGTCTATTTCTGGTTAATCCCTACCTATACCGCTTTTTATTGCCTGGTTCCCAGACAAGCGGGTGGTTTTTTGTTCAGTGATGAAATGGCGCGCGCGGCCTTTATACTGTTGGTGGTATTTAGCCTACCTATTGGCTTCCACCATTTATACATGGACCCCGAACAAAATCACGGATGGAAAATCCTGCATGCCATCGGCACCTTTGTGGTGACTTTACCCACTTTTATTACCGGCTTTACCGTGATTGCTTCTTTGGAAATTGCCGGACGTTTACGCGGTGGTAAAGGTTTGTTTGGCTGGATAGGCACTTTACCCTGGAACAACCCCATCGTATTAGCCATCATCCTAGGCTTGCTGATGCTAATACTGGGTGGTTTTGGCGGATTGGTCAATGCCAGTTATGCCATGAATGCTATGGTACATAACACCGCCTGGATTTCTGGACATTTCCATCTTATCTTCGGCGGTACCACCATCATCATGTATTTTGGTATTGCCTATTATTTCTGGCCGGTATTAACCAGTAAACCTTTGTACAGCAATACCCTGGCAATCGCGCAACTATGGAGCTGGTTTATTGGTATGGGCATTATGACCACACCTTGGCATATACTGGGCTTATTAGGTCAACCGCGCCGTATAGACAGTGTGCATTACGACAATTTACTGACATTGTCCTGGGAGCCTTATGAAATCATCATGATTTTTGGTGGCTTAATTCTACTGGTCTCAGCTGGCATGCTTATTTACAATCTGTTAAAAACCCAGCTGAGTGAAGGAGTCAGTTTTAATGGCGAAGTGGAATACGCAGAACCCATCCATGCCGTGCTCAATTTACCGAGCTATCTTAACGGTTTTGCGTTATGGAATGGCGTTATTGCCGTGTTTATGCTAATTGCCTTTGGCTACCCAATACTGCAATTCTTCCTGATGCCCACCTTTGGCTCTAGCACCTGGGGTTACTAGTATGAAAAATATGAAAAACATCATTCTGATAGCTACGCTGTTATCACCGTTGAGCCTAGCAGCGCAACCATCTACTCAAGTGGCCTGGACAGCGGAACAACTCAATTTTGTCAAAGCAGGTAATACACAAAAAGGTAAAACTCTGGCGCAAACCTGTAACGCCTGTCATGGTGAAAGTGGCATTAGCGGTATGGCCAACACGCCATCGTTAGCTGGGCAATTACCCACCTATTTGTATAAACAATTGCAGGATTATACGGACGACAATCGCCAGCAGCCCATCATGTCTGGACTTGCCAAAACGCTCAGCAAACAGGATGCAGCCGATGTAGCTGCATGGTTTGCCAGTTTATCGCAAGCATATCAGTCCAGCAGCAGCATAGACTACGAAAACGCTGAAAAACTGGTCAAAAATGGTGATAGCAGGCGGCAAATACCACCTTGCGAAGTATGTCATGCCAACGGCGGTCAAGGTCAAAAAATCGATATACCCGCGTTATATGGACAAAATGCCGAATACCTCTCCAGTCAATTAAAAGCTTTCCGGGATGGTATTCGCCATAATGATATATACAGCCGCATGCGTTTAATTGCCAAAAGCTTAACTGATGAGGAAATTATTGAATTGGGGTTGTATTATCAGAATTTGAAAAAATGATTTTTGTAACAGGTATTTAGCATCAAAAATTGAATTAACAGATTAATCGGGTTAGCCATGCTTCTAACCCGAGAAATTTCTAGCATTGAAAGTCGATAGAACACTGGATTAAGCTTGCAATTTATACGACATTAGCTTTTAATCATTAACCTATTTGCTGCGAGTCTAGCTAGAACTTGATCAACTGAAACGCCACGTGATGGGTTGACATTAAGCCGCATTATTGCGGGACCTACTTGTACATGCAAACAATTTTCGACTGCGCAGTCACGAACTATCAATGCACTAAGTCCTAGTACAACTAAATCCATCGCGAATCACTTCACTTTCTGACGTATACTCGCCTGTTTCAACTTTTGATTTAACCACCACCGCTATTTCGTTTGGTAGGGTACTGCTATTTCTTCAGCTATTTTGTATCAACTTTTTAATAAAGCCGCAGGTGTTTCTGCCTGAAAAATTTGCTTAGTCCATTGCTCAATCTCTTCTGGACTTGCTAGCTGTTTCCTGGCTTGAAGTTCCTGACTCACCGCCCCAAATTTTGAGTCAACTAACAATAAGAATAGTTTAGTCGCTTCTTGTTGACGACCTTTTTCAATACCATTAAGCTCGCCTTCTTGAAGCCCTGATTTACGAGCTTCATTTGCCCAACTTTTGACAGTTTCAGCTAACATTGTTTGTACCTCTTGAAGATCAGTAAATTCCGTAAAATCAGTATTAGGCATTTTGCCAGGTATTAACACGCGATTAAACCAAACCGTAAATGCTCTTCTTAAACCAGTCTGCTTATCATTGCGTAACCATTCCAGTTAATAGTGTAAAACAGCCTGAATGTCTTGTTCAGTACGACTATTTTCCAATTGAAACAAAGCCGCAGCAAAGTTTTTGAGGCTGCTCAAATCTTTTACCGCAATACGAGCTTCATCTAACAACAAAAAACTTAGCTGAGGTCTGTATCGTTCCAAACCCTTAGGCGCTGGATAAATTAAAGCATCCAGATCAACAGGTGCTTGCCAAGATCGTTCGCCATTATAAAGCACTAGAGGCAATAAGTTTTTAGTGCCTAACTTTTTGTTACGTATAATGTCTTGGTAGAGAAGTGCAATATAGCTAAGCACACGTACAGCCATAAAGTGATCGACTGTAGATTGAAATTCTAGCAAAATATAGACATATAACCAATCATTGCCCCAGCGTATACGCCACACTAAATCGTCTTCTCTTTCACGTTAATCGTCAGTTACTTAGCTACCACTAACTTTCTCTAATGAAGAAAAGTCACATTGCTTGACCCATTCTTCGTCAACAAAACCCTTGAGCAAGTCTGCGACCATTTCTGGATGCGTAAAGAGTAGCATATAACTGTTATCATGCGACATGAGTTTGATTGTTAACGAGTATATTAAGCAAGTTATACCTTGTTACAGAATAAACCAATGCTTGTGTTGACTATTACTAAGCAATATCAACTATATGGTGGTTGCAATATTTTGTTTTAAAAGCCATTATCTAAATGGACAGTTGAACCAACCAAAAGCCGTCCGTCATGGGCATCATTGAAACATGGATGTTATTGGGATGGCTCACTCCAGTTGTGAATGAAAGCTGACCCGCCCAATCAACGGCCGATCAGGCTTTAAGGTAACCCCTATCGCTTCTTTGACATTCACTTCGGTTTCGAATGTAATCTCCCTGCAAAGCGTAGCTATAATCAGCAGCATTTCCATTTCGGCAAAATGGCGGCCTACACAATTATGTAAACCACCACCAAACGGAAAAAAACTGTATTTATGGCGCTCTGGGTGTGCGGTATCGGCAAACCGGTCTGGATTAAACTCGTTAGGTCTCTCCCAAAGCCGAGTATTGTAGTGTGTGGCGTACATACTCAGCATGATGGAAGTACCTTTGGTAATGGTGTATGCGCCTAGCTGGAAATCCTCAATAGCTTGCGTCGACAGGGCTGAGGTGGGCGGGTACAAACGCAGGGTTTCATTTAGCGTAGCTTTGGTATAGCTCAGTTGGCTAAGATGCGCTGCTGTTAGCAGTTCGTTTGGCAGCAGCCTGATTTCGGCAGCAATCTTGTTGCGCACATGAGCATGCTTGCCAGTTAAATAAAAGAACCACAACAAGGTATTAATTGTCGTGTCTTGGCCCGCAAAAAACATATTGACGGCTTCGTCCTGCAATAATTCGTGTGACATTGCATAACCGGTATTTCTATCTCTGGCTTTGATGAATAGGGAAATAAGATCGTCACCCTGCTGCTCCAGTTTTTGCTCAACTTCTTGGTTGATAAACGCTTTAAGGTAATTGACGGCAGTTTGGAAGCGTTTGTTTTTAAGCGGTATAAAACGCTTAACCCGACTACCAAAAATAATTTCTGTCGCTAACTGTGGCAGCAGCTCTTGGCTTATAATATCGATTACTTTTAACAGCTCAGCACTATTCGGGATACTTTCCGCCGTTTTACCCAACAGAATGCGAATAAAAATTCGCTGGATAAGGCTTTTGATTTGGACGGTTAGATTGGTTTGTGCATCTGTTACCGCTTTTAGCTGAGCGGTGGTATCGGCAGCTTCACTAACGATAATTTGCTCCCAAGCCTTCACTGCGTCCCTGGTAAATAACGGCTGTATCAAGCGGCGTTGTTTACTCCATACCTCGCTTTGGCTGTTTACCAAGCCATTCCCAAAAAAGGATTTCTTTGCTTCATACAACCCTCTTCCGACTAGGCCTCTGGCTTCGTAGCTGAATATTTGCTCGATATATTCTGGGGCGCTAATAAACAGTATTTTCTTGTTAAATACATGCCCAAGTACCAACTCACCGTATGCATTATGAATCGATGTCAATCCGACCAGTGGTTTGGTGATTGATTGCAGCATCGGTAAAATAACCGAATGTTCAACTAAGGATGGCATTTTCGCGCGGTTTTGTAGCGTTAAGTTGTCCATTGCTTTGCATTCTTAAATTATAAAGATAAATGGGGCTATCACCTTTCAGTAAACGAAATACCCCAAGACCAACATTTACGGTGCGAGCAGTAAGCTTAAAAAAACTAAGCGTTAGTTCTTAGCAACCCAAATTTTTGCCCTATTCCGATTGCAAGTAATACTGCTAAAGCTCCCCACAATAGCACTGGCATCAAGCTAAAATGACGCTGATAAAAAGTAGTCTGCGGCTGCGTTTGATAGGGTATGTGGTATAGCCCCGTCCAACTAGTATCCAAAGGTGACATAGCTAAAACCTCACCATTTGCCAAAGACACAGTGGAAACACCGGTATTGGTAACCCGCAATACTGGTCGCCTAAACTCAACCCCACGCGCCAACGTCATATACAAATGCTGATAAGGTTCTTGCCAAGTACCATACCAGGAGTCATTGGTGGCGTTAACAATAAATTGCGCCCCCAAATCGGCCAAGCCTTTAGAAAACTCTGGAAACAGACTCTCATAACAAATTTGCGGTCCCATTTTATAGCCATTAAAACTTAACAGCACTGTTGGCCCCGGCCCACGACCAAAATGCGCTACCATGGGAAATAATGGCCTTAGCCATGGGAAAGCTTCTTCACCGGGTATATATTCGCCTAAAGCCAACAGATGGGTTTTACTGTAATGCGGCTCGGTAATGTTGCCTTGTTTATCGATAGCAAATAGTGAGTTGGTGACCAATCCTGATTGCAGATCTTTGGCATAGGCCCCGGTAAGCAAAGCGACTTGATGCGTTTGTAAAAATTCTTGCAAGCTATGCACAGTAGCAGATTGGTTATAATCGCCACCCAAAAATGCAGGGAAAGCGGTTTCTGACCACATGACAAAATCAACTTTTTGATGTTGCGCCAGACCCTCTGTAGTGGCTTGTAGATATTTTTTTAAAATCTCACCCCGAAATCCTTTACCATGTTCCATGGCCTGTTTTTCAAAGTTACCAACATTAGCTTGTACCAACAATGCATCAAACTCTGCATCAGGTGCAGGCACGCTGTTTTTTAACCAAATACCGACACCATTAACACCTAAAAACATAAGCAGAATGGCGGCAAAACCCAGTTTACCTGTAGTTTGCTTACGAGCCAGCCAAGCCAACAAAACCAGAAAATTAGTCAGTATGGTCAACATGCTCAAACCGGTAAAGCCGATAATTTCCGCCCAATGGTAAATGGGCAAGCCAGCACCATACCAGCTATAACCAAAATTCCATTTGAATAGCATCGGTATATAAAGTTCGGTTATAGCTGTAAATATAGCCATCAAGGCAAACGATAACCAACCTTGCACCCGCAAAAATTTGCGACTCCAAAACCACAATATGCCAGCTATCGGCACAAATACATGCCCCAGCACAGCAAAGACCAGCATACCTATGCCGGCAATAAACCAATCTACTTTGGCAAACTCATGTAAAGTAAACGTCACCCAGTTAAAGCCTATCAGGGTATAAATAACGCTGGTCAGTACGCCGCTAAAAATAATTGTTTTTAGTTTATGCTGTTGTTGCCAGAACAACCACAAGGGTACAAAACAGAACAGTGATGCCCAAGGCGGAAACGGAATGTAACTGGTGCCTATAAAAATTCCAGACAGTATTGGCAGCAACCATTTTGAATTTTTAATTGCCATCATCCAGCATCTCTAATGCCAAATCAGCCATATTTTTGGAACCGCCACCCGATCCTAATTGCTTTTTTATCTTTTGCAATTCATTGATACACGTTGTTCTATAGTCACTATGCATCAATAAACGCTGAATTTCTGCTGCCAAGCTGTCGGCGCTGACTGCATCCTGAATCAATTCTTGCACTATTTGCTTGCCCGCAATAATATTCGGCAAACCAATAAAGGGTATCTTTACCAATTGCTTGCCTAACCAGTAACTGATAGGTGATAAACGATAAGCTATCAGCATAGGGACCCCTAGTAAGGCAATTTCTAAGGATGCAGTTCCTGAAGTGGTCATTACAGCATCGCAGCATTGAATAACATCGTAAGCTTGCTGTTTAATAATTTTAATCGGCAAAGCACAGTTTTGCAGATAAGGTGCTATTAGTTCATCGCTTACAGAGTCGGCCTGCGGTAACAAAAATTGTATACTCTGATTTTGCTGAGCCAGTTTTTCCGCTGCTTTGAGCATGACGGGCAACATACGTTTTATCTCGTTACCGCGACTACCGGGCAATATTCCCACTACAGGATGCTCAGTTTTCAGGCCAAATTCAACAAAATCTTCAGCTTTGCTACGCTTGGGATAAACCTTATCCACTGAAGGATGTCCCACATAGCGTACTGGAACATTTTTCGCTTCGTAATACCTCGTTTCAAACGGGAATATGACAGCCATCATATCTATAGCCTTACCGTAAGTAACTACTCGACCGGGACGCCAAGCCCACACCTGAGGGCTGACATAAAACAATACCTTTATGCCCTGACTTTTAGCAAACCGCGCCAATTTCAAATTGAATTCTTTATAATCCACGCAAACCAGAAGATCCGGTTTTTCTGTCGCCAATGCCTGCTGCATTTTGCGTAGTGCCTGCCGAATTTCAGCATAGTGTTTGATTATTTCAATCAGTCCGATAACACCTATACCCGAAGAATCGAAACGGATGTCAATACCTGCCTCGCGCATTTTCCTGCCGCCCATTCCGATAGCAGCAATACTAGGACACTGTTTTTTCAATTCCATAAACATATGTGCAGCATGTTGATCACCTGATGCTTCACCGGCACTGAAACACACTCGATATGCTTTATCTTGACTAGACATAGGATTTAATGGGATGTGAAATGAGAAAAAAATCGATGAATGGAGTCAGCACCAAACCTCAGCCTGGAGTAGCTAGGGGGCCTAGCAACTTGTTAAACACGAAGAGATACTCATCCCAGCCATACACTTTCAGCTTTTGAGCATCAAGCTGAATAGTCACACCAAGTGTACATTATTGGGTTACGATAAGTTTGCAACCCAACAATTCGTTAGTATTTCAGTTAAGCGTCCAATACGCTACGAATAACACCCACAATTTCTTTAATTGTATCATCACTGATGGACGAGCAAATCGGTAAAGAAAAACAATTGGCAGCCACCGATTCTGTTACTGGCAAAGACACGCCAGCGCATTCGTTTTTAAATACATTCTGCTTATGTAACGGTACCGGATAATACACCGCACAACCTATTTTTTGGCTTTGCAATGCACGCATCACTTCATCGCGGCGATCACATAACAAGGTATATTGGTGGTAGACATGCACACCCACTCCGTCTTCATACGGGGTAGTCAACGGTAATTCGACCAATAGTTCAGAATATAAATGCGCGGCATGGCGACGTGCAGCATTGTATTGATCTATGCGTTTTAATTTAGCGCGTAATACTACCGCCTGTAATTCATCAAGACGACTATTGTAACCAATCACATCATGGTAATAGCGTTCTTTGGAACCATGATTACGGTATTGTTTTATTTTTTCGGCCGCGATAGAGCAATCAGTAGTCACTAAACCTCCATCTCCAAAACAACCTAAATTTTTGCTAGGAAAAAAACTAAAGCCCGCTGCTGCTCCAAAACCACCCGTCTGCTTGCCGTTAACAGATGCTCCAAATGATTGAGCGCAATCTTCGATCAACTTTAAACCGTGTTTTTCGCATAATGCTTTAATGGCGATTATATCGACAGGCTGACCAAATAGATGCACCGGCATCACGGCTTTGGTTTTAGGTGTCAGCACTTTTTCGATAGTTTCAGCTGTAATATTAAACGTTTGTGCATCGATTTCTGCAAAAACAGGAATAGCACCTACATATTTAATTGCTTCAGCAGTGGCAATAAATGTAAACGCACTGGTAACTACTTCATCACCCGGCTCAATTCCCTCGGCTAACAAAGCCAGATGTAGGGCATCCGTACCTGAGGCGCAGGAAATAGCGTGTTTAACACCTAAATACGTAGCCGCTTCTGTTTCAAAGGCTTGAACATTAGGCCCAAGTATAAATGCACAGTTGTCTAATGTTTCTGCAAAGCCGCGTTCGATTTCGTCTTTGATATCTGCGTACTGAGCTTTCAGATTAACCATTGGTATCATGCAACTACCCTTTTTTATCCGTGTGTTAAAAATTTAGTGATTTCGATGGCGGTTGCCAGTGCTTTACGCCCGGCGTCGCCAGATACTAATGGATTTTCGCCGGTTTTAATACAATTAACAAAGTGTTTAATTTCTTCTAAAAGGGCATCACCACCTTCGAAAACTGATTCTTCGGTGACTATTTCTGGAATACCGGGGAACATTTCCTTATCGCCAGTCTTGTGTTTAACCAAGATTCGATTCTGAAAATCGATAGAAATATAAGAACAAGGACGAAACATACGCATTTTTCGTTCCATTTTCAAACTAATGCGACTAGCTGTTACATTAGCAACACAGCCATTCGCGAAAGTAATACGCGCATTGGCAATATCGGTACCCTTAGTAAGTACCGCGGTACCACTGGCATCAATACGCACCACTTCTGAGTCAACCAAAGCCAGAATAATATCAATATCATGTATCATCAAATCCAATACAACACTGACATCGTTAGCGCGTGGATTGAAAGGTGATAAGCGATGAGATTCAATGAATAAAGGCTTTTCCTCCAGTTTTTCTAAACCTCTGATTGCTGGATTAAAACGCTCTAAATGCCCAACCTGCAAGATTACATTTTTTTCCTTTGCAATAGCAATAAGTTCATCGGCTTCTTCAACCGTTACAGTTATAGGCTTCTCGACCAGAACATTGGTACCTGCATTTAGAAAGTCGCGTGATACTTTATGATGCAAAGTAGTAGGTACCACAATACTCACAGCATCTACCTGTCCAAGTAGGGATTGGTAGTCAGTTAACGGTATAGCTCCATTTTTCTCAGCAACGAGTTTTGCAGCTTCTTCGTTGATATCGACGACCGCAACTAACTCACAATCTTTTAAAGAGGCATATTTTTCAGCATGAAACTTTCCTAAATAACCCGCACCAATTACAGCACATTTAAGTTTACTCATAGATGACCTGAAGTTGACAAACCGACACTCGACTTATGCAGACAGCCAAGCATAAAACTCACCATTGTACCACCAGACTCAGTTTTGGATACAGCGACACCCAATCTAAACCCTAAAATTTTTAGGACTTAAATGCATCACCGCCTAAATTATGTCGTGTAGTAAAGAAAAGAAAGTACTAAAACCGCAATTGTTGTACGATTATCCCCTTTACCGACAATCGACAGCATCGGTCTCTGAGATAATATCGCTACCAAACGCTAGCACAATCTTTACAACAGGAGTGGCTATGTCTTTGTTTTTCGCCTATCTAGCGGTCTGCACCGCCTTGCTATCCGCGTTTATAGCCTTAGCAGCAAATCAGCAACAAATTTTTGCCGAACTTAATCTTAAGTATTTAAACCGCTGGCCGCAGATACACAATCAAATCAACCGCTATTTTTGTAAAAATGTTTACTCAGAACATCACCGCTATAGTTTATTTATTTTGCTAGGGATTTCTGGTCTCTGTGCATTACTGTCAGGCATAAGTGTATTAAGTAGCGGCGCAGTAACTTCGGATATTTTGCCCCTTGGTTTACCCTGGCTACACTGGCATTTGCGTATTGATCCACTTTCCGGATTTTTTTTCTGCGTATTAGGCATACCACTCATCGCCATCAGTTTTTATGGACCAGCCTATGTGCAGGAGTTTGAAGGCGGTAAACATTCTTTCGCGGCACTGGGTTTATTCACAGGCTTGTTCGTCGCAGGCATGGAGCTAGTATTAATGGCCGATGATGCCTTTTTCTTTATGATAGCTTGGGAAGTAATGTCGGTCGCCAGCTATTTTTTAGTGGTGTTTCACCACGAACATGCTGCAAATAGGCAAGCGGGATTTCTTTATTTGCTCATGGCAGTCATTGGTGCGATATCCATTATTTTGGCATTCGGGGTACTAGCCGAATTTGGTGATGGTTTGACATTTGATACTTTTCGCAGCACTTCGCTCAAACCAACTTGGGCCAGCATAGCCTTCATCTTGGCATTAATTGGCTTTGGCATGAAAGCCGGCTTAGTCCCTTTGCATGCTTGGTTACCAGAAGCACATCCAGTTGCTCCCTCACATATATCAGCATTAATGAGCGGGGTAATGCTTAAAATTGCGGTTTACGGATTTATCCGCTTTAATTTCGATTTATTAGATCAAATGTTCTGGCAATGGGGCGTCGTCGTGCTAATCATTGGTTCAGCCAGTGCTTTACTCGGCATACTATATGCCTTACAACAACAGAATTTGAAACGTTTACTAGCCTATTCTTCGGTAGAAAATATTGGCATTATCTTTATGTCTTTGGGCTTATCCATTATTTTTCTGGGTAACGGTCAAAATGAACTAGGCACTCTGGGTCTGTTAGCGGCATTATTGCATTGTCTTAACCACGCTTTATTTAAAAGTCTGCTATTCCTGGGTGCGGGTGCCATCATTCATCAAACTCACGAGCAAAGCCTGGAAAATATGGGTGGGCTTATTCATCGCATGCCTAAAATGTCTGCCATTTTTCTGGTAGGCATATTGAGTATCGCTGCGCTTCCCCCTCTAAACGGATTTGTTTCCGAATGGCTAATCTTTCAAACTGCGCTGCAAGCTGTGAATTTGGAAAGCGGAGTACTGCGTAGTTTAATCCCTACCGCCAGCGCCATATTAGCCCTGACTTCGGCTTTGGCTGTGACTTGTTTCGTAAAAGTTTACGGTATAGCATTCCTGGGATTACCACGGACTCAACATGCCGCACATGCGCATGAGGCTGAGCATCAAGGCATGTTAATTGGACCAGCACTGTTGGCTGGCTGCTGCGTACTGTTTGGCGTACTTCCAACACCTCTCATTAACGGTCTGGGCAAACTTACCCAACAACTCACCGGATTAGAACTACCCAATATTTCTACCCTAGGCTGGTTATGGCTGACACCAATATCTGCAGAAACAGCTACTTATGCCCCGTCATTCGTACTGGTTGGCATCTTATTAGTGGTTGGCTTATGTTACTATTTTCTATACCGTCACACGGGGCTTGATGCCCATAACGCAGAACCATGGGATTGTGGCTTTGGTGGTTTAAACGCCCGTATGCAATATACGGCGGGTGCATTCAGCATGCCTATTCGCCGTATTTTTCAACCTGTGTATGAAATTCACGAAACCCATGAGGAACTGCAAGAAGGCCCAAGCCACACCAAGGTTACTTCCTTACGTTACCAATTTCACATTCCTGATTGGGCTCTGTTAAAACTTTATGACCCCGCTGGTCGAGCAATTCTCACTCTGGCAAGACAGGCGGGAAGATTACAAACAGGCAATATCCGCACCTATTTAAGTTATTCGTTCTGTACCTTAATCTTTTTATTATGGGTGATCAGCTAATGGAGTGGTTATTGGCTATATTGGAAACCCTATTATTCATTACCGCAGCACCGCTATTGGCAGGCTGGATCAAATTGGTAAAATGTCGTTTGCAAAATCGTAAAGCACCTTCGATATTTCAGCCTTATCGGGATTTACGTAAACTATACCAGAAACAACCTATCCTGCCGCATCCAGCATCCTGGATTTTCCGTGCAGCACCTTATATCGTGTTTGCAGCTACAGTGCTGGCAGCCGCTTTTGTACCTCTGATAGCCGTAAATCTACCTACCGCACGTATTGCTGACGTTATTGTTTTAGTCGGCTTTTTTGCCTTGGCCAGAACATTTTTGGTATTGGCAGGCATGGATATTGGCACCGCTTTTGGTGGCATGGGCTCATCACGCGAAATGACAATTTCTTCGCTGGCAGAACCGGCAATGTTAATGGCAGTATTTACTCTGGCAATGAGTGCACATACCACCAATTTATCTCAAGCCATTAATTATGTGCTGGATACCGGCCTGGTATTACGCCCTTCTTTTGTTTTTGCACTGGGAGCCCTAATGCTAGTCACTGTCGCCGAAACCGGACGCATTCCCGTTGATAATCCTGCTACACATCTGGAACTAACCATGATCCACGAAGCCATGATATTGGAATACAGTGGACGCTGGCTGGCATTAATGGAATGGGCTAGTCAGATTAAACTCATGTTATACGGTGTATTGATAGCTAATATATTCTTTCCCTGGGGTATAGCTCAGGATTTCTCCCCACAAACACTGGCCTGGGGCATACTGGCTATTGCTTTAAAATTGGCAAGCCTAGGCATACTATTGGTACTTTCCGAAGTGATATTTGCCAAAATGCGTATTTTCCGTGTACAGGAATATCTGAGTTTTGCTTATCTTCTGAGTGTCTTGGGTATGCTGAGTCATATTATTTTGGAGGCTGCTCGTGTCCATAACTGATCTTAATCTTTATCAGCAAGCCATACTATTAATAGCAGGGCTGATTACCCTGACTTCATTTTTGATGCTGGGTCAATCACGACTGACAAGGCTGGTTGGCGTTTTTGCCATACAGGGCTTTTTATTAGCAACCGCTACAGCCATAGCAGCTAAAGTACTGGATTACCCACATCTGTACATTTCAGCAGTACTTAGCTTACTGCTGAAAGGCATAGCCATCCCCATTATGCTGCATCGCCTGATCCATAAACTAGGCTTACATCGAGTTATGGACACTATAGATCACCCTGCACGCGTCATGATGTCGGGTGCCGCTTTAGTGGTATTTAGTTATTACGTCAGTTTACCCGTGGTAGCCCATTCGACACTTGTCACTTTAAATGCCATTGCCGTTAGCTTGGCAGTGGTTTTATTAGGCATGCTCCTCATGATTACCCGCCGTCAGGCAGTGGCGCAAGTTGTGGGCTTTATGTCCATTGAAAATGGCTTGTTCTTCTCGGCCGTGGTATCCACCTATGGCATGCCCATGGTGGTTGAATTGGGTGTCGCTTTTGATGTATTGGTGGCCGCAGTGGTGTTTGGGGTGTTTTTCTTCCAAATCAATAACAGTATCGATTCGCTGAATGTAGATCAATTAAGCAAGCTCAGTGAGGTTGAAAAATGATAGCCATTTTGCTGATCTTGCTGATTCCATTAGTCGGCATGGTACTGTTAGCCATCTACGGAGACTCTCCAAACGCTGGCTTAATCAACACCCGCTGTAATTTTCTCTCTTTTGTTGCAACCTTATGGCTAGCTATAGATGTGCTTTGGAACGGGCCGCAATTATTTGCCCATCAATTACTGTATATTGATTCTTTCAATGTGTATCTGGTGACATTAACGGCTTTTGTCGGGTTAACCACATCCATATTCTCAGGCCCCTACATGCAACATGAAAAAGATATCGGCCGCCTAACCGGTAAACGCTTGAAATTATATTACTCCATGTATCAGGGCTTCATGCTCGCCATGTATCTGGTGCTAACTACTAATAATATGGGTGTAATGTGGGTATCTATGGAAGGTGCTACCTTAGCAACCGTGCTGCTGGTCAGCTTGTATCGCACACCGGAATCGGTTGAAGCTGCTTGGAAATATTTCATACTTTGTGGTGTAGGTATTGCCCAAGCCTTATTTGGCACTGTACTACTTTATTTTGCCGCAGAGCAAAAACTCGGCATTGGCGGTCACGCTTTACTCTGGACAGTTTTACATGACAACGCCAGTCAACTTGATCCCGCTATTTTGGGACTGGCATTTGTGTTTTTACTCGTGGGTTATGGCACCAAAATTGGACTGGTACCTTTGCACAACTGGTTACCCGATGCACACTCCGAAGGACCAACCCCCATGTCTGCCATTCTTTCCGGTTTACTGCTTAACGACGCATTATACGCGGTTGTACGCTGTAAAATGCTGGTAGATGGCTCCTTAGGTACGCATCTGGCAGGTAATTTAATGATGGGATTTGGCTTGCTTTCGTTTCTGGTGGCTGCGTTATTACTGCATCGCCAAACCGATATTAAACGACTATTTAGCTATTCTTCCATCGAACATATGGGGTTAATGACTTTTGCATTTGGGATCGGCAGTCCTTGGGCAACCTTTGCAGCTCTGTTCCATATGACAACGCACTCTTTAACTAAATCAGCCATTTTTGTCACTGTCGGTCATGCGGCCCAATTAGCTGGAACGCAACGCATGGAAAAAATCAGAGGTCTGATACTCACCCAGCCCAGCATTGGCTGGGGCCTGTTAATCGGCACGGTGGCTATTGCTGGTTTCCCGCCGTTTGGTGTATTTGCCAGCGAATTTCTGGTACTAGTCGCCACCATGCACGATTATCCCTGGCTCACTCCCTTATTGTTACTTGGTATAGGCCTGGCTTTTGCTGGTTTATTCCGCCATATACAAGCCATGGTGTTTGGCGATGTTCCTGAAGGACAAAAACCCATTAAAGCCCATCTGTGGCCAGTGATACTACATTTGGCTATAGTCTTATTTCTGGGCCTTGCCATTCCTGACTTTCTAGGCGATTGGTTTAAACAGGCTACGCTGTTGATTTCGGGAGGATTACCGCAATGAGTCATGTTGAGTATGAAAACATTAACTTATTTTGTAAAAAACTGGAAACTCAAGGCATTAATACCCAATTAATCACGCCTAGCCCTTTAGCGCCTGCACAGTTGTTGGAAATTGATGCCAGCGGCTGGGGCAAAGCGGCTGAAATTGCCCAGAAAGATTCCTGGCGCTGGTCTGGTGTTTGGGCAGAAGACCGAGCAACCACTTTCAGTGTCTACAACTGCTTGGAACGGCACGGACAGTATTTAATTCTTAGCTGCCATTTACCCGTCGAACAAGCTCAATTACCGACTCAATCAGCAATTTATTGGGCCGCTAACCGCCCAGAACGCAACATTCAAGACTTGTTTGGCATCCGTTTTGAAAACCACCGAGATAATACACGCTGGACACGCCATCAAGCCTGGGACGAAAACACGTATCCATTACGACTTGGCTTTCCGGCTATTGGATACAACACACAACCCACTCCACCAGACAAAGACTATCCCTTTCTAAAAGCTCATGGTGCCAGTGTGTACGAAATTCCAGTTGGCCCGGTACACGCTGGCATTATTGAACCTGGACACTTTCGTTTTCTCGCTATCGGTGAAACCGTACTTCATCTTGAAGAGCGACTTGGATACGTACACAAAGGTATTGAAAAAATTGCTGAAGGCCGTGATCCGGCAGGCTTGGCGAGACTGGCAGGACGGGTTTCAGGCGATACCACTGTCGGCCACACTTGGGCCGCGTGTCTGGCAATGGAACGCGCTGCTGGTATTGAAACCCCAGCGCGTGCTGCGTTCATACGTGGTATTTTAGCCGAGCGTGAACGAGTGATTAATCACCTTTGGGATTTGGGCGCATTGTGTAACGATGTGGGCTTCGGTTTTGGTTTTTATCAATTCGGACGGCTGCGAGAATTATGGCTGCGAGAAAATCAAAATTTATTTGGTCATCGCTTACTCATGGATAGCATCATACCGGGTGGCGTGAATACTGATATGAGTACACTTGCCGCAGAACAAATACGCAAATCCATAATCTATCTGCGTCAGGAATTAACTGAGTTAATTACGATAGTCGACAATAACACTTCACTGGAAGACCGATTTTTAGCGGCAGGACTATTCACTACCGAATTGGCTTCGGCATTAGGGGCGCTGGGATTTGTAGGCAGAGCCAGCGGGCAAAGTTTCGATGTACGCAAAGACATTCCATATGCACCCTATACACAATTGCAAATGCGAGTTGCACTGGAAGAACAAGGAGATGTCGCCTCAAGATTTTGGGTACGCTATAAAGAATTACGGATTAGTTTAAGCTTAATAGAAGAAATGTTGGATAAACTACCCGCAGGTGAACTGCAAACCATCTGGCAAACACCCGTTACCGCAGCGACAGGCTTTGCAGCTATTGAAGGCTGGCGTGGAGAAATATTATGCTTTGTCCGCTTTGCCAACAATAACAAGATTTGTCGTTACTGGCCGCGTGATCCCAGTGTAATCAACTGGCCTGCCCTAGAAAAACTAACCCTAGGCAACATTGTTCCAGATTTCCCTGTGTGTAACAAATCGGTTAACGGTTCCTACTCCGGCCACGATCTGTAAAGAGGTTATTCATGCTGCAACTTTATTATAAAATTTTTAAAACAGGTGTTTTAACCGAGAAAGTAGCCAAACAACTACCCTCAACAGAACAACACGATACAACGATAGAAGAAATTGGTTTGTCATTAAAAACGGTGGTGGACAAACATTTTCGTGGCAGCTTAGCCATTCGTCAGGTAGATGCAGGGTCCTGCAACGGTTGTGAGTTGGAAATTCATGCACTAAACAATGTTTATTACGATGTTGAACGCTTTGGCATACATTTCGTTGCATCACCTCGTCATGCCGATGTATTGCTGGTAACAGGCCCGGTTTCTAGACACATGGAAGCCGCTCTCCGCCGCACGTATGAAGCCACACCGTCTCCAAAATGGGTGGTGGCAGTTGGTGATTGCGGAGTTTGTGGGGGGGAATTTGGAATCTCTTATGCCAGCTGTGGCGCTGTACATAATGTTATTCCTGTGGATTTTACCATTGCTGGCTGTCCACCTACGCCATTGGCTTTATTACAAGGGTTACTGACTTTATGCAACAAACGTTGATTGGCGACCGAAATAATCAAGGCATCAATCACGGCAATCGCCAACGGTTTCAACATACCCTAACCCGCAGACACCACATGCGTATGGCTAATGCCATACTAGAAGATGTCTTTACGGCGTCCTTTGCAGAAAAGCTCTATAGCAAAATCTGAATGGTCGACCAACCCTATGTTTACATGTGCTGAAGCTTATGGGTTATCTGGAAAAATAATGAAACTATTAATTCTTATGGCAAGACATTAAAAAACTTTACCTCCTTAAAAACCAAATTACCTATGCTCATCAATATAAGAAATTTCAGTTGGTCTCCCCATACATAAGCGCAAAAACACTCTAGCTACAGCTATTCCATTCAATACAAAGGTTATGGTAATAGGCAACGCAAACCATGTTTGCAGATCACTACCGTGGGATAATAATAAATCTTCGCCCAAAAAGGCAGGAGTGATTGGAAAACCAACTAATCCCAAAAAACTTAAAAACAATAACATAGAAAGTTTAGGTCTGGTTTCTGCCATTGCTCGAAACACAAACGGGGTTTCCGCAAAATTTTCATGCTTCAACATTTTGAGCAATGTCCATAACCCCAACAACCAAGCCGGAATAATTCCGGATAAAAACAAGACAATATCTAACCAAACAGACGAATTCATTAACCAAACAGCCACTCCAGCCAGTACACTGCTCAAGGCCACACTATTCCATACCAATATTGGATTATGCTTTTGGCTAAAGGCACTTAGAGCACTCATAATCATAGCAATAGAAACCAGAAAAGACAGAAAAGGATTACCCATTCCATCTTCGTCGTAAAACAGCAAGATCAAAATCAGCAATACCAAACCAGCACCTGCTTTTAGCTTTAAATCGAGTCCGTTAATATTAGAACCTAATTTTTTCAGCGGTATCCACAAAATTCTCAGCACTAAACGTTCCAGATTACCTTCCTGTAAGGCAAAAACATAGAGAGTATTTTGTATAACATCTGGCAATGTTTTTTGTAATGAAAGCGGCATAAAACTCATATAAGATACTGATTTAATATCAAATTCAGCATCTGTCGAGCCCTCCACTCTGAGTAAATGCGCGACAATTGAAGGCGAAACCAGTAATTGATAACAACGTAAAAAGGCATTACCCATAAAGTGTAGCAATACGATGGTTTCCAGACCAAACGATAACTCCATAAACATAAACCCCACCTGAGTGATTGAAGCGTATGCAACTTGTCCTTTAATATTAGACTGGGTTTTTTCTGCCAGTGTAGCAACAAATACCGTCAATAAACCGATGGTAAAAATCATAAAACGAGGCATAAATTGGTAGCTCCATATCGGCATGGTGCGTAACAATAAAAACACTCCCAGATGTATGGATAAAGCACCATAGAATATTGCGCTGGAAGGCGTTGGCCCTTCCATCGCTCTTGGCAACCAAAAACTAAACGGAAACTGAGCAGATTTGCCCGAAGCAGCTAGAATAATCAACCAGGAAAAAAAGGTAATAGCCAGATAACCTGCAGGAGGGACATCTGGATTAGCAAACAAACCGGCAAAATCTATAAAATTACGATTTTCATGAAAGAGTAAATGACTCATCCAAGCAGCTAACAATAAACCCACATCGCAAAAACGATAGATGGTATAAGCTCGGAGTGCATTACGCACGGGTTGTGGCCGATGACGATAAAAAGCGATCAACAAAAACGAGGCAATCCCCACCACTTCCCAGCCGGCAAACAACATTTCAATGTTGCCAGATAAAACGATCATATTTAAGCCGAATGCAAAAGCAAAAATAGTTTGAAAAAATCGTTTATAGCCTTGTTCACGATGCAAATAAACCCGGCAATATTTGACGATAATTGCAAAAATCGACCAAATACAAAATAAATAGGAAGCGCTCACCTTATCCAGATAAAAAAGCACTGGAAAACTATACCCATCTTGTTCGTACAGTGTAAACCACTGATATTCAAAACTTGAAAAACCAGACAAGCTCCATATGCCCAATAAAGACACTATACTCACGCCCATTGCGTGGCTAAACCAAAAACTAATGGTGGCAATTTTTTTCTCGCTACCATCACTTAAAAAAATAGCGACCAAACTAATCAACGGCAACAGTATGCATGCCAGCAATAATTGCTTCATGAAAGTTCCCCTGAAAATTGATGCACCGGTATGGTTTTATTGCGTAAAGTAATAATGCTTTCTGAGCAAGTGGCTACTGGCACATCTATATCAGCAGGAAACTCTATGCTTTGCCAGCCCTGTTTGGAGTAGTGATATAAATCACGACTACCCGGCTCACATGCCACCATCCGCACCCATTCGTTTTCCGTCCACGTATTCAAATCACCTAATTTAGCTAAGCTCTGATCGATAATGTCACGCGTTTGATCAATCACGATCAATAATCGCGCAGGCTCATGTACTTCGACCATTTGTTGCGGTAGCCCTGTACGTAAATCACCTTCAACGCCATTGGCAACACCAAGCAACCCAATTACATTATGAGGTAATTTAGTACCTGCACCATAGACAGAATTATCTATCCGGCAAAACAAGTATTCCAGATTAATACCACCACAGACCGGAAAAATAGCAGACATAATTTTAACTAACGAATCACCGGTGGGATCGCTGGCAGGATCGTAGGAATGCAGAAAAGCTCGTCTATCCATGAAAAGCCCACGGGTTAAAGCGCGGCGACCCACTATGCAGTATAAATTATTGGAATGATTGTATTCAGGCCGTGGCTCAAAAATGGAAGACGCTCGGGATTTAACGTGGTCGTGCGACTCTTCCTGCAGACCCGATTGTGGACCCAATTCAAACCAGCGACACCGTTCGTGGGCATTACGTTTTAAGGCTTCTTGCATAGCTAGCTTGAAAGACGAAAAGCCCGAAATAGTTGACTCATCATTAGCTTCCAAATCGAAATAGCTGATTTCGTCACGACTGGTATTATGTAAGGCCGCTACAAATCGGGTACTATCCGGAATTTCAATGCCGCGTCCATATAAAATATCTCTTACTCCCTGATTATTCGCCATCCAGGCAAAAGCTCGAGCATTTGGAGCACCAGACTTACCCGAGCAAGCCCCGCAATCATAAGCTGCAAAGTGCGGATTATTAACACTACTGGAACCATGTGCAATGACGACAACCAGGGGTGCAAAATTATTCGTCAGCCCAATATTACGTAACAAACTGCCAATGCGATCCGCCATTTCTGATAGCGAAAAGCCAAGAAAATGTCCATCGGGAGTGGGCTCGTCTGTTTCTCGAAGTAAATGCAAGTGACTGTGTGCCTCTACTTCACTTAACGTTTTAATGCCTGGTAATTTTGAAGTGGGTCGAAACACATTCCACGCCATTTTTACCGCATACCCCAGCCCCAAGGTTTGAGTATAGATCCAGCCTCGAAACATAGAGTGGCTACTAAAATGCATTTTGCCAAACCCATCAATAGCATTACCTTTTGGTTCAACCGATTGCTGAACAGGTACAGCTTTTACCAAATGCTTGGGAGTTATGACCACTGGGCATTGCGCAACCGGATAAGCATCATCCAATCCCTGATAATAAAAATCGATACCAAAAAAACCCGCCGCACCAAACGTTTCGATGCTGGGATTGTATTCTTCTAAATAACGACGTATTGAGCATTCTCGATCATCAATACAAAAGAACGCTTGCACCTCAGGAGGAGATTTACTTGCCAGTTCTTCACCCAGCGAAGGTATGGGTTGGTTTTTTAGCGCAATTAATAACTCACTATGTAAAGCCCACTCCATCGCATCATGCCAAACCCTCATGCGTAAAGGTACTTTTGGTTGCAACACATCCCCTGTCAGCAAAGGAATAGATTGTAAATTCGTTAATTTAGAGATTGCCGCAAAATTTTGGCCTTTTTTACTGATAATAATCGCCAGTTCACAAAGTAGCTCGACGGCCAACAATTCTTTCAAAGAAATTTTTCTGGGTATTAACAAGCATTGCGGTGTTTCTTCTACAATTCTCACCATACCTGACCAACCAGGGTGAGCAAGTAATACTTCCAGCAAATATTGTTCGTACAACTTTTCTGAACCTACTAATTTTTGCAAGCAAATAGTGATTATTTCATCTGGATTTTTATCCAGTAATACCCTTACGGCAGGTTCATCAAAGGGATATAAAGGTATAAAACTATTTTTCGTCAGTCTTAACACACAGTCCCAAAAACTCTCACCGTGTTTCGGTAGTGTCCAACGACTAATGCCCTGATCGAGAAAACTGGAAAGTAAACGAAATATAATAGGATGCACTAATGCATTCAAATCAATTTCAAGTTTGGTACGTAAGGCATTACGAATACCATGATTTGCAAGAGAAACGGGGGGAAAATGACTATGTTTATCCGACTCAAACAACTTAACGCGTATCTGTTTTTGCTGTAGTTCTGAACAACCAGTTTGCGCCAACGCCCAATCCAGTGCGTACTCTTTTATTCTGCCTTCCTTATACAATCGTTGGTAATCGTCCAATGGCAAATAACTACAAGCACCAAATAGTTTACCCGCAACTGACAAGGCTTCGTGAAAGGATAAGTGTTGAAAAGCATGTAAGGTATTATGATGAATAAAATCTTTTATCGGTCCCTGAGTAGGTAACCAATGAGCCAAATGTTCAATACAGGAATCCAAATTAAAACCGGTAGCTGGTTGATGGTAATCTTGCTTTATAGTTTTACTGCTCATTTCGTTGTATTTAATTCATAGCCTGACAAAATAGACTTACTATCCACACTAGTCAATCTCTAAATAAAGCATAATTCATACCATTTATAACTACACAATTGACACATTTTCTAACTGAGGTGTTTTATAGTCCAACATTCTCAGAAAATTAATTTTAAAATCAGATCACTACCCCTAAAATAAGATCCCCCTTAATTCTCTATCGAACCTAAACACATTTGTGACTCAGTACTGCCATCTATGTAGATCGAGCTACCATCCGAGTTTCATGGTTTATATAAACCAGCAACGCGGTGCATATAAACCACTTTATACCTAGGCTAAAAATCTGTACAACTTTAACGTAATATTAAAACAGTTCAACATTCAAATTTATGCTATTTTTTATAAGTTCTTTTAACAAAAAATCAGCATCTATTTTGCTAATTTTTTAATTTTTAGTCGTTTAAAGAGAGAATCTATGTCAACTTCATCTCCAACCACCTTACCGCAAACTGGTATACCCGGACTTATCGAAAACTGGCGTAGTGATCTACTATCCGGTTTTTTGGTATTTTTAATCGCACTCCCGCTGTGTTTAGGTATTTCCATTGCCTCTGGTTTCCCTCCCATGGCAGGTATTATTACCGCCATCATCGGTGGCTTAGTAGTCTCTAGAATAAGCGGTTCATTTGTAACCATTAACGGTCCCGCCGCAGGCTTGATTGTTGTTATTCTCGATTCCGTGCAGGACTTAGGACACGGAGATGCCATAGCCGGTTATCATTTAACACTGGCAGCTATTGTTATCGCGAGTATTTTTCAAATTTTGATGGGGATTAATAAAGCCGGTAAGCTTAGCGCTTTTTTTCCCTCATCCGTAGTACATGGTATGCTGGCCGCCATTGGCATTATTATTATGGCCAAGCAAATTCATACTTTGTTGGGCGTAAAACCAGCAGCCAAAAGCCTGCTAGGAATCATTGCTGAGGTACCTCATTCCTTATTCAATCTAGCGCCTGAAATTGCGTTGATTGGTGGCACAGGCTTGGTTTTACTGATTAGCTGGACTTTTATCCAAAGCAAAAACCTAAAAATGATTCCAGCACCTTTATTGGTAGTACTGATTGGTTTGGGCTTAGGTCATATGCTGGCTACACAGGCAAAATTTCTGGTCGCTGTGCCGGAAAACTTTACCGATGGCTTTTCTTTGCCTGATTTTTCTAAAATTGGCGAGTTTGAGTTTTGGAAACAAGTCATCACCATCTGGCTGGTAGGTAGTCTGGAAAGCTTATTAAGTGCCTCCGCAGTTGATAAACTTGACCCATACAAACGCAACTCGAATTTGAATCGTGATTTAACAGCTGTCGGGGTGGGTAATCTGCTATCCGGTTTAATCGGTGGCTTACCTATGATTGCTGAAATCGTGCGGAGCTCCGCCAACATTAACAATGGTGCTAAAACTGGCTGGGCTAACTTTTTTCACGGTGCGTTTCTACTGATTTTTGTAGCATTATTTCCTGCGTTAATTAACCAAATTCCATTAACTTCATTGGCCGCATTACTGGTGTTCACCGGTTTTCGCCTTGCGTCACCTAAGGAATTTGCACATACTTGGCATATTGGTGTCGATAACTTTATCGTGTTTATTGCCACTATCATCGGCGTGCTTGCCACAGACTTGTTGATCGGTGTGGGTATAGGTATTATTGTCGAACTATTGATACACCTGAGCCGTGGACTTAAAATTAACAACATTTTCTCACTGGCTTATCATATCGATCAAACTGATGCCGATACTTATCGTATTAAAGTAAGTGGTGCGGCAGTATTTTCAAACTACATTGCTATTAAAAGTTTGCTATCTGACTTTCCTGAGCACAAAACTATCTATTTTGATTTGACCGAGGCTGAATTAATCGATCACACCGTCATGGAGTTTATCGACCATTATGCTCATGAATATAATCTGGGTGGAGGTAAATGTGAAATTGTTGGGCTAGACAATCACGAGAGCTATTCTTCCCACCATCTTGCCGCGAGACGCAAAGTAAATAATATTTAATTAACATACCCCCTCTTATTTCTGGTAAGAGGGGGCACAAAATGATTTAAAAATCCAGGACTCTACACAGCGAACATCTGAGCTAAATGGCCTAATTTAATGTCACTATAGAAACCTTAAGATTAAATATTTTTACCAAATTGAGGCGTTCTTCTACAGTCGAAAAAAAGAGGAATACGCCCTACTTTCATACCTCATCGACTTCATCAGCAGTTTGCTTTCTATCTGGCAAATAATTAGGAGCAACACTGATTAATATGGTTAAGAATGTTGCAATATAAGGCACTGACTGTACGGCTAAAACTGCCACCCACAACTGACCACTCAAATTATCAAAATGTGGCTCGGCACGCATAGCGACTATGCCGGCAATTAATAAACTTAACAACAATAATTCTTGCCAGATTATCAATAAACCCGCAACTAAAGGGCCTTGCTGTTCATATTTTGGTGTGCGCATGAATGGCTTTCCTGACGTGAATAAGCCTTGCAAAGTGCCACGCGCAACAGTATGCGTTAAAGACAACCCCGCTAGAGCAGCACCCAAAGACTGGAACAATGAACAGGCAACTCGCGCTTTATATAACCATAAACCGCGTAACACCTTAAATCCAAACAAACCTATGGTAGGCAGTAGAAAAGCATTTACCGGTAATTCACTTTGCTCTGGATTTTGCAGCAACATGGCGGTTAATATCAAACTGGCCATCGTAAAGATTAAAGCTAAGGCGTCTGAAAACCAGGGCAACCAGCCAGCCACAAAATAATAACGCTGCGCTGAAGTGAGCGAAGAGTTTTTATTCGGTAAAAAATGCCGCCAATGATGTTTTATAATCTGCATTGCACCATAAACCCAGCGAAAACGTTGCGTCATATAACCAGAAAAGGTATCCGGCATCAATCCACGACCGAAAGATTCTTTGCAGTAAACCGAGTCATAGCCTGCTTCGTAAAGCCGCAAACCTAATTCACTATCTTCGCAGATACACCATTCGCTCCAGGCACCAACTTTATCAAATGCTGATTTTCTAACCATGGTCATGGTGCCATGCTGAATGATTGCGTTGTATTCGTTACGCTGAACCATACCTATATTGAAAAATCCAGCATATTCCCAATAGCAGATCTCTTTAAAAGTGCCAAGATGTAAATCTCGATAATCTTGCGGCGATTGCACAAAGCCAACGTTTTCCTGATCAAAAAACGGTACCATTGACTTTAACCAATCGGGTGACAAAATATAATCACTATCGATCACAGCAATAATTTCTGCATCGCTGGCAGTATTGGTTAAAGCATAGTTAATAGCTCCCGCCTTGTAGCCCGGCCAATTATCCAGATGAAAAAAGCGAAACATAGGACCAAGACGATCACAATCCTGTTGTACTGGTTGCCAAACATTGGGGTCTTTAGTGTTGTTATCCATGACCAAAACTTCCAGATTTGGATAATCAACTTTTGCCAAAGCATTGAGAGTTCGACGCACCATTTCCGGTGGCTCATTATGTATAGGCAAATGCACTGATACTTTAGGATATCTAAAATCGTCTGGCGGGGTTAATGGCTTAAAGCTACGCCGCCCCTTTTTATGCCATAACACTTCTGCAATCTCTAGACTTTCTGTCAGTAACACCAGAATAGCCATCATCTGCATGATTAACAAAATTGCCCAGAATACCACTGAAAACGAGGTTTGATAACGTGCCGCAACAATGGAAGCCGACCAAAATAAGACCGATGCAGCCAAATTGACGACGATACCGAAAAAGAACTTACCCGCCAGCTTCAAACTTTTCCGCGTAAACAAGAAAGCTGCCATTAAAATAATACTTAATATGGCCGCTCCTGTAGCCCAATTCCGCCAGGTTGGGTTGGCCAACACATCGCCTTCCATTGGAAACTTTGGCTGTCTGTCAGCATTAAACAATCCCCAATAAGCACCGGAACTACCTTCAATATCAATTTTCCAAGGTTGATCAAACGCTTCCACCACGTAGTAAACCAGATTTTCTTCTGTGGCTCGATTAAGAAATTCGCGTAAAAATCTGGCCTGATTTTCTAAAGACGGTATTGCTTGTGCATAAGGCTTACCATCAGATGGCCAACCCACCTCAGTCAGCACTATCTGTTTACCAGGAAAAGTTTGCTGTAATTCGTGATAACGCTCAAAAACATAATCAACCGCTTTGTCGACAGGAATACCTTCCCAATAAGGCAAAATATGCGCAGCAATATAGTCGGCTTCGTTACCCAATTGTGGATAGGTTAGCCAAATTTTCCAAGTTTCTGAGGTACTAACGGGTTTCCATGTACGTTTTTTTACTTCGCGGATAGATTCAATAATTTGTTGAACCTGCGCCTCTCCTTTGGCATTAGCTTCGACTTCATTTGCTCCCGCCGCATTTCTGACTCTTAAAATACTTTCATTACCTACTAAGGTTCTAACAATCGCTTTTGGATATTGATTGGCCAATGCAATCAGACTTTCTAATTCTTCGCGATTTTTCTCATGAATTCTTTTACGATTTTCTAATTCTTTTTCATCGGTAGTTTCTTCATTTTTCTCATAATCATTCCAAGCCCCCATGGCTAAATGTTCGCCATATTTTGCTGCCAATTCTGGCACTATTTCCATGCCTTCCAAGGAAGTATAGGTTCTGATCGAATGCGCTTTTCCCACTAAAAGCTGTACATCTTCGGCAATTTGTTCTTTAGTTGGATAAATGCCTTTTTGCGGATTAGAATCTCTACGCATAGGGTTAAATGTTAGCCCCATCATAGTTTTATTCCAAGATGGCAGTTGTAGGGGATTGTTCACATAGGACCAAACGCCCAAGTTAACAGCAACCAGAAACACAAGGGTAAGAAAAGTGGCTATTTTGGCTTTCATTGCGAGATAAATACTCCAATCTTAATAATCGGATTTTTGAGGGTTACATGCACAGTCATTCTGTGCATAATGGAATTTTTTTAAAGGCGCATAAATTATGCCCCAAAACCTACAGTTAGCTTTCGAGGCCTTTCAATTACTCGTCAGTATCTAGAAAAGCCCTAAAGTCGGCCCACTAATCAAATCAAAACAGGCAAAGCCAAGATTAGCGCCAGCCGACCTTAGGCTAAAGACGCAAGGGAAAAGAGTTATTTTAGTGAAAGGGTTTCGACACGACCTTTCACTTCAATATGCAATTTACCTTCTTTCGCCAACCAACCAATAGCACGCTGTACATCATTTTTGTTAAGTTCGGTTTCAACGGTTACTTTATTAACACTCGCTTCACCATGTTCGTTTAAAAAATGCCAGATTTTTCCAGCAGCATCACCAATAACATCTATCATTTCAACTCCTCACATTTAGGTAAAAAAATCGGATTTTCATGCTTAATTGGCTGGGTGCCAGATATTCATCAATTACACGTAATCAACGTCCATCAGGCAATACGATATTCAGCTCTAAGGTTTCCTGGTTACCGTCTTGTTCAAAATTAACCGTAATTGCATCCTGTTCAACATTAACATATTTACGTATGACTTCCAGTAATTCCTGTTGCAATTTCGGCAAATAGGATGGCTTATTACGGGATGATCGTTCATGGGCAACCAAAATTTGCAAACGCTCTTTAGCCAAAGAAGCGGTATTAGGTTTCGACGATCTAAAATAATCCAAGAGACTCATTTGTTACCTCCCGAACAGCTTACTAAATAAACCCTTTTTTTCTTCATCAATAAAACGATGCGGTCTGTTTTCTCCCAAGTAGCGGGCCACAATATCTGTATACGCTTGACCAGCATCAGATTGTTCATCCAAAATGACTGGTGTTCCTGAGTTAGAGGCATTCAGCACCGATTTTGATTCCGGTATAACACCTAACAAATGTAAAGATAGAATTTCCTGAACGTCTTCAACGCTCAACATTTCACCCAACTTAACCCGATCAGGAGCATAACGGGATAGTAATAGATATTCTTTAATGGGTTCCTCACCCTTTTCTGCCCGACGAGACTTGCTGGATAAGATTCCCAACATTCGATCAGAATCTCGAACAGACGAAACTTCAGGATTAGTCACCACAAATGCATCATCAGCAAAATACATAGCAAGTGTAGCACCACGTTCTATACCTGCAGGAGAATCGCAAACAATATATTTAAAATCTTTAGAAAGCTCCTCCAAAACTTTACCAACACCCTCAGTAGTTAAGGCATCTTTATCGCGGGTCTGTGAGGCCGGAAGTATGAAAAGCTGATCACAACGCTTATCTTTGATCAGCGCCTGATTCAGGGTTGCTTCGTTATTAATAACATTCACTAAATCATAAACTACCCGACGCTCACATCCCATAATTAAATCAAGATTACGTAACCCAACATCAAAATCGATGACAGCGGTTTTATGTCCACGCTTAGCCAAACCCATCGCGATTGCCGCGCTAGTCGTGGTTTTCCCCACTCCGCCTTTGCCTGATGTTACTACGATTATTCTGGCCAATGTTGTTTCTCCAAGAAAAAGCTTAAATGTCTTTGATAATCAGCTTTTGATTTTCTAAGCTGATTTGTACCGGTTTATGCGGCGCATAAGCGCTTAAATCATCGCGTAACTGGTAAGTTCCAGCAATTGAAATTAATTCTGCCTGTAAATCAGAACAAAATATCCGGCTGTTTTCGTCTCCAAGTACGCCAGCTAAAGCCCGTCCACGCAAAGAACCATAGACATGAATATTGCCTTCAGCCATGATTTCTGCTCCAGCACTGACGGTTGCCGTAACAATCAGGTCGCCTTTGGCATAAACCCGCTGCCCAGAACGCACCGGATGGGTAATTAATTTATTCTCTATTGACTGACTTTGTGCAGTCGAATTTTCAATACCGGGTGTCGATAAATTCTTTTCTATTTTTTTTTCGGTCTGTTCCGTTTTTTGCCCTACCAAATTATGTACTGGTAAATTCATCGCCAGAGCTTCGGTATTTTGTTGTTCACTTCCACCACGAATGCCTATAGGCATAAATCCATGCTGCCGGACAATATCAATCACTTCGCTAAGGGTAATAGGAAGACTTTGAGCCGTCAACTTTTGAAAATCTATCAGTAATGGTGAGTTTTTAAAAAACTCAGGGGCTTGAGCAACTTTATTTTGTAATTGCTGATCAATAGTTACCAGATCATTATTAGCTAACAGCAGAACTGGCACTGTTAACGTAGAGCTTTTAAATTCTAAAGCTAGCATTGGCAAAGATTCGGTACCGATTGACATGGGTTTATAAAATCAGCTGTTTTCCAGAACAGATACTATCATTTTCCAAATAAAAAAACACTGGCGTTACTGCAATTGCAGCTTAACAGCTGATGAAATTTAAAAAATTAATCTACGCATGGTTAACGCAGCTCGCGATGCCGAACAATGACATTTGGTATATTATCTTTAAAATATTGACTCAAGGCCTCAACCAAAAAAACTGAACGATGTTGCCCACCGGTACAGCCGATGGCGATTGTTAAATAACTACGATTATCCGCTTCAAAACGTGGAGCCCAACGCGCAATAAAACTGCAAACATCTTGCAAAAACTCGTTAACGATAGTCTCATTGTTTAAAAACTCTACCACCTGAGGGTCTTTTCCATTCAGACCTCTTAATTCCGAAGCCCAAAACGGATTGGGTAAACAACGTGCATCAAACACAAAGTCTGCATCGAGAGGGATACCATATTTGAATCCAAATGATTGGAATAAAATAGACAATGAAGCCCTATCTCGCTCACCTAAACTACATTTTAACAATTCCCGCAATTGATGGTAATGTGTAAAACTGGTATCAATAACAATATCTGCACGTTCAGCAACAGGTCTTAATAACTCTCGTTCAAACTCCAGAGCTTCTCTAAGCGGCAGACTTTCTGTGCTCAACGGGTGTCGGCGACGAGTTTCGCTATAGCGCTTAAGAATAATACTTTCCTCAGCCTCCATATAGATAACTTCACATTCTATGCCTTTACCTCGTATAAATTCCAAACATCTTGGAAATTCTGCCAACTTTTTGGTACGGTTTCTGGCGTCAATTCCGATTGCAGTTTTGTGATAGGTTTCAGAATCTTCCAATACGATATGATTAATGAAATCTTCCAACAATGCCACCGGCAAATTGTCAATGCAGTAATAACCACAATCCTCCAAAGTATCAATAGCAATACTTTTACCAGAACCGGACAAACCACTGACGATAACCAATTTCATAACTGATAGGATGCAGGAAGAATTGTATCAACCTGCATCACTTAACTCCTAATTAACGATGATTTTGGTTTTTTTCTTTAAATTTGACAACTTGTCTGTCAAGTTTATCGACCATATTATCAATCGCAACGTACATATCTTCCTGAACATCATCAGCAAACAATTTTGCACCACTGATTTGCACTGTGGCTTCAGCTTTCTGTTCCAGCTTCTCAACGGTCAAAATGACATGCACATCGACTACATTATCGAAATGGCGTTTTAATTTGGTAAATTTGTCTTCGACATGTGCTTTTAATGAATCGGTCACATCTACATGATGTCCTGTGATACTAACTTGCATGGAATACTCCTGTTTAAAAATTCTGCTTCCAGATTGGATTAAATATGCCTTTTCCGTTGGCTAGTAGAAGGAATCGACATTGCCTCGCGGTATTTTGCAATGGTGCGGCGAGCAACATTGATGCCTTTCTCATTCAATAAGTCGGATATTTTACTATCGCTTAAAGGTTTGGCCGGATTCTCACTGCCGACCAACTCTTTTATAAGTGCTCTAATAGCCGTTGCAGAACACTCACCTCCTCCATCAGTACTGACATGACTGGAGAAAAAATACTTAAATTCGATCACTCCACGCGGAGTATGCATATATTTTTGCGTGGTAACCCGGGAGATGGTTGATTCGTGCAGCTCCAACTCCTCAGCAATATCTCTTAACACCATGGGGCGCATAGCTATGGCTCCATGTTCGAAGAATTCACCTTGTTTTTCAACAATACTCTTTGCCACTCTAAGCAAGGTATCATTACGACTATGCAAACTTTTGATAAACCATCGAGCTTCCTGTAAATGATTTTTCATGCTGACATTATCTTGACTACTATCGGCCCGTTTTATCATTCCAAAATAAAAAGGATTTACACGTAATTTAGGTGCGATATCAGGATTTAAACTCACCACCCATTGATCTTTAATCTTACTAACAAACACATCAGGTACCACGTATTCAACATCGTCCTGCTGCAATCTTGCACCGGGCTTAGGGTCCAAGGTTCGAATTAAGGCCAATACACCTTTAAGTTGCTCCTCGGTTAAACCAACACGTTTCAACAATCGAATCTGATCGCAGCTTGCAAGCAAATCCAGATGTCGACGTACAAAATCGATGGCTTCAGCCTTAAATAAAGTGCTGTCGGGTAATTGTTGCAACTGCAAGCGTAAACAATCCGCCAAATCAAGTGCAGCCACGCCAACGGGGTCGAAATTCTGAATCATATGTAAAACGGCTTGCACTTCATCCATTTCGACATCTTCAATCTGCTCCAGCAAACCTTGTAATATGTCTGCTAAATCACTTGTTACATAGCCATCATCATTAACCGCATCAATAATAGCAACAGCTATTGCATAATCACGCTCAGACATAGGTAGCATTTCCATCTGCCAACGCAGATGATCACGCACAGTTTCGGCGTTTCCACGAAAAGTTTCAAATTCGCCGCTGTCGCCGGCATCATCGCTAACGGGTAAAGAGCTTTCATACACATCGTCCCAGCTCACATCAACCGGCAATTCATCTGGCATATCCGTAAGTGAACCTTCACTGGTCTGCTGATCGCTATTATCGATTTTTTTCTCGCGAAAATCGAGATTTTGCGTTTCATCCTCGTCTAACTCCAGCATTATATTTGACTCAAGAGCCTGCTGAATTTCCTGTTGTAGATCCAAAGTAGACATTTGCAACAACTTAATAGCTTGTTGCAACTGTGGTGTCATGGTCAGACTTTGACCGATTCGTAATTGCAGGGATTGTTTCATTATGGCTTTAACCTATAAACTAAACTTGTCACCCAGATATACCCGGCGCACTTCTTCGTTATCGACAAGCTGCTGCGATTGTCCTTCGGCGATCACTTTACCACCATTAAGGATATAGGCACGATCACATATTTCCAGCGTTTCCCTAACTTTATGTTCGGTGATTAGTATACCGATACCTCGCTGTTTTAAGTGCGCGATAATTTTTTGTAAATCCAGTACTGAGATAGGATCAACGCCTGCAAACGGCTCATCCAGTAAAATAAATTGTGGATCACTCGCTAAGGCACGTGCAATTTCAACGCGCCGCCGTTCACCACCCGACAGCCCCAAGGCTATCTGATTGCGCAAATGCACGATACCAAACTCGGTCAATAATTCATCAATTATCAACTCAATCTGTCCATTTGTTAAATCATCCCGAACTTGTAATACGGCACGTAAATTATCAGCAACACTGAGCTTTCTAAAAACCGAAGCTTCTTGAGCCAGATAGCCTATTCCTAGCCTTGCACGTCTATGCATTGGATGGTGCGTAATGCACAGTTCATCAAGAAAAATATCGCCACTATCCGCGCGTACTAACCCAACCAGCATATAAAAACTGGTGGTTTTACCTGCACCATTAGGCCCCAGTAAACCAACCACTTCCCCCGTATTAACCTGTAAACTTACACCATCTACAACATTGCGTTTGTTATAACTCTTAAACAGTTGCTTAGAAGACAGACACGCCATGTCATTGTGCCTTATTTGCTTTTTGTTTGGGTTTTATCACAGAATGAACCCGCTTACCATCAGAAGCAGACTCACCCGCTTTCAATAAAGAAAGCTTGGTATCATATTCAATATAATCACTTGATTGTTTGGCATCGCCCTGCCATACCGAAGCATTCTTGGTAAAAATCAACAAATTTTTATCCGGGAAAAACGTATTCAATAAACCCTCGCCAAATATTTCTTCTTTGCCAACTTCCGGTAACTGTCTAAATTTGGAAGGTACTCCGGTAGCGACCAGCTTATTAATATTACCATCGCTCATATACACAACTAATTTATCAGCATCAATTTTAATACTGCCTTGCGTAGCATAAACATTGCCGATATAAATACTGGTCTGTGCTTTTTCATCATACTCGGCTTTGTCAGAATCGATAAAAATAGGTTGCTGTGAATCACTTTCAAGCGCAGAAACACATGTAGATAATAAAATCAGGCATATGCCCGCCAGTTTATTTAAGTTCATAACGCCCTTTAACCGAAGTTAACAATTTCAGGTGTATGGGACTTTCAAAAATCACTTCCATACCTGTCCCCGTAGTTTTATGAGGTGGACTAATGATTTCCGTCCAGGCAGCGGTTTCTGCATAATTGGTCAGTAGCTTAACATGTAAATCGGAAGTATTAATTGTTAAAGCAGCCGCTTTTTGTGCAGCTTCACGACTGATTACAGTTTTACCAACAAGCTCTAAGTTATCACCATCTGCCGCCATTACCCCGCTCTCTGCTTTTATATTCCAAGGTGCCTGACCATTATTATTAAACAGCGTCATGGCTGGATTTTCTAAATGAGTGGCTCCATCAAATTTGTAATGCTGCATTTTATCCGCTAATAATTGGTTTTTTGGTAAGCCATCACTATCCATTTGTTTCTTAAAATACCCACTACTAAAAAAATCTGGACTATTTTCTGCAATTTCCATCGTTACGTCACGTTCTTCATTCCACTGCACTAATTCCCAAGAAATAAATGCAAGGGTTGCAATTAATATATAAAGCCGTATTTCCGTCATAAATATGTTTGCAATATAGCCTCGTACTTACCTTGTACCTGCATGATCAAATCACAGACCTCTCGCACAGCACCCTGCCCCCCCGGTGTTTGCGTACACCAGTCGGCATAATTTTTTACTGCAAAATTCGCATCCTGCACTGCAATAGCAAAACCTACCTGAGTCAGAATTGGCAAATCCAGTAAATCATCACCCACATGAGCAACTTGCTGAGGCGTTAATTGTAATTGATTCAGAATATCTTTAAACGCTGCCCGTTTATTTTCGTGACCCTGGTACACATAAGAGATACCTAAACTTTCCATGCGTAAGGCCACCGAGTTTGATTTACGACCAGAAATAACTGCCACTTCTACACCTGTTTGTCGCAATAATTTCAAGCCATGACCATCTCGAGCATGAAAACATTTGTACTCTTGACCCTGATTATCAAAAAACAATCGCCCATCGGTTAAAACACCATCGACATCAAGTATCAACAGCTTTAGGGGTTTGATTTTTTCAATAAGTTCTGCGCTTAAATCCAGCATAATTAAAAGTAACTAAACAATTCCAGCACGAACCAAATCGTGCATATTTAACGCACCGATTAACGATTGCTGAGCATCAACAACCAATAATGCGTTTATTTTCATTATTTCCATTATTTGCATGGCTTCGGCCGCTAATATTTCTGCATTTATCACTTTGCACTCGCGCGTCATCACTTGGTCAATCAGTGCACTATGTACATCCAGATTTTTTTCCAACATTCGTCGTAAATCGCCATCAGTAAAAATCCCGACGACCTGATTCTCTGCATTCACCACTGCTGTCATACCTAATTTTTTTTTGGTCATTTCCAAGAGCGCCCTACTCACCAAACAACCAATTGGTACCACAGGAACTTCATTACCAGAATGCATAACATCTAAAACTTTTAATAATAATCGCTTCCCCAGACTTCCGCCAGGATGCGATAACGCAAAATCGTCTCGAGTAAAGCCTTTGGTTTCAAGCAAAGAAACAGCCAGAGCATCCCCCATTACCAAAGCCGCAGTAGTACTGGAAGTTGGTGCTAATCCAAGCGGACAAGCCTCTTCTTCAACCGCGACGTTGATATGTGCAGTGGCAAATTTTGCCAATGTTGACAAAGGATTACCAGTCAATGCAATTAATGGCACGCCCAAGCGCTTAATAATAGGCAAAATTGTCAGAATTTCTATAGTTTCACCAGAATTAGATAAGGCCAACACCACATCCTGCCGGGTTATCATACCGAGATCACCGTGACTCGCTTCTCCAGGATGCACAAAAAACGCAGGGGTTCCAGTACTGGCTAAAGTAGCTGCAATTTTTCCAGCTATATGCCCAGATTTTCCCATACCGGTGACAACTACCCGTCCAGTACAATTCAACATTAAGCGACAGGCATAAACAAACTGCTCATTAATTTGCTTTGTCAATGCGAGTACCGCTTGAGCTTCTGTCTGAATCACTGCCAATGCTAATGCCTGAATATCAGTATCATGCCCCACTAAAATGCCACCTAAACTGAATAAATTTCTAAAAAAAGGAACTATTATTGCATGTTATTCTCTATCTTTTCATCCCAAGTGATTGACTTATTCTTGCTGCCTCATAGAAAATAGCACTTTTGAAACTAAATTTAATCTCATGATTTCGCCACATGCCTACTAGTGCAAGTCCCGAAAATAATATCGTCACCGTCAAAAATTTATCTTATTCCAGAGGTTCAAGAATAATTTTCGACGATATTAGCCTTGACATCCCACGTGGAAAAATCACCGCCATTATGGGACCCAGCGGCACAGGAAAAACAACGCTACTGAAATTAATGGGCGGACAACTTATTCCAGACCGTGGAAACATTCACTTTGATGGCCTTAATGTACATCAACTAAAAACAGCAGACCTTTATACCTTGCGTAAACGCATGGGTATGCTTTTTCAAAGCGGTGCATTACTGACTGACATGAATGTGTACGATAATGTTGCTTTTCCATTAAGGGAACATACTCGCCTACCGGAATCCATGATACGCACATTAGTGTTAATGAAATTAAACGCGGTAGGCTTACGTGGTGCGCGTGATTTGATGCCAAATGAGCTGTCCGGTGGAATGGCCAGGCGAGTCGCTTTAGCTCGAGCCATCGCTTTAGATCCACTCATGATAATGTACGATGAGCCGTTTACAGGCCAAGACCCTATTTCTATGGGAGCTTTGGTACATTTGATTAAAGCGCTGAACAATACCCTGGGACTGACTAGTATTATCGTTTCACACGATGTTCAGGAAACTGCTGAAATTGCCGATTATATCTATGTAATTTCCGAGGGTAAAATTGTCGGCCAGGGCACCCCACAAGAATTAGAGCAATCTGACTCTGAATGGGTACAGCAGTTTATGCATGGTAACGCGGATGGGCCGGTACATTTTCATTATCCGGCAATTGACTATCTTGACGATTTATTTGCGTCCCAATAACTTACAGCGGCCTTATCATGCTTGAATTTTTTGAACACATTGGAAGTGCCACTCGCAGTAGTTTTTCGAAACTGGGACGCGGCACCTATTTCCTGTTGCACTTACTGAGTGGTATATCTCAAATTTTGCTGCGTCCAAACTTGTTATTTAAGCAAATGTATTCGGTAGGCGTGCTTTCGTTTATGATTATCACTATTTCCGGCTTATTTGTCGGTATGGTGCTTGGACTACAGGGTTTCTATATTTTATCGGATTTTGGTGCAGAAGAATCTCTGGGAGTAATGGTTGCAGCATCACTGGTCAGGGAGCTTGGTCCCGTCGTTTCTGCAATATTGTTCGCAGGACGTGCAGGCTCCGCATTAACGGCAGAGATTGGCTTAATGAAAGCCACTGAGCAACTATCCGGCATGGAAATGATGGCTATTGACCCAATTAAACGCATCATTACACCCCGTTTTTTGGCAGGATTTATATCAACACCCCTATTAGCAGCCTTATTTAGCAGCATTGGTGTAATAGGCGGCCATATGGTTGGTGTCGGCATGCTAGGTGTCGACGATGGCGCATTCTGGTCGCAAATGCAATCCAACATTGATTTTCAAAAAGACATCGTTAATGGCATTATAAAAAGCGTTGTTTTTGGCTTTGTGGTGTCATGGATTGCTCTGTTTGAAGGCTACGATGCAATTCCCACTTCCGAAGGCGTCAGTCGTGCCACCACAAGAACCGTAGTCAACTCAGCCTTTTCGATACTAGGGCTGGATTTTATTCTAACCGCACTCATGTTTGGAGACATTTAGCATGCAGCATTCCAAAACTCAGGACACTCTGGTTGGCATTTTTGTTGCTGCCGGCATTGCCGCTTTGTTTTATATGGCTTTACAAATTAGCAATCTTGGTACCTATACCAGTAGCGATAGCTATACTATTACCGCTCAATTTCAAAACTCCGGCGGTCTAAAAGTCAAATCGCCTGTTTCAGTTGCAGGGGTAAGGATTGGGCGTGTCTCTGCTATTAATTTAGACAAAGAAAGTCACGAATCTGTAGTGGAAATGCGAATTGATGCTAAATATAACAATTTACCGGATGATTCCGATGCCAGCATTTATACAGCAGGGCTGCTGGGCGAACAATACATCAATATTGATCCCGGCCCTGGTTTATCTGGCGAGTTTTTAAAAAATAACAGTAAAATTGAAAACGTCAGCTCTGCGATTATTCTCGAAGAAATGATCGGTAAATTCTTACTCAATAAAGCAGAAGGAAAATAATGTCCAATATGGCATTAAGTCTAAAAGCCCCCGGCTTATTCAGTATCGCTGGCGAGCTAACCTTTGCAAGCATTACTAAGCAAACCGTTAACTCTTTTAATCTTTTAAAAGACTCAGACAACGTTTGCATCGATCTGGCTGACGTTTCAGCCACTGACAGTGCTGGATTGGCTCTGATGATTGAATGGATAAGATTAAGCAAGCAACATAACAAGCATATCAGCTTCAAAAATATTCCAGAACAACTTATCGCTCTCGCCAAGCTCAGCGGTCTTGACGTAAACGAACACTTTGCAAGCACCGAACATCAGGCGTCTTGCCTCACTAAATAAACCCAAGTCACGAATCTCATGGATAAATTACTCATTACAGGTGGTCAGCCTCTTTCTGGCGAATTGCGCATTTCCGGCGCTAAAAATGCGGCTCTGCCAATTTTAGCGGCCACCTTGTTATCGGAACACCCAGTTAGTATTGGTAACATTCCACACTTACATGACATCACAACCACTCTGGAATTATTAGGGCAAATGGGAGTGGGTCTGTTGGTGGATGAAAAAATGAATATTGAAGTGGATTCCAATAGCATTAATAAATACGAGGCTCCTTACGAGCTGGTAAAGACCATGCGTGCATCGATTTTGGTACTTGGTCCTTTATTAGCACGCTTTGGTGAAGCACACGTATCGCTTCCAGGTGGTTGTGCAATCGGCACAAGACCAGTGGACATACATATCGACTCGCTTATCAAAATGGGCGCAGACATACAGGTTGAAGCGGGTTACATTCATGCTACAGCCAAACGCCTACAGGGTTGCCATTTAGTTTTAGACAAAATTACCGTTACGGGTACCGAAAATATTTTGATGGCAGCTACCTTGGCTGAAGGCATCACTATTATTGAAAATGCTGCTAAAGAACCTGAGGTATCTGACTTAGCCAATTTTCTCAATAAAATGGGCGCTAAAATTACAGGTATTGGCACCGATATACTGGAAGTCGAGGGAGTTGAAAAACTCGGTGTTGCAGATTTGCATTACGAAATTTTACCTGACCGAATAGAAACCGGTACCTATTTAGTGGCCGGTGCTATTAGTTGTGGCCGAGTAAAATTAAAAAACACAGACCCACATATTTTAGATGCTGTACTGGTTAAGCTTAAAGAAGCTGGCGCAGAAATCACCACAGGTAACAACTGGATTGAACTTAATATGCACGGCAAACGCCCTAAAGCCGTAACCATACGCACGGCACCCTACCCCGCGTTCCCAACCGACATGCAAGCACAATTTACTGCGCTCAATTCAATTGCCGATGGCGTAGGATTGATTACTGAAACAGTATTTGAAAATAGATTTATGCATGTACAGGAACTGCAGCGCATGGGCGCACAGATTAAACTTGAATCCAACACCGCCATTTGCTCAGGAATTCCGTTATTAAAGGCCGCACCGGTAATGGCTACCGATTTGCGTGCTTCTGCCAGCCTAGTATTGGCAGGCTTAGTCGCAGAAGGTGAAACCCTGGTTGACCGAATTTACCATATAGATCGGGGTTATGATCATATTGAAGAAAAACTTGCCCAATTAGGCGCAACAATTCGCCGCGTTCCGCGTTGAGGTGTTACAAACTATGTTGACTATAGCTGTCTCGAAAGGGCGCATCTACGAAGAAGCTTTACCACTGCTTGCAGAAGCAGGAATTACACCGCTTGATGATCCACAAACCAGCCGCAAACTGATTTTACAAACCAGCAGGCCGGACGTACAGTTGGTAATTATACGTGCCACTGATGTTCCTACTTTTGTAGAATATGGTGCCGCGGATCTTGGCATTGCTGGCAAAGATGTTCTTTTAGAGCATGGAGCTGAAAGCTTGTATGAACCCCTTGATTTGGGGATTGCTGGTTGTCGACTAATGACGGCGGCCAAAGTGGATGCTCCGCCCATTTCTGGACGTATTCGAGTCGCGACCAAATACGTCAAAACCGCACAACGTTATTTTGCCGACTTGGGTATTCAAGCTGAAATTATTAAACTCTACGGCTCTATGGAATTAGCACCCTTAGTTGGGCTTGCAGATTGCATTGTCGATTTAGTTGATACCGGTAATACCCTGAAAGCAAATGGCCTGGAACCACGGGAATTGATTACCAATATCACATCACGACTGGTTGTCAATAAAGCAGCCATGAAAATGAAACATCAACCCATTCAAGCGCTAATTGATCAACTTGAACTCACTCTAAGTAAACGGTAATAAAATGTCTGTGTTGTCCATAACCCGCCTTGATTACAACTCTGCCAATTTTAATCAGCAATTAGAATCACGATTGAATTGGGATTCCACAGAAGATTTGCAGATACATCAACGTGTTATGGAAATTATCAGTGCTATTCGTAAGTGTGGCGATCAGGCTTTGATTGAATTTACCAATCTTTTCGACCAATGTCACTTTAATTCCGCCAGTGAACTGGAGTTAAACCGTGAGTTACTGGAACAGGCTTGGCTTAATTTACCCCGCGCTCAAGCTTTAGCCCTGCAAGCTGCTGCCACTCGTATTCGTGCATATGCTGAACAGCAAAAGCTGCAATCTTGGCAGTTTACTGAAGCCGATGGAACTGTACTGGGGCAAAAAGTGACGGCACTAGACAAAGCGGGTTTATATGTACCTGGCGGCAAAGCAGCTTACCCGTCATCAGTATTGATGAATGCTATACCTGCCAAAGTTGCTGGTGTTGGTGAATTAATAATGGTGGTACCCACACCGCATGGCGAAACAAATGCCTTGGTTTTGGCCGCAGCTTTTGTCGCAGGTGTCGATAGAGTGTTTACAATTGGTGGCGCACAAGCGATAGCAGCACTAGCCTATGGTACAGAGACTATTCCAGCCGTTGATAAAATCGTCGGCCCCGGAAACATTTACGTTGCTACTGCCAAAAAGCTGGTTTTTGGTCAGGTAGGCATTGATATGATTGCAGGCCCCTCAGAAATCCTGATTATTTGCGATGGACAAACTAATCCAGACTGGATAGCGATGGATCTGTTTTCACAAGCCGAACACGATGAAAATGCACAAGCCATTCTAATCAGCCCAGATGCGGCTTTTTTAGATCAGGTTGAAGCAAGCATGAATAAACTTTTACCCGAAATGGAACGTAGCGAAATTATTACGCGTTCATTACTAAGTCGTGGTGCTTTTATCAAAGTCAACGACCTGAATCAGGCTGCCGAAATTAGTAACCGCATCGCCCCCGAACATTTGGAATTATCGGTTGCGGACCCAGAATCACTCAGTTTGGCCATTCGCCATGCCGGGGCTATTTTCATGGGTCGTTATACGGCAGAGGCCTTAGGTGATTATTGTGCAGGTCCTAACCATGTTTTACCCACGTCAGGAACGGCGCGTTTTTCATCGCCTCTTGGCGTTTATGATTTTCAAAAACGTAGCAGTCTCATAAATTGTTCAGAGGCGGGTGCGAAAGACTTAGGTAAAATTTCTTCAGTTTTGGCCCGAGGCGAGAGCTTGACGGCCCATGCGCGCTCTGCAGAATTTAGAATTTAAATAACTTTTACTAAAACTTAGTTCTTGTAATAGGATTCCTTGTTATGTCAGAGTTTTCAATCAGCAAACTGTTTCGCTCAGAATTACTTTCCATGTCGGCCTACAAAGTTGCCGATGCTAAAAATCTGATTAAACTGGACGCCATGGAAAATCCCTACACTTGGCCGGAAAATATACAACAACAATGGTTACAGACATTAAAGTCTTGCGACATTAACCGCTATCCAGACCCGGAAGCGCGTCGATTAAGTGCTGCGTTGCGCAGCAGCAATGAAATTTCGGCACAATCAGAGATTTTACTGGGAAACGGTTCTGACGAAATCATTCAGATTCTGTTAATGTCATTACCTGCAAACGCAATCGTTTTGGCCCCTGAACCTGGATTTGTTATGTATAAGCAAGTTGCGCATAGCCTTGGTTTACAATTTAAAGGTGTACCCGTAGTAGCAGATGATTTTTCTCTCGATTTACCCGCAATGCTGCTCGCTATCTCTGAGTTACAACCCTCTCTAATTTTTTTAGCTTATCCTAATAATCCCACCGGCAATCTATTTGATGCTGAAGCAATAAAACAGATCATCTTTGCAGCCCCCGGTTTAGTGGTGGTAGACGAAGCATATGCTCCCTTTGCGAATGCCAGTTTTCTTAGCGAAATCGGTAAATACAAAAACTTGTTGATAATGCGTACATTATCAAAACTGGGGCTTGCAGGATTACGATTGGGTTTTCTAATTGGACATCCAGACTTATTGGTTCAGCTAAATAAAATTCGACTACCCTACAATATTAACAGTCTCACTCAAATTACTGCCACTTTCGCTCTGAATAATGGCTCGTTTCTGTTAGAACAAACCCAAACTTTATGCGCAGAAAGAGCCTTGGTTTTTAAGGCGCTGGAAGCGCTAGCCGACATAAAGCCTTATCCTAGCGCCGCTAACTTTATTCTATTCCGTTCGTTGCGAATAACAGCTAATCAACTATTCGACGCACTTAAATTACAAGGCATTCTGATCAAAAACCTTTCTTCACAAGGAGGTATACTGGAAAATTGTCTAAGAGTGACCATAGGCACTCCTGATGAAAACCAGATATTCCTAAAGGCTATGCAAAACATATTGCAAACGACTTAATCATTTAACTAGCCCATCAAAAATACTAAAGGTAACTAATCATGTTGATTATGGTCAATATTTAAGTCATTTTCAGCATCTAAACTGCCACCCAAATTGAAAACCTGCTGTTCAGACACCTCCCTCTAAATCTTATAACTCGAACAGCTAGTTCCCGATACACTATTAAAATACCCCGTCTCTAGCCAATAAACCACCTTAATTAAATTTCTGACATAAGCAAATGGTTATTGACACCGCTTTCTACAATGCACAATTAGCCGCAAAAACAGAAAACAATTTATTTTCAACACGCTGTAAAATACCACTTCTCGATGAAAGTCATCAACTTCGACCTACAAATTGCAAGTAGCAAAAAGTCTTTTACGCTATAGCTTCTATTAATGCTAACAGTAGGGTATATTTGGCAAAAACTATAAAAAATCGCCGCATAGAACAATGCTGCGAATAAACACAGGAGCGTTACACATGATCCAAAAAGGCGTAGATAAATCTAAACGCCAGTTTCTGACCTCTGCACTTTCTGTTGTTGGCGCGGTAGGTACAGGTTATATAGCCGTACCCTTTCTGTCGCAAATGACACCCAGCGCTAAAGCCATGGCGGCTGGTGCTCCGGTCGAGGTCGATATCAGCAAAATGGAAACTGGACAATTAATTCGGGTAGCATGGCGTGGCAAGCCAGTATGGGTGTTAAACAGAACACCTGAAGTACTGGCAACTTTAGTCACACTAGACAGCAAACTGGCCGATCCTCAGTCTACAGCATCCTTACAACCAGAAAATAGTAAAAACTCTCTACGATCCATTAAACCAGAAGTCTTCGTAGCTGTTGGTCTATGTACACATCTTGGATGTTCACCCACATTTCGCCCCGAGATAGCACCCAATGACTTAGGCGATGACTGGAAAGGTGGATTCTTTTGCCCTTGCCATGGTTCCTGGTTTGATTTGGCAGGTCGAGTCTATCGAGGCGTACCTGCACCTACTAATCTGGAAGTGCCTCCCTATCGTTACATTTCGGACACTCTTATCATTATTGGCGAAGAAAACGAGGAAAGTAGAGCATGAAACAAAGAATCAACAATTTTTCAGATTGGTTCCTAGAACGTTTTCCACTCTCTGACCTCTGGAATGAACACATGGCGCATTATTACGCGCCCAAGAATTTTAATATTTGGTATTTTTTCGGCTCATTAGCATTATTGGTTTTAGTTAATCAGTTCATTACCGGCATTTTATTAACCATGAACTATAAACCGGATGCCAAATTGGCTTTCGATTCAGTTGAATACATCATGCGTGATGTCGACTGGGGTTGGTTAGTTCGTTATATGCACTCCACTGGGGCTTCTGCATTTTTTATTATCGTGTATCTGCATATGTTTAGAGGCCTGTTATACGGCTCTTTCAAACAGCCTCGCGAATTAATCTGGATCTTTGGTATGCTGATTTTTGTTTGCTTGATGGCAGAGGCCTTTATGGGTTATCTACTGCCATGGGGACAAATGTCATATTGGGGCGCTCAGGTGATTATTTCACTATTTAGTGCGATTCCAGTGATTGGAGATGAATTATCGTTATGGATACGCGGCGATTATGTAGTATCCGATGCTACATTAAACCGCTTTTTTGCATTTCACGTTATTGCTGTTCCACTAGTTCTGTTAATTTTAGTGTTTCTGCACATTGTGGCTTTACATGAGGTGGGTTCCAATAACCCAGATGGCATAGACATTCATGAGCATACTAATTGGCAAGGCAGGCCATTGGATGGTATTCCTTTTCATCCTTATTACACGGTCAAAGACATCGTTGGTGTCGGCGTGTTTATGTTTTTCTTTGCCACCGTCATATTCTATATGCCGGAATTAGGCGGATACTTTTTGGAGCATGCCAATTTTATCCCTGCTGACCCGTTGAAAACACCCGAACATATTGCCCCTGTCTGGTATTTCACGCCTTTTTATGCCATTTTGCGTGCAGTGCCTGATAAGTTTGCAGGGGTAATTGCTATGGGAGGAGCAATCGTAGTGTTGTTTATGCTGCCATGGCTGGATCGCAGCAAAACCAAATCAATACGTTATCGCGGCGGCATGTTTAAGAAAGCCTTACTGTTATTCGTAATTAGCTTTGTGGCTTTAGGTTATTTGGGAACGCAACCCGCCACGCCCTTAGCCACAACTATGGCAAGGATATTCACGGCAATCTATTTCGGCTTTTTCCTGCTGATGCCACTCTATACACGCTGGGAAAAAACCAAGCCTCTACCTGATCGCGTCACCGAACAACCAACAATAGAAGAACGTATTCCAAAAATTTTGGCATTGTTTAACGAAATCACTCATGTTGAAGAACGCGCCAATCAGAACGGAGCAAACATTACTAAAATAAGGCCGAATCCTGCAGGCATTAAAGCCGTGCTGTTTCGATTTGCAAAATACTTAAAAGAAAGCCTTGATTAAGCCATGAAAACAATTCTATCAACTCTTTTATTTTTGCTGTCTTTTAGCGCACTTGCCAGTAGCGGCATTAAGCTTGAGAAAGCAGATATCGATCTCTCTGACACTGTTTCGTTGGAGCGTGGTGCCAAATATTATGTAACTTATTGTTTAGGTTGCCATTCAGCCAAGCACATCCGTTACAAACGCATAGCGATGGATTTGCATTTGGATGAACAAGAAATCCTTAAACATGTTGCACCTATTGGCGCGGGCATTTATGACCAAATGCATTCCGCCATGAACAGTCATGATGCGGAAAAATGGTTTGGTACCACACCTCCCGACCTTTCCTTGATCGCCCGCTCACGGGGAGCTGACTGGTTATACAGCTATCTCAAGGGCTTCTATGAAGAAAAAAACAAACCTACAGGTGTTAATAATGCAATTTTCAAAGACGTTGCCATGCCTAATGTATTCTGGCAGCAGCAAGGCACACAATCAGCTGTTCTAGAAACTGTTGATGGCCATGAGGTGGTTAAAGAACTCAAGCTCGAACAAGCTGGACAATTATCACCACAAGAATTCGACAAAATGGTCAATGATCTAGTTAACTTTCTGGTCTATGTTGGCGAACCGGTACAACTTGAAAGGCAAAAAATGGGTAAATACGTATTGTTTTTCCTGTTGATGTTTACTGGTTTAGCTTACTTACTTAAAAAAGAATACTGGAAAGATATTCATTAAGAGTTCACATGCGGAACGCCTTGAGCGTTCCGCATGGTGTACGTTCAACATTCTGCAAACAGCTGTTATGTCTAGCCAAATTACCTCACTACCAGTTCCCCCACCTCAACAAACCCGTTTATTTAGCAAATTTACCTGTTAGGAAATAGACTCAATTTCGAACTACTTGACTTAGTTTTTATCTAAGGTAGCTCATTAGCGGCGCATACCCCCAAATCCATGCTTAACCATGATACAATTCGCGCCGATTCGAACCCCGTTAATTAAAGAGGTTATTCTTCGTGGCAAACATCACTAGCCGAAAATCAGCAATGACTCTTTTTTCGTCGCCAACATGCATCATGAGCCATTGTGCACGTCTCGTTGTCCATGAAAAAGGCGTACCCGCAGACATAGAATTTTTTGACACTAACAATCCACCGAAAGATTTACTTGAGCTTAACCCCAACGGCAATGCTCCAACTTTCGTAGAAAGGGATTTAGTACTGTATGATGCCCGTATCATTATGGAGTATCTGGATGAGCGCTTTCCTCATCCGGCCTTGCATCATATGGACCCAGTATCTAGAGCAAATGCGCGAATGCTCATTAAACGTATTGACCAGGAATGGTATCCAATATTGGAAGAAATTCTGCTTAATGGCGAAAAAAAATCGTCCAAAGCCAAAAAACAGCTTAAAGAAAGTTTAATAGCTGCCGCACCAGTCTTTGAAGCGACACCCTACTTTATGAGTGAAGAATATTCTCTGATTGATTGTGCTATGGCCCCACTGTTATGGCGCCTTGCCAGTGTTGGCATCGATATTTCCAGTTTAGGGAAAGGCATTACCGCTTATGCAAATCGCCTGTTTTCAAGAAAAGCTTTTCAAGACAGCCTCAGCAGTCAAGAAAAGGAAATGATGCCTGCTCAAAACAAATGACTTCACTTAAACCTTATCTAATTCGTTCGATCTACGAATGGCTAGTTGATAACAGCCTTACACCGCATTTGCTGGTGAATGCTGAATTTCCTGGCAGCTCTTTACCAACCAATTACATTGAAAACGGTAAAATTGTATTGAACATCCGCCCAGAAGCAGTACAGGGCTTGCATTTAGGTAATGAAGAAATTCAATTTAATGCTCGTTTTGCTGGCAAAGCCATGCACATTTCCACCCCTACCAAAGCGGTGCTTGCCATCTATGCAAAAGAAAATGGAAAGGGTATGGTTTTCGACCCGGAAGAAGAAGATGATGATGACAACGATAATGACACACCGCCGCCGCCCGAGCCACGCGTGGTGAAAAAGCCGCAATTAAAAATCGTAAAATAACCTCTGCACCTGATTACAATAGTCTTTGCAAACGATAAAATAATACGCGACTTCAATCAGGCATCCGTAATTTAAATGCGTTAGAATAACAGCCCATTTCAGCAGGAGTAACATCCATGACTAGCGATACGCATCAGGTTTTAAGCGAGAATGAAATCTTAAGCCGACTGAAAAGCGAATTACCGCATTGGTATTATGAAAATGGCTGGATCAGACGCAAAATCAAAACCAGTGGCTGGAAAGCTAGTTTGATGGTGGTTACCACTGTTGGTCATTTGGCTGAAAAAGCTTGGCACCACCCTGACCTTTCGGTATCTTATGCTTTTGTCATCGTAAAGCTAATTACCCACTCTGCCAAAGGTATTACCGAAAAAGATTTTAGCTTGGCCAAAAAAATTGAAGACGTGGTGTTTTGGGATGCCGCCAGCGAATCCCAAGGTGTATTTGAAGGTACACCCGACGACCCGCGTTTTAAATACATTAAAAATGATTAAACACAGGACTGATGATATGACTGAAATAACAGAAGTGCCAAGTCCTTTCTGCGGTATCGGCACCGATGACCTAAGTATTCAGGTAGAGGGTGTAACGCTGAAAGTAACTGCAAATGGCTGTATGGTTAACACTCCAGCCTTTGAGCTACCCATCACTGATACCCAACCCCGTATCGCAGGAAAAACAGTCAGTCTGGAAACTGCTGTTGCCAAAGCAGCTGAAATTCTAAACCATAGCAAACTTCCCTTATTTAGCAGTTGCGCAACCGATGTTAACGGTATGCGCGCCTTATTGTCTTTAGCTGATCGTAGTGGTGCAGTGGTTGATAATGGAAATTTTAATAATGCGCGCCGCAATATTTTGGCCATGCAAGATACAGGTTGGATGAATACTACGCTGGCTGAGCTAAAAAATCGTTGCGATGTTTTGTTAGTGGTTGGCTGTGATTTAGAAAGTTTCGCACCACGCTTTTTCGAACATTATTTGTGGAATGCTGAGGCAATGCATATTGCGGATACCAGCAATCGAGACATCATCTATCTTGGTAAACCCCCATCGGGTTCTGCATCCACCTCTCCAAAGGGCCACAAAGCGCAGGTTTTACCTTGTGCTGATGCCGATCTACCCGAAGTGACAGCTGTTTTAGCCGCGCTATTGAAAGGTCGCAGCTTACAAACTGAAACTGTGGCCGGTATTGCCATAGCGGATTTACAAGGCATTATCGACAAACTTAAAGCAGCGCACTATGGTGTAGTCATTTGGGGCGCAGCGGCCTTGGCGTTCGATCAGGCTGAACTCACAGTCCAGACTTTATGTGCAATTGTCAAAGAAATTAATCTGCAAGGTACGCGTTGCTCGGGCTTCCCCCTGGGCGGCAAAGAGGGAGACCAAACAGCCAATCAGGTATGTGGATGGACAACCGGCTATCCCGCGCGCGTTAGTTTTGCACGAGGCTATCCTGACTACGACCCCTATCTCTATGAAACGCAATCTTTGCTAAATGATGGAGAGGCAGATGTTTTGGTTTGGGTACAAGCATTCAATACGACTCCACCGCCACCTAATGCCTTACCGACTATTGTACTAGGACGATCTGGTATGAAGTTTAACCAGGAACCCGATGTTTTTATTCCTATCGGCACCCCCGGCATTGATCACAACGGACACGCTTACCGCTTAGATAATGTAGTCGCTATTCGTTTAAAAAAACTCAGAGACTCCGGCTTACCCAGCACTGCTCAGGTATTGTCCGCCATAGAACAGATTTTACAGGTATCGTCATGCTGATAAAACTCACCGGTGGAACCCTTTATGATCCTGCTAGCGGGATAGATGGAAAAATTCAGGATATTTATATTCAGGATGGCCGTATTATTACGGCACCACCTAGCGATTTACCACTAGATCAGGAGTACAACTTATCCGGTAAAGTCGTCATGTCTGGGGCTATAGATATGCACACCCACATCGGTGGAGGCAAAGGCAATATCGCTCGCACTCTGTTACCCGAAGACCATCGAATTGACCCTGTATCACGCACCCTGATCACTCGCTCGGGTAACGGCCATGCTATGCCTAGTACTTTTATCACTGGCTATCGTTATGCGGAAATGGGTTATACCGCAGCTTTTGAACCGGCTGTATTACCCATCAATGCTCGTCAGGCTCATATGGAAATGGCCGATATACCCATTCTGGATAAAGGCGGCTACGTGATGCTAGGTAGCGATGATTATTTATTACGCCTGCTCACAGCCAAACAAGATCAAAAGGCCGTTAACGACTATGTTGCCTGGACATTACATGCTGCTAAGGGTATTGGTATTAAAGTTGTTAATGCTGGCGGCATCAATGCGTTTAAATTCAACCAGCGGAAACTCGATCTGGATGAGCAGAATAGTCATTACGCAGTTACGCCTAGACAAATTTTGCAAACTTTGGCTACCGCAGTAAAAGAACTGGGCCTTACCCACCCCTTACATGTACATGGTTGCAATCTTGGGGTGCCTGGCAATGTGGAAACAACACTGAATACCATAGAAGGTATTGAAGGCTTGCCCATGCATCTCACGCATATTCAGTTCCATAGTTACGGAACAGAGGGCGATTTCAAGTTTTCTTCAGGTGCAGCACAAATTGCCGAATCCATTAATCGCAATAAAAATATCACAGCGGATGTCGGTCAGGTACTATTTGGACAAACTGTTACCGCCTCTGGTGACAGTATGCGTCAACACTACAATCACAAATATGCTAACCCCAATAAATGGGTGTGTATGGACATTGAATGTGATGCTGGTTGTGGTGTAGTCCCATTCAAGTATAAAGATCAAAACTTTGTTAATGCCTTGCAATGGGCTATTGGATTAGAGATATTCTTATTAGTTGATGATCCGTGGAGAATCTTCCTAACCACTGACCATCCAAATGGAGCCCCCTTTACCAGTTACCCTCATCTGATTCGCCTGCTGATGGATAAAAGTTTCCGCAATGATATGCTGGCAACCATACATCCCGAAGCGCAAAAAATGACCTCGCTGGCCAGTATAGATCGCGAATATAGCCTGAATGAGATTGCCATTATGACTCGAGCAGGCGCAGCCCGAATTATTGGCCTGAAAGATCGCGGCGCATTAAGCCCTGGTAACTGGGCAGACATTACTGTCTACACCGAAGATGCTGATCGTCAAAAAATGTTTACTAAACCCGATTATGTGTTTAAAGATGGTGAACTGGTGGTTAAAGATGGCGAAGTGGTGCATACAAAATGGGGAACCACCCACATCGTTAAACCTGACTTTGATCCATCCGTTGAAAAAGGCCTGCAAAATTATTTTGACCGTTTCTTAACCATGAAACTAGGAAATTTCAAAATTAGTGATGATGAAATCACAGAAGATGGACGCGGCAGCTTGACTGCACATCCGTTGCGAGGTGTAGCATGATAATAAACGGCGTTACTATAGATCAAACCTTTGCCGAAGCCTTCCCAATGAAGGCAACACGAGCCATTATTACTGCCCAGAATGAAAAATGGGCACTCATTTCCGCTCAGGCCATGACTGGCTTTGCCACATCCGTCATTGCCTGCGGCTGCGAAGCGGGGATTGAACGCATTTTAAGAAAAGATGAAACACCCGATGGACGCCCCGGTGTAGCCATTTTAATTTTTGCCATGGGTGCGAAAGGCCTAGCCAAACAACTTGAAACTCGGGCAGGGCAATGCGTGCTAACCTCCCCTACTTCAGCATTATTTGCTGGTATAGATACCGGAAAACCGATACCACTGGGGAAAAATTTACGTTATTTTGGTGACGGCTTTCAGATTGCCAAAAAGATAAGTAACAAACGTTACTGGCGAGTACCTGTCATGGATGGTGAATTTTTAACTGAAGCCACCACGGGTATGGTTGAAGCCGTAGGTGGCGGTAACTTTCTGGTGCTGGCAGAATCGCAACCACAAGCACTTGCTGCTTGTGAAGCGGCAATCGTAGAAATGAAAAAAATCGCCAATGTCATCATGCCATTTCCGGGCGGGGTCGTTCGTTCGGGTTCTAAAGTGGGTTCAAAATACCCTGCTTTGGGTGCCTCAACCAATGATGCGTTTTGTCCAACCTTGAAAGGTGTAACCAAATCCGAATTATCACCCGAAATTGAATCTGTGATGGAAATCGTTATTGACGGTTTAAGTAAAGAGGACATTGACAAAGCTATGCGTGCGGGGATGCAAGCAGTTTGCCAGCTAGGTGCAGCCAATGGCATCAAACGCATCAGCGCCGGTAACTACGGTGGGAAACTGGGACCTTACCACTTCCATTTGCAGGAGATTATGGCATGAGTGCTTTAACCTTTACCTTGAAAAGCCAAACCGCACAACGTGTGGATATGTCACCACTGGTTTGCCAAAAATTGCAGGGCCTGGAAACAGCTCAAATTGCCGCTATTGAATTACAATGCGGAAACCGTAAGCTGCGGGTTGATGATTTATTCAGTATCAGTGGTGTTAACAGCCAAGACATTGTCATTGCCAATAGCTTCTATAAGCTGGATTACATTGGCAAAGAACTGGAAGGAGGCAGTGTAACCGTACTTGGCGATGCTGGCGCTTATTTAGGCTTACAAATGAAAGCAGGCCATATTAGAGTGACTGGAAATGTGGCTATTTATGCAGCGTGTGAAATAAAGAACGGTTTTGTAGAAATTGAGGGTGATGCCGGCGATTTTGTTGGCGGTGCCTTGCCCGGTAACAAACAGGGAATGAAAGGCGGCACCGTGCTGATTAAAGGCAACGCGGGCAGTCGTGTGGGAGATCATATGCGCCGTGGACAAATACTCATTGAAGGCAATGTGGGTGATTATTGCGGCTCACGCATGCTGGCGGGTACCATCGCAGTAATGGGCAATTCTGGACGTTTTCTGGGCTATGCCATGCGCAGAGGTACTTTATTACTTTGGAATAAACCCAGCTTATCCGTAACCTTTAACGATTGTGGCACACATACACTAGCGTTTTTACCTTTATTATTTAGCTCTTTTAAACATTTAAATTCCCGGTTTGCCGATGCTGAATTAGGATTTAACCGGGTTCACCGCTATGGAGGGGATATGGCTGAAACCGGACGTGGAGAGGTGTTGGTCAGGATTTAATGACGGCAACACTAAGTACCACTGAGCATGACCGTAACATCGCCGGATTAAAATACATCTATCCGGTGATGTCGCGGCGAGCGGGTGGCTTATCTATCGGTATAAACTTCAACCCCAATAATGCCTGTAACTGGCGTTGCCTTTATTGTCAGGTACCCAACCTAGTAGCGGGCAATGCCCCAGAAATGGACTTTAAGCGCCTGGAACACGAACTGCGCCACTTTCTTGACTATGTTCAACACGGTACGTTTTTTCAGGACTTTAAGGTAATTGACAGCCAACAAATCATTAAAGATATTGCCATTTCTGGTAATGGCGAACCCACCAGCCTGAAAAACTTCTCCCAAGCCATTCAACTCATTGGTGATATCGCCAGCGGTTATGGCATTTTTCCAAACAGCAAATTTGTCGTTATCAGTAATGGTAGTTTATTACATCAATCCAACGTTCAAAATGGTTTAAAGACATTGGCAAGTTTTCAGGGCGAACTCTGGTTCAAACTGGATAGTGCAACGGTAGCGGGACGAAAACTGATCAATAATACCGGTCAGAGCCAGCAAAAACTGCTACAGAATTTACAAATTGCCAGCAGTTTATGTCATACAAAACTGCAAACTTGTATGCTGCATTATCGACAACAATTATGGACCGACAACGAAAAACAAGTTTATTTACAGTTACTGGTTTCTCTGCAACAACAGCAGATTAGCATACAAAAAATTATGTTATACAGCATAGCTAGACAATCCTATCAACCTGAAGCCGAAGAGCTACGAAGCATGCCCAGTGAAGAAATGCACACTTTTGCCACTGAAATTGCGGCATTAGGTTATGAGGTGAGTGTTAGCGATTAATCAAACTGGCAGTCTTTTCAGGAATAGACAATCTAATCCTCTAATAATGATAACGCAGTTGAGCAATCAAAATCGCATCGTCCTGATATTTATGTTAATCATCAATTCACAGAAACAGGTAACCCGCTAAACCATGCTTTAATGGTTCACGCTTACCTATATACCTCATAGGGAAGGTGTTGAAGAACACTGATCAGTAAGCTGATGCGTTTCAGCATCTTTTTTCGACTTCTTGCCAAGAGTTACTATTAGTTTTGAGCCCCATCGAATGAAGGGCAAAAAAAATCCGGCACTAGGCCGGATTTGAGGGAAGTAAGTTTGCGCATACAAGCTTTGAATATAGAATATCAGTTAAAAATGGCATTGAAAATGTGACCAATTGTCGCACCACAGCCACAAGCACAGTTTTTTAGGCTACATGGAATTTATATCTAAACCCTATCGGCATATAAAAGCAATTATTCTGATCCAAGTATGTCACTGATTTATAAGTTAACATTGAGTACTGTTAACTGGCATTCGCTTTATATTTAAACGGCAAATGTTTAGCTTGCCAAAAGTTGTTTTTTACATAAGCATCCAAATCCATACTGTTTAAATCTTGACGGGTAGCGGAGCCATCTTCCAAGGCTTTTGCCAAAACCTTACTGGCAACGATTAAACTAACCTTTTTGAGATCACTCACTGGTGGATAAATATGTCCGGCGGATAAACAATGTTGTTCTGTATATTCGGCTAAGGCGTATGCTGCTTCCAACACCATATCGTCAGTAATGCGACTACATTCACCTAGTATGGCTGCAAAACCTAATCCAGGAAAGATAAACGCATTATTGCCTTGACCAATTGAATAGTGTCTTCCCTGATATTCCACCTCTGCAAACGGACTGCCAGTAGAAATTATGGCTCGGCCTTGTGTCCATTCGACAATATTTTTAGGGTGTGCCTCACAATTATCGGTGGGATTTGAAAGCGGAAATATTATCGGATTCGTATGATTTTCCGCCATAGACTTAATCATTTCCTCAGTAAATAAACCCGCTACGCCAGACAGGCCAATCAAGACACTGGGCTTAGTGTGGGTTAACACCTCCAACAGATTAGGCTGGTGAGACTTTACAATATTCCAATCCTTATAGATATCAGGATTATGCGCTAACCCCATTTTATAACTATCTGTATTTTCGCTCTGTACCACCAAACCACAGGCATCAACTACATAAATTTGTAGCCGCGCTTCAGCTTCACTTAAACCAGCTCTAATCATTCCTTCTTTTATCAGTGATGCTACACCAATACCCCCTGCTCCAGCGCCTGCGACTACCACGATTTGCTGAGTCAATGGCTGTGCTTTTAATCGACAAGCTGACAACAAACCTGCCAGTGCAACAGCACCTGTACCCTGTATATCATCGTTAAAACAAGGAATCTGATCACGATACCTTGCTAACACATCGAAAGCGACATTTTTGGCAAAATCTTCCCATTGAATAATAGCCTTAGGCCATTTGTTTTTAACAGCAGCCACAAACTTGTCAACTAGCTCGAAATAGGCGTCACCACTTAAACGGCTTTCGTGCATGCCAAGATACAGTGGATCATTGAGTAATTCTGCTCGATTAGTACCCACATCCAAATTTACCGGTACAGTTTGAAATGGGCATAAGCCGCCACCGGCAGTATATAAAGCCAATTTGCCAATACAAATTGCTAATCCACCCATGCCTTGATCGCCAATACCCAATATAGCGGATGCATCTGTGACAACAAGCATGCGGATATCATGCAGGGGATAATTTTCCAGAATGCTTTCTGCTCGATTAATATTTTCAATTGATAAGGTTAAGCCTCTGGCTCTATTATATAACGCACTAAATTGTTGCACCGCTTGCCCTATGGTAGGGGTGTAGACAATCGGTACCATTTCCTGCAGATGTCTCTCCAACAGAGCATAAAACAAAACTTCAGAACGATCCAAAATAGAAATCAAAAATTGATATTTTGAAATGTCATCTGGCTGTTTTTGGAAATTCAAATAGAGCCTATCGATCTGATGCTCAAGGTTTGCTACAAAAGGAGGGAGTAAACCATCTAAACCCAGATCGATTCGTTCCTGCAAACTAAATGCAGTACCCTTATTGGTGGCGGGAAGACGTAATAACGCCGCTCCTTTTATAGACACCTGCATATAAGGTTCGCCAGCGGAATCGAGCTGATAATCAAAATATTCGCTAAGTTTAGGCATAAGGGGTTAAAAAATGAGTTGAAAAATGACGGGCAAAGTCGCTAATTTAAAACTATAAGCATATTTCGTTCCATTATCCGTTATTGACCTAGATCATGTATATTTTGATGCAAAATATTTAATTAAAAAATAGACATTCAGAGTTTTTCTGATTGCTTTAGATATAAAAAAGGGGCTGAAAAAGCCCCCTTATTTTTGTTCAATCGGATTTAATCATAATTAATTTAAGACGGGGATAGCAATAGTGGTTGGCAAAAAGTTGGCAATAATCGGGGCTGTGTAGTTCACAGAAGAGGCTTGGTCGGAACTTTTAGCCGTATTAGTGCTGGGATAGCCACATACTTGACCTGCACATTGGTTTTGTAATTTTGGAGTACTAAAATACATTAATACCGGAGTTTTATAGCTCATAATGGTACCAAATGTACCTTGAACACCCCAGGCATAGGAATAATCAAATACGCCAGACACATTTGTAAACTCACGATCATGAACCAGACCCAAAGTATGTCCAATCTCATGGGTAAAAGTATTACCGGCACAATAGTAGCCAGGAGCATCAACAGCATTGCCGTCGCCGATAGTTCCATAACCCAAAGCAGCATTGGCATCTGAACCATTAGCAAATTCCACATAGGTAGTACCACAAGAACCGGCTACTCTGGCATACAGAGGTCTGAACAGGAATACTAAATCCGCTCCGTATTGTGTGCGAGTTTGATCAATATTCGCAAAAACATCGTTCCCGTTGGAGAAATCTTGTAGTGCTTGGAAATTACTGTTGTTTTCAACATAAGTGGTGGGTTCAGTATGTACCAATCTTAGTTTCATATTGATATGAGAGTCAACATACGCTTGATTACTAGCGGTAACCAATAAACTAATACGTTGTAAGGCATAGGCTTGAGTTTGTGCGCCTGTTGTATACACCACCATTAAATCAACAACAGAGGGGTCAGTAACAGTGGTGGCCGTTGGGGTGCTAACAACAGTCGAAGGAGCTTGTGCTGCCGCTAAGGCGTTAACAGCCTGATTGTAGTTAGCCAAGGCTGTTGCAGCAGCAGCATTGGCATCCGTTAAGTTTCTATTGGCTACATTGGTATTATTAACGGCTTTTTGATAGTTATAAATAGCCAAAGCATAGCTGTTTTTAGCATTTTCTAAATTACCGGGTGCAGCAGAAAAATCGGTTAATAATGAATTTAGTTTAACATTTTCGGCTGTCAAATTACTTTGCGCGGTTTTTAATGATCCTGCAAAGCTGGTTACCAAGTCATTATCTTTTTGTACTTGTGCTTGAGCACTATCCAACAAAGCTTTGGCAGAAGTAACAGCAGATTGTAACAAGTCAACTTGTGAATTTGTTGCATTGGCAGCAATTGCCGTTAACATTTGTGCCGTAGGCACAACGGAGTCGCCATCATAACCAGCATGTTGTAATTTATTGGTATCTAGCAAATATACTGTATTTTTATCAGACTCTATATTGTAAGTGCCATCAGGAGTGGTCACCATGCCCATTACGCCTGCCGCTCCTTTTGACATAAACACCCGATAACCTTGACCTTCTTGTGCCAGATATCCTACCCAAGTTTGACTGCCATCTTGTTCATTAACCGTGTAATCATGGGCAACATTGAATTGCCCCATAGGCAAATCTAGATTCACCACTGATTTGTTTTTGATACTCATCATGCTATCAATGGGTAAATTCACTGCAGTAACTGCACCCGCAGGAAAACCTGCATATTTCGCAGGCAATTTACCAAACTTAGGTTCAACGACTAGCACTGAATCAGCAGTAATGGATTTTGCTATAACTGTAGCGGGAGCATCATTTTTGTGACCGCTAATAATTACAGTCTTAAAATTTTCACCCTCTTGAATTGCGGTAAAGTTGTAATCGACCAATAAAGCTTTGATTGCTGCATTCCAGTTATCTGCCGCTATAGATCGGGTGATAATATCTTTACTCAAATCAGTATTAATTTTGAAAACAATACCAGATCGTTGCGCAATATGTGCAAGCGTATCCGCAAGTGCTTGCCCATGGATAGCTTGATAGATAGTACTGGGCTGAACTTTAAATTGTTCAGTAGCTGGATGCTGAGCTGCGTAACCCGTTGTGGTGAAAAGCGCAGTTAAAGCAATTGCCGTAAATAGATTACGCGTGTTCATTTCGGTCACCTTGGATAATCTAAAATTACTGAGCAATCCAACCGATCCAACTCAGTAAAGTATTAATTTAAATCTAATATTTGAAACTATTAGACACTACTTTTTGTATACCAAAAAAAATTTAAACATTAAAAAACACAGCATAAGCAGATATATGCTAGGCAAACCTTTTCTCTGAATTGCAAATAATAATTAAGGGGATAACGAAATTTTGGGCATTATGCTCAAAACAGACAAGTGATTCTAAATAAGAATCTCTTGCAGAAAGGACATGTGTAACAGTATTAGCTATTACTAATTTGAAAGCATGCTTTTTCATTTCGGTCACCTTAGGATTAAATAAAATTACTGAGCAATCCAACCGATCCAACTCAGTAAAGTTTTTAGATTATATTCACTAACAACAGCCTGAATATTGATCTAAAGATAAACAGTCACTCTATTATCTTTTCACGTTCTAGTTTCTGCTTTAGTGAAAAGTTTAACTATCCTTGCATAAAAAATCTGCTGACTTTTTCCCATTTCAGGCATGGGCATCAACATCTAATCTCTACTACAGTGTCCACAGTATCTTACTCACCCAGGCTAAAAACTGCTGAATTGTTAACATTTTTGGCCCCTGACTATACATATAGCTATTAGTTATTTGCAAAATGCACATCAGTATACAAATATGAATAACATGTCGATTTGATAGATTATCCGTTACATTAAAATTAGCGTAGCTATTCACCGTCATATTCTTTTTATAGTATTCTTATCAGGAGGCGCTTCACTCCGCTCTTAATGCAGAACATAGCATTGATTTTAAAAAACAAATATCCATAAAAATAGTTACTTTTTATTTTTGATTTGCTTGAATCTATGAAAACGCATAACCTAGCGATACTGCCCTAACTTAATTTTTAACCATGCTTCGTATTATTTCAGCCAATTTGAATGGCATCCGCTCTGCAACTAACAAAGGTTTTTACCAGTGGCTGCAAGAACAAAATGCAGATTTTGTTTGCCTACAAGAACTAAAAGCGCAAGCGGCCGATTTGACAACAGACATGCTGCATCCATCAGGACTATGTGGTTATTTTCATTACGCCGAAAAAAAGGGTTATAGTGGCGTAGGCATTTACAGCAAAAAGCCCGCCGACAATATCATTGAGGGTTTAGCTTATACTGATATTGATAGCGAAGGCCGCTATCTGGAATTGCAATTCGGAAATTTATCTATTGTTTCTCTTTATCTACCCTCAGGATCGAGTAGTGAAGAACGACAAATAGTCAAATACAGCGTTATGGATCGCTTTTATCCACATTTGCAGAACTTAAAAGCCAGTGGACGTGATGTGGTTATCTGTGGTGACTGGAATATTGCCCATCAGGAAAAAGATCTGAAAAACTGGCGGGGCAACCAAAAAAACTCTGGATTTCTTCCCGCAGAACGAGCCTGGATGACTAAAATTTTCGATGAATTGGGCTGGGTAGATGTTTATAGGCGCATATATCCTGACACTACCGATGAATGCTACACCTGGTGGAGTAATCGTGGTCAAGCTTGGGCAAATAATGTTGGTTGGAGAATTGATTATCAAATTGCTACACCAGATATTGCCGCAAAAGCTATTTCTGCCAGCGTATATAAAGCACAGCGTTTTAGCGATCACGCACCACTTTTGATCGATTACGACATTTAATTCGTCCTCTTTCTTTTTTATCCTTTTTCACTACACGTTACAGATGAGGAGATGAACTTGCATCTCCTTTTAAAACAGCTACTATTTGCCCCTCCCGAAATGTCCTTAAGTTAGTTAGTCAGCCCAACATCATACAACCATTAAAAAAAGTCATTACGAAGATTCACTGGAGCTATGTCTAACTTAAGCACACGTTCAAATCCCTCCGCCAACCAATAAGAAGCACCATTATCGACCATCATTGCTTGCAATTGGCACCAATTTGGTGCAATCATAATAACTCAGCCATCCCATGTCTTATTGACCCCCATCTTTAACACTTGGTATATAAATTGCTTTACATGAAAGTAGCTTACAACGCCATGATCACTGTGTACAAAAAAATACTCGACCACCTAAACGAAGCCATCTTGTTATTTGACAAGGATTTGCAGCTAAATTACATCAATCCGGCAGGAGAAATTCTGCTTGCCGATAGCGCAAAACATTTACTCGGCAATAGTATTTACAAGCTATTTAAAACATCGAACACCTTATTTTTTGATGAATTATTACAACGATTAAATTTAGATGAACCTCTTGTAGACAGAGAAATGATACTGGAACGATTAAACCAATCAATCACGGTCAACCTTAGTGCCACCCCCATGCAAGAGGATGGCAAACTCAGTGAAATTTTGATTGAGTTACAACAAGTGGATAGGCATTTACGTATCACCAAAGAGGAACAATTACTCGCCCAACAAAATACCAGTCGTCTTCTGGTTCGAGGGTTGGCACATGAGATCAAAAATCCGTTGGGTGGTCTCAGGGGAGCTGCACAACTGCTCGATATTGAACTACAAGACCCTGAACTTAAAGAATATACCCAAATCATCATCGCTGAATCAGATCGATTACAGGATTTGATGGATAAAATGCTAGGCCCTAACAAGCCCGCACAAAAAAGTTTCTTGAACATTCACGAGGTACTTGAACGCGTCAGACAACTGGTGGCAGTAGAAGCCAATAAAGCCATCCTACTGCAAACTGACTATGACCCCAGCATTCCGGAGCTATATGCGGATAAAAACCAATTGATCCAGGCTTTACTTAATATTGTACGCAATGCTGTACAAGCCATTCAAAGTGATGGCGAAATTCTGATTAGAACCCGAATTGGCAGACATTTGACAATTGGACGTAAGCGCTACAAATTGATTATTAAGATTCAAATAATCGACAGTGGACCCGGTATAAAACCTGAACTAATGGATCAAATATTTTACCCCATGATCACCAGTCGTGCTGAAGGCACTGGTTTGGGATTATCCATAGCTCAATCTCTGATTAATCAGCATAGCGGCCTAATCGAATGCGAAAGCGAACCTGGACATACGGTGTTTTCCATTTACTTACCCTTGGAGAATATCCATGCAACAACTTGATAAAGTCTGGATCGTAGATGATGACAAATCGATCCGCTGGGTATTAGAAAAAGCTTTACAAAAAGCCGGCATCGAAACACAAAGTTTTGCCGTTGCCCATGATGTACTAAAAATGTTACAAACCACGCTACCTCAGGTTTTAATTACCGATATTCGCATGCCCGGTATGGATGGTCTTGAGTTACTAAAAAACATTCAACAATACTATCCAGAATTACCGGTGATAGTGATGACAGCACATTCTGATCTGGAAAGTGCTGTATCTGCGTTTCACGGCGGCGCTTTTGAATATTTACCTAAACCGTTTGATGTGAATGATGTTGTGGAAACCGTGCAACGTGCCTGCATTCACAGCAAACAACAAAATAGTACGCAAAACGTACCTGAAGTGGTTGAAGAAACACCTGAAATTATTGGTGAAGCACCCGCCATGCAGGAAGTATTTCGTGCCATTGGCCGTTTGGCGCGGTCACATATTACTGTACTGATTAACGGCGAATCCGGCACAGGTAAAGAATTGGTTGCAAAAGCCTTACACCGGCATAGCCCGCGCAGCGCACAACCTTTTATTGCTCTGAACATGGCGGCCATCCCCAAAGACTTGATGGAATCGGAACTTTTTGGTCATGAAAAAGGCGCATTTACCGGCGCACAAGCTCGACGCATCGGTCGCTTTGAACAAGCCAATAATGGCACCCTTTTTCTGGATGAAATTGGCGATATGCCGGCAGAATTGCAAACACGCTTATTAAGGGTATTGGCAGACAACGAATTTTATCCAGTGGGCGCACATGCTTCTGTCAAGGTGAATGTGCGTATCATTGCCGCCACCCACCAAAATTTGGAAACGTTAGTTGCTCAAGGCAGGTTTCGGGAAGATTTGTTTCATCGTCTAAATGTAATCCGTATCCACATCCCACCTCTGCGTGAACGTCGTCAAGATATCGGTTTACTAATGCGTCATTTTCTTTATCAAAGCGCAAAGGAACTAAATACCGAAATTAAGACTTTAAAACCAGAGTCTGAACAATTTTTAAGTAATTTAAAATGGCCTGGCAATGTCAGACAATTAGAAAATATTTGTCGCTGGTTAACCGTAATGGCCTCGGGGCGGGAAATTCATATTGAGGACTTACCCCCAGAATTGACCTTGCCAAGCCAAGATACAATCACAATGCAAGAGTGTGGTAATTGGGAACAGTCTTTTAACAACTGGGTTAAACAGCAACTTTTAGGTGGAAAAATCGATATTGCTAAACAAGCTATTCCGGTTATTGAAACCTTATTAATTGAAGCTGCTTTGCAACACACCCATGGACGCAAACATGAAGCAGCAATACTTTTAGGTTATGGTCGTAACACTTTAACCCGAAAACTTAAGGACTTGAATATCAAGGAATAATAACCTCATTTTACTAAGAGTTTTTCCGTTTAATTGCATGGGTGTATACTCCTGCCGTCTAAAAAACCTTCTCTAGAACACAAGGCTTAAATCTCATGGCGGATAAAACTGTTAGTAAACATTTAATTAATCTGGAAAAGCAATTTGCCACAACAGACCCGGTTTTGCAAAAAACCATTAAGGTATTCCAGGAATTGGATCAGTTTGAATTTGAAATGGGGCTGATTGATAACGATGAAACGACTGCTCGAAAAGCTTCATGGTGGCCTTTGATCAGTACCCTGGGTGGCTATTCGCCAGCCAAATCGGAATTCATCAATCGCTATTTAGGCGTCAATCTGCACACAGCTCGACATAAATTTACTGTATTGCAATACACACCACAAGCAACTAGCGCTACCTTACCTGGCACGGCACTGGACGCAGACCACCGCTTACCATTTTATCAAATCAGTCGCGACATCGAGCAGGTGGTTTCTGGAGAAGGCAGCAGACTGAATACCTATCTAGAATTGCTGACCGTTAACAGTGCAATCCTGAAAAACAAATTGGTCATTGATACTCCAGTCCTGAATCCAGCGACTGAAAATCCAGTTTCGGCGTTATTAAGAAAACATGTTATTGATATTTCTGATTTAGTGTTGGTATTTACCGATTTGTTCGAAGCGGATGCCGAATTAATTAGCGACGCCATTACTGACATTGTTGAACAGCAGGATTCAAATAAATTTATTTTTGTGATTGATCATTCCGAAATTGGGTTGGATGCCCATAAAAGTCAGGAAATTGCAGCGGCATGGCAACGCAGGCTTGCTGAATATGGTATTTACACAGGTCAATTTGTTGTACTTTCTCAAGGTAGCAGTACTCAGGTAATTGATCAACGTATCAACAATCTTAATAATGACCGATCTTACCGGATACTAGCCAAACTAGAAAACAGCATCCGTAGTATTGAAGATGTCATTTTTGAAGAAGTTGAAACTGCCATTACCCTTTGGAAAGAGCGCTGCAACGCTTCTACCTTAATTATTTTAGGTTTTGTTATCATGCTAGTGTTGTTTGCCGAAGTTGCCGGCGGCGTTCTAGATATGCTTTTTGATCCTATAATAGGACCTATCATTATTGTTACCGTCATTGCGATACTGACGCCTATTCACATCATGACTAGCCAGTTTCATGGCAAACTCATCATTAATCAACTTCACAAGCGTCAGAAACAACTCAATATTGCCGAAGATTTGTCTGGGTTATTTGAAAAAAGTCTGCGCTTTTGGCGTATATTGCTTCCCATCAATAGTCCTGTTGGCAAAAACAAAAAGAACCGTAAACGTCTGGCAGCGATGATTGAACAAACTAAAGATTTAGTGCAAGCTTTAAATGATCAATTTAGCCATAATCAGTTAAAGGATTATCATGCGCAATTCGAAAAAAACCCTAATGAAGATGAGTTCTAAATATTAAGCGAGCAGGATGCAGTATCTAACGCAAATTGACGCGTAACTATTAAGCTTGACGTCATAAAATCAATGGCAATAGGATGGGTAGAGGGATAGCCAAACCCATCCTACGCCGAATAGTTACATTAACTCCACCCATTCAAACAATGATTACGGATAATATCGTATGCAACAAGCAACAATCTGGGCAGCTAAAATAACTTCCAAACATTTACCTATTTACAGTTTTTTGTTTTTTTTATGCCTAGGTTGCGCTAGTGCCCCCCCAGAACCAACACCAATACCGCCAACCCAAATTAATTTACAATTGATCAGCAAAACAAATACCAATCCCGATGCCAGTAACAATCCGTCGCCAGTATTACTGCGTATTTATGAGTTGAAAGAACAAAGTAATTTCATGAATGCCGATTTTTTTGCATTGTTTGATAAAGAACAAGCCACGTTGGCTGCCGATTTAGTTCATAAACAGGAAATCCTGCTAACACCTGGACAAAACACTACATTACAGATTGAACCGGATGCAAGCACAAAACAACTGGGTTTTTTTGCCGCTTTTCGCAGTCTGGATAACGCGCAATGGCGTAGCGTAACACCGCTCAATCTGCATAACCTGAATGATATTACGCTTACGACCAGTGGTAACACTTTAGTGGTAACAGTAAAACCCCCGGTAACCAACAATCCTGCAAAACCGAATTAAAGACTAGGATATACAATCGACTAATTACTTGCTGCTCTTACTTGCAGAGGACAATAATAAATACAACAGACACTGAATGAGTTTATTTTACATTGGGTGTCTTAGTATGTTCAGCAAGGCTTAAAGTAACTGACGCTGTCTTTTATTGGCTACCGGACGTTTAATTAACACACAATCTGGAGTCTGCAGAAAATCTGGGCGTGCTTTTTCGCCACTACGTTGATAATCTGCCGCTAAAACGGCAAGAGCCATAGTATCTGGGACCTGCATGTTTTCGGTAATCACCCTGTAGGTCAGTTCGAACAAACGTTTTAAACCAATTTTCCAAGTACTATCCACCAATAAAAATAACGCATCGGTAAATTGTAAAAAACGTACAAAAGGTTGATCAGATAAAATCAATGGCAGTGTTTGTACAAACCGCCCCGAATTTCCAATTAAATCCCAATAGCGTGCAAAACGATTTAAGCGTTGTATGTCAGTAAATGAAATATCCCGGGTGCTTAAAATAGCATAGGGTGGATTTGAATCGTAGCACATTCGATAACTTTCCGTGTGGCGATTGATGGGGGCACCACGTAACCGCTTTAAGATACCCACCTGTATTTCCTGCGGCCTTAAAGCAATCAATTTATCGAAACTTTTGCCAAATCCTTCCAGCGTATCGCCGGGCAATCCTACGATTAGATCAGCATGAATATGCGTACTGGAAAACTCACGTAACCACAACAGATTAGCCATGGTTTTTTCATTATCCTGTTTACGGCTAATAAGCTGCTGAATGTGCGGATCAAAACTTTGCACACCTATTTCAAATTGCAACACTCCTGCTGGGAATTGTGCGATTACGTGCTTTAGACGCTCTGGCAGATTGTCGGGTATTACTTCAAAGTGTAAGTTCAACTCGTCATTAAGCCGTACCAAAAAAAACTCCAGTATCGCGATACTGCTATCTATTTTTAGATTAAAGGTTCGGTCTATAAATTTAAAATTCCGCGCACCACGCTGAAACAAAACATCCATATTCTGTAAAAAATCATGCAAGGCAAAAGGTTTGGCCGTGGTATCCAATGCTGAAAGGCAAAACTCGCATTTAAACGGACATCCTCTTGAAGCTTCAACATATACTACACGCTGCCGTAAATCTATATCGGTATAATACGGGTATGGTGAGACAAGGTTTGCCAAATCAGCACTCTGTCCGTTGATTACTTTCTCACTTGATCTGTCACCAGCCAATAATTGCCGACATAAGAACGGGAAGCTTATTTCTGCATGACCCGTAATAATGTAATCGGCTAATACGGCGACATCGGGTAAATCGGGAGGATGACTCAACTCTGGGCCGCCTAAAATGATGATAACTTCAGGGGCAACCTTTTTTAAGGTTTGCACAATTGTGGTTATTTCGAACACATTCCAGATGTAAATACCAAAACCAATAATCTTAGGCTGATGCTGTAACAGCTTTTCGCAAATATCGGCTGCTCGCTGCCCTAATCCAAATTCCAGCAGCGTTGTACTGAGCTGCAATTCACCCATGTTGGCATACAGGTAGCGCAAACCAAAAGCAGTATGAATATAACGTGCATTTAGAGTGGTTAGAATAATAGTGTTCATTGCATTGACAACTGCATCGCTCTTGTACTTATCTGACACTTAGACTACCAGCCTTGTCCAACCATTTAATCGCTTTGTCCTGCATCCAATATTGAGCAAACTGATCATTTTTGACCACTAAATCTAAAAATGCGCTACTGGTACTTAATACCGCCGCAACCTGTTTGTAGGCTAAACCCGCATCTCTTTCTTTGCTTTTATCATCCATAAATCCACCAGGAAAACCACCATCGTGTCCATGATTTCCTCCTGCACCGTATTGATTACTGAGTTGTAATAATCCACGCCCACCACGCATTTCATCGTTAGGACCCTGAATTGATCGATCACGCCCGCCGCCCATATTTGAACCTGCTAGCAAAGGATGCACAGCACCTTTTAATAATAGTAAATATTTACCACCGGCGGGTGCAAACTCCCACATAGCTGATCTAACTGATGCAGAGCTAATCGCATAAGGATCATTGTCCTCACTGCCGGTAATGACCAGCATAGGTAGATGCAATTTTTGAAATCGATTTCGTACATTACCTTCCGCTAAATCAATCGAAGGGCTCAAGGCAATTGCTGCTAAAGGCTTAAGTTCAGTATTGGTTGGCAATGTCGCTTTAAATTCTTCACCTAATACTCCTGCAACTGTTTGCGCACCTAAGTCATAGCCAACTAAAACAACTTTGGAAAAATTCGCATTCGCAAATAACGGTACTTGCAGATTTGCCCGGACTTTTAATTGTTGATAAGCCCAAAATAATTGTTCCATGCGATTTTTTAAGCTATCAATGGCAAAATATTCATGCCCCAGATAACGTAATTCACTGGCACGATCATTACCCGATGGTTTTCTATCTTTCTTACTTGAGAACCAGCCTCCATCCTCCACATCATCAGGACTGTCATCATTGGCTATTTCGTTTTCTTTATCTTCGTTTTTAAGTTTATTTTGCTCAGGCTTAAGTTCTTTTAATGCTTGACCAATACTCAAAGGTTGCATGCTAAACACCGCGTAGCCTGCTTTAGCCCAAGCTTCCCGCCATAACCGAGCGGCACTCGCATCTTCGCCCAAACTAGGCAGATAAATAACCAAGGGATAACTTCCAGAAGCAGTGGGAGCAGTCATCATTATATCCAGCTCAATTGCATCATGCCGCCACACTTCCCGAACACTATTTATAGCTAAATTACTGGCGGAAACGTAACCACCATTCACCAGAGCATCTGCCAACTTTTCAGATTGTTCTTCAGCGGTGAGTGCTTTTGGCTTGGAAGCACAGGAACTGATAAATACTGTAAAACTAATCAGTATCAGTACATTAATTAATTTTTGTGGCATAGCTTTGCTGCTCCGGCAAATCACTGACTAACTTATAATTATTTTGCGTGTATAGGTCGCTAAGAGTGTAACGATAAATCGTCGCAAATGGATTCAGAAAATTTAACTGAGCGACACACAATTTACATTGCTTATCACTGGACATAAAAAAACTTTACCAAACTATCGCTGAGACGAGGGTCGCTTGCTTTTTACATAAAAAACAAGCGACAGTATATCTTACTGTGGAGGAGGAGGGGGAGGTGTGTCTGGGGGTGGCGGATAACTGGGAGTAAATGTTTGCGGAGCTGATACCGACGGCACCGCTTGTCTAGCAGGCACTGCATTTGAAAACTGCCCAGACACAGGAACTTGATGACCTTTGGCATACATACACTGGATATAAGCTGCATCATAATGTTGTTGAGAAGCATATCCAGAATTACTTGCAGCTCCAGCACCCATCAAACTACCACCTAATAAACCGGTACCCGCACCAATAGCAGCTCCTCCAGCGCCACCGCCAATTGCCGCGCCTGCCGCTGCACCAATGACGGTACCGACTGCTGCACTGGTTACGCCACTTGAGATAGAAGCATTATTTGGAGTGGTTCCACCAACCTGATAAAGTGCAAATTGCTGACAATTGAAGTCATCTGTCCGAAACTGTTCAAAAGACTGGCCTGTACCCGGCAAAACCATGACGCTTGGCCCGGTAGGAATACTGGCACAGCCGCTGACCCCCAGGGTTATAGATAAAGCAAACACTCGATTTAATTGTGACATATTAGCTCCTATTGGGGAGTAGGTTGAACAAGCTGCCAACCGCCCGGGCATTCTTTAACATAAGGATAATAACCTTCGGGGTTGGTGCAAAAATGCCAATAATTCGACTGTTGTTGTGCTGGTGCTTGTTGAATAACGGGCGCTTGTTGAATATAGGTTTGTGGAGCAACAGGAACAGTGGCTATCACAGGTGGATAATATGGATAACCATAGGGATATCCATAACCGTACCCGTATGGATTGCCATATCCATAAAAAGGGGCGCCGAAATATACACCAAAACCACCGCCATGATGATGTCCCCATGCCCAATTGTTACTGCTATAGAAACAGCAGAATAGCAATAGTATAGTTGATAACTTTGTTTGGAATTTCATTAACTGCTCCTAGTTAAAACATGTCTATTCGACTATCACTTTCGTCAAAAGTGCCTAATGAGTTAAGGTTTTTCTCGCATAAGCATAGCATTATAAAGTCATGCATTTGTAACATGCAGGCGAATAACACATAAGGAAAGCTGAGCTTTTATATAAAAAAGACAGTAAACCATAAAAAGCAAAAAAAATGCCAGCTATTTATATTTAATATTTATTAAAAGCTTAAGAACAAGACAGAGAAATTGCCATGCATTTAACAAGTTAAAAATGGTTTATATCCACCATATTATATCGGTTTATGCACCGATTAAATAAGCGCATATCGAGGATAGAAACCCAGGGGATAGGGTAGCCGTAAAAAACGAATCCTTTTTGTTGGTATTATTCACAGTGGGCGATGGATAATACCAACCATAAAGTTTACAAAACTTTTAGATATTACTGACTGCGACACAATCAGCTATTTGTAACAAGCCTGTATTAAGCTGTAGCCGATAATAAAGATCCCACACTTGCATTATGAGTACCAATACCACCCGCATTATTCTGAATTTGCTGTAAAAAATTTTGCAAACTTAAAGTTGACGACGAAGTACCTGTTGCCGTTGAATTAGCGGCAGTCGCATTACTCCCACCAAAAGCAGTAACCAGATTATTAAAGTCAGCTTGTAAAGTATTACTGGTGTTACTTGAAGTATTGCTATTTAAAGAACTGATTAGACTTTGCAACTTAGTAGTAAAATCGTTATAACCACTTTTCACACTACTCGTTGCTGACGTGCTGTTATCAGTATTTACAGAGGCAGCAGATTGCGTAGCACTGCCCTGATTTAAAGCTGCAAACAAATCATGCATAAACGTATTTAATGCCTGTTGTGGGCTTCCTGTGGAACTTGAACTTGCCGAAACAGCTGCGGTTGACGATTGGCCTTGAGCACTTGTGCCGCTGGAATTTACACCACTCGCACCAACAGCCGAGACATTCAACCCCATACTTTGCAAAGATTGCATAATGCTTTGCATTAATCCGCCGCCACTATGATGATGACGTCCCTTACCTACCCCTGGAGTCTGACTATCACTATCCGAACTGCCTGAGATACTATTCAGGCTATTTAAACTTTGATTTGCATACGTTGATGCCATTGAGCCTATGCTTGACACACTCATAACTTCCGCCTTTTGGATTGGTATCGGCAAGTTATTGCCGCTTTTATGTGATTTTAATGTTTTTAAGCTTAAAAACACCGTTCACCAGCTAAAAAGCATAAGTCATGCCAAACATATAAATGCCTTATCAATTGCCACCTAGATTGATAATATCAATTAATAAACTTTGCATATGTTTACCAGTAAGCCATTAACAAACCGACGAATACGACCAATCCAAACCAGTTATTATTCAAAAAAGCTTTAAAACAACTTGGTTTATCAAAATGATAAATCAAAACCTGCTGATAAACAGCAAGACCAGCGGCAACTATTAACCCGGCATAATACGGCCAAGCTAATTGTGACATGCGACCCACTACCAGCAACAATACCAAAATGATGACCTGCAATAGCGCCGTTATTTCCCGCACACGTTTACCAAATAGAATGGCCGTCGATTTGACACCAATTTTTAGATCATCATCAATATCAACCATGGCATACATGGTATCGTAAACCAAAGCCCACAATATCACTGCCAAGTACAGAATCCAGGCCAATAAAGGAATACCCCCAGTCTGCGCAGCAAAAGCCATCGGTACTGAAAAACCAAACGCGATGCCTAGATAGGCTTGCGGAAGATGGGTAAAACGCTTCATAAATGGATAACTAGCCGCCAAAAATGCCGCGACAAACGAAAGCGCGATAGTGTATAAGTTCATCAACAACACCAGCCCAAATGCGGTTAGACATAACACGGCGAATAAAATCAATGCTTCTTTAGGCTTAACTCTGCCTGCCGCAATGGGTCTTTGCTGGGTGCGTTGTACATGCGGATCAAAATCTTTGTCTGCATAATCGTTAATAACGCAACCCGCAGCACGCATTAATACCACTCCTAGACAAAATACGCTCAACACCAAAGCATTTGGCCTTCCATTAGCGGCTATCCAAAGCGCCCATAGGGTTGGCCATAACAAAATCAGAATACCAATTGGTTTATCAAAACGAGCCAGCAACCAATATTGCTGCAATCTGTCGAGTAAGTAGTGTTTTGTCATCAGTTAAGCCTGAGTCTTATCTTTAATGGTTTGGATAATTGCAGTGGTGGAATGTCCAGCCACAAAGGACAGAATTTTCACTTCTCCGCCATTAGCCAACACACTCTCATGTCCGGCAATACTACTGATATCGGTGTAATCGCCCCCTTTTACCAGAATATCCGGTAAAAGCTGATCTATGACAAATTGCGGTGTGTCTTCTTCAAACGGAGCCACCCAGTCAACACATTCCAGAGCTGCCAGCATTTCCATACGATGCGCCAACGAATTAACTGGACGCTGCGGTCCTTTTAGGCGTTGCACAGAGGCATCACTATTTACCAATACCACTAAGCGCTCTCCCAGCGTTTTGGCCTGTTGTAAATAGCGTATATGGCCAGGGTGCAGAATATCAAAGCATCCGTTAGTCGCGACCACTTTGTCACCAGCCATTTGTGCAGATTGCCTCTCTATCAATAACTCTGCAAGTGTGCAAACACCTTTATGGGGGGCACGTTCACCCTGTAAAGCGATCTGTAATTCATCGGTATTTACAGTCGCTGTACCCATTTTTCCTACCACTATACCAGCACCCATATTAGCTAACTGCGTGGCTTCCGGCAGCGATTTTTTGGCCGCCAAACTGGCAGCCAGTACCGAAATCACCGTATCTCCGGCACCCGTTACATCATAAACTTCGCGCGCGTGGGTAGGAAGGTGCAAGGGTTCCTGGTTTTTACACAACAAAGTCATGCCCTGTTCGCCTCGGGTTATTAACAAGGCTTGCAACTCCAATTCTTCCAGTAAATTTATACCGCGTTCCACAATTTGTTGTTGATCGAAGCAATGACCGACGATGGCTTCGAATTCACTATAATTTGGAGTAATCAGCGTAGCGTGCTTATAGAGGGAAAAATCACTGCCTTTTGGATCAACCAGAACGGGCTTTTGCAATTGATTGGCTAAACGAATAAAGTGCTGTACCTGACTTAAAGTACCTTTCCCGTAATCTGACAGCACCACCACCTGTGACTGCGTTAGCTCGGCATGAAATTGATGCAACAGCATATCACTGGCTACCTGATGAAAACCATCCTCAAAATCCAGACGAATCAATTGCTGGTGTCGACTCATTACTCGTAACTTGGTAATGGTCGGAAAATGCTTTATGGCCTGAAACTGACATAATACGCCAGCTTGTGAGAGTATATTCTCTAACACCTGAGCTGCCTCATCGTCCCCGGTAAAACCTAGCAAAGACACTTTGGTTCCCAACGCAGCTATATTTAATGCCACATTACCGGCCCCCCCTGGACGTTGCTCGTCGCCATTAACATGGACCACGGGTACAGGAGCTTCAGGGGAAATACGAGAAGTAGTTCCGTGCCAGTAACGATCTAACATTAAATCGCCGAGCACTAATACACGGGCTTGAGAATAATTAGGGAGTTGCATAGTATTCACAGAATGTTTATATTTTCAGATGCTATTATAGCGGTTTGTTGAGTTTTCAAGGTGAGTAAACTATGAATGTAAAAATCTACCATAACCCTCGTTGTAGCAAATCCAGAGAGGTTTTAAAGCTGCTTCAGGCGCAAGGCATACAAGCCGAAATCATTGAATACCTTAAAACACCACCCTCCATTGAGGAATTAACGGATATTATACAAAAACTGGGCATAAAACCGCGCGGACTGATGCGTACCAATGAGCCTGAATACAAAGAAAACATTCTGGATGATGTCGACTTGAGTGATGCTGACTTAATTACCGCAATGCACAAGATGCCACGACTGATTGAAAGACCTATTGTAGTCGCCAACGGTAAAGCGGCTATCGGCAGACCAGCAGAAAACGTACTGGCGATTTTATAAATGACTAGCATTCTGATTCTGTATTACAGCCGTAATGGCAGTACCTTAAGCATGGCTCAACAAATAGGACGCGGCGTGGAATCAGTGTCTGGCGCAGAAGCTATATTACGCACTGTTCCAGAAATATCTAGCGTGTGTGAAAAAATTGCAGAGTCTATTCCCACTACTGGCGCACCTTACGTCAGTTTAAGCGATCTGGAAAATTGTGATGGTTTGGCACTGGGTAGCCCTACCCATTTTGGCAATATGGCTGCCCCGTTAAAACATTTTATAGATACCAGCAGCGGTTTGTGGATAGCAGGGGCTTTATCCGGCAAACCAGCCGGAGTATTTACTTCTACAGGCAGCATGCATGGTGGACAGGAAAGCACCTTGTTATCCATGATGCTACCATTGTTACATCATGGTATGTTGTTAATGAGCTTGCCTTGTAATGAAATTGCTTTACGCGAAACTCAAACAGGAGGAACACCCTACGGCCCCAGTCACTTTAACGAAACAGAGAACGATTTATCCGATCATGAGAAACGTCTTTGCTGGGTTCTGGGTGTTCGTTTAGCGAAAACTGCTCTGGCGTTAAAGGCGGTTAAAGTTTAACCAGTTATCGATTGTCATAAAGCTGACAATCGATAATCCGTTAAAGCCGTTTCGTAACAGACTTTTCAATCAAAATTGGCAAAGGCTGCTGGCTGCAAACATGGCACAATATTTGTGTGGTTAATTTTTTTACCTTAAATTAACTTGCCAATGAATACATCTATCGAAAATTGCAAATGCCGCTATTTTACTTCTTATAGCGGCGTTAAACTGCCGTTGAAATTGGTTAATCAATTAACCGATATGGTACCGGAAAATCGAAACACCTATTTTAGGGCTTATTTTGATCCAGAAGAACAACTCATTTTGTGTCAGAAGCTGGTATACGGTGAAATTGAATTGCAACATCGTTATACCTATTACTCTAACCACATGCTCAGCCAAGCTGAAATTACCGATGCTGATGGAGAAGTGACAGTTTTAAGTTTTACAGAGACTGGGGAGTCATTAGCAGATTAGCGGTAAAGCTAGATTCGATTTGGCAATTCTGGAAGTTGATTGCGATTTGATCAGACGCTATATCAGCTATCTTGTGACAATAAAGAATTTCAGTTTAATGGCACGTAAAAGCTTGAAACTTGACGTTCAATTAATTACTATCCATACCAGTTGGGTAGGATATTCCAACCAGCGGGCGGCACGTCACTTTAAAAATAATCTATCATCATGACCGAATATCATAGACTCCACATTCCTATTACCACATGGTTTTTACCATTAATGTTGCCGGGCGCACAATGATGCGCAGCCCGCTGGTTGGCACATCTACGGACTACGGACTCGCGTAGTAAGTACTGTAAAAGTCTAAGAAGATAGTTAAAGATATGGAACCTAAAGCCTATATTGCAGCGGTGGATACTGCATTACTTCCGCTGGCAAATGATGATCATGCGAAAGTAATGTCTGCTTATCTCAAAGGGCAGTTTCCGTTTTTAGGGATACCTGCGCCGAAAAGGCGGCAAGCGGTAAAACTAATTGGAATTAATAAGTGGGATTCTTCGAAATTATTTGAGGTAGTGGATTTGCTATGGCAGCGGCCCGAACGAGAATATCGATACACCGCAATTGATCTACTTCGTCGACATGCCAGAGTTATACAAGTAACTAAACTGCCACACCTGCATCGCCTTATTCTAACTGATTCCTGGTGGGAAACTGTCGACGGGCTGGCAGGAGTGGTCAGTGCAATGTTCCATCCTTGCTATAACACTGATGGCCATTATGCAAAGGTTGCAATGGATGAATGGATAGCGCATAACAATTTCTGGTCACAACGTGTAGCCATGTTGCATCAGCTTGGTTGGCGAATGCATACTAATTCAGATCGATTATTTAGCTATGCCAAGTTGCTTGCGCATGAAAAAGAATTTTTCCTTCGGAAGGCAATAGGCTGGGCTCTCCGAGATTACGCCCGCTGGAATCCTTAGGCTGTAAGTGCTTATCTAAAGGAAAACGAAGCTATTTTTTCCAGCTTGACCATAAAGGAAGCTAAAAAGCACTTATAATCGCATTTAGCTTGCCATAAGTAGAGCAAAGCCACCGTCGGCATTACAGGTTTTGTTCAGCCTATAATGTTGAATTTAAACTTTTACAGTTTAACAACACACAACAAGCGCATTTACATATGATAATAACCTTCAAATTTGCTTAACATTAATATTCAATGTTTGAATCCGATAAGCTATTTGCCTAGGCGTCATATCCAGCAGACGTGCTGCTTTGGCCTGCACCCAGCCACTTTGCTCCAAAGCAGCAATCACGCGTTCACGTTCATCCATATTTTCATCATGTAAATCTACGTGCTTAACAGCATATGCACTACGACTAATGCCAATCTCACTTTCCAGACCGGTACTGGCAATCACATCCCTATCGATAATACCCTCGGCACTCATGATCGCCGCGCGCTCTAAACGGTTTTCCAATTCGCGCACATTTCCCGGCCAATCGTGTTTCATCAGAATACGAATAGCACTTTCTTTAATTTCCAATTGCCGACCACCCTGTTGCTTAGAAATGCGGTTCAACAGGAAACTCGCCAGCTCTGGAATATCTTCAATACGATCTCTAAGCGGTGGCATATTAATGGGCATGACGTTGAGCCGATAATACAAATCTTCACGAAAACAACCCTCAGCCACTTCCTGCTCTAAATTTCGGTTGGTAGCGGCGATAATACGCACGTTTACTTTCAGCGTTCTTACTCCCCCCACTCTTTCGAATTCACCCTCCTGCAATACTCTTAACAATTTGGCCTGGAACGAGGCGGAAATTTCACCAATTTCATCCAGAAACAACGTACCATTGTCGGCGAGTTCAAAACGCCCCTTGCGCTGTCCAATGGCTCCGCTGAATGCACCTTTTTCATGTCCAAATAATTCTGATTCCAACAAGGTATCCGGCAAGGCCGCACAATTCAACTTCAAAAACGGGCCATTTGCGCAAGCCGAATTAAAATGTATGGAACTGGCAACCACTTCCTTACCGGTACCCGATTCGCCGCGAATCAGTACAGTGGTATGCCATTTTGCAACCTGACGGATAATATCAAACACTTTAAGCATCGGTTCAGAATGGCCAATAATATTTTCAAAGCGATAATTTTTAACCAGAGCTTGCTTTAGATAATCACGTTCACTTGCCAACTCGTTTTGCTTACGCTCCATAACCCGTAGCAAATTGACACTATTGGCAATTAAATTGGCCACCATTTCCATAAAACGTGCACGTTCACCCAAAAATCGGGCATCGCAGGGTTGAGCGGCAAGAATCCCGACTACTTCACCGTGTTCAACCGCTAAGGGAGATCCTATAAAAGGTAGATCAGGATTATAAACACCGAGACGACTCAAAAAACGTGGCTCATCTTTAATACGTTCCACAACAATCGTACAGCCCTCGTCCAATATTGCCCCAACCAGTCCTTCGCCAGGTTGATAACGGACAGAACGATCAATATTTTCACCGTAAATTTCACACAAACTCATACTATCGTCATCGACATCACGCAAGGTGATCATTCCAAAATGTAATCCTGAGCGTTTATGCAAAATTTCCAGAATACCTTTAAGCTTTGATCGCAAATCATGGGTACTATTGAGTAATTGACTAACCAGAAATAAAGTATCCAGTTCCGATTCAACCATCAGTAAACGTTCATTCATAACCATTAACCGAAGTGATATTTTTGGGACAAACTGGAAAGCTTAAGTTAACACAACAACCCTTTTGATAATTGGGATCAATCCCTATCATGCCATTGTGTTGAGTAACAATTTCTTTAACCATCACCAACCCCATGCCAGCCTGCACCTCACCCATACCATGTGTCGTAAAAAATGGCTCAAAAACTTTGTTGCGTTGATTCTGTGGAATACCCGGCCCAGTATCTGCTATCGATACATTGACCCAATCATTATCCACTGCTGTAATGATTTTAATCATGCGTTCGTGGCTGCCAGCACGATTCATAGCATTAACGCAGTTATCAATTAATTGTTTGAAAGACATACGTAGTTTATTAGCCGAACCGAGGATAGATGGCAATACAGGATTAGGTAACCAGTCAACGATAATTCCGTTTGCTAAAAACTTGTTACTGTACAACAGCATCACCTCATGCAAAAGCTGATTAACATTAACAGGAACAACTGCTGTTTCAGGTATTTCCGGCACACAATTCTGTAAAGTTTTCAGAGTTTCTGCACCCATTAATTGCACTTGACCCAATAAATCTTGTAAAGGCTTATTGCTCACTTCATTTCGTTGCGCCATAATCTGAATGGCAGCATTAATTTGATTTAAAGGCTGACAAATCTGATGCATGGCTCCCAGCAGGGTTTCACGAATACTCCGAATATGTTCTTCTTCTGCCAACACGGTGCGCAAGGCCTGAATCTGCATATGTTCCTGCTGACGACGTTGCAGGCTGATATCGTTAATACTCAATAACAAATAATCTCTGGATTGTTTAACAAAAAAATTATCAGCGCAACTATCGCTTTCGGTAAACCAATTACCCGAACAAGAAAACCAGCGCGTACCGCGCCGCCCCACCCCTTCTACACGCACTTCATAATTTGCAAAGCCGCGTTTACGATCTGAGTCATTCCAAAGATCCCCCATGTCGGGTTCCAAGGCGTCTAGAAAAAATAAAGCGGGCTCATTTTTATCCAATTCGCTAATCAGCATTTTGTACATCTGATTATCCAGAACAACCTTTTTCTTTTCGTCCAGTACGACCATTGCGACTGGTGATGCATTAATTACCGATTCAATCAGTTGTTTCTGGTTAGTGACTAATTGTTCGGCATTATGTGTCTGAGTTACATCGCGATGCATACCTATAAAATGACTAATATCGCCTTTTTCATTCAACATCGGCGCGATAGTCAAATCAGCCAGATAGCGTTGACCTTGTTTTTTACGATTGACCAATTGTCCGTGCCAAACTTTTTTTCTGGAAATAGTATGCCAAAGATCATAATAAACTTGGCGTGGCGTAGATTTATCAGAAAGCTTTGATTCATTCATGCCGAGTATTTCAGATGCTTTATAGCCTGTGACACTTGTGAAAGCATCATTGATATAAAGAATGTTCGCTTTTTTATCGGTAATAGAAATAGCAATTGGTGCTTGTTCCACGGTTTTAACAAATAAGGAAAAAGGTAAGTTTTGCGACTGCTTTCCTCTTTGTCCCTTGCTGGCTTCCTCCACATCTGCAGGTATTAGTTGATCAGCCACTTCTGCGGCAATCTCGGTAAGCAGATATTCGGGTGTTGGTTTAGTCATAGCCGGAATTTCTCATAAGATTAAGTTCTGATAAATTACATGCAATTTAAACGCCAAAACCCAGGGTTTTGAATTTAAAAAGGCAAAGACACCTATCCAGCTTTTAAAAGTAACGATAAATCGGTAGCTTCTGCTGGCTGTACCCTCATCGTGTAAATTTACAGGCATTAGTAATTCATGTATTAGTCAAAGTAGCATGGTCACGTTCCAAAATAAAATACGCTAGAAATTCCTTGTTGGTACTTAATTGTAAGGTTTACAACAATTTTAATCCAGCTGACTACTGACTGTATTTTTTAGCACAGAAAATACCACAAATTTTCAACAACATTATTACGTAATCCACTACAGCGCTGACTTTTTACAGCCTTGGCATGGATGATGCTGTTTAGTTAACAAAACTGTGGGTTATAACAATGAGTGAATACTTACTTCTAATTTTAGGTACAGCCTTAGTCAACAATGTCGTGTTGGTTAAGTTTTTAGGGTTATGTCCTTTCATGGGCGTATCTAATAAACTCGACACGGCATTAGGTATGGGCATGGCTACTACCTTTGTTTTAACTTTGGCCTCTGCCGCAAGCTGGGTATTAGAACATTATTTGCTGATTCCGTTTGATATCGGTTTTCTAAGAGTTCTAGGATTTATTTTGGTCATTGCCGCTGTGGTGCAATTTACAGAGATGGTCATCCATAAAACTAGTCCGGTACTCTATCAAGTACTGGGTATTTTTTTACCTTTAATTACCACTAATTGTGCAGTTTTGGGCGTCGCATTATTGAATATTCAGGAAAAATATAATTTTATACAAAGCTTGCTATTTGGCTTTGGTTCAGCTTTAGGATTTACTCTGGTGATGGTGCTATTTGCCGGTCTGCGTGAACGCTTGGCGCTCATGGCTGTACCGGCACTTTTTTCCGGCACCCCCATTGCGTTTATCACCGCTGGCATTTTGTCGCTGGCTTTTATGGGATTTGCAGGACTTTACAGCAAATAAGAGGCACGCTATGTACGTTTTATCTGCCATAGTCATTATGACAGCCCTTGGCTTGCTTCTGGGCTTTAGTTTAGGTATTGCCGCTAAATATTTAAAAGTGGAATCAGATCCTTTGGTTGAGAAAGTCGAAGCTCTGATGCCAGGTTCTCAATGCGGTCAGTGCGGATTTCCTGGGTGTAAGCCAGCAGCTGAGGCGCTAGTCTCAGGTGCTGCTCCTGTTACGCTATGCCCGCCCGGTGGCACAGCACTGGTTGAACAATTGGCAAAATTACTGGGTGTCGATGTTGATTTAAGTAATACACAGGATCAAGAGCCCATGGTTGCCCGTGTCAGCGAAGAAACCTGCACTGGCTGTACGCGTTGTTTCAAAGTGTGTCCAACTGATGCCATTGTTGGCGCGCCTAAACAAATTCATGCAGTGGTAGCAGATGCCTGTATTGGTTGCAAAAAATGCGTAGAGGTATGTCCTACAGAGTGTTTGCAAATGCACCCCATTGATATAACGCTTCGCAATTGGCGCTGGCCTAAACCACAACCGCAGATTGCAGCCTAAAGGAGAATATCTATGCTCGCATTCCTAGAAAACCCAAGACTGCGCGGCGGTATTCATGCTGAAGAACACAAACAGCTAACTACCGATAAAACTATTATTAAAGATTTCCCCCTCCCCAAAAAACTTTATATACCTGTACAACAACATGTGGGCAAACCTGCGGAGCCCATTGTCAAAGTTGGAGAGCGCGTTTACAAAGGTCAACTGTTAGCTTATAGCCAAGGCACCATTTCGGCGCCTATTCACGCACCAACATCGGGCAAAATTATCGATGTTAAAGATTTTCCAGCACCACATCCCTCAGTTTTACCGGTGCGAACGGTGATTTTGGAAAGTGATGGACAGGAAGAATGGCTGCAAAAACATCCTGCTATTGATCCATTTTCACTCAATCCGGAGGAAATTTGTACCAAAGTTGGTGAAGCAGGCGTGGTGGGTTTAGGCGGCGCCGTATTTCCTTCTGCTGTTAAACTCAATTTAGGTCGAAAAAATCAAATTCATACTTTATTGATCAATGCGGGCGAATGTGAACCTTATCTAACTTGCGATGATCGTTTGATGCAAGAACACGCCGAGGAAATTGTTACGGGTATTCGTATAATGCTACACGGCATGGGCGCACCCAAGGCTCTAGTTGGCATAGAAGACAATAAACCTGAAGCATTTCTGGCCATGCAAAACGCCAGTAAGGCATTTCCCCATATCAGCATTGAAAAGGTACCCACTCGATATCCTATGGGCTGGGACAGACAAATGCTTCGTTACTTAACCGGACTGGAAATTCCTGCTGATGGCCGGGCCACAGATATAGGCGTAGTGGTACATAATGTAGCGACGGCCCGAGCCGTGTATCAAGCTATATGTTTAGGTCAACCACTAATTAGTAGGATAGTCACTGTTTCTGGTGGCGCAGTTGCACATCCAGCCAATTTGGAAATACCGATAGGCACACTGATATCGGAAGTTTTAGCCTTTTGCGGCGCAGATAAAGCCAAAATACAGCGTTTAGTCATGGGTGGCCCCATGATGGGCGATGCACTGCCTCATGCGGAAGTGCCTGTGGTAAAAGCTTGTAACGGTATACTGGCTTTATCCTCACAGGAAATTGAGGAACCCAGCACTAAAGCCTGTATCCGTTGCTCCAGCTGTGTAACAGTTTGCCCGGTCGGTTTGCTGCCATTAGAAATGGTCAGTCGCATACGTGTTAACCAATTGGATGCCGCTGTCGACTTAGGTTTAAAAGACTGTATTAATTGTGGTAGCTGTTCATACATTTGTCCATCCAACATACCTTTGGTGCATTATTTTAAATTTGCCTCAGGTGAGTTAGTTAAACGCCAACAAGCCGAACATAAAAGCGAACAAACCAATCGCCTGATTAACGACCGAAACCAGCGTATGGAGCGGATTAGACTGGAGGCCGAAGCTGAAGCACAAAAGGCTCAGGAAGCACGTGCCGCTAGATTGGCGCAACAAGCAGCAGCTCAAGCAGCTAAGGAATCGGCATGAACAATAAAGTGATAAGCGGACCGCATCTGGTCGCTACTCGACGGGTTAACGATATTATGCGCCAAGTGATTATTGCGCTGGCGCCTTCCGCGGCATTTGGGGTATTTTTGTTTGGTTGGCCTGCCTTGTATTTACTGGTCATCACTATTTGTTCTGCTTTGGCCTTTGAAGCATGTTGTCTCAGATTAAAAGGCGTAGTGGCTACCCCGCATTTACGAGATGGTTCTGCTATTGTGACTGGACTGCTAGTAGCCATGACATTGCCACCTTGGGCACCATGGTGGATTGCCGTTACGGGGGCCGCTATTGCCATTATTTTAGGTAAACATGTGTATGGCGGTCTGGGGCAAAATTTATTCAATCCTGCCATGCTGGCCCGAGTAGCACTATTGATATCATTTCCCATTGAAATGACTACCTGGATTAATGTCACCCCGCTGTTTACTGGACCCGGTATTTTAGACAGTTTAAATTTAACTTTCTCAGGTTTAGACAATGCTGATGGTATAACGGGGGCAACTACGCTAGGCATGGTAAAAACTGGCTTTTCACAAAATCAATTTTTACCGGATAGTCTAAATCATTATTCCGGTTTTCTGGCTTTCATAGGCTGGGAACGTGGCAGCTTGGGTGAAACATCTACACTATTACTTTTAATAGGCGGTTTCGGCTTACTGCGTAAAGGCATTATCAAATGGCACATTCCGGCATCACTACTCGCCACAGTCTTTGTATTATCCAGTGTATTTCATCTCGTAAACAGTGCGCGTTATTTGAGTCCATGGGTAGAGCTTAATTCGGGTGCATTGATGCTGGTCGCCTTTTTTATTGCCACCGATTATGTGACTTCACCAAACACAGCTCTCGGCGAATTGTTATTTGGTATGGGCTGCGGAATACTTATTTTCGTAATTCGCGCTTGGGGTGGTTACCCTGAAGGAACAGGTTTTGCAATCTTGCTTATGAATGCAATTACACCACTGATAGATCACTATATTCGCCCTAGAATTTATGGTCGCTACCGTGACGGTAAACCGCTCGATATTTCCCCACAGTGAGATCAGAAATGAATCCCGAACCCGAAAAACCAGCACTGACCGCAAAGACTTTGCAAGTCCTAGGTATGATGCAACAAAAGCTGTCTATCTGGCTGGAACCCTCTAACTTGGAACAACTACGTCCGCAATTGCAGTTTCAAACCGGCATCTTAGCTGGCTTTGCTTTGTTAGCTGCGCTATTGCTTGGATTTGCTGATTTAGCGACACGCGGTGTTATTCAGCATCGATTACAAGAAGATTTACAAGCCAATCTGGAACAGGTAATACCGACTGAGCTCCATGATAACAACCTGTTACAAGATAGTGTGTTGATTGATTCAACTGCAGACAAATTGGGTGCTGATCAAACTGAAGTGTATTTGGCAAAAAAACAGGGTGAAATTAGCGCTGTGTGCTTTAAGTTTGTTGCCCCAGATGGTTACGCGGGACCTATCAATTTGGTGATGGGTATCGATCGAAACGGTGAAATTTTGGGTGTGCGTGTTATTTCCCATATCGAAACACCGGGTTTAGGCGACAAAATTGAAATTAGCAAATCAAAATGGGTGTTGTCGTTTAATGGTAAATCGCTTCAAAATATGTCCGTGGAACAATGGGCTGTAAAAAAAGATGGTGGTAGTTTCGACCAATTTAGTGGTGCGACCATTACTCCCAGAAAAGTAGTGCAGGCCATTCGCCGCGGCTTGAAATTTTATGAACTGCATCAGACAGAACTATTAAGCGCTAACCATTAATCTGTTTTTATAGCGAGCACAAACTATGAACTTAGCCGTATTTTTTTCAGCGCCCTATCGAAAAATCGCCCGTGATGGTCTATGGGATAATAATGTGGTATTGACTCAAAATCTGGCTTTATGCCCTTTATTAGCTGTGACAGGTACGGCTACAAATGGGTTGGGTATGGGCTTGGCGACCATGGTAGTTATGTTGGCCTCAAACGCAACAGTATCTGTCTGCAGGCACCTGATCCCCCCGGAGATTCGCATTCCCATCTTTGTACTACTCATAGCCGCGCTAGTAACCCTGGTGGACATATTTCTGAATGCCTGGATGCATGAATTACACAAAGTACTGGGTTTATTTATTCCGTTGATCGTTACCAATTGTGTAATTCTGGGTCGCGCAGAAGCGTTTGCCTCTAAACAGCCGGTACTGCCTGCGGTATGGGATGGTTTAATGATGGGACTAGGATTTACCCTGGTGATGGTGGTATTAGGCGCGGTCAGAGAAATTAGTGCTCAGGGAACCTTGTTTGCCAATGCCTCGGTACTACTGGGTGATAGCTTTAGTTTTTTAGAAACGACTATTATCTCCCACTACAAAGGATTTCTACTAACAGCGCTGCCGCCTGGGGGGTTTATAGTTTTGGGTTTTATGGTGGCTGTCAAACGCATGCTGGATAATAAACTCAGCGTCACTCATCCTGTTGCCAGCCCTTTACCTGATCCTATTTTGAGCGGAGAAAACTCATGAATGTAGGCGTTTGTTATGCTCAGGCTGACAGGCAAATTTGGTTAAAATTGGACGTACCAGAAACCAGTACTATTTCTGAAGTGATAGTGTTGTCTGGTCTATTAAACCAGTATCCGGAAATTGATCTGGAAACACAAAAAGTGGGTATTTTTGGCAAAATTGCCAAACTGGATACCTTGGTTAAAGATGGCGACCGGGTGGAAATCTATCGTAAAATTACGGCAGATCCGGCGCAGGTGCAGCGAAGAAGATCAGTGTGAAAACTGTTTTCATTCGAGCTAAGTGAGTCGATAAATAGAAGTTGTAAATCTTATCTAAAACCAGCCATAGTTTTCGATTAAAAGAGCGCATAGAGACAGTATATTTCTACAATTAACCACCAACTGAGCTTCACTGCCAATCTGAATACAATAAAGGCAAGCTACAACCTTTATCAAAGTCTACAAGTTATAGTTACGAATATCTCTCTTCCATTTCAGGGTAGTCAGTTTTTTATTGATGGTGAAAGTTAGCAATCATATCAAATAGTAAAAAATTCTTTCACTCCCCTACTTCCGTTTTGTTCAAAACTCACCATCTCCTCCCGTAATAATTGTTCCGTTACAAACATTAAACTTGTGACAATTCTGACAAACAGCCAGATCAAAATTAATAAATCAATATAAATCATATACTTATAAACAAATCACAACTGGCACGACCTGTGCATTAGTGCTTATAACCACTTATGCCAGGAGAGTTTCATGGAATTGCCAGTCTTAAACGAAAAACCTGCCGCTACAGGCGGCTGCTCTGCAAGTTCTTGCGGAACCACTGATGATCAGTTAAGTCATTTGAGTGATGATATTCGAGAAAAAGTACAGAACCACCCGTGCTATTCAGAAGATGCCCATCATTATTTTGCGCGTATGCATGTAGCGGTTGCTCCTGCCTGCAATATTCAATGTCATTACTGTAACCGTAAATACGATTGCGCTAACGAATCACGTCCAGGTGTAGTTTCAGAATTATTAACCCCTGATCAAGCCGTGAAAAAAACCATGGCTGTAGCGGCTAATATTCCGCAAATGACGGTTTTGGGTATCGCAGGCCCCGGTGATCCACTTGCCAATCCTGAACGTACTTTCGAAACTTTCCGCCGTCTAAGCGAGGAAGCGCCTGATATAAAACTGTGTGTTTCTACGAATGGCTTGGCTTTGCCGGCTGCGGTTGAAGAGTTATCCAAACACAATATTGATCATGTCACCATCACCATCAACTGTGTTGATCCTGAAGTGGGTGCAAAAATATATCCTTGGATATTCTGGGAAAACCGTCGTATCAAAGGCAAAAAAGGCGCGAAAATTTTAATCGAACAACAGCAAAAAGGCTTGGAAATGCTGGTAGCTAAAGGCATTTTGGTCAAGGTTAATTCGGTGATGATACCGGGTGTTAATGATAAACACCTGGCTGAAGTCAGCAAAATCGTTAAAGAAAAAGGCGCATTTTTACATAATGTAATGCCATTGATTGCTGAGGCTGAACATGGCACTTTCTATGGCGTTATGGGTCAACGCGGGCCAAATCCAGAAGAGTTACAAGCTTTACAGGATTCTTGTTCCGGTGACATGAATATGATGCGTCATTGTCGCCAGTGTCGTGCCGATGCCGTAGGTATGTTAGGTGAAGACCGTGGCGATGAGTTCACGATGGACAAGATTGAAACCATGGAAATCGATTATCAGGCGGCGATGGAAAAACGTAAAGTTATCCATCAAGCCATCACCGAGGAAATGAACAGCAAACGCGCCGCAAAAGCCACTGCCGCAGAACAGTTTGCCGCTGAAGAAAAGTTGACTACCCGTCCAGTGTTGATGGCTGTTGCCACCAGTGGCCAGGGTTTGATCAATATGCATTTTGGACATGCTAAAGAGTTTTTAATCTACGAAGCCTCACCGGAAGGCGTGCGTTTTATCAGTCACCGCAAAACAGAGTTGTATTGTAGTGGTGACAGTGCTTGCGGAGAAGCGGAAACCGCTTTGCAACGTACCATTCGTACCCTGGAAGGCTGCGAAGCCGTTCTGTGCTCAAAAGTGGGTTACGAGCCTTGGGATATGCTGGAACAGGCTGGCATTGCGCCAAATGGCGAACATGCCATGGAACCCATTGAGGAAGCGGTCATGGCGGTTTACAAAGAAATGGCTGCAGCTGGCAAGCTTGAAGAGGTTTCCGACCAGCAACGTGCCAGCGCTTAAGGAGTCAGGCTTATGTCCCTAAAAATCATTGAAAGCTGTGTTAATTGCTACGCTTGTGAACCGTTATGTCCCAGCAAAGCGATTTATATGTCGAAAACGCATTTTAAGATTAATGCGAAAAAATGTACTGAATGTGAGGACGATTTTGCCGAGCCACAATGTGCCAGTATTTGCCCTATAGAAGGCGCAATTCTGGATGCCTTAAACGTGCCGCTTAATCCACCCGGTTCGTTAACGGGTATTCCACCCGAAAGAATGGCGGAAGTGATGGCGGAATTACAAGCGCATTAAGGCCATGGCAACCATACATTTTTATGAAAAACCAGGCTGTACCAACAATACCCGGCAAAAGCAATTGCTGATAAAAGCCGGGCATGTGCTGGTTATTCATAATTTGTTAACACAAAACTGGGGGCAAGAACCGGAAAAACTGCGCTCTTTTTTCGGCACCATGCCGGTAGCCGACTGGTTTAACCTTAGCGCACCGGCCATCAAGAATGGTGAAATTATTCCCGAAGCCATCGCCCAGGAACAGGCGATTGCCTTGATGATTGCTAATCCCTTATTGATTCGGCGTCCACTATTGGAAGTAGACGAGCAACGCTTGGCAGGCTTTGATCCAACCTTGATGGCATCCAAACTGGGTTTAAGCATGACTAATGCGGGGACAGAACTGGAAACCTGTCCCAATACGCATCAGCATAAATCGGCTTGTCTGCCATGAAACCCGTAGAACTGGTCAATGCTGAAGGTTTACCGCTGGCAGTGGCATTATCTGAGCGCGTGCATTGGATAGGGGCACTCGACCCGAATTTACGCACTTTCGATATTATCCTGAAAACCGCAAATGGTACCAGCTACAACGCCTATATTATCCGCGGCAGCGAAGGTGTGGCTATTATCGATACGGTTAAGGAAGGCTTTGCGGCTGACTTTTTTGCCCGTCTGGAAAGTGTAGCTGATTATTCTGAAATCAAGGTGATAGTCCTCAATCATCTGGAACCAGACCACACTGGAGCACTGCCAGAATTGATGAAACGTGCCCCGCAAGCACAATTATTTATCTCGCAGAAAGCGCAATCCATGTTGAAGGGTTTACTGAAACAGGATGAACTCAGTTTTACGCCAGTGGTTACTGGGGATTCAGTATCTTTGGGAGATCGTACCTTACAGTTTTTACACACGCCTTATTTACATTGGCCTGATACCCAATGTACTTATGCGCTGGAAGAAGCCATATTGTTTTCCGGAGATGTGTTTGGTTGTCATTTTTGTGACAACCGTTTGTTTAACGATCAAGTGGGTGATTTTCGCTTTTCTTTTGAATATTACTATGCCCACATTATGCGGCCATTTAAGGAATATGTATTACGGGCGCTGGAATTGATCCAGGTATTACCACTGACTTTAATTGCCCCGACCCATGGCCCCATTTTGCGAGATCGTCCGCAACGTTATATTCAGCGCTATCAGCAATTATCTACACCCGCTTTACACAGTGAATTAAGTCCACACCAAAAAACATTGTTGATTTTCTATATCAGTTCTTATGGCAACACGCGGCGTATGGCTGAAGCTATTTATCAAGGTGCCATGCAGGTAGAGGATGTGCGTGTATCGCTTTACGATCTGGAAGGGGGTGAGGTCGCACCATTCGTTGATCTTATTGAAGAAGCCGATGGCTTGATTCTAGGCACGCCAACCATCAATGGCGATGCGGTAAAACCGATCTGGGATTTGCTGTCTTCTCTCACCGTTGTCAATCTGAAAACCAAATTGGGCGGGGTATTCGGTTCATATGGCTGGACAGGTGAAGGGGTAAGACTGGTTGAAGATCGCTTACGCGGTTTGAAATTACGTGTACCAATACCCGGTATTCGGGTGAAATTAATCCCTACCGATGATGAGATTTTGGAATGTCAGGCGTTTGGCCTGGAATTGGCACAGGAATTAATGGGCTTGCGAGCCGCCAGAATGGTGAATTTCGCCGATTTAGCTTGAACTCTCAGCGAGTAGCCAGTCATCTTGAAAGAAACATAGCCTGCGTAGGCTGGGTAGAGGCGATAGCCGAAACCCAGCAGGATGTTTTAAATTGACTGATTATCCGCTTATCAAAAAATTCGACAGGCAACTGATTGCTCTGGCTTTTATGGACGGTAGTGATACATAGTAATTGAGAGTGATGCGCTGCTGGTTGGCAGATCCTACACAGGTAATCAATGCTGAATAGTTACCTTTTAGTTTAACCATTTTGTCTGTACACCTTAGTACAGACAACCAATTCAGGGACGAGTTGGCGTAATCATTGCCAATCAAGCAATGAAAAATAGGGGGTCGCAAGATTCCACTCCGGGAGTCCTCAGATTAGAGGCTGCCGAAATTATATTTTAAAAACTTAAGGAGTTTTAACAATGGCCAAAGCGACCATTACATTTGAAGATATTAACGTTACTGTCACCGTGCCTGCTGGAACCCGAGTGATTGAGGTTTCGGAAAAAGTAGGTTCCGGAATTACTTATGGCTGCCGTGAAGGCGACTGCGGAACCTGCATTATGAAGGTTACAGAAGGTTGGAATAACCTGAGTGAACCTTCGGTACTGGAAGACAAGATTTTACGCGAAAACATGGCAGGCAAACATAATCGCCTGGCCTGTCAGGCGCAAGCATTGGGCGGAAGCATTTCCGTCAAGCCCGTTTAGGCGAGGAGAATAGCACATGGCTTTAGTTACTTTTACCAGCCCGGAATACCGTGATAAAACCGTTTATGCGGTTGCTGGTAGTCACACCCAGACCATTTTAAAACTGGCTCTGGAAAATAAAATACCCATTAACTTTGAATGCGAAGACGGCGACTGCGGTACTTGTATCATCAAGGTCAGTAGTATCGACAAAAAGAATCAACGCATGGGAGGCCCACTCACTGAAAAAGAAAAATCATTGCTGAAACAACTTGGCAAAGTGACGTCTGAAGAGTTGGAAAAAATGATCGTGGATGATTTACCCTGCGAATGGCGTCTGGCTTGTCAAATGATCGTTAGAGACGAAGATATTCGCATTGAATATTAAACACTTGTTTTTTATCTATCTGCCTGGAGAATAGTCTATGAGTTGCGTACAGAGAATACCAGAGGACAGTAATAATAGCTTGTCTTTGCTAGATCTCCGCCAACAACACTATGACCATCTTATGGCTTGTGCTGGCCAGCCGGATAACAGCGTCTGGCTAGCGCAAATCCTTGCCAGTTGGCAAGTGGGTATGGGGGTACTCCCCGATTATTTGGGATTGAATGCCTTTCAATTTAAACAATTGCTGGACAATTATTTTCCGGGCCTGCATATCTCAGGCACCGCAGTATCTGCTCTCAAGCCTGATTTTAGCCGCATGCTGGAAAAGCAGGATCTTGAACAATTTCTAAACCGCTATGCCAGTAAACAAAGCACATTGCATGAATGCCTGATAACCCTACTAGTGACTGCTTGTCTGGGCAATGATCATTTATGGCAGGATTTAGGTTTATGGAGCCGTCAGAATTTATCGGACTTACTCAGTCAATTTTTTCCGCAGTTAACCCTGCTTAACCACAAAGACATGAAATGGAAAAAGTTTCTTTACAAACAACTCTGCGAAGCCGAAGGAATTTATGTGTGCAGAGCACCGTCCTGTGAGGTCTGTAAAGATTATGTCCATTGTTTTGGTGCAGAAGAATAGCCTGCACCCTATCGGACACCCGAAAGTCATATGTAACTCGGCGGTTTACTTATGCCCACGGTGGGTTACGATGCGCACAACGACTTTTGAAACTTTAAATCCTACAAATTGCGCATCTAACCCACCCTACGCTGAGTAACTAGGTGTTGCTATTTAAACCATTCCAGGCCTGATAGAGTCCGGCAACTTCAATACCAAACATATCCAGTATGCGCCCCACGCCTTCATCCACCATAGCCTGCAAAGAGTCAGTTTTATTATAGAAAGCGGGCATGGGAGGATAAATAATGCCCCCCATTTCGGTGACAGCCGCCATATTACGAATATGCGCCAAATTCAAGGGCGTTTCGCGCGGAATCAACACCGTTTTGCGCCGTTCTTTAAGTGCCACATCGGCAGCACGGGAAATAAGATTATCACCGAAACCATGCGCCACGGCAGCCAGGGTTTTCATTGAACAGGGAGCAATGATAATACCTTCGGTTTTAAAGGAACCACTGGCAATGGAAGCAGCAATGTCATCAATACCATGTGTGACATCTGCCAAGGCATACAGTGTTCGGCGATCCATATCCAATTCGTATTTGAGATTAACCAAGCCCGCAGCCGAAATCACCAAGTGCGCCTCCCAATCGAGCTGCTGTTGCAAAATCTGCAACAAACGCACACCATAAATTGCGCCAGTAGCGCCGGTCATGGCGATGATAAGACGCTTTTTATGTTTCATATTTATCCTTTTGTACCTATTCAGTGAAATTACCAGGGTAAGACCGTTCGTAAACGCATACTGCGTACGCCCAAAAAATGCGTATTCCCAAGTACCTAAGCAAAGGTCTTTGTTAATGCTTAGGTTTTGGGCGGGTGCAACCCGCCCCTACCAATATAGGCTATTTGCTAATTCCCAGCATTGATTTAAGCAAGGTGAATAGTTACCTCCTTGTAACTAAACCGTTAAATTGCTGACAATCTTGGCTTTTGGTGCTTGGATTGCTGGCAGAGGTGTTGCCAGCAGGGACGCTGGCACCAAGCCTACATAGACGTATTCACGGCGTCCTCTGTCAGCAATCCCAACATCAAAAGCCTAATAGCTGACCAACTGGGTTAATAGTTACTCTTCCTTTTTATATTATCGCTACCATCTGTTGGGTAGCTGCCACAAGCGCATCTATCATTTCCTCGCCACGGGCAATATGTCCTGCATTGGGTAGTACTACAAAATCGGCATGCGGTAAAGCTTGCCAGAGCAACCAGCCGCTATCCAACGGACAGGTTAAATCGTTTTGACCGTGGATAATGATAGTCGGAATTGACTGTAACACTGCACAGTTTTCCAGAATCTGGTTTTCTCGCAGAAAATAATTGTTTTTGGCGTAATGTAACTCCATACGCACTTGTTGCAACATCTGTTCGCTGATTGGATCTGAATTGGGTCGATAATCATTACCCAGCGCGACTAGTCCGCCCCAGGCCAGCCATTGCTGAGCCGCACATCTGGCCCGTGTATTATCCTCAGAAAATACCGCCGCGCACAATGCCTGTTGCACATTAGCTTCCTGATAGCCGTGAATACTGTCCAGCAAAGCCTGCCATTGCTGAGGATAAATGCGATTAGCGCCGTTACCCAGAAACCAGTCCATATCAGTTTGCCGAGCCAGAAATACGCCGCGCAGTATCATGCCTGCCACCTGCTGCGGATAGCGCTGTGCATATAAGAGTGCCAGCGTCGCTCCCCAGGAGCCACCGAATAATAACCATTGTTCTATGCGTAGTTGTTGGCGTATCGCCTCCATATCGGCCAGTAAATCATCAGTGCTATTGGCGTGTAATTCAGCAAAGGGTAACGACTGTCCACAACCGCGTTGATCCATCAGGATAATATGATAACGCTTGGCATCGAAAAAACGGCGATGATCCGGTTTAGTACCTGAACAAGGGCCACCGTGTAAAAAAATGACCGGTATGCCAGCCGGATTCCCTGATTGTTCGACATAAACTTGGTGGAGACTTGCTGTTTCCAGCCAAAAAGTACGAAAGGGGGTGATCTCAGGAAAAAGGCTGTTCATGATTTTGTTCTAGCATGCGTTGCAGTAGTGTGTCTTTCAAATTTCGACGCGAATTGAGAACAGATTGAATAATCAACTGCTATTCTACAATCTTATTCATAATTAAGCGCCAAGTATAGCACCACCGCTCTTACAAAATACTAAGCATTTTTTCATGTCTGTTGGTTATATATCGGTCTGCCTCGTATAAAAAATTGACACGCACAAAAAAGGGAAAGCTTTTGGCTTTCCCTTTTTGACTAGCTTAAGATTTACAAATTAGAATTTGAAACCTACATAACCACCTGCGCTAACACCGTTGGTAGTAGTACCATCAATACTGCTGGTAGCGTAGTGATAACGGAAATCGGTACCTAAAACGATGCCTTTATACAAGTCATATTCAGCACCGCCGCCGAATTGCATACCAGAGTTTAATACAGAAACCGCGTTGGATGGAACGCCCAGAATGTTCAACTCTAAACCAACAGGGATAATCCATGGACGCAGTTTGCTACCGTGCATGAATTTGATTTTTGGTGAGGCATTCAGTCTCAAACGGGCGTCTGTTGATTTGTAAGGACTAACTGATGCCACAACTGCTCCTGAAGAAGCTGTCAAAGCATTTGAACCTGTTCCAAATTGAGAATATTCAAAACCTAACTCAACCATAAAGGATGTATCATCCACCAAACCAAACAAATCGTTGTTTACGTTAAAATCAAAAGCACCGCCGACTAAAAAGCCACTAGCGTTTCTGGTATCAGACAACAATCCACCTGAATGTTGGATATTCCCATCTGATCTGGCATGATCCAATTGCTCCCAACCACCACGAACAACAACCAGATTGTCTTTAGCAGAAACTGCATCAGGCGTATTTTTAACAGAAGCCATCCATTGATCCAATTCTTGTACTTTACCATTGGTATTGGCGGCAGCAGCAGAGTTAGCTTTCACACGATCTAACTCAGCTTGCATGGCTTTCATTTGGTCAGCCATTTGTTGCATTTGCGTTTGCAATGCATCAGCTTGTGCCGCAGCGTCCGCTTGTGCTTGCGGTGCAATCATAACCAGAGATAAAGACGCAGCAGCGATGCTGAGTGCTAATTTTGTTTTATTGAATGTCATTGTTACCCCCAAGGGTTTGTTATTGTTAAGTCTGTTTTTTTGCTATAACGCAACACAGCATTTCTTCACGGTGACAATATTAGCAGTAAATATGTTGCCTTACAAGTTTTGTGTTATTTTTTTTAATTAAAAAAAATTGATTTAGATCAATAAGGTGCACAAACATCATAAAGCCAAGTATATTCTTGTCAAAAAAAAACAACATTTAGTTTAAAATTTGCACTAAAAAGTTGTTTGGTATTTTTCTTGTTTACACACTTATATGTTACTTTGGGCAAAACCATTCACCCAACGAATGCGTTTTACCCACCACAACCAGCGACTAGCACGACCAAAATCAAGCTGCTAGCAGCAGCGGGTAATAACAATCGCACGTTTAACCAGTTAATTTTTTTCATGACCATACAAACTGACATACTCATCATTGGCGGCGGCATTAGTGGTTTACTAACCGCCCGTGAATTGCGCTTGGCGGGACGAGAGGTCATGATTATTGACAAAGCAGAGTTTGGCAAAGAGTCATCCTGGGCAGGCGGGGGTATTCTGCTACCCATTTACCCTTGGCGTCAAGTTCAGGCTATATCTGCATTGGTTGCACAAAGCCTGAAAAAATATCCAGATTTATATCAAGAACTGCTAACAGCAACCGGTATCGATCCGGAATGGCGGGATTGCGGGATGTTGATTTGCAAAAATCCAGATTATCTGGCCGCGTCTGCCTGGTGTCAGCAATATCAAATTCCTCATCAATCTGTGCTTCCAAAACAAGCAAAAGCACTGAATACTAGGTTTCAAAATCCCTTATGGTTACCGGACATTGCGCAAATTCGCAATCCGCGTTTTTTACAAGCCATGCAAGCCTATTTACTGCAATTAGGTGTCAGTTTTTTTGAACATACGGTTATTAATCAGGTTACGATAAAACAGCAGCATATTCAGCAGGTGCATAGCGAAAACCAGTGTTTCAAATTTAAGGAACTGGTTGTTTGTACCGGTGCCTGGACAACGGACTTTTTAAACAGCATCATCCCCGCTGAGAATAATGCCAGAGCATTACCCATTCAACCCGTGAAAGGCCAAATGCTGCTGTTTGACGCCCAACCTGACACTCTGGATTATATGGTACTGGATGGCGATCATTACCTGATTCCGCGCCGCGATGGCAAAATTCTGGCTGGTAGCACGGTAGAAGCGACTGGTTTTGACAAAAGCACTAGCGAAAGCGCCAAACAGCAACTCTACGCGTTTGCCACCCAGCTGTTACCCAGCTTGCAGCACTTTCCACTTTGCCAGCATTGGGCAGGTTTACGCCCGGGCACACCGGACGGCGTTCCATTTATCGGCCGACACCCGCATTTTGATAATCTGAGTATCAACGCCGGACATTTTCGCAACGGTTTGGTCATGGGCCCGGCTGCTGCACAATTACTAGCGGATTTACTACTGGAACGCGTCACAACTGTCGATGCTAGCCTTTATGCTTTAGACTGACATTTAATGTTGCGTAAAAAATCTCTGCTTAAAATCAAAATTACCATAAACTATAGGCAAACCCTGTCCTGATTAGCAAGGTATCTCATCTGGGGTAGGGTGGGCACTGCTTTTTGTGCCCACCTACGCATTTCGTAGCGTAATGCCGACGCAGTGTCTTTAGCTGAGGTGTCCAGCTAATCAGGAACGCTGTTGTTGCATCCGCTCATCCCAAAAATTTAGTGCGCGGCTGTCACACCTAAATCAGGGAAGTTGCTTCTACACATTAAGATATAACGGCAAACTGAAGATTATGAATATTTATCCATTATTACGCCCGTTACTGTTTTCGCTTGACGCGGAAAGCGCCCATTATCTGACACTCAGACTGCTAAAATTAGCCCACCAAACCGGTTTATCGGCTTTAAGTAAAGCATCGGTAGAGGATAAACCGGTACAGGTGATGGGGCTACATTTTAAAAACCGACTGGGACTGGCGGCAGGTCTGGATAAAAACGGTGAATATATTGATGCCTTGGGCGATATGGGCTTTGGCTTTGTTGAAATTGGAACCGTTACCCCCCGAGCGCAAGCAGGTAATCCGCTTCCGCGCGTATTCCGTTTGCCTGAACATCAGGCCATTATTAATCGCATGGGCTTTAATAATTTCGGTATCGAATATTTGCTTAATCAGGTAAAAATCAGCCGCTACCAAGGCATTCTGGGCATTAATATTGGTAAAAATGCAGATGTGGCGAATGAAAATGCCAATCAGGATTATTTACTGGGGCTGCGTAAAAGTTATATGCATGCCAGTTATGTGACTATTAATATTTCTTCGCCCAACACCAAAAATTTACGCCAATTGCAACAAGGCGATGAAATAAAAAATTTATTGCATGATTTAAAGGAAGAACAACTTAAATTACAAACAGAACATGGGAAGTACACACCGATTGCAGTAAAAATTGCCCCCGATTTAAGTGATGAAGATCTGGTGCGGATTGCCAGACTACTGGTTGAGTTCAACATTGACGGAGTAATTGCTACCAATACCACTCTGGCCAGAGACCAGGTGCAATCTCATAAATTTGCCGACGAGAATGGTGGATTGAGTGGAGCGCCGTTAACAGAAAAAGCGACTCAGGTAGTCAAAGTATTAGCATCGGAACTAAATAACCGACTGCCGATTATTGCTGCGGGTGGCATTATGAGTGTCACGGATGCACAACAGAAAATACAGGCCGGCGCCAGTCTGATTCAAATATATAGTGGTTTAATCTACAAAGGCCCCGCCATCATTGCGGAGATTTTACGAGGGCTTTAAAGGGCCTGCCAGTAGTCAGTCAATTTGAAACACTTGCTGGGTTTCGGCTATCGCCTCTACCCAGCCTATGCAGGTTATGCTTTTCTTAGATGACTAACGACTAGTTAGAAGGCCCTTATTCACCCGCTATGGACATTTGCTCCAGCAAAATGGACCCTACCCGGATATTACTGCGCAAATCAACGTCATTGCCAATCGCCACAATATTTCGCAACATGGTTTTTAAATTGCCAGCGATAGTAATTTCTTGCACTGGATATTGGATAATGCCATTTTCCACCCAAAATCCGGAAGCGCCGCGAGAATAATCACCAGTTACCCTATTCACGCCCTGTCCCATCAGTTCTGTAACCAATAAACCAGTACCTAAACGTTTTAATAAATCATCCGCATTATCACCGCCAGCTTCCACGGTTAAATTATGTACACCGCTGGCATTACCGGTGGTTTGCATCCCCAGTTTGCGAGCAGAATAGCTACTTAATACATACGATTTTAAGATCCCCTCACTGACTATATCCCTGGCTTGGGTTGCCACACCTTCCGCATCATAATTGGCGCTACCCAATGCTCCTTTTAGAAAAGGCTGTTCATGAATACGCACAAAGTCCGGCAAAACCTGTGTATTCAGGCTATCCAACAAAAACGAAGCTTTCCGATACAAGCTACCGCCACTGATAGCGCCAATCAAAGCCCCGATTAATCCTGAAGCCATTTCCGGTGCCAGTAGCACTGGACAATTGCGAGTACTGAGACTCCGCGCATCAAGACGAGCAACCGTTCTTTGCGCCGCTTTTTCGCCCACCCGTGTAGCAGACTCCAAATCTGCGGCGTTGCGTGCCACACTGTACCAGTAATCGCGTTGCATACTATCACCGCTACCCGCCAAAACTGCACAGCTTAAAGAATGACGACTGGATTGCCGACCTTGCAGAAACCCTAGTGAATTACCAAATACTCTTAAACTTTGATGCGTATCTACCGTTGCACCTTCCGAATTATTGATAGCAGTATGATAGCTTCGAGCGGCTTGCTCACATTCAATCGCCAGCTTGATAGCCTGTTCGGCATCGATTGCCCACGGATGAAACAGATCAAGATCAGGGAATGCAGTTGCCAGACATTCTTGATCTGGTAAACCAGCATATTCATCGTCACTCGCATAGCGAGCAATGCTACAAGCAGCTTTCACGGTTTCTTTCAGGGATTCTGCGGATATATCATTGGTACTGGCTGCACCTTTTTTTTGTCCAAAATACACCGTGACCCCAATGCCCTGATCACAATGATATTCAACGGTTTCCACTTCGCCTAGCCGGGCAGTGACTGACAGGCCATTATCAACACTGAATGCCGCTTCTGCGCCACTGGCACCTTGTTGTTTGGCTTCGTCTAGCAATTGCTGAACAATTTGTTTTACGCGGTTAATTTCTGCCTGATTTTGCAAGGTAAAATCTCATTGTGTTGAGTGCACTCAAAACGGTGCTAAATAAAGGTGTGGTTTAACTTCTCACCCAGTTTTTAAAAAAATCGCGTAACTATTTCGCTAGTTTATCAAAAAACCGTAACTACTCACCCAGTTTTTCAAAACCGCTAAATTGCTGACAATCTTGGTTTTTGGTGCTGGGATTGTTGGCAGAGGTGTTGCCAGCATGGACATAGAATTGCTCCTGCATTCGATGCATACACTACATCCATGTAGCTAAAGCTGGCATCAAGCCTACACGGACGTATTCACGGCGTCCTCTGTCAGCAAGCCCAGCATCAAAAGCCAGGGTAGCTGACCAACTGGGTGAGTAGTTACAAAAAACCTACAATTAGCAGATTACTTTGGCTTTTGGTGACAGAATTTTAAACGCTGGTACCACCCACGGTTAAGCCATCGATTTTCAGCGTCGGTTGTCCAACTCCGACCGGCACGCTCTGCCCCTCTTTTCCACAAGTACCTACGCCACTATCCAGTTGCATATCATTACCCACCATGGATACTTTGGTCAGTACATCGGGTCCGTTACCAATCAGGGTTGCTCCTTTGACAGGCCGGGTTATTTTGCCATTTTCGATCAAGTAGGCTTCACTGGCTGAAAATACGAATTTACCAGAGGTGATATCAACCTGTCCGCCACCAAAATTACGCGCATATAAGCCATTTTTAACCGATTGAATAATTTCTTCCGGCTCACTGGAGCCGGGCAACATGTAGGTGTTGGTCATTCTGGGCATCGGTAAATGGGCATAAGATTCACGTCGACCATTACCAGTTGATTTGACACCCATCAAACGGGCATTCAGATTATCCTGCATGTAACCTTTCAATATGCCTTTTTCTATCAAAACTGTATTTTCTGTGGGTGTGCCTTCATCATCAATGCTTAAAGAACCACGCCGTCCGGGTAATGTGCCATCATCTACCACCGTGCACAGATCAGATGCCACACGTTCGCCGACCCGACCAGAGAACGCCGAGGTACCTTTACGATTAAAATCCCCTTCCAGTCCATGGCCAATGGCTTCATGCAACAGGATACCTGGCCAACCCGGCCCCAGTACCACTATCATATTTCCGGCGGGCGCATCAACCGCCTGTAAATTCACTTGCGCCTGACGCACAGCTTCTTTGGCATAGTCCAGTGCTCTGTCGCTTTCCAAAAAATAATTGTAATCCTGGCGTGCTCCGCCACCCATACTGCCTTGCTCGCGGCGACCATTTTCAATCATGATGACGCTTACATTCAAGCGTACCAAGGGCCGAACATCCGCATGCAGCGAACCATCCTGATTGGCGACTAATATGCTGTCGTAAGCGGCTACCAAACTCACCATCACTTCTTCGATACGACTATCAAGTTTGCGAGTTTCGCTGTCTACCCGTTTTAATAAATCGATTTTCTGCTGATCGGCCAATGATTTTAAAGGATTTACCGATGGGTAAAGCGGCGACCAATGCTGTTTGCCTGCCACTTGAGTTTGTGCTTGCTGTCCTTGTCTGACAATGGCTTTTACATTCTTGGCTGCTTCCAGCAAAATGGCCACATCCAGACGATCACTATAGGCAAATCCGGTTTTATCACCGCTCACCACCCGCACCCCGGCACCCCGTTCAATAGAGTGACTGCCTTCTTTGATAATCCCGCCTTCTAAAGACCACGACTCAAAATGACTCGACTGAAAATAAATATCGGCAGCATCAACCGAGGAACTTAACAGTGTAGCCATTACCCTGTCTATATCCTGAACTTGCAGGCTATTGGCCGTTAATATGCTGTGTTTAACTTGATCGAGTAACGGCATGAGTTTAATTTAGTATTCAAATGAGAAAAAAAGCAGCAAAAACCACGGTACTGCCTGCCGCCACCATTAAAGCAACTTTATGCACACGGGTTAAAGACTGCCAATATAACTGACATTGGGTTTTACGCCTTACCCAAGTCATTACTAGAATTTGTTTTAAAAACCTATAGATGCCCGGCACAAATTTTGACAGTCTAAACAGCGCATAGCCTATGATAGACATCAAAATATAGAAGGTAAACACCTGACTGGCATGCCGTTCAGTGATAAACAAATAGGCAAAAAACTCACCTACATGCAGGAAGTGAAATGCATGTTCGACAATATTATCAACACCCAGTTCGGCTACTTCAAACAGGTTATGCAAAACTTCAAACAATAAATGTGCAAATTCACCTAATATTTCTGCCGTTTCTTCAAACTCGATAAGGGCGAGCGTGACCAAAACAACAATAATAAGATCAAGGTTTTTTTTTATCATTATTAATTCCTTACCATCATCTCCGCAACTTATTCAGGTACCTGCCATTCGACTTTCCAGAAGCCATGCTTATCAGCCAACACCTGATTTAGCCATGGCAACAGTGCCTCTACCTGACTGACCAACTGCCAGGGAGGATTAATAAACAGCATACCAGAACCTGTCATACCACGCACGGCTCCATCTGCGGTAATACAATGTTCAATGCGTAACTGTTTGGGAATATTAAGATCTTTCAAACTTTGTAACATCTTTTCAGTAAGCCCACGCTCAATAATTGGATACCAAAGTCCGAAGATACCCGTAGCAAAATGACGATGCGCTACTTCCAATGTCTGCACAACCTTACTAAATTCTGCTTTTATTTCATAACTGGGATCAATCAAAATAAAGCCACGTTTTTGAATGGGTGGTAATTTTTTTTCCAAGCTTTTTAAGCCATCTTCCTTAACCACGCTGACCTGATGATCCTGCGCAAATAATTGCTGCAAAGCTTCAAAATCGGTGCCGTGCAATTCTGACAACAACAATCTATCCTGCGCTCTGACTAAACGCCTTACCAATTGTGGCGATCCTGGATAGCGCACTAATTGCCGACCAGTATTTTCTGCACGGACAGCCGCCAGATAATCTTTTAATTCTGGAGGAGTGTCTGTTTCAGCCCACAAACGCGCAATTCCCTGTTGGTATTCGTTGGTTTTTATTGCAAAATCCGATTTTAAGGAATATTTACCCGCCCCGGCATGCGTATCAATGAATACAAAAGGTTTCTCCTTCTGTTTAAGTGCATTTATTACCAGAGTAATTAAACTGTGCTTAAGCACATCTGCAAAATTTCCGGCATGAAAGCCATGTCGATAACTAAGCATGCCTTAAGCCTGCCATAATTTTTTTATCCATAATATTCCTTAGTATATGCAGACAGCAAACGTCAAAATACTCACTGCACATCAAAATTCATACGGTTATTTGCTTTACTGTTGCAGAGTAATGCTGTTTAAAGCGCTCTATGGCAGCTATTCTTAGCTTACGTATTGCAATACCAATATCAGCACCTTTATTATTTTCATGCAATATAGCATGTGTATCTATATTCTTGGCCGCTAGCGCCGCCTGACGCATAAAGTCGGCTTGTGGATAATCACGATTTTCAAATCCAGTACGTCCACGCGCATCAGCTTCACACGCTAAAATAAAGGCTTCTAAACGCTCGTCATGCTTAAACGCAAATATAGCTTGCAACATATCGGTTAAAGTATCGGCTCTTAATTCCAGCAAACGGTGACAATGCGTATGGTATTGCATGACCAATAGGCACAAATTTTTATAATTTCTGGGGACGCGTAAGCGTTCGCAAAAGTTCTCCAGCAACGATAAGCCTAATTTTTCATGACCGTGATGACTGGGCCAACCTGATCTTGGGGTTAATCCCTTACCCAAATCATGCAATAAAGCGGCTAATCTGATATCAACTTTAGCAGACAACCGAGAAACCTGCTCTAACACCATTAAGGTATGTATCCCAGTATCTATTTCTGGATGATATTGTTCCGGTTGCGGCACTCCAAACAAAGCATCAATTTCTGGAAAAATAACTTTAAGTGCATCACAATCTCTCAACACTTCAAAAAAAGCAGTCGGCGTTGTTTCCTGTAAAGCTTTACACATTTCTGCCCATACTCGTTCAGGCACCAAATGATCTGCCTCGCCTTTAACAACCATTTCCTGCATCAGTTGCCGAGTTTCCTCCGCCACTTTAAAGCCCAAATGCGCATAGCGTGCAGCAAAACGTGCTACGCGTAAGATACGTACCGGATCTTCACTAAATGCAGGTGATACATGCCGCAAGATGCGGTTATTCAAATCATCCTGACCATGAAATGGATCAATTAGCCGATCGTCACTATCCAAAGCCATCGCGTTAATAGTTAAATCACGCCTTAACAAATCTTCTTCTATAGTGACATCAGGTGCAGCATAAACTTCAAAACCTTTGTAACCCGGCGCGGTTTTACGTTCGGTACGAGCCAACGCATATTCATCGTGAGTTACCGGATGTAAAAACACAGGAAAATCCTTACCAACGGGCCGAAAACCCCGTGCCAACATAGATTCAACCGTTTCACCAACCACCAACCAATCGAATTCACTTACCGGATAAGCCAGTAAACGATCTCGTACCGCACCGCCAACCAGATAAGTTTTCATAAATCCAAAAGCCTTAAGCACTCCATTAAAAATACATAGTATAAAACACTCGTAGTCTTCGCGTTGTGGCGATTCTAATAAAGTACAGCTTTTTAATGCGATTTATTAAATTTGAAAATCATCCAAAACGCATGATGTCTATCCATAACAAAAATAAAGTCTAAACAGCCGGAACTTTTGACTACCCCACACTTCTAAGCAAAGTTAGCTTAGATTTAAATGCTCAGTTGCGTTAAGAAAAACTTCATCGTATACTTGAATACAGCTTTTTGATCAAGCTAGCTCACAATAAAAACCTCTGGAGGGTATACAATGAAATGGGAAACACCTGCTTACAATGACATGCGTTTCGGCTTTGAAGTAACCATGTACATTTATAACCGTTAATCTTTACGATTGACAAAGGAAAGGGGCATTTTTTTGCCCCTTTTTTTTGCCTGCCGGATTTTAATCCCGTATCATTCCGCCCTCATTTATCAAAGTATAGTCAACTATGAAAATCAGAGTTCTTGGCGCAGGCGCAGGTGGTGGCTTTCCACAATGGAATTGCAATTGCAATAATTGCCAACGTTTACGCAACGGCCAACTAAAAGGTAAAGCCCGTACCCAATCATCCATTGCAATCAGTACCGATAATCGCAATTGGTTATTGTTCAATACATCACCGGATATTCGCGCCCAACTGGAAGCCTTTCCGGCCATACAACCTAAAGAGGGTATTCGCGATACCGGCATTAAAGCCATATTGTTAATTGACAGCCAAATCGATCACACGACGGGAATGCTCATGTTAAGAGAAGGCAAACCCTTGGAAGTGTATTGCACCGAAATGGTTAAACAGGATTTAACGACTGGCTTTCCACTTTTCACTATGCTGAAAGACTACTGCACCGTTAATCATCATCCCATTGCATGTGACAGTAGCCCATTTACTATTCCTGGCATAGACGATATACGGATTTATGCACACGCCTTAAAAAGTAAGGCGCCTCCTTATTCACCCCATCGACATAATCCTCATGAGGGTGACAATATAGGTGTCATAGTTGAACAAATCTCCACCGGCAAAAAACTGTATTATTCACCCGGTCTTGGAGAAATTGAGTCGCATGTCTTAGCGGCAATGCAAAATGTTGACTGCCTAATGGTTGACGGCACTTTCTGGACTGACGATGAAATGTGCCAGCAAAACATCAGCCACAAGAAAGCTCGCGAGATTGGTCACTTACCCCAATCTGGACCGGGTGGCATGATAGACGTTTTAAACAACGTACCTAATGCACGCAAGATTTTGATTCACATCAATAACACAAATCCGATTCTGGACGAAGATTCGCCGCAACGAAAGATTTTGGATGCTGCTGGCATCGAAGTCGCTTACGATGGTTTGGAAATTGACTTATAAAGGTGTCTAATGAGCTGCTGCGATAATAAACCCTGGTCCCGCGAAGAATTTGAAAACAAGTTACGCGGCATGGAAAAGTACTACCACATTCATCACCCGATGCATGTATTAATGAACGAAGGTAAATTAAGCCAAAAGCAATTACAAGGCTGGGTTGCAAATCGTTTTTATTATCAGGTCATGATACCGATCAAGGATGCCAACATTATGGCCAACTGTCCTGATCGGGAAACCCGTGCCAAATGGGTACAACGTATTCTGGATCACGACGGACATCCCGGCGATGCCGGTGGCATTGAAGCCTGGATACAACTGGGTATTGCGGTAGGTCTGAGTAGAGAAGAACTGACTTCTCTACAACACGTTCTTCCAGGTGTGCGTTTCGCAGTTGATGCCTATGTTAATTTTGCCCGCCGGGCCGAATGGCACGAAGCAGCTAGCTCCTCATTAACGGAATTATTCGCACCCAAAATTCATCAGCAACGCTTGGACAACTGGCCTGAGGTTTACCCCTGGGTACAACAAGAAGGCTACGCCTATTTCCGCAAACGCTTGACCGAAGCGCGTCGCGATGTTGAGCATGGTTTGCAACTGACTCTGGACTGGTACAAAACCCGTGAACAGCAAGAACGCATGCTGGATATTCTGAAATTCAAACTTGACGTATTATGGAGCATGGCTGATGCCATCTATTTAGCGTATGTAGCTGATATGCCACCCTATTTTACTGTCGAAACCTAACTTAAGCGCTAACTATCCAATATGAGTATCAATCCAGAACTAAATTTGCATTTTTCAACTCTGCATCGACTGCAATGGGAAGAAGCGCAACAAAAATATGTGATTCTTTATCCAGAAGGCATGGTAGAACTGAACCAAAGTTCAGCGGAAATACTCAAACTGTGTGACGGCAGCCGAAAATTGCCCGAAATCATAACAGAGTTGGAAGAAGCATTTGCCACCTCTGGTTTAGCAAGCGATATTACTTATTTTCTGGAAGTGGCATTACAAAATGGCTGGATTGAACACATATAATATCACCCCTCCACGCTGGCTACTGGCTGAGCTTAGCTATAAATGTCCGTTGCAATGTCCCTATTGTTCCAACCCTTTGGACTACGCAAAATATCCAGAGGAATTAAGTACTGAGGAATGGCAACAAGTACTGAGTCAGGCGCGTAAAATGGGGGCCGTTCAACTGGGATTTTCCGGTGGAGAACCGCTCACACGTACAGATTTGCCGGTACTAGTCAAATACGCTCGCGACTTGGGCTACTATTCCAACCTGATCACATCCGGCTATGGTTTGACTGAAGCCAAAATAATAGAATTGAAACAAGCTGGATTGGACCATATTCAAGTCAGCATTCAAGCTAGCACACAGGAACTTAACGACCATCTGGCGGGCACCGAAACCTATCTACAAAAACAGGAAGTGGCGCGATTGGTCAAAAAGCATGGCTATCCAATGGTGTTATGTGTAGTCATTCATCGGCAAAATATACATCAAATGCCGCAAATTCTAGAAATGGCAGAAAATTTAGGTGCCGATTATTTGGAACTAGCCAACACCCAATATTATGGCTGGGCACACCTTAATCGTGACACCTTGTTACCCACACGGGAACAGTTTATAGAAGCTGAAAAGATTGCTCAGGACTTTAAGGAAAAAGTGGCGGGCAAAATGAAAATCTATTATGTGGTGCCGGACTTTTACGAAGACAGGCCTAAAGCCTGTATGAATGGCTGGGGTAGCACATTCCTGACAATTGCCCCTGACGGAACCGCATTACCCTGCCACTCTGCTCGTGAATTACCTGGACTAGATTGTCCTAATGTCAAAGATTTCAGTATTGAACAAATCTGGAATGAGTCCAAAACTTTCAATTTTTTCCGTGGCACAGAATGGATGCAAGAACCCTGTCGAAGCTGCGACGAGAAACATAAGGATTTTGGCGGCTGTCGTTGCCAAGCTTATTTATTTAACGCCGATATGTTCAGCACTGACCCAGTGTGTAGCAAATCACCCGAACGTTACCGCATAGATGCGGCCATTAACGCAGCTAAACTACAAGCTTTATCTGCGGAAGAAAAGCCGCTGGTTTTTCGCAATAGCAAAAACTCTAAACAGTTTTAAAATTAAAGCTCTTATAAAGTAACAAACCTTGTAGGTAAAGTAACTACAAGGTTTATATACCTAGCCTCAATACTGCTTATTCATCAGTCAAGCCATTTATACCTTCGATATTCCAGTTATCAATACTGGCAACACCAGAAAGATCATCGCCATTTTGATATTGAATACGGCATACATAGTGTCGCATAGAGCCTGCTGCGTCTTTCGGCGTAATCTCGGCATCCGCATTGACAATATATTCATAATTACCCAAACTCCACACATTGGTAGGCTGGTTAGCAAAAGCCACAGCGGTCTCTTCACCTAAATCTTTTTTGATATAGGTGTTGCAATGTGAAAAGGCAATTGCCGTCATATCATTACTAATCGGCAATGGGCTGGCAAGATCTTTACTCTCGACCAAAAACAAATCGGAAGCTGCAATTTCATTCATGTAAGGCAAAACAAATTTAATTTGTAATGCTAGCAGACCAGCCAAACAGACAACAAATAACACAATACTCTTTTTATTCATAAATGCGGTGTATGTTTTTATAATAATAGTTATGGTTTTAAAGCGAATTCTAACAAAGATCAGGTACCAAGAGAATGCTAAGTAAGCTATTGATAGATAATAAGCTTCAGCATTTTAGCACAGCTTAGCACCTAAAGCTTGGATAGCCACCACTGGCAACGCTAGGCAAGGTTACCACAAAAATATCAGTATTCTACAAATCCTGTAACAGTTGCTAAATTTGCGGTTAGAATACTGTCATCAAGAAAAAAATGAGTAACGATTCAACGTAAAGCTAAGTTTTTATAGGATGATGGCATGGACTTCTCCCCACCCCTAACGGTGTCATAATGCACCTGGCAAATAAACAAGGGTAAGGAGAAATCCATGATCAAGAATAACGTAATTGGTTTAGATTTAGCAAAAAACATTTTTCATCTGGTGAGTTTTAATGCTGAACTGAAACAGATTAAAAAGAAAGTAAAGCGAGCGGATTTATTGTCGTACATAGCGAACTTGCCAGTCAGTATCATTGGTATGGAAGCCTGTGGAGGCTCGCATTATTGGGCGCGAGAAATCAAGAAACTGGGGCATGAAGTGGTATTGCTGAATGCCCGTTATGTGAAAGGGTTTGTGGTGGGCAATAAAAATGATTATAACGATGCAGAGGCTATTTGGACGGCAACACACCAACCGAAAAGACGAACAGTTTCGCTTAAGACGCTTGAGCAGCAAGATATTCAAATGCTGCATCGATTGCGTCAAAGTACAGTGGATGAACGGACGGCGGTGGCGAATCGAATTCGGGGTTTTTTAGGTGAGTGGGGAATTGTGCTGCCTATAGGCATCAATCAGCTCAGAACGCACCTCACTGAAATTATTGAAGATGCTGAGAATGGTTTAAGCGTGATCAGTCGAAATCTGTTTGCCAAACAGCTTGAAAAACTCAAGGAATTGGATAAAACGATCAAAGAGTATGATAAGCAGATTGATCAACTCTGTATTCAGAGCGAATTATGTCAACGATTTGTAGAGGTTCCAGGTATAGGAGCCATTACGGCTACTATGGCTGCATCGGATATAGGGGACGGTAAAGGCTATACCAAAAGCAAAAATTATGCAGCCAGTTTAGGCATTGTACCCAAACAGCACACGAGTGGTGACAAGGTGGTGTTGTTGGGTATCAGTAAACGAGGTAATGGCTATCTGCGAACTTTACTGATTCACGGCGCCCGATCAGTCTTGAAAAACTGCCAAGGTAAAACAGACTCGCTAAGTCGATGGTTGCAGGCGCTAATTGAACGACGTGGTTTTAACAAAGCGGCCGTCGCACTGGCCAATAAAAATGCCCGAATTTTGTGGGTAATGGCTACACAAAATAAGAGGTATGAGGTTAGGTCCGCCGATGTAGTCATGTCGTAGCGTGTAGGCCGGGTTATCCACGCCTTACCCAACACCTACACGTGATAGAAGGGTTCCGGTGTTGGGTAAGGCGTGGATAACCCTCAGTTGATATGATTAAAAGTGAATGGTGTAACACAGAGTAAAACAGATTGCGGAGGCAAGTAAATCCAATTGATGATAACAACAGGTCAGACCGGTGCTATTTATCCCGTTCAAGCACATAGATTTTAAAAATCGTTAGGATGTTTGTGGAAATAGCGCGCGAATACGTTCATCAAGGTTCAGTGGTTAAATTAATCAACCTCTAATTGAAACCGAATATATGGCGGCAATCTTGATTACTTTTGAAATCATTCATTTTGGTAAAATTTGTCTTGCAATAGGGGGGAAGTCCATATATGTGTCGATGCCAGAATGAGTATCAATGTCCACTGATACGCTCCACTCTATTCAGAACATACTATATTCATTTGATTTTAAGCTAAAAAATTACGCCGAATAGTTAAAAATTTATGATTTATGCAAATGTTACCAATAGCCAATCAACCTGAAGCTTAGCCACTATTTCCAAACATTCTTTTAAATCCAAAAATGTCAGCATCCAACAGTATTTTTCCAGCCACCCGCTTACGCAGAATGCGTTTTCAAGATTTCTCTCGCCGCCTAATGAGTGAAAACCAACTCTCAAGTCATGACCTGATTTGCCCGCTTTTTGTGATTGAAGGCCATAATAACCGCCAAAGCGTTGCCTCCATGCCAGATGTATACCGATTGTCTATTGACTTGCTATTGCATGAAGCAGAAGCTTTGCTGAAGTTGGGAATTCCCGCTATCGCTTTGTTTCCAGTGATTGCCACGGACAAAAAATCCCTTACCGCCGAAGAAGCTTTTAATCCGGAAGGCTTAACCCAACGTTGCGTTAGAACCTTAAAAGCCCATTTTCCAGAATTGGGAATTATCACCGACATTGCTTTAGACCCTTTTACGTCCCATGGTCAAGATGGTGTATTAAACGCAGAAGGTTACGTACTCAATGACGAAACCGTTGGTATTTTATGCAGACAGGCACTTTCTCATGCCGAGGCCGGCGCTGATATTGTTGCCCCTTCCGATATGATGGATGGGCGCATTGGTGCCATCAGAACAACATTGGAAGCCAATCAGTTTATAAATACCCGAATTTTGGCTTATTCCGCAAAATACGCGTCAAGTTTTTACGGCCCGTTTCGTGATGCGGTAGGCTCCGCAACTAATTTGGGTAGCGGCAACAAATACAGTTATCAAATGGACCCTGCCAATTCCGATGAAGCAATGCGCGAAATAGCCCTGGATTTACAAGAAGGTGCCGATATAATTATGATTAAGCCCGGCATGCCTTATCTAGACATTATTCGTCGCGCTAAAGATCGTTTTGGCGTTCCAACTTTCGCCTATCAGGTCAGCGGCGAATATGCCATGCTGAAAGCCGCCGCTCTTAATGGCTGGTTAGACGAAAAAGCAGTGGCGTTGGAATCTTTGCTTGCATTCAAAAGAGCAGGCTGTGATGCGGTTTTAACATATTACGCCAAAGCCGCTGCTGAGTGGTTACAACTTCAAAAATAACTTTTAAGAGTTCCATGAATATGCAAAATGACACATTAGCTGAACAGCGTAGACGCTTCCGAATTGAGGAAGGTATTTTTATCCTGTTATTATTACTATCCCTGCTTGGCATAGCCGTTACCCATTTTTCCCCTGAAGACGGCTATCCATACTGGCTGATGATGGTGGCTGTATTTGCAACCCTGGCTGTAGCCGTTTCCTGGTTTCAAGCAAAAAAAGGAACAACTGATTTCGGTGCTATCGTTAAAGAACAAACCCTGCATTGGCTTAGCACCTTAGTGGTAGTGGGTGGCGCATTTATGCTGCAACAAACCGGGCGTTTTGACGAACCTACGGCGAGCTTAATTGTATTATTAATACTTTCTTTGGCCACCATTCTGGATGGTATACGTATAGGCTGGCATTTTAGTGTCGTCGGCTTATTTCTGGGTGCTTGCTCTATTATTATTGCTTATACCAATGAATTTATGCTGGTTGCTTCATTTCTGGCAATTTTGATTGTCACCGCCACTGTTTTCTGGGAAATCCGCATACATAGACGGTCACAGCTATGAATACTATTGACCGCTATGCTGTGTTTGGTCAGCCTATTAATCACAGCAAATCGCCTCGTATTCATAGTCTATTTGCCGAACAAACTGGGCAATCAATGCAATATGTGGCCCAAGAGGTTAGCAGTGCTGCTTTCGACACTACCGTAAAACGTTTTTTTGATGAAAATGGCAAAGGATTGAATTGCACAGTCCCGCTTAAGGAATTAGCTTGGCAATATGCTGACTCACTCACTGAACGCGCACGTCAAGCCAAGGCTGTCAATACGCTGAGCCGCCAAGCAGATGGCAGCATACTAGGCGACAACACCGACGGCATTGGTTTAGTGAATGACTTAACCCTCAACCACCCTCTCAACTTGGCTGGTAAACGGATTTTAATTCTGGGAGCCGGGGGCGCTAGCCGTGGCATTATTGCTCCTTTGCTGGCCTTGCTTCCAGATCAAATTACCATAGCCAATAGAACCATCAGCAAAGCAGAAGCAATGATTTTAGAATTTGCTGATCTGGGTTGCCTACAATCCACGGATTATGCAAAACTAACCGGACAATCGTTCGATTTAATTATTAATGCTACCTCGGCCAGCCTGAGTGGGGAATTACCACCTTTACCACCCAATCTGTTAGCCACTGCAGGCAGTTGTTATGACTTAGCCTATGCTAATCAACCCACTGCATTTGTGCGCTGGGGTCACGCGCAAAATGCCCTGCACAGCCTAGATGGTTTAGGTATGCTGGTTGAGCAAGCAGCACAAGCATTTTTTGTCTGGCGCGGTATTCTTCCGCATACGGCGCCCATTATTGCTTTGTTAGATAGTGAGCGTAAAGCTAACTAACTGAGTTAATCGGCCTCTCTTATCTATACTTACTTATCTTGATGCTATGAATAATCCCTTATTAGAAAATACCCCTTTACCGCAATTTTCCAAAATTTTACCCGAGCATGTGGAGCCAGCTATAGATCATTTATTAAACATCGCCCGCACCACTATAGCTGAACAACTGGCTAGCGGAGGCCCTTACACTTGGCAAAACTTAATAGAAGTTATTGATAATGCAGAAGATCGTCTAAACAAAGCCTGGTCACCTGTTAGCCACATGAACTCGGTGGTAAATAGCGATGCCATGCGTGATGCTTACAATGCCTGTTTAAGCAAACTCAGCGAATACGCAACCGAGGTTGGGCAAAACCAGGCATTGTATGAAGCTTACCAAGCCTTACATGACGGCAGCGATTTCGATCACTTAGACCGCGCACAACAAAAAGTTATACAGAATGCACTCCGCGATTTTCATTTATCCGGCATTGACCTACCACCAGATCAACAAACTCGCTATAAAGAAATTAGCCAACAACTCTCTAAACTAGGTAGTCAATACGAAGAAAACCTATTGGATGCTACCAACGCCTGGCATAAACAAATTATCCATATAGAAGAACTGGCAGGATTACCAGAATCTGCCTTAGCACAAGCCAGACAGGCCGCCTTAGCTGAAGATAAGGATGGATGGCTAATAAACCTGCAATTCCCCTCTTATCTGGCCATCATGACATATGCCGATAATCGTGAACTGCGCCGCGAACATTATGAAGCCTTTTGCACCCGCGCTTCTGATCAGGGCCCTAATGCCAGTCAGTGGGACAATACTGAGGTAATGGAAAAAATTCTGGCATTACGCCACGAAAAAGCACAATTACTGGGATATAAGAACTACGCGGAACTGTCACTGGCTAAAAAAATGGCTGAAAGTACCGCACAAGTGGTCAAATTTTTGGAAGATTTGGCGGATAAATCATGGCGTCAGGCCCGTCGTGATTTAGCTGAATTACAAGAGTTTGCAAGCAATGAATACGGTTTACATCAATTGCAAGCCTGGGATATTGGTTATTACTCGGAAAAAATGCGCCAACATTTCTATCAACTTTCTCAAGAAGAAGTGAAAGTGTATTTTCCAAGTAACCGAGTTATTCCTGGTTTGTTTGCCATCGTCGAAAAACTGTTTGGTTTGCATATATCTGTTATTACTGACTTTGATACTTGGCACCCCGATGTCAGTTTTTATCAAATATCTGACCAACAAGGTCAAGTACGTGGGCGTTTTTATCTTGACCTCTATGCTCGCGCCAAAAAACGTGGCGGTGCTTGGATGGACGACTGCGTAAACCGTAGAAAATTAGCCACCGAGATCCAGATTCCCGTGGCATATCTGGTCTGTAATTTTACCCCGCCGACCGGCAATGACCCAGCCCTACTCAGTCATGATGAAGTGCAAACTCTATTTCATGAATTTGGCCATGGCATCCATCACATGCTAACCCAAATTGATCATTTGGGCGTATCCGGCATCAACGGCGTCGAGTGGGATGCCGTTGAATTACCCAGTCAATTTCTGGAAAACTGGTGTTGGGAAAAAGAAGCGCTGGCCTTAATTTCCGGGCATTACCAAACGGGTGAGCCCCTACCTGAATCATTATTTGCCAAAATGCTAGCCGCAAAAAATTTTCAGGCAGGCATGCAAATGGTCAGACAACTGGAATTTAGTCTGTTTGATTTCAAAATTCATCAGGACTATACCCCAGACAAAGGCGGCCAGATTTACCCAATTCTGCGACAAATCCGTGAGCAAATTGCAGTGGTAAAAGTACCCGATTTTAATCGTTTTGCGCATAGCTTTTCGCATATTTTTGCTGGCGGATATGCAGCAGGCTATTACAGTTACAAATGGGCTGAAGTGCTGTCCAGCGACGCATATTCTCTATTTGAAGAAAACGGCATTTTTGACCGTGTTACTGGTGAATCGTTTCTGCATAATATTCTTGAGCAAGGCGGCAGTAGCAATGCCATGACATTGTTTAAGAATTTTCGTGGGCGTGAGCCGAGTATTGATGCCTTGCTCAGACATAACGGTATTGCCGCCTAAAACTATACCCACATGTAACGACCTTCTGTTTTTTACATGCCAACTAACCCAGCTTTAATCTGATTAGGTACTTGCTTTGCATTGCAAAGCAAGTCATCCTTGAGAAGGAGTATTTATGCGCAACTGTCCTCAATGCGGAAAAGCACGTAAAGGTGAAGAATTTAAATGCCCAACTTGTGATGTTTTCTATTCCAAGTTAGACGAGCTGTTATACGAAGAACAGCAAAAAAACGAACAAAACACCCTTAAAGGTCGCTTAAAAATTATTTTTGCCGCCGACAATCGTAAACAAGCAGCCGTTGCAGAATTGACACACATTTGGAAAACCACACCACTTAAAACCAAAATTACTTTATGGACCATTTTTGCATTTGTATTTGCACTCGTGGTATCGGTTTTATAACTTTTCTACATTCAGTTTCGCTCAACTAAAGTTGTGTCTAATTGACACTAGACAATACTATTTTACCCGGTAAGCTAAATGCTTATTTTTCGACTAATTGCAATGTAACTATTTGCTTCATTGAACAGGAGGAATTATGGGCCCCTATTATCGCGGCACTTCTCAAGGCATAGGTGGATTTTTTGATCTGTTTTATCAGCATCCAATTTTAATGTTAGTTTTAGTAGCTGCATCTATTGCAACTGGAATTTATGTTTGGCGTCGAAAAAAAACTGAATAACAAATAAGCTTTAAAAAAATCATTTGACCTGATAAGAAAATACCGCTAATATATTCAGACTTTACGGGGAGCTTCAGTTTCTCTGATCTAAAAGTAAGTCAATTCGGGGTATAGCGCAGTCTGGTAGCGCGTCTGCTTTGGGAGCAGAATGTCGGGAGTTCGAATCTCTCTACCCCGACCAAGATTTGCGCTTGTAGCTCAGTAGGATAGAGCATCGGCCTTCTAAGCCGAGGGTCGCAGGTTCGAATCCTGCCAAGCGTGCCAATCCTAAGGTCATTATGGTGAGCGTAGCTCAGTTGGTAGAGTCCCGGATTGTGATTCCGGTTGTCGTGGGTTCGAGCCCCATCGTTCACCCCACCAAATCAACAACTTACAATAAAAAATAATTAGCTTTGTCTAACTATTTCGCAACTGTCTAACTTTTTTCAAGTTAGCGTATCGGTTTTACCTTACTAGGCTTTCTTTCATAGACCCTTCTTGTGGTCGTTGCGCTAGCATGACCCAAAAGTTTCTGAGCATTTTCTTCGGCATCTGAACCTGCTTTTGCTCTCAGATCATGGAAGGTAAATCGTTCTTTAATTGCACCCGTTTCAAGTGCTTTATTCATAAGCCGCTGCCAATTACATTTGAATCCTTCGCTGGTATATTGTTGTCCGCGTTCGTTGGCAATAATATAAATGATGCTATCAGCATGCCTTGGATGATGCTTTGCCGACTCAATTGCGGCTTTCAGTGCAGGCGTCCATTCAAAAATTTGTTTTTTACCTGTTTTATTTTGAGTAACTGGCACACCATTTTCTGTTAAATCTGCATATCTTAGATTTAAGATATCGCCCTGACGCATTCCAGTGGTTGAAGCAATTTCCATGGCAGCGGCGAGCACAGGGGATGCAAGTGATAATACCGCTTCATACTCCCAATCTTCAACATAACGATCCCTGGCCTTTTCTTGAAAGTTCTTAACATTTTTACAGGGGTTGTCCTCGACAACACCCCAGCGAATTAAAGAACTAAATACCGAACTCAGCAAGGATTTTTCTCGGTTTGCTCTGGTTTTTGCGGTAGCGCCTCTGGCATCCATATAAGCATAGATATGCTTTGGTTTTATATGTTCGGGTCGCATTTTTCCAAATGCTTGTCTAAGGTTTTTTATTTCAGCAAGATTATCTGTCTGAGTCCTAGGCGCTTTGGTCGGAATGATCTCTTTCTCGTAGCGTTCAAAATATTCGCTCATTTCCCCTAGATGAACATCTGTTGATTTCAGTTTTGCTAACGCCCGGTACATTTCACTTTCTGTTTGCCCAAGCCGAATCCATTTTCGGTCAGGGTTGGTGACGAAATAAAATGCGCCGTGCTTCTGGTAAACGCGTGGCGGGAGTTTTCGTGACATAGGATTTACTATCTCGATTTTGGTTAAAAGTTAGGCAAATCAAGGCATACGCCTTAGTGTCGACTAGGAGCTTTTAAATCGTTGAAAAGTAATTCTTATGCAATCAAATTGCGGTAGGCTCATCCTCCCTATGTTTACTCTGGCTCCCTTGCCGAATTGCATGCTAATTATGTTACTTATGGACCTATAAAGCTAGACTTCCAACTCAATCCGATTTGCATGGTCTCAAAAAATCCAGGTTTGGGCCTTCTGGTTCGCTATCGGTCTTTGCTGGGCGCAATACGGAATGGACTGCATCCCAGGTCGTACTGATTTTTCCATCATACCGGACGATGAAGCCTATACCATGTCCGCTCAAAACCGTTTTTTGTTTATTTACCGACTTAGAACCGGTTAACTCTGCAAGTTCTATTTGAGAAAGCAGTTGACTCATACAGGACTTCCCAAGTGAGGCAATTTACAAACTAAGCATCGGTCATTCAATTCTTCCGTAGCATTAATTAATACTGCAGCGCCACAAGGGCATTTAATCAGGCTTACAATCCTTTTTTGCACTTCTTTTGCAATTACCCACGCGCCTGAAAAATCAAGTTGACTGTCCTGTGAATGGCTTGTAAAAATATCAAATGCCATGATAACTTTATAAATAAGCTCTTCGTCAGTTTTGGAGTTTGCAGATTTAAAATAAACTGCAAACAGCGTTGCCTCCTGGTATCCCTTAATCGTTCTGGTAAGACCTTTGGTTGATTCTTTCGGCCTGCCACCCTTTGACGAACGACCATGCATTTTCTTGTAGGTGGGACGAAGCACTTTCATGGGGATTCCGGTTACCTCATGGATGATGGCAATCAGGGCGTGACGCTTGAGTAATTCAAATGCCAGCGCGTGCTTTTCAAATGTTGTGATGTCGATCATTTTCTACCTCAACACAAAGAACCGCTGAAGGCTAAAAGAATTTCACCGACATTAAATTGTCGATTGGCAATATCCAAGAGGAAATCGCTTGAAAAACGTGGCGAAAAGCATAACCAACCGCATCTTGCAATACGGTGAATATCCTCAATGGTCAATTTACTAAGCGCTAATCGTATTTCTTCTTCTGCAATGCCCATCATCAATTGAGCATTGATCGCATTATCCCTAGCCATTTCTCGGGCTTTTACCAGCCAAAACAGATTTAGTTGGTAAATTTCTTCATCGCAAAATTTATTACTCTGCTTGGAAAGCTGATCAAAATAGTCATCCAGATTAATAAAAGAGTCGTTTATACGCTCCCGAACATCTGGACTTAGATTGATCAAATGTAATTGGCTTTTCAGAAAATCAGCCCCAAACTCCAATACCAACGGTAAAAATAACTCCCGAGAAAAACCTTGGGTAATGGTATTTATACCCTCAAAATCTATGCTCAAGGGCAAGTTTTCGGCAAGACATTCGCGGACTAATTTTGTCAGCTTTTTGCCATGACATGGTTGAGGGATTTTTGAATTGGTGATAGTTTTGACAACAATAAACACTCGCTTTCTCCTAGGCGGCCATTAAATCGTCCATAACCGAGCTATGATTAACTCCATACGAGTGACTAAGCGATTTGCTTGGCTTTAGCTGAAGACCAACGACGACGCCCAATTCGATCTGCCCATACCTCGCAAATCGGACATTGCTCAAATGGATCTTTCAGAGTGTTCAGTCGAAGAAACCGTGCTTGGCATTTTTTGCAAATCACCAAATTGAGTAAGTTTGAATTGAATTGATGATTCAACTCCCAGGCACGATTAATATCTAACAAGATAAATTGGGCGACACTTTTTTCCAGCTTGCTGGGTCGTGGGTTGTTGGCAACCACTTGGCAATACAATTCATACGCAGTGATGAACAGCCGTGCATCGTGATCGTCATCGGTTTGCAAATTGGTCAAATCCTGAAAGATGCCGAGAAATATGGAGGCATGGAGATTGTTAACCGAGGATCGAATAATCCAAGTCTGATCATAGGGCAACAAGCCCTGCTTGGGAGATCTTTGTTGAGTCGCTTTATAAAGTCGGATAGCAGTTTTTTTGCTAAAATTACAGAGACTAACTACCAAGGGCGTCCGAGCTCCCAACGAAAACAGTTTTTCAGCCAAGACTAATTCGTAACTAAAACCGGATTTAAGCTTAAACAAGAGTATGCACATTTACATATTCTCCTTGTCAGCATTAGACTGGAGGAGCAAGGCCCCATGAGAAGCTAATGAAATATCATTGGGCGTTTTCATTGGAACCAGTCTGATGACGGTTCTGGTAACGGCAGAAATCTCTCTAATTTTTTCCAGGGAAAATTCAGCAATTTCTTCTATCTGTTTTCTGTCCACCCCGAATCGCCAAGCAGCCTCCAATGGGTTGCTTCGAGCGCATTCGCGGGCCAGCATCAGATACTCAAAATTCAGTTGAGCAAGGTCTTGTTCCAGTGTTGACATAGTCTCCTCTTCGCTTAATGACGATAGTGGGTGCTATGCTATGGGTAAGGTTAAGAAATGTCCCGGACGAAAAGTGACTGTTTTAGGGCACAATTCGCGAGAAGCCTTGTTCGGCGCGGGGTGCAAATTTTAAAAAAATACTAAAAAACAGCGATATTTGATGGTATTGAGAAATTTCTATCTGGAATTAATCTGATTTAGGTACTAATTCCGCTTGTGAAGCGCCACAAATCAATTTGGATTTATCTGGTGTGATGTCATATTTGCAAAACTGGGCAACCCAATAACGGAAAATGACATTTAACAGACTCTGTTTTAAGCAGAGCAAGACTAAAAGCATAAGAATCTCTTATAGTCTGAAACCATTCGGGCATTATTTTCTTTAATGGCCTGAAGCTGACTTTTCAGGCCATTCCCTATGAGAACAATATATTCATTCTGGGTTTTTACATTGCTTACGCACTGTATTCACCAAAAGCCGTAATTCCTGCCCCGGCTTAAAATGAACTACCTGCTTTTCATTGATAAGTACTGCTTGGCCGGTTTTAGGATTTCTACCGGTATGTGCATCACGCTGTTTCACGGCGAAACTACCAAAACCCCTGATTTCGATGCGCTCGCCGTTAGCAAGGGTATGGGTTAGTTGTTCGACGATGCTATTGACTGCCCTTTGAACTTGTTTTACCTGTAAATTTGGCCGTTTGTTGACCAACACTTCTATCATTTCGGATTTTTTCACTTTCAAACCTGATGTATTGCCATTATTTTTGAATTAAAATTTCTATTGCTGCAAAGTCACAAACGACAACTTGCCGACCCCCGAGCGCTGAGCACTCGCCATCACCTTGGCGACAGATTCAAATACAGCTGCTTTATCCGCGTGCAGTTGAATGCTGATATCAGGATCGCGTTCCTGTAGTGCCTTGAGTTCGGTTTCCAGGGAGGCTAATGGCACAGGCTTGTCATCAAGTTGCGGTTCGCCTTGGGCGTTGATACTGAGGATGGCAATGTGTTTGTCCGGAGCAGGTTCGGTTTGTTCGGTTTTCGGCAGCTTGACGCGCACGACCTGGGTTAATAGCGGTGTAGTGACGATAAACACCACCAGCAATACCAGCATCACGTCTACTAACGGCGTGACGTTGATTTCGCTCATTTCGCTGCTTTCATCATCATTGGGCAGTTGTATGGACATGGTTATTCTCCGTGGTTTCAGTTAAGTCGTTTTCAATGCAGCTGCGCAAATAGTCGGTGGCAAAATGTTCAAGATTTGCAATTGATGTGCGGTTTTGGCGTAGAAAAAAGTTGTAGGCAATCACCGCCGGAATCGCCACGGCGATACCTAGTGCTGTGGCTATCAAAGCTTCGCCGATAGGGCCGGCCACTACATCCAGACTGGCATTGCCTTGGGCGCTGATATCCTTCAGAGCATGCATAATGCCCCAGACTGTGCCGAACAAGCCGATAAAGGGCGCTGTGCTGCCAATGCTGGCCAGCCAGCCCAATCCGGATTCCATCAGCGCTTTCTCTTTCTGTAATTGCTGACGCAAAGCCCGTTCGATCAGTTCGTGCCAGGCGGCATGATGTTCCAACGTGTTGGTCTTAGTCAGATTCTTGGCTCGGGCATACGTCTGGCTGCCGACGGATAATACTCGGCCAGCCTGAGTGGTGTGGCTTTTGTCAGTCTCAATTTCCGCCTGGGTCAGCGTGGCCATCCGGCTGATATCGGTAAACTGGTTAATGACTTTTCGATTGCGATACCTATTCAGCGCCATTTCCCCGGCTTTCAAGATAATCACGCTCCAGGTCAGCAACGAAAAACAGCCGAGCATGCACAGCGTGCTATCAACAATGGTGGTTTCGGAAAAATTCAAAGTGGTCTCCTTTCTAGTTTTAGTTTTAGTTATAAATTTGTTCGAAATGGCTGCTATTCGCTTGATTAAATTCCATGTAATCGCCCGGACCAACCAAATCCGGGCAAATCAACATCCTTGTTGCCCCGGATAAGGTAAGAGGCAGGAATCCGGGAATACTTTGGGGGGGAAATCATCATTGCAGGCTAAAATCAATCGGCACACTGGCCCAACTGGCTTCGGCAAACTCGCCGCGTTTGGCCGGCACAAACCGCCAGTTTTTGACGGCTTCCAGTGCTGATTCATCCAATTCTTCATGGCCGCTGGAACGTTGCACATTCACTTGTGCGGCATGACCGTCTGCGGTGATGTATACCCGCAATATGACCAAACCTTCCCAATGCCGCTGCCGCGCCACCATGGGATAGACCGGCTTGGGGTTGTTCAGATAATTGGCGTCCGAATTGGCTGGGGTATACGTATCGTTGCGCGGTGAAGCGGCACGCTCATGATTTTCAGTCGGCGGTGCCGAAGAAGTAGGCGGTGCAGTGTCCGGCTCGTCCTTTTGAACTTCAACCTGTTTCACTTTCGTTTCGGAAGGCAACGGCTTTGGTTTCGGCTTGGGTTTCTTTAATGGTTTGGGGTCAGTTTTTTTCACCTCTTTGGGTGGCACTGGCGTGGGCGGCGTGATGGGTTGGTTGACAGCCGGTGAAGGCGGCGCGGACAACATCATGTCTATCATCGGTAAAGGCGCTGCTGCGGAAAACGGAAGTGGTGCTGGGCGATTGACATACCAGAACAACAGACAACCATGCAGCAAGGCAGCTGCCAAAGTGGCAGATAATATCCCGAGTGGACGGCGATACTTATCTGAATCAGGCGTTGCGATCAAGGGCAAGCCTCCATCGTTGGGCGTACTCAAAGCCGAAGGCAAAAACAGCGACAGGCTCGGGAATCGGATAATCGATTGATACATGGTTCGACTACCGTTGTCTTTGCAGCTTTGACGACACATCCGATGCCTGAATGTTCGCTGTGACCGGTAACTGCTGTTGTAGCTGGTGCATCTGAGTTTGCAGTGCTTGCAGCGCACCTTGGGTCAGATGCAACTGCTCTTGCAGATATTCAAAGTGGATCTGAAAATAGCGGGCGGTTGGAAACCCCGCACCCGCTTTTAAAGCCAGATCGGTTTCGACGACTGTTTTTCTGGAAAGTGACTTGCTTTGCATGCGTTTTCCTCCGTTAATTTTTTTATTATTCATTCTGCGATACCGGATTTGGATTCGATTGCAGGTTGGAGTTGCTGTCTGATTTCAGCCAACTGTTCACCTGTTGCAGATCTTGCGGTGACAGTGAGCCCACTGCCTGTTTCAGGCGGAGGCTGTCAAGCAGATAGTCGTAGCGAGCTCGGGCATAATCGCGCTGAGCTCCCAGTAGTTCGCGTTCGGCGACGATGATATCCAGTGTCGTTCGCCGTCCAGCGTTAAAGCCGGCCTGGGTGGCGGCCAACCCTGTTTCGGCTGACTTCAATGCCTGTCGTAAAGCCTTAACCCGGCTGATGCCGGCCACTACCCCAAGATAGGCTTTGCTGGTCGCTCGATGAACCGTACGCTTTTGCTCGTTAAGAGAGGCAATAGCCTGACGGTAACGATGTTCGGCTTCACGAGTTTTCGAGTTGACCCGGCCGCCTTGATAAAGTGGGAAGTTCAGATTCAGGCCGACAATGTTGTCTTCGATGTCGGCGGTACCGAAGCGGCCGCCGGAAGTGGCGAAGTTGTGATTGCCTTGCGCATCCAAGGTCGGCAAATGCCCGGCGGACAGTCGTTGGATTTCGTTCTTGGCGACTTGAACGGCTTTTTCATTGGACAGCACAACCGGATTCTGGGACAAGGCCTGCTCTATCCAACGTTGCTCATCGGTTGGATCGGGCGCTATCAAGGGAATTTCTGTGCTGAGTACGGCCAGACTATCATGATGGATGCCTGAGACTTCCTGCAAGGCTTCGCGTGCATCGCGTAACTGGTGTTCGGCGGCCACAGCATCGGCTGCGGCGCGGTCGGAACCCGACTGGGCTTCCTGGACATCGGTATAGGCCAAATACCCTACCGCCTGCCGCTGGCGGGTTTCGGTAAGCTTGCGCTCCAGGGATTGTTGTTGGGCCTTGGCGAACTGTAGATTTTCCTCGGCAGCCAGTACATCAAAATAGCGTTCGGCTACCTTCAACATCAGGGCGATTTCGGCAGCGCTAGTATCGGCCTCGGCTTGAGCAATCTTGCTATCGGCCTGCTCCAGCGCTACCCACCTGTCATAGTGTAATAATGGCTGAGTGATTGACAGGTTATAACCGCCGGACATGAAGGCGTCATTACCACTGGCGCCGATGGCGGCAGCCCCGCCTAAGCGGATGTTTTGATAGTCGCGGTTGATGTTGGCAGTAAATACCGCTTCCGGCAGAAACAGTGCGGCATGGGCTTGGCTCTGACTTTCCAGTACCGCTTCCAAACCTTCTCTGGCTTTTTCCAGTTGCGGGTTGTCGTTGAGCGCTTCCCGGTAAACAGAAAGTAAGTCCTGAGCGTAAACAAGAGTACTTTGTAGTATCAGACTTATCACCAAGCCAACTTCTCTGATGCGCTTCATACTGCTTTCTCTCTCATAACCCAGCCCATCGCCAACCGATACAGCAGCGGCATCATGAACAAGGTAAACAACGTTGAAAACCCCACACCCCAGACGATGGCGGTCGCCACTGGTTTCCACATAGTTGCGGAGGTATCGTCGCTGAACGCCAAGGGCAACAAACCGACCAAAGTAGTGAGGGAGGTGATGAAGATCGGCAATAAACGCCGTTTTGCCGCCCAAACGCTGGCATGCACTACGCCCATACCACGTCCCAGACGATCATGGGCGGCGGCGAACATCAAAATCGCTGAATTCACTGCGATGCCGGCCAGCGCCACACCTCCATACATCGTGTACAGACTGACCGGCTCGCCGGATATCAACAAACCCAATATGACGCCGGCAAATGCCATCGGGATTTTCAACAACACCAGAAACGGCAGGCCGTAGCTTCTAAATTGGGCACCAACAATGATAAAAATCAAGCCGATACCTAACACGAACAACTGCCAAAGTTGTTTCAAACCTTCCTGCACGGTTTCCATTTCACCGCCAAACTGCACGCTGACATCGGGATATCGGTCTTTGACCTGTTGCCAGCGTTTTTCAATTTGCTGGTTGGCGGCCAGGGTGTCCATCTGGGTTTTGTCGAGTGCGGCTTGCAGGGTCTGTACCTGTTGAAAGTCGATATGATTGATGCTGGCCGGGCCGATGCGCGGTTCGGCGGTCACCAACTGGCTGAGCGGTACGCTGCTGCCATCGGCTCTGGCGACGGTATAACGGAGTAACTCGGCAATATCATGTACCTGGTTTTGATAGGCTCGCACCCGCACTCCGACCGGTTCGCCCTGTTCGACGAAGCTAGCGACGCTTTCACCATCGGCCAACAGTTGCAAGGTACGGGCTACGGTTTCCGGGGCAAGACCTGCACGTTGCACCGCTGCGCTGTCCAGACGCAATTTCAGTTCGGAAAGACCGGGTATGATATCCAATCGGACTTGACTGACCCCCGATGTGGCAGCAACAATAGCTTTTAATTCGGCAATGGCGGAATCAAGTTCAGCGCCTGGGCTACCTTGAATATTCAGATTGATGGCTTTCCCAATCCCACCGCCTAGCGCAGAGCCTTCACCCTCCACCCAAGCTTCGACAGCACCCTCCAGATTGTTCAGCAAGGGTTTAATCAGCGGTATTAAGGTCGCCGAATCCCGGCTGTCACGGTTCAAGCTGAACCATAAATCCCCATATTGATGACCATATAGATATTGACCTTCTTTAGCGATAGCACCGCTTTCTGCCGCACTCGCCCGCAATTCGCCGGGCTTTAAAATAGCGGTTACCCGCCGTTCGATTTCCTCCAGGGTTTCCAAGGTTTTGGCGGAAGGCGTACCGTTGTTCATTTCCAAAGTGACGACAAACCCGTAATCCGGCACAGCCGGGAGCAAATTGAATTTCACCCAGGAAAAGACTACAGCAGAACAAGACAAGACGAAGAACGCCAGCAAAACCCACAAAGCGCGTTTGGGGTGGCGCAGCACCTGAATCAAAGCTTGCGTATACCGGCGCTGTAAACCCTGCCGCATGGTTTCACGCCAACTAGCACTATTAGCACTGGTCTCAGCTTTGACAGTGGCCGCAGCGTGCGAGGGTAAAATCCATAAGGCCTGGACGATGCTGATAATCAGAGCCAGACACACGACCTGCGGCACTACACCCATCAAGTGGCCCAGAAAACCGGTCATCAGCATCAAAGGTAAAAAGGTGGCGATGGTGGTCATCGACGATGTGGTGACCGGCAGCCAGACTTCACGCAAGGCCGACACCGTGGCGGTCAAGGGCGCCAAACCTCTGCGCAATTGTTGGCCTACGGCTTCGATCACCACTACCGCATCGTCGACCAGCATGCCCAACACAATGATCACGCCCAGTAAGACACTGAGATTCAGCGATTGCTTGGTCACTTGCAGGGCAATAAATACCCCAGCCAATGAAAACGGCACCGCCAGCGTGGTGAGCAGGGACAGCCGGGTGCCCAACAATAGCCAGGTGACAGCAAATACCAGCAACATCCCCGACCAGGCGTGTTCTTCCATGGTCGAAATCGCATTACGAATGTTATCCGAGTCATCGATCAGCAGGAATAACTGCACACCGGTATTAGCGCTAACCCGGTTGCGGGCATCGATATAAGCTTTCAACTGATCAATCAGGGCCAGGGTATTGGCGCCGGGTTGCTTGAACGGCATCACCGCTACCGCCGGCTGGCCGCGAAACCGCGCCCCCAGCTTGACCGCCTTGCTGGTGCGGCTAATGTCGGCCAGATCGCCGAGTTTTACTTCGCCTTTGGCGGCGATCACCGGCAATTGCGCCAGGCGTGCGGCTGCATCCTCGGTGCCGGTGACCCTGAGCAGCCATTCTCGTTCATCGACTTTAACAACACCGGCGGCGATATCCTTAAAATAACTGCTAACGGTATCGGCCAGCGCCGTGGGACTAATGCCCAGTCCGGCCAGCCGTTCGGGATGAAACACGACATGCAATTCCGGATCTTCCAGCCCTTTGGTTTGCACCATTGCCACGCCAGGCAGACGCTGTAAATCGAGTTTGACTTGGCGGGCCTGTTGACGGAAATTTTCGTCTTCACCGGGACCGTAGACCAGAATCTTGAACCAGTCCGAGCCTAGATTGCCTTCGAATATCTCCGGCATGGAGGCGGTTTTGGGTAGTTCCGATTGTGCCAGGTTTTGCAGTTCGCGCCGCAATTCCTGAATGCGCCTTTCGTACAAGGGCTTATCCAGCTCTTCAAACAAAACGGTTACTGAAGCCATGCCGCTTTGGGCATTACTGTTGACATGTTTGATGTTTTTGATCTTGCTGCGCAGCATGCGCTCGACTGGTGTCACCAGCAGACGTTCGACATCCTCGGCGCTGGCGCCGGGCATGGATAACGAAATATCAGCGGCTGTGGCTAAAGTGTCCGGGGCTTTTTCCTTGGGTAGTTGCGTATAGGCGAGCGCCCCCAAGATCAGCACCATGAAATAACTCAGGTTGGCCAGGACATGATTTCGGTACAGCGCGTTCAGCCACATCTCAGGGTTTTTCCTTGTCCAGGATGGACTCGGCCTTACCAAGCTCGTTTCGTGCTTTCGACTCCGCTTTGATTACTGCACCTTCCTGCAAGGCGAATTGCCCGGTGATGATGATTTGGCTATCGGCAGGCAGGCTTATTGCTGCCGGGCGGCCGCTTTGCGCGTCCGGCAAGTCTTGAAAATGTGCGATGCCGTTCTGATTAACGAACACACCTAGTTGTTCGCCGCGTTTGACCAGCAGTTCCGCCGGGATGTGGATGATTTTGTTGCGCCACAGCAAGCGTCCGGCGGCGCCGGGTTCGGCAGGATGGCCAATGAAATCCAGCCGCGCTTCCTGGGCGCCGGTTTCGGTACGGATGGTTGGCAACAGCGAACGTAAATGCAGTGGATAAGTAACGCCGTTGTGTTCAAATGTCAGCGATTGGGCTTGGAGTAAGGCAGGCGTTTCCCGGCTGGAGACCTGGGCGGATATCTCGGGGTGGCTGGTGTCCAGCAGCCGCACCAGTGATGTCCCTTTTGCCGTAAACTGTCCTACCGCAATCAAGCGTTCCGTCACGACACCGGCAAACGGCGCTTTGACAGTACAGTTGCTGATTTGCCGTTCGGTGGTTTCGATGCGGGCGGCATGGGCGGCGATGTCGCCATGCAATACGGCCAGTTGCGAACGTTTTTCCTGCACCTGTTCTTCCGGCAGGGTTTGCTGTTGGGCCAGGGTTTCCGCCTGTTTGAGCTGCCATTGCGACAGTTCCAGCTTAGCCTGGGTGGCTTGGCGTTCGGCTTGCAGTCTTGTCCGTTCCAGCTCGAAATCCCGGCAGGACAATTGCACCAGCACCGCTCCAACTTTAACGGTATCGCCAACCCGTACCGGCACATCCAGCACCAGGGCGTCGACCTGGGCGGCTATCGGCGAATGGTTCAAGCTTACTACCACGGCAGGGGCGGCGGATTCGGGGTAGATTGCCAGTTGCGATAGTAACGCTGTGCGTACCGGGTTGGGTTCAGCAGCTTGGATTGATGGAAAAAAGCTCAGAAACACCCAAACACCTAGAATCGGCAACGTGTTTTTTCGTAATTCTGCATACCTGATGACTGCTGATCTAGTTAGCTGTTCACAATCGACGCAATCCAAAAAATTAAGCTTTGGATTCATCTAACCTTCTTCGCCGTTCTTGCGAAAAGCGATAAGCTCGACGTTTCTTTAGCCAAATATAAACGCCGGTGATTGACAGCATTGCAACCACCAATCCCATCAAACAAACAAAGATTTTGAATGGAATGCCCCAGACTCTGGCCATGTGTAGTGCGAACAACCACATACTGATAGTAAAACCTGTATTTTGGCCAGAAGGTAATATGACGCCTGCATATGTGCAGCTAGTTCCGTCAAACCAAACTACAGTGCTTCCGTTTTGCTCGTTGATATCCCGGTCGCTTTTGACGCTATAGGCAAATAACCCTTTTTCCGGTTGATAGGCTAAAGCTTCCTCGTTGAGTATTTGAAAGTGCAGTTTTTGCGACTGTTCGGCCATCAAGCGTCGGCCAATGTCATGAGCACTATGCCAGTCAATATCCGGTACAGGGCGAGGATCGGGGAGATTGGCGATTGGAAATTGGTTAAAATCCGGTAAATCAAACAATGTGTTCATCACCGGCTGGTAAACTTGCTGGCGTAAATTAAAACCTACTGATGACCAAGCAAATACAAATAGTATCAACCAAGTCCACAAACCGCCAGCTCGATGTAAATCGAAATTGACTCGAAACGCCGATGCTGGAAACTTGATTTTCCAGGCAATCGCCCAGCGTGACCAAAACCCACGATCTTGTTGGGGAAAATCAACTTTTGCCCCAACTTTACTAACACCTCGACGTACTGGAAAAGTCAAATAAAAAGCCAGAAAACAGTCCATTGTCCAAATCAGCGCCGCGATGCCGAACAACCATACGCCCACCTCACCTAAGGCCAAAGAGTAATGCAGGCTATAGATAAAACTTAGAATATTCCGACGAATTATCGGCCACAGGCCTTCATCCTTACCGAATTCGATTAACTTGCCGGTATAAGGATTTAACCGAATCGAGTTATGTCCCAATTCATAAGGTTTACCGGTTGTTAGATCGGTACGGGCAATCAACCTAGCCTCATAAAGCTGATCGGGTTTACGGTTAAAACCAATAATATTGATATCCGCGTGCGGTCCGAGGCTCAAGGCTTTTTCTCGCAGGGCGAAATCATCCAACATGGGGCGGTCTTGCATTTCCACCAGATGTAATTCGGGATTCAACCAGTTATCCAATTCATGAAAAAACGCCAGCACACTGCCGGTCAATCCGGCAACGGTTAGAAAAAAAGCCATGTACAAACCAGCGTAACGGTGGATTAGCACCCAAAAATATCGTGTCATAGTCGTTTGAAAAATTCTTTTCATCCAAATGATGGCAGAGAAATCGTAACCTCCCTAGAATATCTAAAAATTCTTATTAGGCTGGAATACCTGCCGGCATTCTGAATCGAAGAGATTAATTGCGATGATGAATATCTCGAAGGCTAGGATGATTAAAACGACTTGAAAAGTGCGGATCAAAACCCATCTTCGGCGAATTTAAAAAAGCTGGGTTTACATTAACGCATAAAACAAGCTTATTATCATCGGACGTGTTTAATACTGAATACTAATCGACCCCATCGCAGTTCGCGGCGCTCCGTAGGTAGCATAGGCCGAATCGATACCAACGCCCCCGGAATACCCACTTGCGATGTTGGTGTAATAACGCTTATCCAGGAGATTATCGATATTTAATTGGAAGGTGACTTTGGATTTACCGATAGCATGGGTATAAGCCGTCATCAAACCCAAGGTTGCATAGCCAGAGGATTTGATTGCCGGTGAATACACATTGGTAAAAAAGTTCTGTCCGCCAGAGCTTACTTGCCCATCCCGCACCGTGACGCCACCACCGAACTTGAGTCCTTTTAAATCGGTGTTCTGAAGTTCGTAAGTGCTCCAGAAACTGGCGGTGTTACGCGGCACATTCCACATCCGGTCGCCAACGTTGATACCCCCATTGAGCGGGTCGTTAGATGCATTGGTTTTTTCGACGATGATGTCGACATTGGCCCAGGTGGCAATTGCATTCCAGCCAGGCAGGATTTCTCCCTGAATATCCAGTTCCGGTCCCCGGCTACGGACGGCACCGATTGCCAGCGAACAGAGGCCGGGCCCACCATTGCCGCAATCATGTGTTCGGTTAGGATCACCCGTGGCAACATTGGTTTTAGTCAAATCGTAATAAGCGAGGGTAGCACGTAAGCGGCCATCGAAGAATTCGGTCTTGACGCCGCCTTCATACTGCAAGGCGTTGGTAGGTGCAATTATATTGCCTTGACCTGGTGAGCCGCCATAAACCAAACCGCTATTTGCGCCAAAGCTTTCGACATAGTTGGCATAGAGGCTGACCCAGCCTTGCGGGTGCCATAAAATGCCGACTCTGGGCGTTACCGCATCATGGGTCGCGCCATTAGCAGGGCTTACGATATCTTGCGATGATTGAATAGAATTTTGATGAAGGTACTGGTAACGAAGGCCGCCAGTGACATGCACATTAAAGGGAAGTTTAATTTGGTCTTGGAAGTATAAACCGTATTGATCGGTTTGAAACTGTTGGCCTGATAGCGAGACACTATTGTCTACGGTAAACGGCAAACCGGGATGTACCGGATTATAGGGATCGATAAAGGTGTATTTTTGACTGAACTCGCTTCTGTTAGCTGTATCCAGACGGTAATAATCCCCCCCAAGCAGCAACGTATGTTTCAGGCCTAAGGTATCGAAATGGCCGGTCAGATCCAGATTGGTGGCATAGGTGTTGTTTTGGCTAACAGATGGGTATGTTGACTGTATGACCTTAGGGCCATTGAATGGTGCATAATCGGGGGCAAAAACATTCATTAAATCGCTACTGACCGCAAAAGATGGTACATGATTATTTGCTGTATTGCTATTCTGATTCGCAGAAAAGCTGTGCTTGATAGCCCAATCATCGTTGAACTGGTGCGACCAGTTTATGCTGCCGAAAAAAGTTTCCGTGACGACGGGCGAATATTCACCGTAATTGCGGCTTATCGGGATGTTGAGTAGTTGTCCCCCTATGTAAGGATTGAATGAGCTACCCACTCCCTGGTGATTGCGGTTATACTCAAATTCTACAGTGGCCTGGGTTTTAGGGCTGATATTCCACTTCAGCACCGGCGCTAAAAATATATCTTCCGTGCCGACGAAGTCCTGATATGAACCGCTGTTTTGATAGGACATATTCATCCGGTACAGTACATCCTTGTTATCGGCAACGGGGCCAGTGGCATCCATTGTAGTACGGTACATATCATAAGATCCGAATTGCTGGCTCAGAGCGTAATACGGCGTTGCCTGAGGCTGTTTGGTGATCACATTGACCATGCCGCCCGGCTCAACCAAGCCATATAGCACAGCCGCAGGGCCTTTCAACACTTCGACCGATTCGACATTGGCCATAGCCCGATTCCCTTGTTGCAGCCTGAAGCCGTTACGGAGAAAAGTTGATGAAGCAAACCCGCGTAAGGTGATGTCTGTTTGCGTGCCTCCCTGAGGCATTTGACTACTAATTGTTGGATGACTTACGACAACCCCGCTGACATTCTTCAATGCATCCCCGAGCGTAATCACCTGCTGATCCTTTAGCACCTGCTTAGAAATAACCTGCACATTCAGCGGCGTTTCCATGATTGGCGTCTCGGTCTTGGTGCCAGCGGTGGCGTTGGGCAGGACGTAGTCTTCGTTGTAAGGGTCTTTGACATCGTAGATTGTATTGCCTACCACGTTGACTTTTGGCAATGTCGTTGTCGTATTACTTTCAGCATCCGCAACTTTAATCGCCACCGAGTTATCACTGGTGATGCTATAAGTCAAACCGCTTCCCGCTAGGAGTTTTTTAAAGCCTTCTTCGACGGTGTAGTCGCCATCCAATCCGACCGTGGTTTTACCCTCAGTCAATTCAACTTCCGCCGAATACAACAACCCGGAATTGGTCGCAAACTGCCTTAACGCCTGTCCCAATGAACCGCCGCTAATGTGATAGTTATGCCTGATACTGGCAGTATCCGTACTGGTCTCTCCATGCGCCGCTGCGGATACGATTAGCGCGGAGGCCAGCAAGATGTGTTGGATGGCTTGGTGCAATCGCGAGGGTTGTAGAATTGAACGGCTGGTGCGACTCGTCATTGACATTGGTTTTATCTCCTTTCAATAATGGTGTTGTTATTACCCTTGCCGGTCGAGATTCAAAATCCGGAACTCAAAAAAGAAAAAAATTTCAAATATTTTTTAATTCGATGATTTTGTTGTAAAAATAGATTGATTTTTTTGTGGTATGCGCAAGCACCGACTATTGAAATTTAGTTGCAGCCGACTTGCTCTGGGAAACACTGGAGTCCATAGAGTGGCTGCAGGTGCCCGTCATGGATCAAGAAGCAGGAACGCAGTGGTCCGAGTAAAACAATCCGACTAGCGCGGTAGAATTTTTACCCAGTATGGGAACGGGCTGGATAACTTGACCGGCAAGTTGGCCTGGAGATTTAACAGGATTTTGTCGGTATCTTTGATGGGGAAGGAGCCAAAAATGCGCAAATCGGCAATTTCAGGCGCGCAGGTGACATAGCCTTTCCGGTAACGATTCAGCTGTATCAGAAATTCGCTGAGCGGAATGTTGTCGGCAACGATAACGCCTTGACTCCAAGCCGGTTGGTCAAGTTTTATCGAGTGGGCTGGATCAATACGAGTTGAGACGAACTGAGTTTCCTGACCTGCTTGTAACAGCTGCTTTGAGGCGGTTGGATCAGTGGGTTGGATTTCAACGCTATTGGCATAAACGGCGACTTGGCTGTAGTCGGGTTGTTTGTTAACGCTAAAACGGGTGCCGAGCGCCCGAACTCTGCCGTCTTGCGTATCGACCACTAAAGGCCTGTGCCAACCGATGTTGTCTTTGGCGGTTTCGATGTAAATCTCACCGGCAACCAATTGTAAGCGGCGCAAATCCATGCTGAATTCAACATTCAACGCGCTGCCGCTATCCAGCATGACCGTTGAGCCATCCGACAAGGTAATGGTTTTGGTTTCACCCTGCGCGATATGATAATTCGCCGTCCATGCCTGCCAGTAGCGACTTCGGGAAAATTGCCAACTGGATAATCCCACCGCGCCTAACAGTACAAGGTTCTTGATGGCGCGCCGGCGCTGTAAATCAGGCGCCGTTAGTGCAACTAAAGCGGCTTTGGGTGGGAGTGATTTGAGTCGATCTGCATGGAACTCCACTCTGGCCCAAGCGGTTTGGTGGTCGGGGTGTTCGGTCAGCCAGATTTCCCATTCTGCTTGCTCAGTCGGGTGTGCCTGCCCTTTACGCAGGATCGCATACCATTCGGCAGCCTGAGCCAGGACTTGAGGGTCAATAGTAGCGCGGCGTTGATTTTGCATGTTGCGTTAAATTTCGGCGCTCAAGCATTTCAACATGGCTTGTGCGACATATTTTCTGACCATGCGGTCACTGACGCCCAATTTTTGGGCAATTTCGGCATCCGTGAGATCTTCAAAGTGCGCCAAGAAGAATGCCTGACGGACTTTTGCCGGGAGTTGATTCAGTAATTCATCGATTTCCCGCAACACTTCGAGAATGATGACATTTTCTTCGGGTGAAATGACAAACTTATCCGGATAGGTTGCAATACGTTCCAGGTAAGCTTGTTCTATGTCGCTTCGTCGCCAGTGGTCGATCAGCAAACCTTTTGCGATAGTTGTCAGGAAAGCGCGAGGCTCTTTCAGGTTGGGGGCTTGTTTTGATGCAATGACACGCACAAAAGTATCGTGCGCATGATCTTCCGCTTGCATGCGACAAGAGATTTTGCACTCAATCCATTTTAAAAGCCAATCGTGATGTTCGGTATATAATTGGCTGACAATTTGATGGTCAGTTAAGCTTTTTGAAGTCATGCATTACATAGTCTAAACACAAAGGTTAAATTCGATCTTCAATGCAATTATCATGCCTTTATTTGTAATTTTTGTTTAATTGAGTATTTTTACAAATTAATACAATTAGTTATGTGTTATTTAGTTAAAGCGGAATAATTAAACTTCTTGATCAACTAAGCCGATTTACGCATGAATTGCGTGATTTGACACAGCAAACTGTGTCAAATAACATAGTTTAATTAATTTTGTATTTCGACCAGCAAGTTGGGGCATCAAAAAGCGCTCATCAATAATTTCCCTTTACGCGGTAAAAATCGAAAATGCCCAAGTCTTCGCAATTAAAAATGAGCGCAATTATCTGATTAGATAACGCGCTCATTGGCTTAAAGTGAATTAGCCATCCAAACGATCAGCAACCTATCCTAATTTCAAGCTAAGATTTTTAGCCAGCCAACAATTGTTGCTCCGATACTGTTTCAAGCAGGTCATCGACATAAATACCGTTTTGCTCCAGCGCCGAGGTCATGGCGTTGATGAGCACGGCATTAGCTTTTTGCATTTCATTATCATCCCCATGGCGCATAGCCCAGAATGGATCAAAAGGAATACATCTATCCGGCCGGCGTGTTTGCCTTTTCAATTCAGCTTGAAACGCCTTGTCGAACCTTTCCGCCTGGTCATATTGTTTCCAAAATGCCGGGCTTGCGTAGGTTTCCGAAGGTGGCAGCCAGCGCCGGTAATTGCCGACGATCCGGTTCAGTCGGTCGATCAACTTTTTATTACTTGGGAAAAAGTGAATTGTGCCTCGGCCCGGAAAATACCGCACTGAGAAATAAGAAGCGCTGACCCGGCCGCCGTTACGCAATTCCTGAAAATGTCGGCCAAACACCGTTTCCAGACTGACTTCCGGCTCCCGTTTGCCGTCAAGCATAGCGAATACCTTATCGATATCCGCCAACATCCGGCCGGAGTCCCAGGATAAATCCCGTTGATAGGATTCGGTTTTGTGCCCTGGAATAACAAAGCGGGTAGTCTTGATGCGCATACCCAGTGTGCGATGCTTGTCATTCGACTTCCAACCAAGATAGAAAACGGAATTTTCCGAATGATAGCGGGTAATCAGATCAAATACATCTGTAGCCATGCCGATTTGAATATCGTCCTGCCTGTCCAGTATGCCCTGTAAAAAGCCATAGATATTCGCCACGGTAAATTCCAAAGCCTTGATGGACTCGAAATCCGCTTCCAACCGTTTTTGCGCCGAGGAAGACAACTTGGATGTCACTTGCGTGGATCTCAAGATGCCAGACCAGGCGCGGTCCTTCAGATCGATGTAACCACTGTACAATTGCTGCTTAGCCCAATGCACCGTTGAATGCTTATTATCAAAAGCACCATGGCCATTTAGCTCTCCCAAGGTTTTTCCCAGCATTTGCCGGTAACGGTTGGCACGAGCATCGCTCATCACAGCTTGTCTCGCCGATTCCACGGCGGCATTGAACATCAATACCGCGTTTTCGACAAACGAATTGGGCAAAGCCAATGGGTTCATCTCGGTAAAACCGGCTGCCAGACTGTCTTCATCGACCTGATCGGTTTTCAGATCGTCCAGGATGTTGCCCAGAATCTCATCCTCAAATCGGGAGGTTTTTTGCAGCCATACCAGCGCAATTTCCACTTCGGTTTGCCTTTCGGCATCTTCACCAGTGAACATTTGCGACATGTATTCCACTTCGCCGTATTGCTCGATCAGGCTGAGCAACAATTTACGCTCTTTGGAAAACGGATTTTTCAGTGTTTCCGCGTTTAAAATAGCGACGATTTCTCCATCGAACATAATATCCCAGGCCTTCAGCACATGTGTCGCACCCTGAGAAAACTTTGGATTCATGATGATGTGGGAATAGATGCTGCCATTATTAAACTGCAAAAAATCCATGCCGACCACAGCATAACCTTGGTTACGCAGGATTGGATGCTTTTCGATATCGATTTCCACGCAGTCAATCGGTATCTTCTCCCAATGTCTATTTGGACAACCCTTCAGCAAATGGCCTTCGCCTGCCGAGGGTTCAAGGACTCTGGCAAAATCACGGTTTTTGAATCTACTCCAGGCCATTACGCTTAAGCTTTCCGGCGTTGGATAATATTGATTATGGTCTATCATATGGATCTCCTAAAGGAACCCCTGACGGACACATCTAGCCCCTGGCGGGATGAATGTCTCCCGCAGAGGTAATATGAATACTGTTTCAGCAACGCGCATTGCGCTGGCCGAGAATGTGTGTTTATGAATTAACTCAAAACTGCCTTGCTTAGTGCTTTAGTTCAAAACGTTTGCCTTGCAAAAATTCAATGTACTGCCGCGCTTGGGTTTTATCTTTAAACCGGGCATGGCAGTTCTGATTAATCCAGACTTCCCAGGGTAATCTTTTGGAATCGCTCCCGATCAGGCTGAATTCACCGGCTTGAAAAGTGTCATGCTGGTACAGCACTTTCTTAGGACTGTCGATACGAATAATGCACTGATCCAGCAAGGCCGGTCCGCCGATATCGCCTGGCGGCACTAATAACGGCACCTTGATTGATCCCGTCGAACGCCCAATGTGGCCAACGACATCGTGTTCCTCGAACCAGGATTGACCGGTTTGCACATCGCCATAAAACAGCCTGACTTTGCGTTGATTCTGCCGGACGGTTTCCAAGATGTCTACTACCGTCTCTGGGGTATCGGCGTGATAGCAAGTACCCGAAGCCAAACGGCGATAGTGGACGCAATGTCCATTGCCAAATGTGTGTTCAAAAAACGATTGATTCATGATGGTTTCCTTAAAAAATCGGGAACGTCATGAATCCCTGGCGGGAATATGACATTCCCGTTTGGGTTGATAACAATGAGCGCCAAAATAATTCGATTTAGCAAACTCAGGATCGGTTATGCAGTTTTGTGTAAAACTGATTTCTACTATTTGACTAGCGGGTTCAATACCTCATGTCGCCAGCGATTTTTTATCCAAGGCCTTGAGCGCAACCGGAATCAATTGATCCAGTTCTTCCCACGCAATCGAGCTGCCAGACTGTTCGCCGCTTTGATAGGCTTCAATCAATCCCCGGCAAACCCGCATTGCAGCCTGTTCGCTTTTCAACTGCCGAACTGAACTATCCGGTTCCGGCAATTGTTCGACCAATTCGCATTCCCACACCATGCTCTCATCGCCCGACTCATGGTATTCATCGGACAAAAGCGGCATGGCTTCGGTGTCATCCCAGATCAAGGCTTCATTGAACGCCTGTTCGGCGATCTGTTGAGCCTCGGCCTGATTTGTAGCTTCAATGCCAACCGAAACGCGGTGGATATAATCGATCTCATACGAGACGACGAATTTTTTCTTCATGGTGTCACTCCTATTGATATTGCAAGAGACCACGCCCAGACAGGACGCGAGCTTCTGCCGGGTTAAGATTCGACCAAATCGCTTTCATAGGGATCGATCTCTTTATTACAGGCCGGGCATTTGTCATTACAGGTGCAATCCCATTCGTCCTGCCATTCCAGGTGACAATAGGGACAGCAGTAATGATTGATATACCAGGCTGATGTGGTTTCAGAACGTGACTGACTGATGTCATTCATCAAGGCTGAATTCATGGGCGGTTCCTCCAAATATTGCAGAAACCGTCACCCGGCAGGCTGAGGTTCCCGCAGGGTTAAAAAACGCTGTCAAAGCCAGAAATCAGCTGCAACAGCACACTTGAATTTGCACAAAAAACGGTATATTGTGGATAAAATCCCTCATTTAACGAGAAATTAGCCATGTTTGACGATATTTTGCGCATTTTTGATTTCCTGAGTCCTAGTAGGACAGAGCAACGCCATCAGGCACGAAAACCGATGGCAATTCCGGTTGTTGATGAAAGACTGAATGCAATTAGCCATTGCCAACAGATTTTCAAAAAACTGGATACAGTTGAAGCCGATGTACTCAACAGCATTGATGATCCTGAGCAAGCCTGGCCATTTTTAGCAAAAATCCGGCGCTTAAGACGCGAGACTCAAGACGACCTGCTGTCCTTGCTGCCTGACGGCATGATGGTGCTTGCTAATGAAACGCCAAACACCTTTAGCCCGGTTCGCAGTGTCAATACACGAACCGGTGCTAAATTGCATGTCTTCAATGGCGGGCTTGTTGATTAACAGGTACAGTTACACCAGCACCTTTTAACGCTTCCCGTAATTGATATACCTGATGCGGTGTTTTGGAAGAAACTTCATCCAGAACAACCTGTTCCTGAGCCGACCGATTTTTTGATTGGTGGCGTTTTTTGACTTCAGGCACGGGGTTGATCACGACAGGTTTGATTTTCTGTAATTCCCGTTCCAGTCGAGCTATTTCAATATCGGCTTCATACAGTTTGATGGTTTTCTGCTTGGCCTGGTATTGCCTATCCAGACGATCCAGTTCGCCACCAAAGCCGCTATTACGCCGATGTATTTCCTTGCGCACCGTATCGGACATCACTTCCCAATCCACCTCATGGTTGATGCGGGGCATGATGACCGGAATTGAAGCCCTGGCGTTACGAAGCGCCCGATAGCGGTTTATAGCCACCATTGCGGTTTGCAACATCGCCAGTACTTGCAGACCAGTTGCCCAAATCACCCGCAGTGCGAGGATAAACATTGCCAATATGATGACGCCAAATATTAAGTTCATTGAAGATCTCCTTTAAAAGTTTTAAGAAAAAACTTCGAATGAACAGCACCCGGCCGGGCGATGGTCGCCCGAAGCGGGTTAAGTTGTATGCATTTCGCAATGACAAAATGCGTTTTACATCGGGCTTTACGCACCCGACACGATCATGGTTTAACATGCTCGCCGCCTAAAGACGGAACGCCGGCCTAAGCCGGATTCAGCATTCGCGAAGGAATGCATGAAATGTTTGGGTTTTCCAATGGAATCGTTGGAAACAAATGCATTGGAAAAACGCTTATTCAAGAATCCGCGGCCGATAACCCAATCACCAATACGGTGACCGGTTACCGGCTACAGAACATCAGGCCGCCATCAATAGGGTTTTCGACAGATCAAACAACTGGCTGCGAAGCTCCCTGAAATCATTGATGGTGATAGCTACTGGAAATAGATGACTGACATCAATGCCAAGACCCACACCCACGGTTTCAATCCCGCTATCGCGGCAACGCTGTAAAATCTCCAGCGTGCTCAATTGATCGTTGGGCTGGCCATCGGTCATTACCATCATCACCTTGCGCGGTTCCCGGCAACGTAATAATGACGCTGCTGCAAACCAGATGGCTTCCGTCATGGGCGTGGTGTTTCTGGCCAATAACGAATAGGCGCCGATTTTTGATCGCACCCGTTCTCCGTGCTCCAGCAAACGGAATACCGATTCATCATCTATTCCTGGGAATGCGGTAATGCCCGGATTAACACCGGGAATACCTTCATACGCCAAAGCCAGCGCCAGGGTAGCTTCCAGTGCAATCGATAAGCGTGATGCAAAGGTTTGCCCTTGATCATCAGGAACCAGATCACTCATGCTTTCAGATCGATCCAATAGCAGATGAATGGCGGTATTCGGGGATTGCTTGACAGCACCGCGTGCAAATACCCGCACATCACCCAAAGCCAGTTGTGGAATCCGTCTGCCTATCACTCGCCGTCCCCGGCAAGCCGGATGCATGCGATTCAGGTTTTGCGATTGCACCAGGCCTTGCAGGGCGGCACGGATTTTCACCGATTCGCTTTGCACCTTGTCCAGCAACCTAAGACCGGCCGCTTCGTTACCGATTGGTTTTAAACCCACGGGCATCACAGACTCGGGTACATGACGATCATCCAGTGCCAGAACAGATTTCACCGATTCAAACACATCCTGATCGAAATCAGCGTCTGAGACAGACTGAATGGCTTCCAGTAATTGCCGGAAATCCATATCTTCATTCTCATTAGGATCAGGCTGACAACTATTTGCCAATTGAGACTCATCTTCTTTCTGAACTTCTGAGTCAGAATTTACAGTTGCTGGAATACTGGCGTCCTCATTGGACTCAGAATTATCTGCATCCTCTGTATTCCCAGAATCTGTTGATGTATCAGCGTTATCCAAGCTATCAGAACTATCAGAACTATCAGAAGTTTGATCGGAATGATCGTCGCCCGAATTCCCACTGTTGGCATCCAAATCAGAATCAACCTTAGCTGTTTGATCCGGCTGGTCATTCTGCTTCTGCTGTCTTGCTTGCTCCTGCTTTTCGCATTCCTGCTCTATCATGGTCAGGATGCGATCAGTCAGATTAAGGCAATCGGTTTCCGACTTCAGGCCGTCCGGCACTTCCGATAACAGACCCTTCAGCCTGATTACCGCGCCGACAGGATAATGTGTCTTAAGCACTTGTTCACTGATATCAACCAGAGGATTTAAAGCCGTCTGCCCGAGTACCCGCGCACGCAGGCTTTTCAACACATAGCCATACAGCACATTGGCCAGATGATCTTCTGCACCGGCTGCAACGAAACCGCCGTTAACAATCATTTTTTCAATCACTGTTCTCAGCGTTAGCCGAGTGCCAGGAAAATCCTTGGCCAGTTCATGCTCAATGCGGACATCTTCAATCGCGCCGCACAAACGCCGGCGTAATACCGAGTTTCCGTAATTAATAGTAAAGTCGGAATAGCGAATATGTGCGGATTCATGCGCCAGCAATCCCCAAGCATAATCCTGATAATCAGGATCGTTGCCGTTGTAGGCCGGTAATTGAATCAACTTGCCGTTGGTATAGGCCTGATCGCCGCCGACTTTCACCTTGATGCCAAAACGGTTGCCGATAGCGGCAGCCACAATGGGAAAGGCGTTATGCAGTGTGTTATTTTTCATGGCTTGCTCCTAAAAGTTAGAGGCAAGCCATAGCCCCTAGGGGACGATGATTTGCCCCATTGGGTTAGTGTTTAAATATCGAAATGACTACGACGCTTCCAGCTAAAACCAGTAATCCGAGTCCGAATTCTCCTCGCTATCTTCTTCAGTCGTCACCAAATCCGCTTCAAACTCAGAAGTTGATTTAGAATCAGACTCAGATGACGCGATGACTTCCAGTTCTGCGTCTAATGCGTCATCCTCTTCGAAAATGCCGTCAAACAGGCCGGAAAACAGATCGTCATCGGCACCCATTTCGCTATCTTCAACAGGATTGACTTCATTAACATCGACAACAGATTCACCTGCAATTACAGTTTGGCCAGAAACAACCAACAAGTTTGTATCTTCCAAGACGCTGTCGGAAACTGCATTAGCCTGGTCAAGTAATTCAACGTGCAAAGCAGATGAAGAAACGATAGGCGGATTGTTATCTACCTCCAGTGTTTCATCTTCCTCCACCATAGTTTGACCGGCCAGCAAACCCTCACCATGCCGGCGAGTTTTATCCGGATCGGCCAGCAACATGGCGGTTGCCAGGATTTCCTGCAACAGACTACCTTCAATTGCACCCCGGTCTGGAATTCTGGCTAGCAGGTCGTCGATTGTAGTCACCACCGGCGCTACCCGATAATCCAGAAATCCCAGGCCGTCCAGCTTATCCCGTATCCGCTTGATCGGCCTTAGCGCACTGCGCGTGACATGATCTTTGCCTAACAGGGACTGCTCGATCAGATGATTGGCTTCCACCGCAATTTCATGGAACATCTGTTCGCTCAACGAGCCGATTTTACTCTCCAGACGTTCGATGTCCTTTTCCGGCAAGGTTTCCGGCATGGCGACCGCCAATACCAGATAATCGAATGAAAGTCGGGTGGATACAAATTCCACCGAGTCGACCGCTTTTTCGATAATCCCCGCGAATTCCGGATGTTTAACCAACCAATCGTTCACTGCGCTATCATAGCCAGCCAAAAAATCAGCTTTCGCTTTAGTAAAATCCACTGCAATGCGATCCAGTTCCTCAGTAATCGAACTTGCCGAGTCACTGGGAATGATAAAACCACCCAGAAAGCGGGTACCGACGCGTAAACATATGCGTTCGGCTTCCTTCTTCAGGCGATTGAACACGGTTAGCTGGTCGGGATCAAGCAGGCGCTTGGAACCCAGGCTGGCTAAATCTTCCGGCGGCAGCTTGCTGCCATCGGCGAGCACCAGGTCTTCCTTTTTCAGTTTTTTCCGGGCGCCGTAGATATTGGCTTCAACTTTCACCAACACCACTTTATCCAGAATGATTTGTGCAGTTTGCGTCATAGGTACCTCCTATGTGAAAGAGGCGCATCTGACCCCGTAAGGGCTGGATGGCCCCTTTCGGGTTTAATGAATTAACGTTAACTATTTTGCTAGCTATTTAGCATTCAGCTAGAACCAGTTATCGTCTTGATCGGCCATTGCCAGAGCAAGATTCAGTTTTGGTTTTAGCAATCCCAGCATTTCCGCCAACGGTCGAACAGCTTCCAGATCGGCGCCAAAAAACGCCAGCACTTCCGGTTCTGCCTTCAGGTCAGCGGATATTTCCCGACTATTTTCGCTGGCCATGCCTATTTCTAAGTCGACAAAACCTTTAAACTTTAACGCCATCAACAACAACCATGGCATAACGCCATGAACTTGCTGAATCTGTCCACTTTGGGTAAAGGCTTGCGGATTCAAGGTATGGTCTATCAACTGTTGCCAGCCATCCCAGTCCTGCTCAGGCTTAGGAAACAGATCGTCACAAGCTTGAATTGATCCAAGCATGCGCCGAACTTCGATACCCAAGGTGACACAGGTGTCGTGATCAGCTTTACATTCAATATGCCAGTACAGAATGTCCACCACAGACCTTGAGTTATCAGGTTGTAAGCTTGGACTTCCATCTGCTTCAGGCTGCTGATTTAGGTTTCCGTTTTGGTTTTGGCTGGCTAAGCTGACATTGCCATCCTGATCGATATCGACTTCGGCGACAAAGACATAGCCCTTGTTTCGCTTTTGCCGTTCGATGACAGTTTGAATAATGCCGCTTCGCGTACCAGAACTCGGTAAACACGATGCCGTTTTTCCCCAACGGGTTGTTATTGTCCCATCTGAATTGCTCTTAACTGCCCAATCCTTGCTGGAACCATCACTATTGCGATGCCGAAATAAATTCCACTTCGCCATGACTACACCATCCAGTCATCGCCAAAAACGTCCTTAGCGATGCGATGAATCGCTTCGCGTTCGGCCGGTTCGGCTCTAAAAGTCAGGGCTCTGTCCAGAGAGTAAGCCAGCGCATTGGGAGCGCTTTTAAAGGTCGCCACTAAGGATGCCCAACGCACCAGACCACGAGTCGATAAGGTCACCGACAACATGCCGCCGCCGTCAGAACCGCCGATAAATACTTTGCGGATTTGATTGGCAACCTTGATCATGCTTACCCTTACCGTTTCCGGCATATTGGGCACGACATCGGACAGCAGCTTCATTTCGTCATCAGGATCGGGGTAACCCACTTCCATCAGCCTAAACCTGTCTAAAAATGCCAAGTTTTGACGTAACACACCCTGATACAATCCCGATTGATCACCAGCGCCGGCACTATTACCGGTAGCGACCAGACGAAACTTGGGATGTGGCGCAATCACTTGACCGGTCTGCGGTATTGTCAAGGGCTTGCCTTCCACAATCTCGTTAAGACCGATCAGTTCAGCCGGATCAACTGCGTCGATTTCATTGATCAGCAGCACATGTCCCAGACGGACAGCCAGAGTTAACGGGCCATCTATCCATTTCATACTGCCACCGTCGATCAGCATATACTGACCAAGCAGATCGTTAAGTTCCATGCGGCCATGACCGGTGACGGCATGGACGCCCCAATGCAATCTAGCAGCAACTTGCTCAAGCAACGAGGTTTTACCGGAACCGGTCGGACCGGTCAGATACAAACCATCGCCATTGGGTGATCCTAAAAACGCCAGCACATCGCGCAAATGATCCTTGCGGAATACATAAGGCTTTTGCGTCGGCACATAAGGATTTTGAGCAGGCTCAAAACCTTCGACCTTCATGCTGGCCGGTGCGTTAATACCGAAAGTATCGGCAATCGAATACTGTTTTATCATGGTGAACTCCTTATAAGCGGGGTAAAACCCGAATCACAAGGCACACCACGCCCCTGAAGGGGTTGGCGTACCCTTCGGGTGGTTTAAATCCCTGGCAAACCAGGGGGCGAACAGTTTCAGAACAAACTTAAAAACATCAAATCAAGCCACAGACATCAATTTGGATAATTCTGCACGGGCAAGAATTTCCTCGTCCATAAAGCGCAGAATTCGCCGGATGTCCGATTTCAATCCACGATCATGGATTTGGCCAAGCATCTGCTGAACCAGATTTCGTTTATGGTGTAACTCTTCCAAACTGGCGGTTTCCAGCCAGGTAAACAGGATTTTCCAAAAGTCTTTATTCATGGTGAACCTCCTTTGATTGAAAAAAGGATTCACCACGACCCAAGGGGCGGATGAACCCCAGTGGGACTGCAAAACCGGAATTGACGTATCCGGTACACGAATGACTTTCATCTCTCCCTTATCAAAACCAATAATCGACGCCGACAATTTCTTTCAGTACCTCAGGATCGAAGGGCACCTCGGCGCGTTTCCCGTCATCATCACGACAGGTCATGCGTATCCGCTGGGCGGAAGGTTTACGATAGGCTTCCAGCGTTGCTTCCGAACAATCCGGAATTAGCGCCTTGATGGCCGCTTTGTAATCGATCAGGCCTTGCGCCAGATAGCGGTTGACCCGCACGCCTGAATGCTCGGCTGCCAGATAATCGCCCATCATCTCCACCAAGGCTTTTTCGTACTGCGTCTGTTGGAATTGAATGACTTCGATCTGGCCCTTGATGTCTTCAAGCAATTGCTGGTTCTGCCGGTAATTGGCCGCCAGCTTTTGCCAGGCCAGTTCACTCGCGCCTTTGGGTAGGTAAAGATCGCGTTCGGGGTTCTTATCGGGTTCCTTGCGGTTCTTGACATTGGCCCAAAACGTCATGGCGGTTTGAATCAGCGTATTGATGAAAGCTTCATCGCGGCGGATTTCAAACTCCACGTCCTGACCTTCGTGGTAGAAGAATAGAAAGCCACGTTCAGCTTCCGACACCAGCAGTTGCTGTTGCACCTGGTGCCAATAAAGCTTATAGGCATCCGACCATTCCCGGTTCAGCACTACATCCAGAAACGTGGTCTCATGCGGACATTTCACTTCCACGGGCTCGTTCTGCTCGGACAGGCCGTCAAACGATGCCCGCATCAGCGGAAACCGTTCTGACTCGCCGCAAACCGACAATAACAACACATCGTGCTTTTCCTCGAAGCGTTGCAAGGCCAAGGGCTCTTGGCGAATGCCTGCTAGAATCAACGGGTTGTTGTCCAGGTTTTGCTCCAGCACCAGACCGATTTTCTCCGCGTACAAACGCCAGGGCGTTTTATACGGAGAACGGTTCATGATCACCGCTGCTTCACTGGCACTGACGCCTTGTGATCGCCATTGCCGCCACGCATCGGATCGCTGCGAGACATCGATGACTTTCATCACCATTGCCCCTGCAACTGAATGTGACAACCCATGCGGATGGTCGAGACGCCGCGCTCAATGAGCTGACGTTGACAACGCCTGGCCCAGTGATAATCGGTAAACAACAGCAAGGTCTTATCAGCCGAACAGAAACACAGTCCGCCATAGCTTTCCACCAGGGTTTTCAGCTCCGGTTTGGTCAATGGCTGCGGTTCTGTACTGAGCTGACCGGATTTCCAGGTTCGTTCCAGAAAACCACGGCCATGTCGGCGTAACACGGTGGGTGAATCGTAGCGCCGCCAGTCGGTAAAACAAGGCATGCGGTTAAACGATTGATCGATTGCATTCATAACTTCTCCTTATAACAATGAGAGCGTCATGAACATCACCCCAAGGGCGATACATGACGCCCAATGAGGGTGGAAACGAATACCGATCGCTAAAATCTAGCAAGCGCCGGCAGTAAGGTTTAAACAGCAAACATCCAGCTAAGTCCGGGCAGCATTCAGAGTTTCACGCGCCTGATTCAAGGCCTGTTCAGCCGGTGTCAATGGCGGTAAGACTTCACCTTCAATTGGCTGACCATCATTGGCGGATGCTGACTTATGTGCCGCAGAGGCTTTATCCAGTTCCGCAATGGCGAAGGTTAAATCCAGCCCTGAGAACTTGTTATTGGAATAGTCGTAAGCAGCTTGCCAGGCGCCGGCCAACGCAGTGCGTCGCACCAGTTCCGCCACGGCTTTTTGCACTTTAGGACTAATCATCGACAAGTCGATGACACGCGGCGAGTCATTCGTACCGGCTGCGGACTGAGCACCAGGATGATCTGGTTCGGACTCAGTATCGATCCGGGTAGCCTGACCGTTGATTACCGTGGCGTCATTGAGATCGTCTATGCTTTTGCCATCCATCTCTTCGGCTGCATACCCGCATTCTTCCGGAAAAGCCGCTCGTAACGAGGCCGCCTTACCGCACTTGGCCAATTGTCCTTTCGGACGCTTGATCCACATGGCGGTGGGAACTTGCGAGTTTTTACCGCCAGCGGTGCTGTAGGCTTCCATCCAGTACACTTCTTCTGTAAATGCGCAGCGGCGACCGTTAACCAGACGGTAAACGGTGACTGCTACCCATTCTGGAAAAGTGACTGTGACAGATGTTTCCTGCCATTGATCGTTATCATCCTTATAGCGACCGCTAAAAGTATGCGTCTTGTCAGGACCCCATGTCGGTCTATCCATACCCGCCCAAAGCCCGGTACGCGAGGCGGTAGTCTGGATTTCCATGATGGACGGCCAGACGGTTTCCACACTGCGGCCCAAGGCGGCGCTCCACATCGGTACGACATGCACCGGCTTTTTGAAGATATCCAGCTTGCGGGTACGGCAGTAATCCAGCGCCATCATGATGGCTTCCGGGGTTTTGGCGGTTGGAAAAGTGACTTCCGTCAATACTTTCCAGGATTGCTCGGAAACTTCGTAAATCTGCTTGGCCTCAACGGGCATCGGCAGGTTACGGGTTCGGGCCTGGTTGTTTCTGTTTTGATTGCTCATTACGTTCTCCTTATCAATATCAGAGGACGCAATGCCCCGGCCGGGGAGTTACGTCCCCATTGGGTGAAAATACCGAAACAACAAAAGTTGCATGGTTGTAGATCAATGATTACTGCTTAATAACTGATAGATAGCTAGCTAAGAACAGTTTTCTATGCTTTTTAGAACGGAATGTCGTCGTCAAAATCATCATAATTGCCAACAGCATTAGCCGCAGCCGTTGAAACTGGTGGTTTCTGATTTTGAGTTTGCTGATTTGAATTCGACCTACCTGACGCGGAACGGTTTTGCTGTGCTTTTGCGGGATTTTGTTTTCCACCATTGCCAGCGCTATCGTTCTCGTTTGTCCGATCGAGCATTTGCAGTTCTTTACAAATTACTTCGGTGGTATAACGTTTTTCACCGTTTTGCTCCCATTGCTGGGTGCGTAAACTGCCTTCGACGTAAACCTTGCTGCCTTTCTTGAGAAACTCACTAGCGACTTCGGCCAGGCGGCGATAAAACACAACCCGGTGCCATTCTGTGCGTTCCTGAAGTTGGTTTTCTTGGTCTTTCCAGGATTCGCTGGTTGCCAGACGAATAACCGTGACCATTCCTCCCGTAGGCAGATACCGAACATCCGGTGCAGCGCCTAAATTGCCGACCAGAATAACCTTGTTGACTCCACGACTTGCCATAATTGTTACCTCCTCTTCCGTCCGCGCCCGGAGATTGACTTAAAAAATCCAACCGCGCGGCGCTGGATCTAATGCCTGGGAGGTAAACAATTCCCGCTGGGGAATTGGTCTTCCCAGAACAGGATTGAAAAAATTACTTAACACATTCAAATCACATCGGGCTTGACGCACCCGACACGTCGATGAAAATCATCTACGCCGCTTAAAAGCGGAACGCCGACAAAATGTCGGATCAAATCGTCTCGAAAGACGACATGAATTGTTTGGATTTTTGTATGTGTAAACTCCAGCATTGATTGAAAAGAGCGACTAAAACCGATCAGTCGATTGCCAAAGATTAAACATTAAATTATTTGCATTTTTGCTGACGCAGATGCACAGATCAGCCATCTGCGTCAGCAAAAGTATCGAAAATGCGATTTATCATCGGGGAATTACTAAGATGATTTAAAGGAGTAGCCATGGCAGATATCGCACCACCCGAAAAACAGGTTCGACCTGTGATTAGCCGCCCCGTATTTGAACGAACCATCAAAATCAACAGCGAACAAGCGAATCGAGTCATCCGGAAAAGTTACGACCGACTTATCAAATCCTTATATGCCATTGATGTGATCTTGCGTATCGTCGGTGACGAACTAGCCATTGATGAGGTGGAGGGCATAGTTAGCAAGATGATTGGTGATTGCGCCCAACAACTTCAGCAGGAGAAGGCTCGGCTGGATAAGCTGTATACCGAAAATGGTCTGACCGAAACCCCCATCTATACTAATCCGACTGATTTCAAGGCGCAGATTACCTCACCTCAGGTTGCGCAATTCCTGGAGCTCATCAAGTTGCTGGATCAATTGATGATGGTCATGGATACCTTGTGGTTGTGTCAGATCTTGAGTAGCAAACATTGTGCTGAGGCGCACTATCACTGGCAACAGAGGTTGCAGCGCCTGGCAAGCCGTATCGTCACGATAGAACAAAGAGCGCATCGAGCGGCTTATGCTCAGGGGCGTGGTGAAGAGGTGCGATCAGCCAGGGAAGAATCAGGATTGCTAGCTGAGCCGGAGGAATTATCTGAAAGCGACAAAGTGAATTTGGCTGAAGGGGCTAGCGTTGAAAACTGAAAACGAAGGAGCGTGCAATATGTCGAAACAGAAATCAGAAATTAGTGTCACCGTAGAGTTCACCGACCAGGAGGCTTGGGATTTAGCGCAGTTTTTTAAGCGGGTTGGTTTTACAGATTATCGCAGCAACGCTATTGATGATGCTGAAGCCTATCGAATGTTGGCTGCTGGTGAGAAATTCAGAAAAACTTTGGCGATGCATGGCTATCAGCCTCGATAAACTTTGGTGGTATTGCATTTTTTTTCAGTAACCATTTTGTTATAAGTAGGTTAGCAACTTGCCGGCCTTCGCTAGGCGGCTCAATTGACGACATGGCCTAGTTTCATGCCTCAAATTGTTAATCAATTTCCAGATTAAATATTTTTATAACAAAATGTTTCATCTGCTATAAACTCACCGTTATAGAATTGAAATCCCGTTTTCTTTTGTTTGGCATACATTAGAGGGCGATGTGATCTGAAAAGATCAATCTATATGGAGAATGCCAATGTCGCAACTACCTCAACAAGGTGGAGCGTCCGTGCATGCGCGCGGACAAATTCCATCAACAGACCTCGCATCACTAATTAATTTCTTAGTCAGAGCCTTTCCCCCGAAAGGTGACGCTTCCGATCATCCATTCACTTGGCCCGTTCTAAAGTTTGATCCAGTCAAACATCGACTAAGCGTCAACACTTATGGAATACTTAAGCGATTTCTCTCACAAAAAGAATTACTTGAATCGTTTAGACACTCGCCAACTACAGGTTTTTTGCGAGATTTAGTGAGTCCTCCGAAAAGTTTTACCGCAAAGCTTGGGGGGCGAATCTATAGTGACAATATTACGGGGTTATCTCAACAGATCACCAAATTAAAACGTCTCATCGCAGATGATATCGAGAAACTTCGCGTTTCTAAAGATAATCTGTTAGTCAATGATCCTACGTCGGCACTTGAGGCTTTGTCAAAGCTGACCGGAATCAGAGATTTTCTGAAAGAACTTCCAGGACAAATGGTAGCAATGGAATTTGCCAAAACCGACCGCATTGCATCAATTCGTGAAAAGGATGTTGCGCGGGTTTTTTCAGCTCAGGAAGAAATTCAGGCTGAAGATTGGTTGGAGCGTATGGCGACAAGTATTTCAAATGCTCAGTCTTATCGAGACGACGAGTTTGATAGTGTTCAGCAGGAAAAACTGCTTGAAACACTCCGGCAGGACTTTGATAAACAGGATAGCCAAGTCACTCGTTTTTTGAATTTCCTTGAAGACGAAGCATTGTCACGCATTCGGCTGCGAGTCAGTTTTGCGATTATGGAAAGTCTTGCCGTCCAAATATCAAAATCTGAGCAAATCAATGACTGTCGGTTTGTCGATTATGTTCAGCGAGTAAATCAGCTTTTCCAGTATTACGGTGCGCCGGAATCGCCGCACTCATTACATTTCGATTTAACACGCGCTTTTGGTTTAAGTGCGGAGTTTTCCTTTTCCCAAGAACTCATTAAAGCCCTGTTTTATAATTGCCTGCCAGTCTGGTCTGAATGGAATACCCAATTGTTTGAATCGCGTCGGGTCGATCCGCAAACCCGTGGTGTCTCGGTTGTTCGCGAAGTTAGCTACCGATTTAGGGTAAATGGTAAAGATCCGCGAAGTGAGATGGAACCCGCTTTTGATGCACGGCTTAAACGTTTGCGTGACATACTTCTCGGTGAGTCGGGCAATGAATTGTCGCCATATATACTGCGCAGAAGCCTCAGCGAGGTTGTTTTTCTTTGGCTGGTTTTGAATCCGACTATTAATTCATCCGATCTGTTGGCAGAGGCTAAGCAACTGTCGATCCGACTTCATGAACAAGGCCAATCGGGCGTGACTCTGTTATTGGATGATTTGTGCTCCTGGAGCCCTAGCGTCAAGGAACTGAGTAAAACCTTAATCAGCTTGCTACGCACGAAATCCCGTAACATCATTGCCCATGCGCAACGATCAGTTGATGATTTGTACTTGGTTGTTCAGCAAGGCGTCGTTGATTGGTCATCTATAGAGCGCTCCAGAGGTAGGGTCCGCGATCCTTTGATCAAACCTGCCTCAGGTCAACCTGAAAACATTGAGTGGTTCAAGCATATCCAAATTGCCCGCAAACCGGATGAAGTGATTGATCCCTTATTTTCGGTGCGTGTTCGAACTGTGTTAAACGAAAGAACACTGTCCGTAAAGGAAGATGACAATTCTACGGTTCAAATTCATCGGGAACTACCCAGTCAACTCCTAAATATCACCTGGATACCGATACGGGTTGATGAAAAACAAAACCCCATCACTAAGGAATTTCGAGTCAATATTGAGCCTGCGTGGCGTATGCCCGCTGGGATAGATATTTGGTATGATCCAGAACGTTTGAAATATCGCAATCATCCAAAATATCCTGAGGAGGATAGCCGGCAATATCGCGCAGCCGCTGCTTCGGCAATGGCTATTCTGGTTTACGTGGTGCTTCAGGTGGTGAGCGAAAAGCTAGCCATTCAAACCTCAGAAACCTGCCCTGCATTGATGGTACGTTTCCAGCAGCAGGGGAAAAGCGCCGCAAAGGATGAAGGCGATCATTGGGTGTATGCGATTTCACAAGCTGTCGAATCCGCACTGATGCGTGATATTTCCGTGCGTATGCAAGGCTTGGTAGCTGATGGGGTCAATAACCATTACAAAGCTAGGGGGGCAGCTTTTGCATTATCGGCGGCATTTCCTATGATTGTAGCCACGAAACATACGTTACCGGTCAATAAAATTGCCGCGCTAATTTATACGACTCGTCCTTGCGACGATCATCCGGAAACCGATGATACCGATGGATTTATATTCCGGGCAAAAACCTATCTTGCGGAAGCGTTTAATGCAGCATCAACTGGCTATCGATTTGCCGTTGATCGGATGCAAACCCATATCGTTGAAACGCGCGATGCATTCAAAAGCCCTAAACTCATCGTCGAAGAAGTATCAAGGCTGCAAGCACTTGGCTATGAACACATCATACTGGTATCAAATCATTTCGGTAATCGCCGGATTAACCGTTCAGCGCAGCGTCATTCTCCGCATACGCAAACTGCATTTCTAGACGAGGTGGCCACTAAGTTTCCCCATGTCTGCTTATATATGCTGAGAAGAGATGTATTTCCAGCCACCCGTCTGCACACTCGTAGCAAATTGGAATCGGCATTTGAAGCCGTGCGAATTTCCGATCATGATGAATTTGCCATCGACCAGGGCGATGGGGTACTCAAGCAACTTATCCCTGTCTATACCTTTGCAACGCTGGCGATTGTTGGCAATGATGATGCGGCAAGGCCTCAGTCTGGTTTTTGTACTTATTTTTGGGATGCCGATTATCAGGTTAAAAACAGCGAGTGGAGGGAGCGTGTGCGCTCCAATCTGCTGGGTTCAAGCAATGGCATCCGAGAGTGTCTATTAAACGTTCTTAGAGGACTACATTTTCTGGAAGCGGAAAAGCAACCCGAAGGCGGCGTTTTCAAACCCGTGCTGGATCCTTTTGGCTGGGTGCAGCCATCGTCAAACGATGCTGCCGGCGAAATTGAAGTACTGCCCTCCAGCCGGCGTAAAGGCAATGTATTACTGTCATTGCCGGCATTGTTGTCACATGTTACTGATAGCCTCCATAGCGGCTAGGTTATGCTCGATCTAAACCAGCGGCATTCTCTATGGGGACAGGTATTCGAAATTGCTGTCAAAAGAGGGGTATTGACGGCATTGATTGCCAGTGGCGTTCGTGATCAGGATCGCTTAGATTTTACGCATTGGAGGTCATTGGATACTGCTGACATTTATGCGGCTTTAGCCAACGAACTTCAAGAAGTCGATCCCAATCTGAAAATCAGAACCCGTGAAACTGCTCGCCATTTATTCGAGTTGGGCATGGGGCTCGGCCAAACAGCTATGCGTGAATACCTACGCAAATTAAAATCCGGCCCAGAAGACTACAGCATAAAAGCCTTGTGGTGTCCGTTACAGCCACCCCGTTTGCAGAGCGATTTTGATGTTGAAAAAGATGCCGCCTTGCTGGAATTTTCAACAGTCTTTAGCCAAGATCAACGTGTCGATTCTATTTTGGCTGATAAAGGTTTTCCAGTCAGGGCGGATTTTTTGTTATGGTTGGAGCCTTGCTATGAACAGCTCGACAGAGAGTTCCTCTGTCTGGAGTTTTCCCTGAACGGCTTGCCGGAAACTGCCGATTACCGAAAACCTGAGGCACATCTTGAAGAACTGCGGCGTTTTGCCTGGTTCATGGATACCCGAAGCGTTTTCTCAAGGGTATGCGCCGAGGTTTCCGGAGAAGAATTTGTCCTCTCTCCCGATATCAAAAACCACTTGCCGGCATTTACTGGTCGCGATAAACCCTTATACAAATTATGCCAGGCAGCCTCTTATGTCCATACCTCCTTGCGTTGGCTAAAGAGCAAGGGATTTGATGATAAGCCTTGCAAGGCACGAGCGTTATCTATTACTCAAAACGGGTTTGAAAGCTTAAGCGCCCGATTCTTTATTGACCCTGAAAACGATCCGCGGATTTCCCTGATAGACAGTCTTGGTCGAGCCTACCGCAATAGTGAAAAAGTGCCGGACTGCGATGAAGATGCTCTGAACGATCATATTCGCCACGCTTTTGACAAGATTCGAAAAGCCTTACCCAAAGTGATCAGCAAACAGTTTCTCGATATGCGTGAGTTGCCGGAACCTGGTAAAAGCCTAGCCTACAATTTTTCTGAAGAAGTCGAAGGTTTTCTGAATCCCATGGCGACCGTACCATGGTTCGAAGCATTGTCCTGGGTGGATTTAGACTCCGACATAGCATACTTTCTGAAAGCAAATCCGCAAACGGTGATTTCGGAAACACTCGCTGAACGAGTTAGTCACGGCCAGCCAGTGCCATTACGCGATCTACATTCAGCCGCCGTGGTCGCCGGTATGCGGTCATCGGCGTTAGGCCAAATTACCGTACTTGGACTTGAAGGTAATCCAGGTATCGGCAAAACCACGGCAGTCGTCAGTTTCCTCAAGGAATCCAGCGAAGGTTTTTTGTTCCTTTATGTCAGCCCAAGGGTCATTATTAATGACGATGTTACAGAAAACCTGTCGCGGGATAGAATTAGCAAACAGCCTACCGGTATCCTTACCGTCACCACATACTCGAAACTGATTGGCGCCGCCAAGGCTTGGTATGAAAAACAACCACAGGAAGGTTTTACACTAAAACGAGTAGTCGATAGTGCAGTCGTTGCGGATGGCGTTAAAGATTTAAAGCACCCTGATAGTAGTACGCTGATCCTTACGCCTTCTCGGAAGGAAGAGCTTGAACTCACGCATATCGGTTCAAGCCATCGCAAACGTGCAGAAACTGAACGGCAAGATAGAATGGAGGATGTTAAACGACCCGGCGTATTGAAGGTCTTATCCCTGACTACTCGCAATCTGCTGGCAGAAAACCCCTGCATCAATCGAGTTGTGCTGACTGCGGCTATTCAGGGTTATCGAGATCTGGGTGGAGACAAAAGCACTTTGTCGGCTCTGGATAACCTGTTTAAAAATCCTACCAACAATCAGGCCGGCAAACAAGAACGACGGGCGTTCGCACAGCGCATCCAAACCATTGTGGTCATGGTCGATGAATTGACCGGTGATGGCGCAGGTGCTCCATTTATTCATGCTGTCGCTAAATGGCTGGACCAACAATTCATTCGGTCGTTTGAAAGTGAACCATTGTTTCGAGTGATTCTGATTGTTTCTGACGCCTCGCTGGGTAACGAAATCGTCCTTGATCGTTATCTAAATAGCGGCAAGCGCACCCCAGATAAAGTATTGGTTTCTAAAAGTGCTGGGAAAAGGCCGTTTCGTTTGGCAGCCATGCCAGTCAGAATTGGGGGAAAGCGTTTGCCGGTTTTACACATCATGACCAACAGCTACCCGGCAACAAAGTTATCGATAGATTACCGGGTAAGGCTTGATCTGATAAAGCCTGGCGAATTATCCGATGGAAGAACGCAGACTGTTCGGCAAGCCATAGTCGAGCAACAAGGTGAAACGATTATCGGTAATGTCATCCAGGAAATTAAGCGGGCACTAGTTTCCGGCGCCGACCAGGTTATCTTTTTTGCGCAAGACAAAGCTTTTTTACGTTCGGTAGAGACATTGTTAGTTACGAGCGAAGAAGGCGAGCCTCTCTTAAACGCAAAGCAAGTGGCAATCCTGGATTCGAGTGTGACCGCCGCCAAACGCAAGGCCCTAATAGCAGATGATCGCCGAGATACCGTAAAAGTGTTTCTGATGACCTCAAGCGGAGCACGAGGAGTATCTTTTCCTAAAACCGATTGGATCATCGCTTTGCTACCGCGTTTTGGAATTGAAGCGGCGTTAATGGAAGTTGCTCAGTTGATTTATCGCGGTCGAGGTAAAAACTATACTGCGGACGATGGCAGTATCCAAGATGATGGCGATTGGAAAGATCGCCGATTAGTCATGTTACTCCAGGATTTTCTGCCACAGGATGAAATTCCAGAGCTCCGGCAATGGCTCAGGCAGGTCAGCGATCTCTTAACCTATTTGGTCATGCTCAGGGCGACTATTTATACGCGGATTGTCGGTGACGCCGGTCTGGATAAGCAAAATCTTGCCATGGTCCCGGTGGGCGGAATTGGCAGCGAAGAAATGCTGTCGCTGATGAGTACGCATGTCAGGGCGTTTTTAAAGGAGGCAGACGTTTTTTTGAGAGATTATTCTGCTGATGCAAATCGGCGTGGTTTAGTTTTCAATGCCCAGAAAAACACGCAACACTTATTCTCGAAGTTTTCATTGGATGCAACAGCAAGAGCTAAGGATTTTAAAAGTGTTTCTCGGTTGGAGGATATCCAGAAGTTTTCCAGACGTGCCAGTGCAGATAATGCCCCACTATTGATTTCACCGAATGACGATCCTGACTGTTTGCTTCCAGATCATCTCTACTGTATCGGTCCTTTTTGGCTGGAACATTGGGAAAATCTCGAAAAACAAGAACGATTTAATGTCGAAGGCTGGTCAACGGACGTTGGTCATCAAATCGCAAAACTGTTCGGAGAACTGGGTTATATCCATCGAGATGAAACATTACCTTTTAAATTGAGACAACCGGCCGAAGAGCTATTCAGAATACTGGCGCGAGAAAAGGAAGAAGCGACTCGCGAATTTTCAACCATCAAATCACTACAATCTCCATCAACCTGGCTGGTTGTGCCTTTGGATTACCCAAGATTTTGGAAAAAAGATGCTAGCGGCCGGCTACCCTCGCTTGGCGATGACGAACTCGCATGGCGGGATGCGCTTGGCGCCTGCTTGGCAACATCAGCAGAAGTGCTCCCTGTTATTGCCCGTTATGCTGGCATACCTTATGCTGCAGTGATTGGAGAACAAGATCCGGCACGATTGGAATTGATTTTTGATGATAGATACCTTGCCGCTTCGAATGAGCTGAATTTACTGAATACGATCCTATTAGCAGAATGATCCTATTTAGTCAGGTCAAACTGCAAACCTCCCAAACTCAAAGTTTGGAACACAACATGTGTGTTGCTAAACCTCGTATTAATAATGGTTGTACGCACTACGCTGAACAAGGTTGGCGGCTCGATACAAGCCTTATGCCTTGAGCGCTTGCAACAGGCAACTATTGTTCCGCCCCTTTTTGAGATCGCAAGTGGCGAAAGAGTTTTTTTCGGATGGCCTCTTCGGATAATTCTTCATGATAATAAAACTCAATCAACGTGTAACCATACTGTTTACAAATGGTTTTTTTCTTACGATCATTGTCCTGCCGTTTCTTTAGTCCATCTTCGCCACCCCAATGGCCCAAAGCCTGATAGTGTTGTTCTCCCTGGTATTCGATACCTAGCCGAATCTCGGGTATCCATACGTCAAGCTCTAAACCCTGAAGCTCGATGCCTCGATAGTGATGAACGACCTGCATTGGAGAGAACATCAGTTTTACTATGTTGAACAAAATCGTCTCCGAAATCCATTTCTCCCCGATTTTTGGATAGCCAAAAGCTTCCCTAACTTCGTTTTCTATGTTTTTGTACTCTGCCCCCTCGTAGACGTCATGCCCCAGATTTTTTCGGGAAAATAATGTGTGATAAGGCAAATAACGCTGAAGAAATGTGGAATAGTACATGTAGCTGCCGTACATATGACCTGGAACCTTGCCGGTACATAGGCTGCAGATTCCATTCAATACTTGAATATTGTCTACTTGAGACCGTAGCACTTGTTCACTATTTCCGTAAGGCAATTGTTTTTCAATTTCATTTTTGCAGGAATAATGACCGTCAAAACATGCACATGTGAATAGTTGTCCGCAACGACGGCAGATGGACATGACTGGGTAAGAAATTTTGCCAATTCTGATTTCGTCGAGATCATGACGGCAGGGCTGATCAATTGCGGCCAGTTCGCTCAGCAGGTGGTTGTCAAAGTGAATGCCAAACAAGCAAAAATAGGACTTTTTCTTTTTGGCTGAGATTTGGTGCGCGTAACCCGTAGCATAAATTCCCTCTTCAAGCACAACATCAATTTCGTAATCCCCATTTTGGACAAAAATCAAAATATTACCCAGCGAGAAATCTTTAACTTTTGCGAATGGAAATAAGGACGGTAACTCACAATAGGCTCTGTCAATATTGTTGATTGCGGTAAAGCTGTAGTCCTCATGACCATATTTAGCGCAGAACTGCATATCAAGCTCTTGTTTAATGTCGTTTTTCCAGCCTGTAAATTTGATTAGATTTTTACCGGATACACATCGGCTCCCTCGGAGATAATTTGTATATCCCAATGTAGATTCTGGAAATGTACTTATTCCATATGTACTAAATACGCTTTCGAGCTGTTTTTTGAACTCAATCCTGACATCGTGAAAGAAGTTGCCCCTTTTCATCGGTGATCGAGCCAAAGCGTTACTAAATGTATCCTTAATTAGGGATGTTCGAATTTCTACTGTATGTTTCGTAGCCATGAATGTTATCTAGTAAACTTCAGCACAGCATTTGTGCTTTGTTGTCTTCTTTCTGTGTTAGGAGCGTATGCCAGCAACTCTTGAACAGTCCATTGAAAAAATTGAGTCGAGCAGATGAGTGTTTCGTTTATTTCACTTGTTTCGTTTATTTCGGTTGTGTATAATATTCCCATTCCTGAATTTTAACTCACCCAAATAAAGCATAACTCAGATCGCTGAAAAATTTCGAACCGGCCTAAGTATTCACAGAAAACTGAAACCGATGCAAATATTGATAGCATAAACTGACAACATAGAGAAAACGATGAACACAAAAGAAAGCCCTGACCTCCCAACAGAGGCCGAAGTTTCGCTGGCCAAGGAAAGTAGCAGATTGCTCTCCTTGTACTTAAGCAGTAAGGAAGATACTCAATCAATTCGAGTGATTGACCAGGCTGGGGAGCATGACGCGGTAAGAATTCCGACCGCTGCTTTCCGACTTTTGATTGATGTTTTGTCCGAAATGGCTCAAGGCAATGCAGTCAGTATGATTCCTGTTCATGCTGAACTAACAACACAAGAAGCGGCTGATATGCTCAATGTTTCCCGTCCGCATCTGATCAAACTGCTGGACAGTGGCGTGATTCCTTACCACAAGGTTGGGACTCATCGTCGTGTACGGTATCAAAAATTGGTTGATTTCAAAAATAAGATCGATACGGAACGGTTTTCAGCCTTAGAGGCATTGACAGCACAGGCGCAAGAATTAAACATGGGTTATTAAATGACCAGTTTCTCTGTAGTGTATGACGCATGCGTACTGTATCCGGCGCCCTTACGTGATTTACTGATGCATCTAGCGCTCACTGATCTTTACCGTGCAAAATGGACAGAACAAATTCACGAAGAATGGATCAGAAATCTTCTGGAAGCTCGTCCGGAGCTTACACGCGAACAACTGGAGAGAACACGCCAATTCATGGATAGCAGTGTCCGTGACTGTTTGGTTTCTGGGCACGAATTTCTGATTCCGACGCTGCAACTGCCTGATCACAACGACAGGCATGTCCTAGCAGCCGCTATTCGCAGTCATGCCAGTGTTATTTTGACCTTCAATTTAAAGGATTTTCCGGCAAGAGAGCTTGAAAAATACGACGTCGAAGCCTTGCATCCCGACGAGTTTATCTCGGATCTGATTGATCTCAATCCGGCAAAGGTTTTGGAAGCAGTTGCCAGGCATCGCCGCTCTCTGAAAAATCCTCCAAAAACCGGCAAGGAATATCTTGATACACTTCTGCAACAGGGATTACCCGAAACAGTTAGTCAGTTAAGGCATTGGGAAATAGCTTTTTAAAAAATTTTAGAAAAATAAGCTACCTTTTTAGCATGCTACAAACTTTGTAAGTATAAATCTTGTTCCCAAAGATAAGCGTTACCCCTTGGGAATCTCTGTTTTTAACTGCCTTTAGGAAATCAATATGAATAAATCCGAATTAATCAATGCTATCGCCACCCATTCCGGATTAACCAAAGCTGAGGCAGAACGTGCTTTGAGCGCCCTGGTACAGACTATTGGTTCAACCTTAAAAGCCGGCGATTCCATTGCGTTAGTTGGATTTGGTACTTTTGAAGTTAAGGAAAGAGCCGAACGCACTGGCCGTAATCCACAAACTGGCGAAGCAATTACCATCGCCGCGGCCAAGATTCCTTCATTTAAGGCTGGTAAAGGGCTTAAAGACGCTGTTCAATGAAGGTTTTAAATAATTGGTCAGGCAGTGCCTGACCAATATTTTACATTTATGCTGAGCAGGAGATTGTTTAGAGCTTCTTTTCAGCAAATCTAGATATCTATTGCGGCCCCATGCTCCAGCCTTGTTGCGCCGCTTGCTGTTTAACGGTCGGCACATCCAAACTATTTAAACGCCCTTGCGTACGGGTCAATGTATCCTGCCGACTGGTCGTCGCAGCAGGATTGTATTTTTGCGGATTCAGCCGGCTGCCGGAACCAGTGAGTTGATTTAGATTCAGCATGGAAGCCGCATTGGCGGCGGTGGGCAAATGATTGGTTTGTGCCAGAATACCCAGCCATTCACTAAGATTGACCCTAGTCCAGTCCACTCTGCTCAGGTCTTCGACTTTGATCCCCGAGCAATTGGGATTTTGCGCCGTACCAAAATCCATCCCCAATTGCGGCTTGATCTGTTCGTTCAGGATTCTGGCCAACGGTGAGTTGTAGCAGCAGTAGCTTTCCTTTCTGACCAGGCACAGGCCTAAAATTGAACTGCTTTGATCGCAATAGCTGCCGAGGTCGTGACAGACCTTAAGCTGTTTTTTGGCATCCAGTTGATATTCGCTCTGTTCGCAGGAATAGATCATCTGGATGATCATGACGATAATCATCACGGCGGTATAGGCACCCATCAGCGTGCTGAGCATTTCGCCGGCAAACGCTGCACCACCACCCATTTCTACGCCGCCCGATTCTGCTGCCGGCGTTAAATTGCCTGCCGAATCGAAAGCAGCCTGACCGCCGGCGCTGAAAAGCGCATTGCCAGCAGCTTCACCAAAGGTGCTGCCTATCCATTCCGCCACCGAGCTGGTCAGTTGTCCCTGTAGCGAGTCCAGCAAACCCTGTTCGGCCACATCGCTGACACTCAGCATGTCCGTACCGACCAGATCATTTACTCCCGATGCAAAATCCGCCTGCACGCCGTTCCAGACATCGGCTGCCGATGAAAATGGCGTACGCAGCACTTCCCAGACGCCACGTATCGACGAAGTGGCTTTCATATCCATGATAGCGTTATCCAATTGACTGGTTGCCATGAGCAGTTCGATATACTGGCTCAGTCCCATGCCACCAGTCGGCGAGTTACAGCAATCCACTAAGGAAAGACCGCCACCCACCATTTTGCACGTCCCGGCAGTCCCTCCAAAAACCTGACAGGTAGTCGGATCAATCTGTTGTAAACTCACGTTGGAGTATCCGCAATTCATATCCATTGCCATTTGCTGCACCGAATTTAATAAGGCTACCGCCTTGGTAAAATCCGTGCTTTGGGTTTGATTCACCGACATGCAATCCTGACCCATGCAGCGGATCGGCCCTGAGCATTGCTGGGTGCTGCTGCTTTGTATGCCGGGAATACCGACTTGTTGTCCACAGTCGTAGGTATCGATACTATCCCAGCAAGTACCTGAGGCCAGCACATCCAGACATTGGGTTTTGATAAAGGCACAGCCCTGACTTTCCAGGGATGAACATGTTATGGGTGGCGTGCCACTCGAAGGAGGCGTCACGCAATGGGTGCCGGTTGTGTCCGTCCAGCATTGGCCGACATTACTCAGATTACAATTTCCAGAAGCCGAGATATTCATACAAGTGCTGGGGATACCGGCAGAACTTGCCACCGGTGCCGGCGACAAACTGCTCGCACAGACCATGACTTGCGATACCGAATCGACATAACAACCGGAAGCATTGGCAGGATTGCTAGTACAGCTCAATTGACTTCCTGACTGGCAAATACCATCGGTGATGGCATTGGCCAGATTCTGACAATTCGGGCCGCTCCAGCTCCAGCTATCCTGGGTAATGAGTTTCGAGACATCATATTGAATCCGGATACGGGAATACCCCTCCCCATTACCGCCGACCAAGGTATTTTGCTGAAAGACTTTGTTACCGGTGCTGTTAAAGGCCCAAGTCACATCCAGATTCGGATAATCATTCCAGTTATGGCTAAGCTCACAAGGTGCTCCCCAACCAGTGGAGCCGGTATAAATTAGGTTTCCGCCATAAAAAACCTGTGCGTGGTCATCAAATTCAACCATGGCCAGCTTGGCGCTGATGATGGCTTCAGGATGTTTGACGTTATAAGTGACTTGCCAAGTAAAAACACCACAACCCGCGGACCAATAATTATCACCAACCACCCCAACATACAAATCCATACAGCCCGGTCCGCAACTCGATAGGCCTCCATTACCCGACACATAGGTCATTAAGGGTTCAACATTAACTTGGTGGGTGGCGGTACAGCTTTGCGGTATAGTCGGTTCACGCACGCAAAGCTGGTAATTTGGTACCTGCACCGTTTGCGTAGTTGCGGTTTGCGTGGTGGTAGTTGTGCAGTCCGAGAACGACTGTGCCCAAGGGGTAAAGTTAGCTAATATTTGATCGCTGGTTGTCCAGATTGGATCATTCTGCAAATCCGGATGCGACTGATGGGCATTATTGATCAGGGTTTGATAAGCCTGTCCAGTATTGCTGTTTTCGGTCGCTAAAGTGGTTTGTACATCCAGACCTGCCGCCAGCGTGCTGGTGTCGTTTCCATACAGGCTGGTGATGTTAGCTGTTGTGCTATTGGTATTACCCGAATCCGGAAACAATGTGCTGACATTTATAGTGGTTTGCTGGGAGTTGCCTGGATTCAATGTCATGACACCACTACCGCTATCCAGCGGAAACTGAAAGCCACCGACGATTTGTTGGCCAGCCTGTTGTCCCTGACTGCCGGCATTTTGCATGGCATCTGCCCAACTGAGACCAAACGGCGTCCAGGCCATAGTAATGCACAGCACACCCGCCAACGTGCGACTCAAAATCCAAAAACGATCAAAAAATGCGCCTAATCCCATCATTGGCCTATACAGCAGTCACGCCAAGCCCATTGGATATATACATGATCTTCGCCATGCCCAGGATAAGTCCGTCCCGCTCCCCAGGTAAACGTCGTCTCGCCAATGGCATGATTGGAACTGGTTTCCGCGACTGGATAAAACATGCTGAGCCGGTATTGCGATTTCGGTATGAAGGGATAAATCACTCCACCGCACAAGGCATCATTGCCGGCCGTTTTCCATGCCAGACCACGTCGATGCAAAGCCGCCGTTGCCCGCGTCGCCAGCAAACTGGTGATACGCGTATCGGTTCCGTAACTGGTCGGCGAAATCCCGGATAAGGGATACATATGCCCCCAGGCGCCGGCACACCAGAATAAGGCGTCAATTGGATTACCAGTGGCCGCAGCCGCCGCATCCCCTACACAGGCCGCAATGGCAACGGGATTAGCGAACAAAGCAGTTTCCGGACTGGTGAAAAACGCAAGCAAATCACTATTCCATGTCGGATCGAGCTCCGACACGTACATCAGATCAAAGTCCCGGTAGCCATCGGCATTGCAGTGGCTATCCCAGAACAAATCCAGCATGATAGTCAGCGGAAAAGCAAAATAGTGGTAATTGAAAAACGACATCTCGCTGGCGTCGAAATCCGCTTTGCCGGTGGTGGCGACCAGCCGAACCTGAGACATGCTGATGGTTGCACCACCCAAGCTTGGCGAACACCAAGGGTTACGGACCAGTTCGATCAGCCGGGCAGGATTCCACATGCCTATGGTCATACCTACTTGTGGTATACCCAGAGGTCCGTTACAAAAGCAGAAGATTTCATCGCTGGCAATCGTCGGCACATTGCCGCCGCCAATGGCAGCACCCGCCGCACGAATCGGAAAAAGACAATCCCAGCAGATATCGGTAATCAGTTTGCCGGACCAAAGCTGGGCATCGGCGCATAAGGGATCAGTGACGCTGGTTGTGGTGTCGGCATGGCTGTTAAATGCGAATAACAAAGGCAAAGCACAGCACCATTTAGTAAGTATCCTTGTCATGACGCCGCTCCAACTGAACAGCTGACTTTTCGTTCTCGGACCACTACTCGGTTGCCGGATTGCTCAATCAAGGCTGGAACGTTTTGCAGCTGAAACCGTTGCCGTACATCGGGTGTCAGTAAATACACCGGCGAATTCAAAGATGTTTCAAGGGTTTTCAACGCCTCCCAGCCATCCTGACGGGGCAATTGCGTTGCCAAATACATTCTCCTTGCCTTACCATCCTGACAGGACAAACTCTTAACTCTCTCGATTTGGGCTGGAACGGTACCGTCGAATACCAGCAGGCATAGTCCAAACGCCATCTTGTCCAAAGGATTAACGGTTTGTCCTGCCCGGACAATTAGATTGCCATTCGGCGCTGATAAGTCTCGGGGTGCTGCAACAGTCAGATCGACTATATGCTCATGATCTTCAGTCGCTTTAGGCAAAACTTCAAATTCTCGTTTTTGCCAAAATCGAGCAAGGGCTTGCTGCTTTTTCAGCTTCCAGTCTATGCTGGCTAGTCGGGTTTTCATCTCCTGAAGCATATCGACTTCGGCAATGTCATAAATCTCGCCAAAGCGTCCAAGATCACCTTGCTTATTCTGATCCAGTTGCGCCTTTACCCAATCCAGACTGGTAACACCTTTAACCTGTAAACGGACTTTACCTGAGCTTTCAATTACTATTTCCGGTACAGAGGTAACCCCGTATTTTTGGAATCGGGTCGGATCGAAAACGATATTTGGCACAGGGTCTATGCCCTTCAGAAGCGGTTTCAGTTCGGCAAACAATTGCGGCAGTTTTTGTTGAGGCTTGGGGCCACGCAATACCAGCAATACATCATCGCGACCGGAGACTTCCTGGAATATGCCCTTCAAAGCCACTTCGCCCTGCGAGAAGGATATAAACATCACCGTCAACGGCTTACTGGTATTGGCAGCTTTCTGAATCGCCGATTGTTTGTCGAACGGCAATACCGAGCCTGAGCCTTTCATCAATTCCATGGCTTCCCGCTTTGCATCGGCAGTATTTGGATTATTGTCGAGCCAAGCTGGTCGGGATTGTCCTTCCAGGTTTTTTAAAATCTGATGGGAATGCGTCAACCAATCTTCTTCAGCATAAACAGTGCACTGAAATCCCATCAAGACTACTAGCAAACCGATGCTTCTGTAATAGAACAAACGCTTAGCTATTAGCTGCTTAGCGTAATTCAAGCAACATGACTCAATAAAGCGCATAAGCCCGTCCAATCACCTGATAGTCGTAAACATACCCCCAGTAGCGCGAGTCAAAACTCTTCGGTGTTTTGCCGGTCACCCAATAGGCGGCTGACGGGATAGTTTCATCGCGGTTAAACTTATCTGGCGATTTCTTGAGCTTCTCCGCTAACGGTAAACCCTCAATCACCAGCGACCCGTTGATGGTGGTTTGCAGATTATCGACCTTGATGCGGTCACCAGTGACGCCGGCAGCGATTTTGACGATGATCTGACCATCCTTAAAATACGGCGCCATGCGTTCCGCGCGAAAGGCGATCAAATCGCCACGCCAGATGTCCTTATTGAAGGTGTCTATAATATAGATGCGTTTGTCCGGTAAACAGCGATCCAGTTGATCATCGCCGCCAATCAAAAAACGCTGGCCGAGGTAATACTCAACAGACAGAACCAGGATTAAAATCGGCAAGGCTCTGATCAAAAACAGGCCTAATGAGGCCTTGGGTTTATTGGCTGAAGTCGTAGCGGACAAGGATGAGTGGGTTGATATTTTTGCCATAGTCTTACTTTCCTTCTGGCCTGACATACACATCATCAGGTGCAGCGATGACGGCTGTTGCATCGATCACCAAGTAACCGGCCGCACTAAGTTTGGCGGATAATTTCTTCCAGTCAGCTACGGCATTCGCCATTTGATCAGCAGTCGCATTCGGCGGTAAAGCCTGTATCAACTTGGCGCGGTCTAAAACAAACATAGGCGTAGTCATACTCAACCGTTGCAAGGGTACTTTCAGCATCTGGTAGGAAACCAATGCGCCTCCGACCAGTCCCATGCTAGTGCCAATCAGGACAATAGCGACCCACTGAGCCTTACTAAACATGAGCTACCTCCAGAGTTTTTTGAGACTGATTACGCATACAACACCTCACGCTCTTTAGGTTTGCGGCTGTCCAGCACTTGCTGAACTGAATCGCCCAAACTCAAACCCTGGCGTCTAAGCAGCTTGATGGCTTGCACATCTTCGGGCTTGGTGGAAAATAGAATGCGTTTGAAAGGATCGACAATCAGCCGGCCAATGCCGGAACCCATTTCGGTAATAAAAAAGATTTCCGAATAAGCGCCTGGCAGTGTGTGAACGGTTTTGAGCAATTCATAGCCGCCGTCCGATAAGGGCAGCCGCCTATCCTGCTTCATGCCTTCAATCACTTCCGCCTTCTGACCCAGGAGATACATATTGGCCGAGTTCTCGACAATGGCTCTGCCAGCCGCATTGCGGTATAAGTCGTTCACTGACTGGGTAATCGTTACGGCCGCACCGCCGTATTTCCGAAAGCGCCGATAACCGTGTTCCATGAATTTGGCGACATCGCCTTCGGTCAGTAAATCCCAGGCTTCGTCGATAATGACGATTTTTGGGCGATTGCGCTCGCCGAGATACATTTCCTGCTGAATCTGGTAGATCAACTGCAGTAACACCACCTGTTGCAGATGTTTCCTCCCTTTGAGTTCTTCCAGTTCCAGTACTGTAAAATCGCTAGAGAACTTGGCGTTGTTGTGGCCATTGAAGTAACGGCCGTATTCGCCTTTGGTGGTAAAGGGAAATAACTGCTCGCCGACATCCTTTAGACGTTGGTCGTCTTCGGCGCACAAAGTGGCAGCAATGTCGTCGACTGACATGGCCTGGGCTTTCTCAGTCCACAAGTGTTTTAATATCCGTTTCAGACCAGCGGTTTGAAAATCAGTGAGTTTCTCGGTCGGTGCCGCCATTTGGCTGACCAGTCCGGCCAGCATGTCGGCTTCCTCTTCGAAACATTGAACGATCTCGAACGGATTCATGCAAATCCCGGAGCTGTTGGTGAATTTCACAAAATCGCCTTCCAGCACCTCGCAGAGATTTTCATAAGACCGACCAACATCAATCGCCCAGATTTGTGCGCCTTCGGTCAAATAGCTGACAATGATCTCGTTAGTCAGAAAGGATTTGCCCTTGCCGGATTCGGCGGCAATACACAGGTTGTAGTTACCAGTGGTATCGAATAAAGACACAGCCATGTGCTCGCCGTTGCGCGAAACGAAATTCAGAGTCGGTGTACCGGTGCCGGCCCAGTCGCCAAACAGCGGTAAAAGTGGAATGGCATGCCGGGTTGCCAAAGTGCGATAGCGTTTCAGCTCCGGTATTGCAGCTCTTTCCGGTCCAAGCGGCAAACAATTCAAAAAAAACGGCAAGCAAAAATACTTGTCTTCCAGTAGTTGAAAACCCAGTTCACGGAAATACACACGGGCATTGGAGATGGCAGAGGCTTCTTCCAGTTCATCACAGAACAACACCACACCAAAATAGCTACGAATGGGTCGGTCGCCATCGCCAAAGGCGTCAAACAGCAGATCGAAATTGAGCTTGCGCTGGATAAGCGCCGGCAAAAAGCGGGCAATCGGCGTATTGACCTGATTGGTAATAAATTGTCTCAGTCCTTCCAGCCTGGAACGCGTCGCTTCGCTGCCTGGATAATGCAAGGTCAGGCTAATCAAGGCATTCTGGCGGATGCCACGGGTGCCGGATAGAATGTCACCCAGATAGCTTTTGGCGCTACCGAAATAAAAATGATCCGGGGTGCGTTTGGCGGATAATGTTTTAACGCGTTTGGTTTCCAACCACAGGCCTTTTTCATCGGTCTGGATCGAATTGTCATAATCCAGTAATTGGTCGCGGATCAATTGCGTCGGATCGCATTCCGGAACCACCCGGTCTTTCCAGCCGGCATCAGGACTCCAGTTCAATAAGGTATTCATCACCCGGACATAGACATCGGCGCTAAGAATGTCCGGATATAAACCGATGGTTGCCAACGATTGCTGGGTGGCCATTTGTAATTCGCAGGCCGTGCGGATTTCCGATTCACTTGGTCGTGGATTGGCTAAAGGTAGTTTTACGCTGACGATGACATGACTGCGACGCAGACGTGCGCCGGAAATGGCTTCAGGAGGCTTTGCAGTGCCTTGCCGCAAAAAGTCGATGCTGGACCAGGTCATGGCTTTATAGGTTGGCTTTTGCTGTTTCAGACGGCGGGTTTGCATCACTGCTAGGGACTCTTCGATATCCGGCGAAGTCCATAGGCTGATCTGCAATAGGGTTTCGGTCGGCCAGTCCTGATTCAGCAAAACATTGACGCGAGCTGATACGCTATGATCAGCGCCAGTCAAGGGCCGGCAGATAAAACCAAAGCCGAGGCTGGAATCCGCCAGTAGAAACAGATGATGATCTGGTTCATAGGCCAAGGCGGAAAACAGGGTGTCGGCGGTATGAATACGCGCTTTCTTCATTGGCTATCCTCCTGAGACAAAGCGCTTTGTGGAAATGGCTGATGTTGGACTATCAGCCGTATGGCGTAAGGACGACGACAGATGCGTACAGCACGCTTTTTTTGAATCAATTGGCGGGCGCGAGCTGGATGGCATGGATGCAGCGGTCGGCCATCGCCGGCTTCAACCAACACGCTCAGTAAATGCGGGGTCTTGGGGGTAAATCGAGCAGACACTCGATTGGAAGTGCGGCGGTTGCCCGCCGCCATCTCGGTTCTGGAGCTCAAACCGGTCATAAAGTGCATGCGGCCTAGATTGTCGCAGTGACGATGTTGGTAATAATCGTCGGTGCTGCATATAAGCCCACACCACTGGATATTCCCAACACAAAGCCCATCATATTGCCCCGCACGACGCCGGCCACCAGACCGACGATGACGAAGACAATGGCGATAATCCGGCCCAGCAAGCCTTCGACCCAGCCCGTAAGCAAGGTCCAGACGTTGCTAAACTCGGTTCCGGCGGTACCGGCCATGCTATCGGGCGCCATCGTCACCAATAGCACGGAAACCAGGGCAATCAACACCCCGATTCGACGGTTAAATTTCATAGTAAACGACCTCATGAGTTAATGAAAAATAATGAAAAAACGGTTCCCCGTCCTAGTCCGGATTAAAAATCCGCTTGTTTTAAGCAGTTGCCCGCTCAATCTCGCCGATCCTGAAGGTACCGGCGGTCATACTTTAAAATCGGCTCGACCGATATGCTCTAGGGTTTAGAGTTCAGTGTTTATAAAATTGTTTGTTGGCTGTGGTGGCTAATTGTTATCCGTGGTTTTTCTACCTCCTTGCGGCAATGTTCGTAGTTCTGTGTCGGTTTGTGAGTTATCCAGGTCGCGTGCTTTTTCAGGCGGACGTTGCTCGACTTGCAGCGGCACCAGCGAAGGACTGATGGTCGGAGCGCTTTTGCCTATCATCCAGCGGCGGGGCTCGATTTCGGTATAGACATAGTTGGAGACCATCAAATCGCCTTCGGCATCTTCCCAGGGCGCAATCCAAATTCGCATCACCTGGGCCGGGGTACGAATCGGCGTGGGATCGTCGATTTTCGGCACTGGTTGTTGGAGTATCGGTGTTGGCGGTAAACTGCTTAATGAAGCGGCACTATCGGTTTGTGCATTTACGCCTGCCACATTCACCTCGCTCGTTTTCGTGGGATCAGGCAAGGCTTTGTCCGATAGCTGGTAAGCCTCGGTCGTCGATAGACACTTGGGGTCTTCCGGCATGCCTTTACAGCCGTATTCGGTCGTCGCGCAGCCGCTGGCTAATATGCTGATCAAGACCACAGGAATTCGGTAATCAATACGATGGCTCACGGCTTTTTCTCCTGGTGGTCTGCTTTGGAATCGGGTTGTGCTGTTAAAGGCAACGCAGCTGATTTAGGTATCGGGGAATTTACCGGTAACGTAGTGATCGCCGGTTTATTTTCCAGCCAATCGACTAACGATTCTGGTGCTCCGCTATGGGTACGGCCGTCCGGCGCAATCAGAAACGGCACGCCCTGGATGCCGAATAATTTGGCGGTAACCACCGCTTTTTGCAGTGGCTCACGATTGCATTGCGTGGGGTTATCGGTAGGTAAGCCAGCATAATCCTGCTTCAACAACCGGTCTTTAACGGACTCCTGCGCTTTTTTGTCGTTGGAAGCCAATTGACAGGCCAGTTGCAAGGCCACGTTTTGCGATTCCTGACCCAGTATCGGCACCATCACCAGTTTGAAGGTGTACTTGTCCTGTAAGGCTTGCAGGTCTTTCATCACCTTGCCGCAATACGGGCAGCGTGGATCAATGATCGCCAACACCGTTTCCTTGCCATGTCCAACCGTCACAGGCCCCAGGTCGTCCAGATTGAGTTTCATCCTTGATAGATCGATACGATTGGCAATCTTGTCGATATCGGCAATGTCCTTGATTTCCTGGCTAGTCCAGACATCGATCATTTTGCCGCCCACAATGCCGAAGCGGCCATTGCTGGAAACAAACATGATCTGGTCACCGGTCTTGATCATCTTTAAACCGGTAATCGGTAAATCCTGCATGCCATCTATCTTGGCGGACAGCAATCCAGCGCCCAGTGTGGAAGCATTCGGTTTGGCCGCTTCGATCGCTTGAACTGGTTGCATAAACAATGAAAATCCGGCCTGAACAACCAGAGATACCTGCAAAATAGTCAGAAGGGATACTTTCGGCATTGGCATAGTCGGTGCTCTTGGGTTGATGAAAAAAACGGTTGATAACGTTGAGAAAATTGCATTAGGCCGGCATGTTAAGTTTCAGTGACGTGCCTTTTTGCACGATGAAATTGACTTGCCGGGTGGCGTCGACTTCGATCACCGGGTAAATCTCTTCGGCCATATCCATATAAAAATGTGAAAGTCGATCCATGGCGTAACCCGCGCCGCGCAAGGTGCCGCCTTCCATGGACTGTTGTGAAAAGGTGCTTTGGAATGGCGTGGTTCCGGATAGAGCCCCGACACCGCCGGTCATCAGCACCGGAATCTGGTTTCGGCCAAAGGCATCAGAAAAGCCGCGCAGAAAGCCCGCCATCAAGGCCTGACCCAGCAATGCGCCTTGCTTGGAAATCACCCGGCCGCGCACCCCGTTCTTACCGTCTTCACCGGTGGCGTATGCATTCATCGGCACTTCGATAATGCCGCCGTCCTGACGGACACAGGAAAAGGTCTCGCCGCGAAAATACGCACGTTCAGAGCTCAAATCGCCAAAGCCGGAGGCCAATAGAAAGCACTCACGCAGATCGGCGTGGAAACGATTAGGTAAAATGGCTTCTTTCTTGATCCGGAACAGCACCGGCATGGGTTCCTTCTTGGCTCGCTTGCCAGTTGGAGCATCCAGGCCGTTTAACAACACGCCGGTTAAAATGCTGCCGGCAGGAATAAAGACTTCGCTGTGTTTGGCCTGGGGTTCGGATACGGGTTTAGCCTCTTGTGGCTTTTCATCCTTGATCACGCGAATTTGTAACGCCGCTGGATGCTGGGCATCGGCGGCAGTATGGTTGCCTGAAGCATTCGGATTGCCGTGCGTAACCGGTGCCGGAATAGCCGCTTGCTCAAATACGCGGGTGAGATCGTCGTTATCCGGCGTTGTCCGGTCACCTCTTGAGCGTCTGCGGTCTGGATAGGCGCCAACGGTTGGGTCATTGAGTACCCCCACTGGATTTGATCCAGTTGCACCCGAAGCTGGAACAGAAGAATCGGCAGCTGGTTGCGCGGTAGCCACCGGTTTGTTTTTGATGGTCTCCAATTCGCCAGCGACGACTTTTAATTTGGCGTCGTAAGCTTCACGTTCAGCCGTCGTCCATTGTTTAAAGCGCTGCTCATCGGATTGATTTTCACGTTTTTGCTGTTCCTCAATCGCCGCCAGACGCCGACTTTGCTCTTCGTTCTTTTGCAGTAAATCGCGTAACTGGGCGGAAATACCGTCTATGCCTAAGGAGCGCGGATCGCTGTCGGTCAGGATGTGTTGAATCACGGCCTGCTTATTGGACGGTTTAGCGACTTCCGGTGAAAATGAAGCCAGTGCGATAATGGTACCGACCAACACCGTGCCGATACTGCCGACCGCCAAATTGCGTTTACTGGTCGGACTGAGCCCTGACCACCAGCTATTCATGCCCGTCATTAGGGAACGCTCCGGGTCAGCAAAGATGGTCTGAGAGTCGACGCCTGTTCGGCTTGGCGTCTCACGACGACATAGAGTTCGGTGGATTCATTGGCGCCCAACACTACTTTGGGCCAAGCGGCTACAGCCAATACCTCAGCTTGGGTCGTGGCGCAGGAGCGTTCATCGAATTCGATGGCAGCTGAACCGGTGTTACGAACAATGCCGACCAATATCAACATGTCCTGACCTTCCAGGACTTGGCCAGTTTTAATCTGCACTTGGTTTTGCAGGCACCGGATGCTCTCGCCGTGACTGGGATCGCGCAGGGAAAATCCCGCTGGCGTTTTTTGCAGACCCAGATCGCGGAAGGTTTTTTTTAGATGCGAAATGTATTCCTGTTCCTGGTCGGCGGCTTTGGCTGAAGAAGCGGTTTTGGCCTGCTGTTGCAGTTGGGTCAGGACTTTATAGCTATCCTTGTCCAAGCTCAGATGAATCTCGCGAGCGGGAATCCGTTTTGGGATCAGTGTCAGTGACAAAGCGATGTCCTGATTGTCACCGGGTGTGATATATAAGGTAACTGGCGTTTCATCGGCAGTGGCAACATAGACAATTTTGCCTTTGGTGCTGGTAGTCGCCTGACTGGTAGTAGTCACCACTGGGTTATCGAACGGTGTCACCAGGCGATTTAAATGACCAACCGCTATCGGCATCAATTCGTTGATACCCGGTTTGATCTGAATTTGTTGAGGTGCAACCGAAGTGGCTTGTTGCTCGGCGGCTTTAAGGACGCTGGCGTCAATTGGGGGTAATTCGATTTGCATATCGGACGGATCGGAAACGACAGTTGCTGATGAATCGACCAAAGGTGTTGATTGCAGTGTCCGATTAGCCGCTGGTGACGCAGGCGGGAAAACGTTATTGTGTAAATCCTCGGCGGACAAAGGTGCGCTGATGGTCAGCAACAAGGCAACATGGCGGCAGGTTTTGATCATGGCTTATTGGCTCTCTGTTGGGATTGCAGGACTTTCAGACGTTCCAGGGTTCTGGGGTCTTCGGGATAGACATCGATAAACTCCAGGCGCGGCCGGTAGTTTTTGATGGCGATGATGAATTCGTAGGTGCGCGGTTTAACGTCCGGCTTGGAACTGGGGCCTTGGCTTTTCAGTTCACCGGTGACAAACACCTTGTTGGTCTCGGCTTCGTAATCGACATGCCGGGGGGTAAAGCTGATTGCCACCCGGTCCATTTTGATTGCCTTGATCTGATCGGTCATGGCATCCAACACGGTACGGTAAATCTCTGGCGCCAGTAAAGGCTCAATGGCGGTTTTCAGGAAATCTGCGTTGGCTGGCGTGGTATTACCCAACAGCTCCGCCAGAAACAAACCCCAGGACTCTTTGAACTCGCTGGACGCAGTAGTGCGGGTCACTTCGACTTCCTTGGTCAAAGATGGCGGCACCAAGATAATGCTGCGTTCGGTACGCCAGGCGGCCAGAGAGGTGATGACGCAAATCACCAGCAATCCCAAAATAATGACTCGGCTGAAACGGTTTTCCGTTTCATGTCCTTCCCAGGTATTGAGAAAATCCGATAACTTCATGGGTAAAAGCGCCGAATGTACGGATTAGGGATGGTGATGGCTTTGCTGGGCAGTAATCCCAACCAATAGATGGCGTGTAAGGTATAGCCATCTGGACGGTTATCCCTAAAACGCCGGTAGAATTTAACGGCTATCACCGCGATCACCAACGCTGGAATAAATTGATCGATCAACATGCCGGTGAGCATGCAGACCATGAACGGCACCATCTCATCTGCGCTCCATAGCAAAATATGGATCGGATCGTCGATAGTTTTAGGGATGGCTACGGGTTCCATAATGACCTCCAGTAAGGATGGTCACTATTTTGTTTTATTCGATTGGATCTTTGTCTGCCGCAGATGCCGAAATTGCAGATCTAAATCTGCTAAATTCATTTAATTTTGTGGTATAGGTCCGTCAAGAGGTGTAATAATTTCTCAGCCGAGGCTTCGTTCCTTACACAGCAATTCGATTCCCGATTCCGGTAAAGCAACTTGAAATTAGTCATCGAAACCTCTATTATGGCTATAACTATAGCCATAATAGAGTAGTTAACCATGAAAACCAGCACCATAGCCGAGGCAAAAAACAACCTGTCACAATTGATCCATCAACTTGAATCGGATGATGCCATTCATCTTACCCGCCATGGCAAGCCGGTAGCGGTGATGTTGTCAGAAGCCAATTATCAAAAGCTCACCCATAAAGAAAATAACTTGTATCAAGCCATCCAGCAATGGCGAACTAACTTGGAGGGTGATAGCGCACTCACAGATACTGAGCTTAAAAACATACGTTCGACCAGTCAGGGACGAGAGTTTTCATGGGACAAATAACCTATTTGCTGGATAGCAACATACTTTCAGAACCCGCACGCTTAGAACCCGATGAAAAAGTATTACAACAATTTGCCGATCATGATGGCAAATATGCAACGGCATCAATTGTATGGCATGAACTGGTGTATGGTTGCGAGTTACTGACTGCGTCAAAAAGAAAAAAACAACTACAGTCTTATTTGGCGATGTTATTGGCGAATGGATTGGTTGTGCTGCCTTTCGACCAAGCTGCTGCTGAGTGGTACGCAAAAGAGCGGGCTCGCTTGCAAAAGCAAGGAAAAACCTGCGCTTATGCAGATGGCGAGATTGCCGCCATTGCCGTTAGCCAAAATTTAACTCTGGTAACCCGAAACACGAAGGACTTTGATGGCTTTCAGAATTTGGCCTTAGAAAACTGGTTTGAATAAGCAGCGAAATACTGATATTCGCCTAATGTTTGCAAGAAATCATAGTCATTATCATCAACGTTACCAAAGAATAACCAATCTAAGGTACCTGACAATGAGTAACAGGCAGAATAAGAAAATAAAAAATCGAAACATTCAACCTTGTTTTGATTTTCGTAATCAGTTTTCTTATACTTTTTCTCAGTCAAACGGTCGAATTGTTTACAGCAAGACAATCGCTAGTTTTTCTTGCGGTTGGTATTTCCAAACCAGTAATACCAAGGGTTACAAGGCAACTTTACTCATTTACGAAGCAATCCTTACGGTCGGCCATGAATATGGGGGGGGGTTAGCTAGTGAACGGGTCCTAAATAATCAAAAATGTGTGGTTTCACACAGTCTATATGGGATATGCCATATTTTTTAATTGCTTAAACAAAAAAACATATAAATATTAATAACATGCAGACGGCTCAATAATTGCATTAATTTGGGTGTTTTGAAAATAGTAAAACCAATCTTTTAGCAAATCAATCTCCATGAGTAGCCAATTCCGCAAAATCAACGACTTGTTTATTAAAGCGCCTGCCAACAATCTGCTAGCATGACAACACCCGCTTCCAATATCCTCAATATCAGCGCCTTATTCAACGCTCATCGAGTCGAGTTAGTTAGACATGTTGCCAATATTGTAAAATGCGACGAAACAGCCGTGGATATTGCTCAGGAAAGTTATCTTATTCTTTCCAAATCCGCACAAGAGCAAATTATTCAACATCCTCGTGGATTCCTGTTTCGCATTGCCATCAATCTTGCTTTAAATCACCTCAGGCGCAACAAAGTTGCTGAATCGTATTCCCATTATCTGGTTGCTGATGATATTAACGCCCCTTCAACGGAGCATCTGGTTAACCAGCAGGAGCGCCTGGATTTTTTTATTCAGATTGTTGAAGAACTACCACCCCGTTGCCGTGATGCTTTTATACTGCATAAGGTGCAAGGAATGAGTATGAAGGAAGTGGCTAATGAGTTGGATGTTACCGTCAAAGCAGTGGAAAGACTTATCGCAAAAGGACTTAAGTATTGTCGTGATAAAATGTTAGAAAGGGATGCCGACTAAAGGGTATTTCCAGAACAGATGCGCATTAACTATGCAAAGTCTATTGAGGTATTTTTTACATTTGGTTATATCGTGAAAGTGTTTTTATCCGAAATGAAGTGCCTACCTTATATATTCAATACAAAACTCGCCATGCGCAAACCCATCAACACGATTTTTTCCGAGCCAGCCAGTGAGCAAGATAACCTGATTGCTGAGCAAGCGTTAGACTGGTTTACCCATATTCAAACCGGAGGATTGTCAGCAGAAGAGAAAATTGAGTTTGAAGTTTGGAAATCACAAAATCCAGCACATCAGCAGGCCTATAACGAAGCTGCGCAACTATGGAGTGACGCCGATTTCAATCAGGCGTTAACACTTTCTCGCTTGTCCTATACAACTTTAAAAACACAGCGTAAGCATAAGCTCTGGAATAGAACTCTGCCTTTAGCGCTTGCTGCTAGTTTCGTATTTTGCTTGATATTGTTTGATCCGATTACCAAAATTCAGGCCGATTACTACACTTCGGTAGGCGAAACACAAACAGTTCAACTCAAAGATGGCTCCAGTATTACCCTAAACACCGATACTGCCATTTCAGTCGCTTATAAAAACGATGAGCGTTACATTCATTTGCTTAAAGGCGAAGCTTACTTTGACGTCCAGCCTGATACGACCAAACCTTTTGTTGTTGACAGCGGAAATACTGAAACACGGGTGTTAGGTACGCGTTTTATTGTGCAGGAAACACAAACAGAAGATAAAATCACCGTGATAAAGGGGTTGGTTCAAGTCAGCAATGTGGAATTGCAGCAACGTGCTTTATTACATCCTGACCAACAAGTGACAAATACAAACGCTGGTCTTACTGCCGTCCAATCCATTATCAATAACCAACATTCAACCTGGCTCAATGGCCGTCTGTCTTTTCAAGATACTCCCCTGGCCGATGTGATCAGAGAAATGGATAGATACCTACCCGGTGTGATTCTCTTCAGTGACAGCCATCTGAAAACCTACCGGATCAATGCTCGATTTGATCTTACTCAACCTATTTTGGCGCTTGACACTCTTGAACAAACCTTGCCAATTAAAATTACTCACGTCACTAACTGGTTGACAGTGATCAGCCAACTCTAACGTCGACCTGATCAATTTTACTTGTGGGTAAAAAAAATTAACATCGAAGGGGGATTTTTAACGCTCAATTGTCTTACATACAACCCGTATGAATTTGTGTCGAAAGAGACAGGATTTATGCAGGCAATAATGTCAACAAAGGAGTTTATACATGCCGCAATTATTTGCTCTAAAAACCACTCGATCACAAACTTTAGCAGTTGCAATCATCACCTTCTTCCTAATCCAACACAGCCTTTCCGCAACCGCAGAGGGCGTGAACAAGCAAACTTTCAACATACCTGCACAACCGCTGCAATCCGCAATAAACCAACTTTCTGAAGAAGCAGACTTGCAAATCAGTTATCCAGCCGAGCTTGTCAAAGGGATGACCGTTCAAAGCTTATCCGGTCATTTCACTGTTAAAGAGGCCTTAGATAAACTGTTAAGTGGCACGGGCCTGACCAGCAGACTAACCCCAAACAATGCCATCACGATTGAGAAAGTTGACAATCCCAATGGACAGTCGGACTCAAGCGGTCTATTGGAACAAAAGTTAACCACATTACCCAAGGTGACGGTGGTCGGCAATAGTATCTACGACGTCAAAGACCCTTATAACCAAGACTACGTCCTACCCACCGCCACCAGCGGCACCAAAACCGATACGCCTATCATGGAAACACCGTTGAACGTACAGGTGGTTTCTAAGCAGGTGTTGAAGGATCAGCAGGTGATCACAGTCGCGGATGCCTTGCAAAATGTCAGCGGTGTAACAGTTAACAGCGCGAGTTATAACGCAGCTGCTGCCGGCACCAGTCAAGCACTATTTTTTCGAGGTTTTGCCTCCGAAACTTTCTTTCGTGACGGCTTTCGTTTACAGCAGGGTTCTGCCACCAGAGAAATGTCCAACATTGAAAGCGTCGAGGTGATGAAAGGCCCTGCGGCTATTCTTTACGGCATGGTCGAGCCAGGCGGCATGGTCAATGTGATCACCAAGCAGCCCTTGGCAACGCCTTATTATGCGCTAAACCAGCAGTTCGGTTCCTTCAGTAATTACCGCACCACCGTCGACGCCACTGGACCTTTGACTAAAGATGATACGCTATTGTACCGAATGAATATGTCCTATCAAGACAGTGGCTCATTTATTCAATTTCAAAATAAACAGGATGTCTTTATTGCGCCGGTCTTGAAATGGAATATTAGCCCCAGAACTCAAGCGACATTTGAATTGGAATATAACTATCAAAACTTAGGTCTTGCAGTTTCAAGGGTACCAAGATTTGGCACTACATTTGATTCGAATGGCAATATCATATCGCCAGGACAGCTTTTTCCCATTCCGAGGAGCGTAAATTATGGCGAATACTCGCCAGGTTCAGTTGAAAATATTTTTGGTGGTTTTAACTGGTCTCATCAATTTAACGACAACTGGTCGTTGAAACATCGGTTTTCCGTTAACCAGCAGAACCAAAATATAAACAGTTTGATAATGCCTATTTCTGCAACTGCTACCGACGTAAGTAGGCAATATATGGGGAATACTTGGGATAACAACACTTACGCCAACAGTCTGGATTTGACAGGTCATTTCAATACCTTTGGGCTTCATCATACCTTACTGATGGGAGGGGACTATTATAGAATTAATTCTGGAAATGCCTTCAGGGTTGATAATAGTCCACAAACAACTATTAGCATTTTTAATCCTGTGCATTCCATGGCCGGTATTTCGGTATCCAATCTGACTCCGTATACAACTACGACTACACAGACCGATCAATTTGGCTTCTATATTCAGGATCAGATTAAACTGCCTTATCATGTGCATGTAATGGGTGGCATTAGATACCAAAATATTCATCAAAATCAGAGTAATGAATACGGTAGTTATCTGAAATCATTTGGACAATCAATAGGGTGTTCATCTTGTTTTCAAGATACCAAAACTGCTCAGTCTCAAGATGCGGTGACGCCTCGTGTCGGCATACTATGGCAACCGCAGAGCTGGCTAAGTTTATATGCTAACTATGTGGAAAGTTTTGGTGCCAATCAGGGTATTATGTTCCCCGGCAAGGCTGTCCCTCCCACCAGTGCAAACCAGTATGAAGGCGGCATCAAAACCGAATTCTATGAGGGTCGTCTACGCGCCAACTTGGCCTATTTTGATTTGACCAAAACCAATATTATTACGACCGACCCAAATTATCCAAATGGTCCTTTTGTTCTTGCAGTCGGCGCAGCTCAAAGCCGAGGTTTTGAATTTGATATGACCGGCGAAATTGTGCCAGGTTGGAATGCTATAGCCACCTATTCGTATACGGATGCAAGGATCACCAAAAGTAATAATGATGGTACCAATGCCTTTTCGCCTACAGGTAGTGTTGACCCTGTTGGAACACGAATGTTTGGCGTTCCAAGAAATACCGCCAGACTGTGGAACACTTATGAGATACAACAGGGAGATTTGTTAGGCTTAAAGTTTGGCGGCGGAGTGACGGTGCGGGACGGACAAACAGGGTGTTGCTATCAACCTTCTATTACCATACCCGGATATGCGACGCTCGACATAATGACCTCCTATCACTTTAAAGTGGGTAAATCCAAGCTCACCGCACAGTTAAATGTCAATAACCTTTTGAATAAGTACTACTACACCGGTATATACACCAATTTTACCGGTGTGGACGCAGTGGACTTTGGCACACCACGCAGTTTTATGGGTTCGATTGGAATTCAGTTTTAGTGGGAATCCAAACCACGGAAGCCAGAACCGCAGGTTGTGTTTAAACGTTAGCGAAAACCAGCATTAGAATCAAACAATGCTGGTATTGTTCACTTAACGATAATTTCACCATCGCAACAGATTCCATAGGCTTCATAACTTCAAATTGCGCGGATTCCAGACTACCGAGAATTTCCCAATTTCCAGTGTTGGTTTCGGAGTCTCAACCGACATATAGATAAAACGACAATTCTAAACAACTATGACACGACATTTTTGGGTATTGGTGCATCGCTATCTTGGTCTCTCCATGACGATTTTTCTCGTCATCGTCGGGTTGACCGGCAGCCTACTGGCGTTTAGGGACGACTTGGATTTATGGCTTAATCCTGATTTGTTGCGCGTTGCGACCCGCGATACGCCCATGCTTGATCCTCTCGACCTGATTGAAAAGGCCGAGGCGAGTGTACCAAATATGCGCGTCGATGAAGCTCCGCTTTATGTTGAATTAGGGCGAAGTTTCCAATTTTCGCTGACTCCCCGCGTTCAAAACGTGGCTGTGAAAGAATTTGTGAAGCTTCCTGGCGATTTGGGTGTATTCCACGACGAAGTCGGCGTACCGATGATTTATTTAGACCCTTACACGGGCGAGGTAATCGGCGAGCGAAATATCACCAAGGGCTTGTCTGGTCGCAAGGATATCATCTGGTTTCTATACCGGTTGCATATGACATTGGCGTTACCGGCTAATCTCGCCGGGCTGGGTGCGCGTATTCTTGGAATCGTAGCACTACTATGGACGCTCGACTGTTTTGTCTCGTTCTTTTTAACCCTGCCAAAGCCACATCGCGTTCGCACTGCAACGGGTAAGTCTTGGTTGACACGATGGGCTCCAGCTTGGTTGGTTAAATGGAACGCCAGTGCTTTCCGCATCAATTTCGATCTTCACCGGGCTTCCGGGCTGTGGACCTGGATCATGTTATTTATCTTCGCCTGGTCGAGTGTCGCTTTCAATTTGAATGAAGTCTATACGCAGGTGATGAATACGCTGTTCGGCGCACAGCCGCCCGAACTGCTGCCCGCACCCGCCCTGCCTTCCCGCTCGGCCACGCTTGAAAATTCCAAACTGGGATGGGCGGCAGCGCGTACCAGAGGCAGAGTTTTACTTGGCGAAAAGGCGAACAAGGATGGCTTTGCCATCAAGCATGAAACGATCTTGGCTATCGACCGAAATATCGGGCGTTACACGATGTGTGCAAATACATTGTTGAATGCCGAAGACAGCCAAGCCTGCGTCGAGTTCGATGCCGACACTGGCGCAGTTCCGCTTGAAGAACCTATGTCGGGGTCGCACATGCAAGCGATGCCAACGCGTTTGGCCGATACGATTACCGGGTTGATACAAGAACTTCATATGGCAAGAATTTTTGGTTTGCCGATGAAGATTTTCGTCTGCGTGATGGGTTTGGTGATTACGATGCTGTCAGTGACCGGCGTTTATATCTGGTTAAAAAAACGAAAAGCCCGTCGTTTGTCTTTTGATCGGAAAGTTAGTGTTGTAGAGAATGCTTCACAGCACAAAGCGAATCGATCTTTTCCCTAGCACTAATCGACAGACAGACCATCAATTGCCAACTAATTACCTAAACAAGGGGAGTTTTATCATGTTAGAAGCTTGCGAGCTGAGTAAAAGCTATGGCTCAAATCCCGCCTTGGATGCGCTTAATCTTAAAATCGAGCCCGGTGAGATTTTTTGTCTGCTGGGTGCAAACGGCGCAGGTAAAACCACGACAATACATTTGTTTTTGAATTTTATTGCTGCCAGTTCAGGCAGCGCCCGAATCGGCGGTTACGATGTCTGTAAAGAAACCGACCAAGCCCGGCGTCTGGTGGCCTATTTGCCAGAACAGGTGGCGCTATATCCGCGTCTGACCGGTATCGAGAATCTGGATTACTTCAGCCGCTTGTCCGGCCATTCCTATCCTAAAAACTACTGAAAAGGTGATGAAAATGAAAGTAAAAGTAGGCGAAAAAATAACGCCGTTCTCTTTAGAGACAATCGCAGGAGAATCACAAACAGTTCCTGATCCATCACGAAAATTAACACACTTGCAATTTCGAAGATTTGCCGGATGTCCCATCTGCAATTTTCATTTACATACCTTTTCCCAAAAAGCAGATGATCTGGAAGCGGCGGGAATCATGGAAGTCATCATGTTCCATTCTTCAGTAGAAGAAATGAGGAAATATCAGAATGACTTACCTTTCGCGACAGTGGCCGACCCAAAAAAGAAGTATTACAAACAATTTGGGGTCGAAACGTCCTGGTTTGCATCGTTGCACCCCAAGGCCCTGTGGGCGGCCGTTAAAGGTATACTAATTGGCAAGATGGGCCTAAAAATGGAAAACGGCCCCCTCGGATTGCCTGCCGACATTCTTCTGGATCGGTTGGGTACCGTCGTTGCCGTAAAATACGGCTCCCACGCCTATGACCAATGGGAAGTATCTGAGCTTTTGGAGAATGCCAAATGATATGTTGCTCTTCCGCAAGCACTGTAGGCACAACAGACAATGGTTGGGTACGATGACGGGGTCTTTTGACCTAAAGAACGGTTGTACCCAGCTTCCTCTGTAAGCCTTGCAGGAAGCAGCTTTGGGTCAAGGTTAGGATTCGTGAGACAAACGGCAATAGTAGCTAAACCATGTGATTCCTGCATCTATGATGCAAAATTATCATGTTTAGCCTGCCGGAAAACACTTGTTTTCGGGCTGTTTAGATAGAGTTCCAACATTGCCGCCCAAATCGCCCTTAAAAATGTACGAAAAACCATGTCTCTATCGTATACCATACTTAAATTACTTGCTAAGGGTTTTTGCGTACATGCTTGTTGGTTATATGCGGGTACGGTCACCCAAAAACAGGGCTAATGATTGAGCCCTTTTACACAAATTTTATAGATATTCCATAATGTGCAGTAATTTTCAATCCATTAATCCACAGCAGGCTGTATGGGTCCGCGACCATTTTCAATGCGAATTACCTAATGACAATTGGCGTGAAGACGTCTATCCTGCGTATCAAACACCTTTAATATGGATGGACGGTGACAAACCACGTTGCGAATTAGCCCAGTTCGGCCTTATTCCCTATTGGGCTCAAGATAAAAAGAAATTCGGACTTCGAACCTATAATGCACGGAGTGAAACTGTCGCTGAAAAACCCAGTTACCGAAATGCGTGGAAACAACGCCAATTTGGTCTGGCGATCATGCAAAGTTTTTATGAACCTAATTATGCAACCGGGAAAGCCGTCAGATGGCGAATTCATCGGACTGACTCTGCACCTTTGGCGGCTGCCTCGATTTGGGAACGCTTTGTCGATCAAGACACCGGAGAGCTTATTTTTTCTTTTTCAATGCTAACAATTAATGCAACCGAACACCAAGTTATGCGGCAGTTTCACAAGCCGGACGATGAAAAGCTCTCCATCGTGGTCTTGCATGAGCCTGAGTATCGGCAATGGCTCCAGGCAAACCATGAGCAAGCGCGTGAATTGCTGACCTTGGTGCCGGACGATTTTTTAATGAGCGAACCGGCGCCTAGGAAATGATCAAACTAGCAATTTCATGCTTTGGGAACGGATCTTTGTCATTCGCATGAACAAGTTCAACTTAAAATCGTTGTCAATGCAAAGTCACTTTTTGCTCATTAAGTTTTAAGAGTTCTTTTGGCGAAGGGAAAAAAGGCTGACTTTCACTTTCACCTTGAGTGCGCGGCAAAATATGCTCTATAGTCATTTTTTCGATGTTGAATCGAATCAACATCTCATCAACTGCTTCCAGAATAATAGCTTGATCGTCTGAACACTGTAATGGCCAAGTGTAGCCCGTTAATTGTTCATGACTGGCATCATAAAACCCAATTCTGATTTCTTGACATTGGGAGTGATCCCCATGTTGACTGATGATGGCTATGTTGGACTGTTGGCTGACAGTTTCGCAGCTTAATTCATAAAAAAAGCCAACATAATGTAGTAAACGGATGCCCGGCAAAACTGATGAACTTAAAATTCTAGGTGGATCAAGATCCCAAACTACATGGCCAGTTTGAACATTAATCTCTTGTATAAATTCCGGCGTCCATTGTTCGAGGCCTGTTTGATAGGCATTTAGTTTACTATCGTCCGGCAAAAATGGGATCTCGCGCATATCTGAAAGTGCCACTCCGATTAAAAATCGCAAAACGATTCTGCCTTCACTTAATTCATTGTCGGTCTTCACCGAGTTTTTTGAAGTCTGAAACATTTGACAGCCGTGCAAAGCTTGCTGGCTGAGAGTGCGATTTATTTTCCTCATTTTACTGGGAGGAAAGTTTATATCCTCTACCGTCAGTAATTCATTATGCAATACTATTTCATGGTCATGACTAATTAAGCCAAATTTTCGAAATAATTGACAGGCACGCTGAGGATGATGAATTCTATCGGGTAGATCATTCTCGATATTTTTTATCATAACTAGCAGGCTGTTGAAAAACCCAGCCACACTTACATGATAAAATAGTCATAGTTAATTTGTCAGGTTTTAACCCATGCGCGGACAAGATATTCAGCAAGAAGAGTGGTTCAGCTACAAAACATTAGAAGAGCGGGTGCCTGTTAATCATCCACTCAGAACGGTTCAGGTGCTGACGAATGGCATATTAAAAAGCATGGACAGCGAATTCGAAAAGCTTTACAGCCGTAACGGAAGACCTTCTATTCCGCCAGAAAGGTTATTACGCGCGATCTTGATTCAGATTTTCTACACCGTGCGCAGTGAACGACAACTGATGGAACAACTGGATTTCAATCTGCTATTCCGCTGGTTTGTCGGATTGAATATGGATGAAGCCGTTTGGGATCATTCGACCTTCTCACAAAATCGGGATCGCCTTTTAACCGAAAGCCTAACGCGTGATTTTTTTAATCGAGTGGTTGCCGCCGCCGGAGGATATGGTTTGTTATCGGACGAACATTTCAGTGTTGATGGTACCCTGATCGAAGCCTGGGCATCCCAGAAAAGCTTTCAGAGCAAAGACGGTAAAGGCAAATCTGACGACAATCAAGACGGAGGCAATAAACGCGATCCGCAGATTGATTTTAAAGGCGAGTTACGTTGCAACGACACTCACGCATCAACCACCGATCCAGAAACTATGCTCTACCGGAAGGGAAAAGGTAAAGAAGCGAGGCTGAGTTATATGGCCCACGCGCTTATGGAAAATCGTCATGGTTTGGTGGTAGGCGTTGAAACGACACAAGCCACCGGGACTGCGGAACGCGAAGCCGCTACTAAAATGTGCAAATGGAATGTCAATCCTGAATCAACCTTGGGTGCGGATAAGGGCTATGATGTTAAAGAGTTCGTGAACGAGCTTCAGTTACAAGGCATCAACCCCCACATTGCCAGAAACATCACAGAAAAACGCAGCAGTGCAATTGCAGAGGAAATTACCCATGAACCGGGCTATGCCATCAGTCTTAGAATACGAAAACGTATCGAACAAATTTTTGGTTGGAGCAAAACCATTGGGCCTATGCGCAAAACAAAGCTGCGGGGATTAACCAATGTGGCAACCCAAACTTTACTCACTTTCGCAGCGTATAACTTGGTACGACTTCGAAAATTGCTATGCTTGCAACCGATAACGGCGCAGGCATAGGGATAAGTGCGCCCAATTGATGGGGAAAGGCCTTAAAATGGCACTAAAAATCGAGAAATCGTCCGTTTTTACCGAAAAATGACTGCTATTTTCAAAAAAATAGCGTTTTTCTTAGTAAGAAATAAAAGATGATTCGTTTTTCAACAGCCTGCTAGGGGAATGGCAAACAACATAGCTTCCCCAGTCTTCCCTGAGTTCATGCAGACCACATCAGTTTCTGCTGCATTCAAGATAATTTCTTTAAGAACAGCATCCAGCTTTAATACCTGGGCTTTTTCGATAGCCTTCATCAGAATTTCGTCCAGTTGATGATCCAAGCAATGCCCGATGATCTGGAACAACTGAGCTTGTAGAATTTGGGAATTCTCATCCTCCGACAACTGTTTTGTTGCATATATAATTTCAGAGATCAGCTTGGTTGGGTTTGCGGTTGATTTGACTATATTGAAATTTTGACTATCCATTGATTACTCCTCGGCCTTAGATGGACCACAAAATTAACGATGACATTAGGGTTACAGTTAAAAAATATTGGTTTAGTGCTAATAAAATTGTTTAACGCTGCTGAACAAATGCCTGTTCAAATTAAAATCCGCCCTGTCTAGACCCTTTTTTGAGTATTCGCCAGCATGACATTGACAGCATAAGCGACGATAAAGACACCCACCGGAATCGACTGCGGCGGTACCGGAAACGGAAGCGTTAAGCCCATGAACACAAGATAAAACGCACCCAAGATGGCATACAGGCTATAGCGATGCGCCATGGGACTGGGGTAATCAAAATTGGTTTGGCTGATTTTTCGGCGGATCACGCCATCTACTATAAATGGCGCCAGAGCCACCGCCAGAAACGGTAACCACACACAAGCCATGATGAAGCGCTTGATCATCTGATAGACGGTATCCCAAAGCACATTCAGTCGGCTTTCGATAAACGGAAACAGATCATGCCGGCCGACATCTTCAAATCCAACTGACATTTGTCGTTCACGCTCAGTCGGTATAAAGTAATGGTAAACACTGCTCCTAATGCCGGTTTTGACAAACAGATGGTCAAACCAATCCTGCGATTTTTTTCTGATCTCGGCGTCTTTTTTTGGGCCAAAATAATCGAACAGCATTTTGTCTTCCACCGACTGAATTTCCATTGCCCATTGATCAGAGACGAAGCCTGCCACCAAAACAATTTCCATAAGCCATATCAACAAACTGAAAAGGATATTGCGCTGCATGGTCAAACCTATGTCTTATCCAGACTGGAGCGGAGTATGGGCAATCGCCCCTTGACGATTCGGCCACCAGATAATTTGGCGATGTAATGCAAGTCCGGTAGTTGCCCCAATAACTGCGGTGCGAACAGATCGCCTTCTTCCTCCATCAGTCTTTCACCGACATTGCCGGAAAATACCGTGGGATTAGTGGCGCTGGTGGCGACGCCCTGCGTGCGCATGATGTATTTCAGCCGGGTTTTCGGCAGATTGTCGGTGATGTACTCCTGCGTCTCACTGTCCATGATGCGCAATGCGATCAGATTATTAACGTTGCCCAGCACTTGCCGGGCTTTGTCCTGGGAACCTGTGCGGGCAGCAAAATCGGCAAAGGTTTGGGTGGCGATGAACAAGCGTATTTTGGCACCCCGACCTTTGTTCAAAACCTGAATAAAAGGATCGTTGATGACTTCAGCGGCTTCGTCGACAAACACATTCACAGGTCTGTCCGAGACGCCGTAGTTGTAACGGTCGCCGGCCACCGCAGCCAGATCGGCCAGCAAAATTGATCCAATAGCGCTGCCGACTAAGCCATCGGACAGTGAATCCAGACCGATATAGGTCACCTGGGCTTTCTCGATGATATGGCCGGTATTGGTTATAGGACGCAGATCATCGGCATCATTCGGATTCGGGGACAACAAAGGCCCCAATGGCCCTGAGGTCAGCATGTTCATGATTGGAATCAGGGAGGCAACCATCTTGCTGAAATGGGTACGATCATGTTCGAACAAGGACAAAAGGCCTTCCAGGTCCAGATTAGCCGCCTGATACTGTGCAACTTCTCTATAAAAGCGCACTAAACCAGCAGCTTTGGAATCGATGTCCTTGGCTGATTTTAGAAATGGTTTGGCTTCCTGCCGCCAATCGCCCAGTGCTTTATCGTAATAACGCTCCAGTGCCTGTATCACTAATGTCGATGGCCCGCCTTCCAGATAGCGGCGCAATTTCACTAAAGTGGGTCGTTCTTCTATCACCATCAGTCCTTGAATCACGTTATCTAAGGATTTCTGGCCAAAAGCCTTGAAGGGATCGTTGGTGTTTTCGCTCGGCAATATGGCGGTAATGCGGCTAGCAATTTCCGAAGCCCTATTAAAATTGTGCAAAGGATCGAGACGTACACTGTCTTCCGGAAAGGCCGGATGGAAATACACAAACCGGTCTGGCCGTTGAGCCAACTCACAAGCACGTTTGGCTGAGGCCATTAAATCTTTGTCGCCTTTAGGATCGATGATGATCACCGCTTCACCGCGCAATACCGCCTGAGTGACCAGCACATCGAATGCCCGCGTTTTACCTGCGCCGGTGGTGCCGACCAGTAAGGTGTGGCCTGCAGTATGCTGAATTGGTTGCCGAATATCGCTTTCCGAAATCTCCAACCCATGTATCCAGGCCGAGCCCATGCGTTGATGATCGGTTGGAATCAGGGTGGAGACATCGCGTTTTAAAATCTCATACGCCAATTGTGCGTGCTTCTGCACCCAATCAAAACCCCAGCCGAACCATAGTTCATCAGGGTGGCGTTTGACAGTCTGTATCAGTTTTTCCACATCAAGATATTGGAATTTAAACTGACTCAGTTGCCGCTTCCGGTACCAAAGACTGATGGTTGGTGGCAGACGCCATAACACCATCACGCCACAGGCGATCATCAACCAGTTGAAGGGTTCGTGCGGCAAACCCGACCAGCGGCTGGTCAAAAATGCCAGTCCAGCGCCGACTATCCAGCCAGCAATGGCAGTGACTTCAAAGATTGGCCGCCAAGGAAATTGGTAGTCGTAATCGGACTTCATGGCTTTATGTGTAATAGGAAACGACCGTCGACGTGGCGGCAGTCAGGGTGATTGTGGATTTCCCTCAGTAATAGAGATCGTTTCAAATTGGTATAAAATTTGGCATATTCAGAAATAGTGGCGTTGTCTATCTCACGCCAATTTTCTTCATCTGAAGTCTGGGCTGTTACTGGCAGTGATTTTAATATTTGTTCGATTACTGCCGTCGCCGCTAAGCTGTATGACGAAGTATTAAAATCTATCGGGCGATCGGATTCTGACTGGTCGGGGTAATCTTTAGGGTAAAGCTGCTCAGAATTTGGTAGTGGAGTTTTTAATTCTTTCAGTGTTGAATTTTTGCCGTCAGTGCTGCCAGTTCCGTTAGTAAGTTTGGTGAGCGCGGATGGTTGTCCACTATTTTGGAATTCCGGCTGACCTTCCTGATCTTTCGCCAACGTCTTTTGATTCTGCTGTTTGGCAGATGTTTCGATTGTTTTAGGCGCTGGATTGGTTTTTAGAGGCTTGGGCGATTTTGGTGCGGTTTCTTTAGCTTTCTGAACAGTTGTTTGTGTTTTTGGCTGAGTTGAGGTCAGTAGCAGTTTCAACATCGCGCTTGGTTCTGGAGCTAAAAGCACACCTCGCACTTCTTGAATAACTTGGACTTTACGCATCGGCGACAGGATGTCGGTGATGATCCAGCCTTGGTCATCTAGGGTTTTGATGAACAGATTGAGATCAACACCGATTTTCTGCGCAACGCCAGGGAATGAAAGTAACAATTTGTTTTGTGTCTCTAACAAATCCACGCCGATTTGCCAATGACCGTCGTTTATCTCCTGGGCAATTCTTATCAGCCATTCGCCAGCCACACCTTGATTTGAGAGCCATTTTTGGGCTGAAGCTGTATTTTTCTCAGTAAGTGCTGGTTTTTCCAGAACTCCATAGGCTTTACCGTTTTCAGCCTCGCTCGTAAGTGTTTTGGAGGTATTGCTTGTCTTATTTAACTTGGTTGATTTTGACGGAGGTTGATCGCTTTGGCTGGCGGCGGTGTTGGTTGATTCACTGACAGATAAAGGCGGCTCTACAGCAAGATTAGCCTCAGAGATAACCAACTGTTCCTGATTGTTTTGATTGGACTTGGGATTGATGAGAACTTGATTCTCCGCGTTTTCCAACTGACTATCCTGTATCTCGATTGGAATTATCACAGTTGGTTTGGCAATACTGTTTGTTACTTTAGCAACAGATGACTTTTTCTTGTCTGCTTGAGACGATACCTTGGCTGTCTCCGTTGTTGAAAATTCCGAGGCAACATCATCGTCAATTATTTCGATGCCTTCAATGACAACAGGTGGTTCATTGCTGAATATCAATTCCAGGGATGCCAGTCGTAACATGTAGAGGGTGTTATTTAAACCCTGCGGTTGCATGCGCCAGTAACGATACTGTCTACCATCCGCATAGATTTTAGGAATCGCCAGGCCGCGCTCGATCAAAATATCGGCCAAGGTATCTTCATCTCTTGGTATACCTGGGACTTTATCTTTGGCCAGGATATCGACAATATCCTGAGCACCGGTACGCCAGACGATATGCAGGCCTTCCTTGAAACGCCAGAGGCGGGCGCCTTTTTCGTTGGCAAGCCATTGCCCTGATTTGATCAGCCGGCGCATGGCATCGAACAGGTATTTTTCAATCGGCATACCCATAGCCGAATCCACGCTGTGGTAATGAGATTTCAAATCCCGCTCCACACTTCTGCAATCTGCGGAAATCACGAGTTCATAAAGTTTGGCGCCACGATCCAGACCGTTAATAGCTTCCAGCATGGCTTGCATGATTTCCGGACCTTGTTCCAGGATATAGCTTCTCGAACTGCGGGTGAGAACCCGCTCGATTACCAAAGCAGAAAATTGTTCATGGCGCTTATGCCGGTTTTCCCGCCAGCGCAGAAAATACCGGTCTATGCCATTTTGGGCTGCCCAGTCGTTGAGGTTTTCATCGCAAGGGTTCCAGATATGCTTGCCGTCTCGGTCAACCACCGCCATGTCGGAAACTGGTTTGCCGATGTCATGTAACAGTCCTGCAAAACAAACAGCCAGTCGCCAGCGTAATTCTAATTCCTTACGTGTTCTGGGTGTGGCGTCCGTGGCAAACAAACAACCCTGAGAAGCCAAAGTTGCCCAATACGCGACTTCTAGCCCATGCCGGAACAAGCCTCCAGCCCCTCGATGATGGTGGGATTCTGAGGCGGGCAGCAGATGACTGAAAGCGGCATAGCGGGCGATGACCGGCGCGGCAATGGTATGGTAGAGGTTGGACGGCAGAGCCAGTGCTTGCTCAATGGCTTGTATCAGTTCGGCTTGACTGGTCAGTATGCGATCGACAGGTGCAGCGGGTAAGCCCTTCATAAATGGCGGGTAACGCGGAATCTCTTCGTCGAGTACAGTCTGGACAATAGGTTGTACAGATCTGTCTCCGAACAGACGTTTGGCTAGGCGGCTCATGAAGTGGGTAGTAATCGATGTCATAACTCATGATCATGGCAAAAAATGACGTGCATTTTGCTGACGCAGCTTGTCATTTTGGGTCTCTGCGTCAGACAAATCATGTTTTTTTGTGGTTAGGGTAGTTGGCTTGCTTTTATTCAGGAGTCATTATGAAATCTATGTCCCCCATGGCCTGCCGCCTTATTTTGTGTTCGATGATCTGTACCGCTTGCGCCGATATGACCCAAGTCGTCACGCCAACCGATACACTTGCTGTCAGATCAAGTATCGGTGAAACGGTGATTGAATCGATTTTATCCAGTTCGATTCCTGAAACACCTTGGCGACTGGATAATGCCTGGCAAGGCGGAGAGTTAGTCGGTGCAGTTTTGCGAGCCACGTCCATTGAGCATGTTGTCAGGCAAAACGCAAAGCCACTATTTCAATCAGTAAAAACGAACGAAGCAGTTGGGATTGAACAACTAGCCCTGGTTGAAACCAATACTGCTGGAAAATTTGATGTCGATGTCACTGATCCGGAGATGACTGAGCGTGCCTGGCGAAAATATTGTCACCATCAACTCGACATGACAGCCGATGAGCACACCTTGGTTGCTCATACCCAAATTCCGCACAATATCCTGAACCGGGGTTGCAATCCCGGCAATCTGAAGAAGTAAGGGCGCGTTATGGATAACACAGATATCAACTCCATAGCGAATCTTACCGAGCGGTTCCAGCAATTGGCAGACCGCAAAAAAGCCAAACTGAAAGTCGTTGAACCCTTGGAGATGATACCAAGTTGGCCGACCAGTATGCGCGGCACGCCGAATGCCTGTTTGCGCAGTGCATTGTTTGCCGGCATTCAAGGTAATGAGCGTATTGCTTATAAAAAACGTACGTTGTTGGCTGCGGTCGATGGGATCGAAGTGCGGTATTTAGGCGTGCAATTGAATCAGTCCGATCTGGATGTCTGGATGCATATCGTGCATCTGTCCAGGCAGCAATTACCCGGATTCAATGTCACTTTCAGTGCGCATGCCATGCTAACCGCATTAGGCAGAAGTACCGGTAAGAGTCAGCATGAATGGCTGAAAGAATCCATGGCTAGACTCGGCGGCGCCTTTGTGGAAATGACCTTCAACGGCCGCGATACCTTTGGCGAAAAAGGTTTTCTGCGTTATCACCGGGATGAGCGTACTCAGCGTTACGTGGTCGAACTCACGGAATCGATGCTTCGGCTATTTGAGGATGGCTACACGTATATTGAATTTGCTCAACGGCAAAAACTGCGCAAACATCCACTGGCATTGTGGCTGCACGGATTCTTATCTTCACACGCAGCGCCTTACCCCTTAAAAATCACCACTATCCACCGTTTGAGCGGCAGTAGCGCCAAAACACTTAGGGATTTCAAATACCGGTTACGCAAAGCCCTGGATGCTTTGGTCGCGATCGGCACCCTGGAAAGTTTTGAAGTGGAGGAGGATTCGGTCAAGATCAAAAAACATCCAACCCCTTGTCAGAAAAGGCATTTGGACGGCAAACCCCACTAAAATGGCACGGCATTCGACCGACGCTATTTTGCGCCTGTTTTAGCTCATCGACACGGCATTCGACCGACGGGGATACGGCATTCGACCGATACAGGCACGGCATTCGGCCGACGGGGTAACGGCATTCGACCGACAGGCACGGCATTAGGCCGACGCAAAGCACGGCATTCGACCGACGTTTGACACGGCATTCGACCGACGCTCAGCCCGTTTTTTAAAATCGCCGCAGACCTTGTCAGGCAAGGCTTACAGCGATTTTGAAAACAGCAAAAAAATGGGTGCTAATCTATTTATAATCTTTTTTTAATCTTTATATAGGGATTTGTCATCTGTGGATAACTTTTAAGGTTAGAGTTTGGTATTCACAGTAACTTAGGAGACACTTTGGGTATTTCGGCGGCGATGTTATTGGCGTGTTCGCATTGCCGCAGCAGAATGCCTCCAATCCCGTCCAAGATAGGTTGCTTGGCTCCGTTTTGAATCAGTTCTATCTGTAATTTGGGCCAGACAGTGGAGATTTTGTTAGCCAACTGCTTGAGTTCGCGACTAACCAGTTTGGGATTGAGCCTGCATTCTTGAGCCATCAAAGCCCAGTCGTAGGCAGACAAATCCGTTGGATTGAAGTTATCGCCAATCGCCATGGCCAGCGTATCGGCGATTCGATCCTCTGCGTACAACAGGCAACAAACCAGATCATAAGCCGGGGCCAGACTCAATCCGCCGGCATCCATGAAAAATGACAGGTTTTTGCCATGCGCATCGGTGTTTCCGATCAAGACTTGAAAAATAGCCCACCGTAACAAGCCTACACGATCAACAGCGGGTTTCGAACTGGCTTGATCCAGTAAAGCAAACAGTTTGGGCAAGGACGCGCCCTCCCTTATATGCTGAACATCGCGGCCATCGCCATAAGGACGCTCGTATTTCATACTGACGCCTAAACCCAAGGCTTGGCAGCCATCAATGCAATGCAAACGCTGGATATGATCAGCCTGTATCACTCGATCAAAGCGCTGGATCAATACAATCGGTTCCGGTATCCATAGCATATTGGTTTCTGCCGTAGGTATACCGACCGCTTTAGCCAGTTTCATACACGCAAATTCATTGATGGTCATCCCTTTCAGGCGTGACTGGATAGGGTCTGGTTTGAGAATGTGGGTGGACGCCAACTGGTCGCCATCGACTAAATACCAATGGCCGTGTTTTTCGAGTACAGCGATTTTGTCCTGGTGGCCTGCAATCGATAATCGTACTTTACCGTCCCAAACTGTGAAGGCATCATCAGGGCGAGAACGGATACGCACTGACAATTCCTCTTGGGACAATAATCGCATGCTTGACGCGACTGGCTCAAGCTCCGTTTGAGTGGGGCGATCTGCCAGATTGATAGTCAAAGCACCTGCCGTTTCCTGACCTAAAGCGATCAGTAACCCCATTAAGTTGGCTTTTGAAACTTTGTTGGCCAATGCCGCATCATCCAAGGCTTGGCCTTCCGGCAACAGGTTCTGAAAAAACTGTCTCACGGCGGCGCTATGCTGTTCTGCTGAGATTATGCCAGTATCCAGGGGCAAGACTGGGCTAAGCGGAAATCGCTTTTCCTGACTTAACCAGTTTGCTGAATATTCGAACTGGTAAAGACCGCTATCGTTATCCACCCTTAGCCAACCAATACACTGTCCGTTGGCTTTGACTTCAAGTTTCATAGCGGGTTACTCGTTAAATCGGCCAAGCGTCGACGGGCGACATCGCGTTGCGAATTCGGCACGACCAGCAGTGACACACCCAAGGCTTGAGCGACTTGCAGAATTTTGCCAATACTCACGCCTGCTTTGCCGGCCTCGATATCCACCAGAGTCTGCAAGGCAACCCCAATGCTCAGAGCGGCATCTTCCTGCCTCAACCCTGCCTGCGTGCGAGCAGCGCGAATGGCCGCGCCTAATGTGACAGGGCTATCCAGGAAAGGATCGTCAGGAAAATTTGTAGGGATGACTCGTTTCATAAAATACTCCTATAGTATATTTATAAGTCTAATTATGAAGTCTGTCAACAAAAAATAGGTAATAGCGGATTTTATTGTTTTATTTCGAAAGACTGGATATAAAATATACAATATTAGAATTTTAGGTTCCCCGATTGACACCCTCAATATCACTTTTGTTCAACGTTCACGGTTTTGCGTAGCCTTACGATAGCTTTGCAGGGCATCGCGTATTTTGCCCAAGAGATCGATTTGTTTTCGAATATCGACAAATTCGGTTTCCAACTCTTCAACCAATTCCGCTTCCCATTCAGGCTCCCCTTGCAGAATACGCACCAATGGATAACGATAGCCTGGGCCTTTTTTGAGGTACTTAGCTATGGATTTACGCTGGCCGTTTTCGCGTATCATTGCCAGCTGAAACCACTCGATGCTGAATGAGAGTTTCTCCTCCCGGCGTCGAACCCGTACGCCTATTCGGCCACGCTGGGAAGTTTCGTGTTTTGATTGTTCAGCCTTCCAGCGTAACCAATAATCATCAACCAATAGTTGGGCTTCTGAGTGCAGCCGCTCAACTTTAGACTCAAGCCAAACCAAAACCTGTGCTTCAGTAAATTCGGGTGGCAAAATATTTGCTGTTTCAATTTTCATGATTAATCCCTAATACTTAACTATAGGGATTGAGTCCATCTATCCCTATAGTCTTTTTGACGTTAAAAAATGGGTGTTTTCCAGCCTAAATCTAAAAACCAAACCGCTAATTCCCTATGGAATTTCTGGAACTTAAATCCCTATTCCTATAGGGATTCTTACAATGGAATCGACCGGATTATCGAGGCTGTCGTCCCTATTCAAATTGGCAATTGGTCAATCCCTATTGAAAATTTCGCCTTCGAATTTTCTGTGCTTTTTACCATTCAAATCCCATATCTATAGGGATTGGGTTACTGCATTCCTATGCGGGATCACTGATCTTGATTCGCTTAAGAAACTAGGTGAATGTTGGGGAATTTTAAATCGACACTTTGAACAAATGGCTGACGCAGATAGCGAAAATCGCCACCTTTTGCAATCATCTTGCCTAGCATAAATTTGATGATTTTTGGATGACGTAGAGTGTTAATTTGCACTTCTGCGTCGGCAAATCAGTAGCGGAGATAATGGACAATTCGGCTATGAACCGAAACTACGCCCTATTACTGATTTTACTGACTTGGATGTTTCAGGTGTCTTCCGCCTGTGGGGACGAGGCTGTGGCTGAACCCGAGGTTTCGTATTTTGCCGACAAACAACGCGGCTGGTTTTGGTATGAAGTTCTGCCAGAACCGGTTTTAGGAAAGAAGCCTGAGCCTGATTTGCTAAAATCAGCGCCAAGTCAGTCCGAAACCAACGATAAACAGCCAAAGGTTGAAGTACCGCCGCCAACTCAAGCAACACAAATTCCTCCAGATGAACCCGCGCCATTATCTTCAGCCTGGCTTCGTAAAAACATGGAGAGCTATCTCAATCAAGCAATAGACGATCCCAGTCATGAGAATGTCGCGGCGTTCTATTACCTGCAACGGGTAATGATGGACAAAGCCGAACGCTTTACCAACGCCGCTCGCTATGTGGTGATGTCAGATCCGCAACTGGATGAAACGGTTCGTCGACCGATTGCGACTTATGCCGCCAATGAAGCCAATCACCAAGCCAGCGTTGCCGCAGAACGTGCTTTGAAAGATATTGCCGGACAAGCTGGAATCTTGTTTTTCTTCCGTTCGGATTGCGCTTACTGCCATGTGCAGGCACCGATCTTGAGCATGCTGGAAAGAGCCTATGGCTTCAAAGTTTATGCAGTGTCACTGGACGGATTACCGATGCCGAATGGCTTGTTTGGCAATTTTAAACTCGATAGAGGCCAGGCTGCTTTACTGGGTGTAGAACAGACACCAGCCATGTTCCTGATGAAACCGCCCAAGAAGATCGTGCCGCTTTCGCAAGGTGTGTTGTCGCTGGAGGAAATGACCGGACGGATTTTACTGGCCGGCAAGGAAGCCGGTTGGATCGATCCTTCCCAGTACCAAACCACCCAGGGTATTCGCTCCACCCCAATGTTGTTGCCAACTGCCGGCAGTATCAGTCCGACCACCGCACAAGATCCACTGTCATTGATCCAGGCATTGCAAAACAGTGCGCAATTTGGGAGTAACCCATGAGCAAACCGATTACAAAACGCGCTTTGATCTTGGTGTTATTGGTTCAGAGTTCAGTACCCGTCTATGCCGACTTGCAACAGGAAATGGATGGAATGTTCGGCACCATGACCAATTTCACTGCACCGACCGCGCATCTAGGTCAACGCCGGGGTGTGATTACCGGTGGCAGTTTAGTGGCTCGTAACGGAATTACCAACACCAACCTGATTTCTTTTGTGCCACCCTCATTCAGCGCCGGTTGCGGCGGCATCGATCTATTTGGCGGCAGCTTCAGTTTCATCAACTTCAACCAGTTTGTGCAGTTACTGCGTAACGTTGCCAGCAATGCCGCTGGTTACGCATTTCAACTGGCCATCGGAGCGATGTGTCCCTGGTGTGCCTCGGTGATGACCGATATGCAAAAGAAAATCCAGGAGATGAACCAGATGTTCAGTAATTCTTGCCGATTATCGCAAGGTTTGGTCAACGATACGGTGAAGGCGTTTGATTTACAGAGTAAAGCCAATCTGTCTAATGCTTCGTTCACTCAAGGCATCAGCGATGTGTTTTCCAGTTGGACCAATACCAGTACCCTGGGCGATCCGATACAGCAGATTAAACAAAACTCACCCAATGATCTCACACAAAAAATTCAAGGCAATTTAGTCTGGCGGGCTTTGGTCAATCAAAACGCCGGCGCCTGGTTTCGGTTTGGCGGCAATAGTTTGCTGGAAGCGGTGATGAGTATTTCTGGCACGATAATCGTCGATGCGCCTCAAGCTGCCCCGGACGGCAAGGGTGAAAACAATGCCATCAGTGCGCCGCCACCGATACTGAGCATCAAAGACTTGATGTACGGTAACGATGCTGGCAATAGCTATCAAACCGTGAACATGTACACCTGTTCAGATGGTCATGGCGCCGATCAATGTCTTAAACCCATTGTCCAAAACCTCAATTTGATCGGATTGAAACAAAGGGTGATGGATATCCTTTTGGGTTCGGCCACTACCGGCAATGGTCTGATCTATAAATTCTCGACTAATACCGGAACCATCACGGCCACCGAGCAAGCCTTCATGCAAACCGTGCCGGACGCAATTGGCGGCATGATCCATAACCTGGCTCGTGAAGATGCCGGGATTGCCAAACTCTGGGCGGAAGAAGCGGCACCGGTGATCGCTTTGGAAATGGCGCAATTGATCGTCAATGACACCCTCAGTGCAGTACAGGCTGCCGCCCAAATGAACGACCATGCCTATGCCAAGTTGCTGATGGATTCATTGCGGGTCGCCCGCGAACAGATCCAGGACGAATACGTGACTATTGCCGGCCGTTACGGAAATCCGCAAACATTGATGGCGTTTTATCAGCAATTGATGAATACGGTCAAACCCCGCCAGTATGGTTCTGTGACTCAGCTACCTGCATCCGCCGCTGCTTGGCCAAGCCCTTAGACATTGCAGGTTATGACCTCTATAAACCAAACACCCAGTCATATCGTGCCCCTGCTTAAATTACATTTTCCATATTTCGCTTCCAGTCAGGTAGTCCATGTTTGAAATCTTCTCAGTTGGCGATTCGGCCTACCTACAAGCGGTTTTAAATGCGGTGGCGATGATTTCCGGTACCGGTGATTACCGCACTGCCGCCGCCGTGGGTGGCGTAATCGGGGTGATTATCATCATGCTGCGAGCCTTGATGCAATTTGATGGGCAAGGGATACGCTATCAGGATTTGTTGTTGGCCTATGTGTTATGGCTGATGCTGTATGCGCCGTCTGTCCAGGTCAGCATTGAGGATGCCTATACCGGTAGTGTGGTGGTGGTCGATAACGTACCGCTGGGGCCAGCCGCAGTAGGTAGCGTGATGTCGAATATGGGTTACCGAACCACCCGACTGTTTGAACAGGCTTTCGGGATGCCTACGATGACCGGCAAGGGTTTTGCTGATACTCTGCAAACTTTGACCTCCGTGCGGAAGAATTTGTTATCCCGCGTCGGTTTAGGTGCTGCCAATGCGCCGGTGGCCGGCAGCGATATGGAAAGCTCCTTCGCCAACTACGTCAAGGAATGTACCTTGACCGGTGTGGATCTGAATCTGAAATCCATCGACACCATTCTGCGTGATGCCGATCCTCTCAATGCCATTCGCTTTGACTCCGATATTTACATGACCGAAATCTATGTTGGCGGTCAACCGCAAACCCTGACTTGTACCGATGCCTGGACGAATTTAGGCGTGATGGCCAATGGCGCTTTCAGCACGGCGCTGGAAACCAAATTACAACAGATTTTGGGTGTGCCGGCTGCCGCAGATGCAGTACCGAAAATCCAGGATGCGTTTGACGCTTTGGCTGGGCCGGGCGTGGTCAATGCTAGTAATTACATGTTGATGTCGGCCATTATGCCGATGTTCGAACAAGGGGTGATTGGACGACATGAAGATGGTCTGCACTGGACCAAAGCTTCCATGATCGAACAAGCCATCCAGCAACGCAATACCCAATGGGCGGCGGAACAGACCTTGTTCTCGAAAATCGTCCGACCGATGATGGCGTTTATCGAGGGATTGAGCTATGCGATCGCACCAATTATGGGATTTGTAGTGCTGTTCGGCAGTGTTGGCATCAGAATGAACATCGGCTATTTCTCGATGTTGTTATGGATACAGCTCTGGATGCCGATCCTGGCGGTGATCAATTTGTTCATCAATATGTCGGCGGCTGGCAAAATGGCGGCATTAACCCAAGCCAATTACAATCTGCCCTCGATGATGGGTATTTACCAGATGGATATGGAGTTGCAACAGTGGCTTTCCATCGGCGGCATGTTGGCTGCTTCGACCCCAGCAATCTCATTGATGCTGATTTATCGGGGAGCAGTCACCACGACGCATTTTCTGGGACGGATGGATGGCGGTGATTATGCCAATGAAAAAATCACTACGCCTGATGTAGTGAGTCCGGCGCCGGTCTTGAATGCCCAACCCCAGCATCAATACAGTCCGTTGTCGGCGGTGACCCAGACCGGCAGCGATAAAGTCCTGCCAAGCTTTACAGCCGGCAAGGATATGAGCGCGGCGGTATCTTCCGCTTCCAGCGCTTCCGAACAAGCCACCAGCAGCTTCATGAACAGCGTATCGTCAACGGCTTCCAAATCCAGCAGTATCACCAACGATGCGTTTGATAGTCACTCACTGGGTAAACAAATCGCCAGCAGTTCCAGTCATACCGATGCTTATAACCGACAGTTTGGTGAAGCCTTTGCCAAGAGGCATGCCGATACCGGTATTTCGGCGGATCACTTCTCGGCACTGGTAGCCGGTAGCGCTAATGCTGGCGCCAAAACCTCGAACGATAAGTTGAGTGCGGCGATTTCCGGCAGGCTGCAAAATGATTTTAAAGTTGGTCAGGACAAGTCCGATGCTATTGCCTCCGATATTACCCAGACCGTGAATGACAGCCAGGGTTATCAGGCAGGATTAGCTAAAAACATGGCGCTGGATGCGCAATCCGGCACCCGCAATGTGGCGTCGATGGGATTGCAAAATCAATCACTGTCATCCTTACAACACAGTGCAACCGATGCTGTTTCCGCTTCGGAAACCTATCAACAAACGGTCTCAGCGCAACAGCGTTTTGGAAGCCAAGCCAGCTTTGGTGCGGCAGAGACTGGCTACAAAATCGCCAATGAACCCAAAATGATGGAACGGTTGGATCAAACTTTGGATCAATATGGATTGCGCGGTGATGCACAACGTTTGGCTTCACAATGGAAAGCGGCCGGCTGGATCAGTAATGGCGATCAGGCCTATGCAGCAGCTGGAATGTCACTCCTGACAGGGTTTTCATTTCCGAGTTATAGAACCCTCGATAGTCAGCAGTCGCAAAATGCTGAAATAGCCGGTTACCAGTTGCTGGGGGATGCATTCAATACACCTCATGCCGATCCAAATAGCCATCCTCGTCAAAATGAAAGTCTTAAAAGCCAATCACCGAATTTCGGAATGGCTAAATCCTCTGTTGAACAAATCAATCTTGCTGATCCAAGACATGAAGCTGCAGGCGTCAGTCACCAGGCTCAAGGTCAAATACATAACACCAAGGGTAAAGTCGCTTCCGGAGAACAAGCCATTACTGCGCATCATGAACAGAACTTGAAAGGCGTAGATCAGGAGTCCAAACAGGGCTTTGCTGAAGTTGGGCAAATCAAGGCTGAGCATTTTAGAGCTGCGATTGCGTCCGCTGCCAATAATATGCCGTCGGTTGCTGAGGCCTCATATAATTACCTAGGCGGCAGTCTTTATAATTCGGCCAAAAATATTGAGGCACTTGGTACAGTTGGTAATCAAGGAGCTAAAGATTTTATCAATAGTGCACGAGAGGCCTATTCGAAGGGAAATGACTTTTGGGATGCCATCAAATTTGGTGCTTCAGAATCATATTCTGGTTTTTTAGAAACAACCCAAAGATGGGCTGATCAGCGGGTTAATGACGTAGCTGATAAACTGACTCCGAGCCAACAAGCGTATTACCGAGCAAGTATGTTCGAGGCTTTTGCAGGGATAGCTGTTGGTGGTGAATACAGCGGTAGCCTAGGAGATGCAAAACAACAATTAATTGAAGATGAGGGTTATACAGATGGGAATAATATCGCCAAATTGCTAATAAGTGCTGCTGGTCAAAACAGAATGGATCTGATTGATCAAATTGGAAATTTCAATCGAGCTCGTGGACGAATTAATTATTAGGCTATTTTTCACTACCCCGTTTCCTTGATATTTGCTTGAGTCAGACCAGCTATTAGACCACGAAATAACATGACAAATAAAAAAAGCACCAGGTGAAATGTAAATTCTGGATGAGCATAGGAAGTTAGTACTGCAATCAAAACTAATGCTGCCCAGTAACAACTACTTTCGTGAGAAAGTTTGGCAGCTAATTGTTCCACGCATTGAAAAATAAGTTCTGCAAAAGCCAACGGTGCGAAAATAATAGTTCCGAATATCGCAAACAATCCCAAACTGTGAGGTAAAATTTCTTTTGAACTAAAAAAACCGATCAAACCAAAACCAATTGCCACAATAGCAAGGCGATAGAAAACAGTGAACGACAGCGTGCGAGTATGAAAACGCTGCCAGAATTGCTGCAAACCACTTGGAAAGTTCTTGAAAGTGGTTCCGCAGAAAGGACAAATAGATTTCAGAGGCTGACCGTAATAACTGACAACTCTTGGTACCATACTCCGATTGCAACAATCACAGTTGACGGTGGCGTGATGCCCACTATAAATAGGCTTTGCTGGTTCAGTATGAAGAAACCGGCTTGATAGCTTGGGCTGTTGGCTTGATTGTGAGTGAATTGACGGCATCTTTTATGAACTCCAGCGTTTCAATTTATTACAATCCTAGGTCGAACAAAAGAATTTGCAAAGTGCAACCAAGTAGGCTAGTTTTTTTGTTTCCGTAAACACACACCTACAATCGCGCCAAATTTTTTAGAATTACTGCAAGCACTTTATCAAAAGGCGGCTGTCCCTGATAATAAAGGGCAGCACGGCTTTGATATTCTTTTTGGTAAAGAACTCGCGTGTGATTATCCCCTAGGACAAAGGCTTCATTTTCTATGAGTGGTTTCTGACGGTCAATGCCTGGAAAACGCCGATTCTTATGCGCGATATATTGATCGGTGCCAATAAATGCCTGAACCCCGCTATTTTGTAATAGACAGAAAACATCATAGTAATGACGCATAAAATTGGGTGGAAACTTATCGCCTGAACTTTGGTGCTGCCTGTATTTCGTGGCAATAGCCTGTAATTTTTCCACCAGAGTATAGCCGGGATCATAGCAATGAATTTGCAACGCTCTACTATCAATCACATCGACCCTTTTTTCCAATGCAAAGTCCATAGCCCATGAACTGATCTCTAATGGCTGATTTGGTATAACATCATCAAACCCAACTTCGAGTAAGATCCCTTCCTTAGCGCTACCGTCAGATGAAAATTTGGATTCATAGTAAAGTCGAATGCCGCCACTAAAATATTTCGGCGGAATGTCAAACAGCGTATCCCGATCAATTTTTACGATGCCAGGAATGGTGATGCTACTGGCCAGATAATCATAATAGTCCTTGCGACCTTGACGATCTTTTTCCTTATCATGATTTTGGGATGTTCGGATTTGCCTGCCTTCCGGCGGCGCGATGTGAATATCAATGTCTTCTGAGAAACGATGGATAATACCGTATCCCTTAGAAAGCGATGTTCCACCCTTCAACTGAAACTCGTATCCGGCCAGTTTGAGGCCATAAAGACAGTGCATTAGCCAATAATCTTTTTCAGCCAGATACGGATCGATCTTGCGCTCATCCGCTACGACCCGGATGAGATCGGTAAAATCAGGATGTTCATGGAGATAAATTTTAGACCGCATGTTTCATATCGTCAGAACGAAATAGTTTTTCAAAAAAACTCTGTGTTCTTGCTCCTGCATACTCTTGAACAACTTTCATCAGTATGGCCTTATCCATGCCGCGTACTTTTTCGGCAACGCGTTTAATAATGCTTTCTTTATCCTCTGCCAAGAAGTGAAGGTTATTGATAAGATCCACTAGCAAGAATTCCTGACTGCTTTTTTCGGGAAAACGCGATCTTTTCAAAAAATAGAACTGCCGTCCGTTAAGTGTATATCTGCCATCTCGCTTATGGTTATAAACCAGTTTCTCGTTGTAAAGCTGAGTTGTACCAACACCCAATGAGTTATATGTATTCAGAGATGCCATATAGAAATGGTCATCTTTAAGAAAAGCACGGACAAGCATTTCGTCCTCTGGCGGAGCATCACCAAAAACCGTTTTCTTGGGGCAGTAGTAAAGACCGCCTGCAAGCTTCTGGATAACCCCTTTGCTAACAAGCTGCTGTAGATGGCGATCAACGGCATTTGACCATTTGGTTAGATCTGCCCGCCGATAAATTTGCCCAGGTTGAAGATGTTTTTGTAGTTCGTTTACTTTAGGCATGCCTACCCTCCAAAGCCTACTATATATCAACTTTGGCGAAATGTCATTTTTAGTCTAAATTTCATGCAAATCACTCTAATGGCTAATCTTGCTCATCCCATTATCCGGCGTCAACTATCTTGACCGGTCGGACAAGTTAATTGTCGCCGAACATCCCATCAAATCCGAGAACTCCGTTTTACCACAGAGCCGTACTTACGCGCTAAACCATAACACCTTGGGTTTCCAAATCACAAGACCGGATCAGCGCATGGGTGCGGGCGAGTTCGATTATTTGTTGGTAATTACTATTCATGCCGCCATCTTGTTCCAATAAGTCGGTACTTGTAAATATTAACCGATATAACGGAACCAAAAGCGCACTTATATTTCTTATGTGATATTAGTATTGAATACCATCCACTCATCACATTACCCCCAAGCAATTGTTAAACATGAGAAAATTATGTGTAAGGCTATCCATTGCAAATAATGCCTAATGGCTGTTGTCATCACTCGTAATTCTATTTCCTAATATTGTCTCCAGTTCACGACGTTAAAGCGCGGCACAAAAGATTCGAATTCGCAACCGGCGATTTCTTTATTCTTTGGCGGTGATCTTCAGCTAAGTTGATTTGTCCGTTCTGATGACTTCTTTCTACTGTTTTCCCGTTTACGATCGATATCACAAATCTGACAGATAGGTTGAAAAGAGCTATTCAGCATAATTAAAGTATCGCCGATACAGCCATTGCAGTATTTTATGGTTGTCAGCCCGTTTTTAAGCGACTGCGCGATTATCCATGCCTCATTAAAATTGGCCGGACGTATCTTGTTGTAGGGTTTGCTTTCTCGAATATGATTTGGAAAAGTTTCGCAAAAAAAATCCCATGCGAACAAGACTGCGGAGACATCGATTTCTGTCTTGATATCGATCAAGCTGGCAGTACGGTATATCGATGCAAATAATGACAGATATATAAACGACTCTCGGAAATACGGAATGGTATTAATCGACGGCGTTGATCCTGCTCGCGGACTTGCTCCCTGGTGAATCATTCGATAAATTTCTTTGAGCTCATCTGGAGTAATGTGTTTGATTATTTGGCTGACGTAAGAAGTTCTTAGCTTTCTGCGCAGTAATTCATATGCAAGTTGATATTCGCTGAGCTTTTCTTCGAATGAAACGTTTGTATTGTTCATGACCTATTTACTTGTCTTGAGACAATAGAACGTAACTCACGAGCATGCTGCTCAGAGCCGTCTATATCCCAATGCTTAGAAGTCAAATCCATTGATTTCCGGTCAACTGATAACCGGGGGGCGAATCTGAGAACATCACTGCGAGCCAATTCTCTTAATTGCTGAATGGGCAATTTGTAAAGGAGCGCCACGTATTCTGGGGTTAATCCTAAACAAACCATAGCCTCCTGTTCTTGACCGGAATTGATCAATTCATGGGCGAGAATCAGATAATCCATATTCAAGTCATAAATGGATTTTTTCATCTTAGTCCCACCTATTAGAGGACTGTTCTGATTTTGTCGGCTACTGCCAAAACTCTTCGTCCGTAAACGACAGCAGTCTGGATATTTTGCCAATTATGGTATCGACCAATGCCTAAAACTAAATTATTGGGTGACGATTGGATCGCCTCGGCTAATAGTCCCGCGCCGATTTGAAGATTGATAGCAGGGTTAAGCAAATGTTCGGGTTTTGCGACCCGGTGACCATGCCAGTGGAGATTGATTTGCATCAGTCCAATATCAATGTGCCGATTACCTTGGGCAATGGATTTATTTAAGAGGGTGTGAGCTTCCTGCTGGGATACAGGAATGATGGACTGACCTGCTTTATTGAGCGCCCAGGGCCACGGTGTTACATGATTGGGATCGCTGTTTTTGGCTGATTCTATAAGGGCAACTGCATATAAAGTATAAGGGTCGATATGATTCTGTTTAGCTACATGTCCCCAAAGTGTATTTTCAAGTTTTTGGGGGAAAGTTGCTGCTTGTTTGTGGATGTTGGCGGCTGAGGTGATTAGTTCACCAACTTTATCAACTGCCAAGGATGTTTGACAGAAAAGAAGTGGATATAAAATCATTGTAACTGTGGTTGCTTTTTTGATTTTAGCTGTAGCTGTTACGCTGATTTCCGTTTCAAAAAAACAATCTGTAGAGAAGCTAACACGGGTTTTAAAGTCGGTAATTTTCATGGCAGACTGGCCTCATTTTCAATGATGCTAGTTTACCGAAAGTTCAAAAAAGCTATATCTGGGATAAACGACCGGTTTGGGAATAATTAATGCCAATATGACTGGAAAGCTATATTTTTTAGTTTTGCAATACCCGCTATTCCGTAGACACCGTCCTAGGATATCGAATGATAAAATATAAATTACACAGATAAAGAATCAGTCCATCAAATATTTTTTAATCGAACTATTGAAGATTATCTTTGGCGGTGTTGGCAAAAAACATTTCAATCATCTTAATGGACAGAGCATAAAACAATGTCTGAAAATCAGTTCTGGATAAAAGTTATGGAAGCAAAATTCTCTTCATTTTCGAGTTTAATTGAGCCAATTCAACCGGATGAGTTTTTCTCTGATTATTGGGAGAAAAAGCCTCTACATGTCAAACGCTCAGATAAGCAGTACTATAAAGACTTAATAACGCTAGGCAATGTACAGTCTGCCTTATCGTTTGGCGGGCTTCGTTATCCCTCCATACAATTATCAAAAAGCGGTGCATTTCTGCATCCCGATGTTTTCTGTAGTGATATTCGTTCAGGCGAGATTGTCTTTAGCGGCGTACCGGATCTAGACAAACTTCAAGCCGAATATAAATCCGGAGCAACACTTTCGCTGCCGGGTTTCAATAGAGCCTGGAAGCCACTAATGACTTTGGCGGCAGCTGTTGAGGAATATTTGAGTCATGCGGTGCATACCAATATTTATATTACACCTGGAAATGCGTCGGGATTTACACCTCACTACGATGCGCATGAAGTTTTTATTCTGCAAATTTCCGGCACTAAACACTGGAAGATTTTTGATCCACCGCTGAATTTACCGCATCACAGTCAGGCATTTAAACCTCATATGCTGACACCCTCGTTGCCTCTAATGGAGCTTGATTTGGAACCAGGTGATCTATTGTACTTGCCAAGAGGTTTTGTACATGCCGCAAATTCCCTTGAAAATGCATCCATGCATGTCACTCTTGGAGTCACGGTCTTTACCTATGTTGAGCTTATGACATCATGGCTGCACTCAAGTAAGAATGAATTGGCAATACGAAAAGCTTTACCCCCTGGCTTTGCAAACCATCCTGAATTGCAAGCCAGTATCAAGTCAGAGTTTTCCAGGCTCGTAGAAGAGTTCAAGCAGAAATTAGATTCAAAACAGGTAGTCGATGGCTTTATTCAGCGCGTCAGGGAGGGTTATCCTGGTCGAAGTGAATGTCGACAAGAGATTGAATTGAATGTTTCGGTGATAAACCCTAACACTAAATTAAAAATATTGACTCCAGACCAGTATACGATTTCGGAAGACGGTGAAAATATCGTTTTAGAATTTGGCGAAAAGACGATGATCATGTCTAAGCGAGCACGTCCTTTACTGGATGAAATGAGTAAGCGAACGCTATTTCAACCCACAGAATTATTTACCGATTTAAAGGAGGATACAAAACTTACCCTGATACGACATTTGTACCAGGAAGGTTTTCTGTTGTTGTGTCCATGAACTAACCTCGTCCGTTTGCTGACAGAAAGCGAAAAAAGCAGTCGAGATCTGTATAAATTCAGGGTAAGTGTTTCTCTTGTTTCATGAAATTGAATTTAATTGTGATCGCCTTGAAATAAGTCTTGTGCGTTACCGGTTGATTGTTGAAAATTATCTTGCTCAAACCGTGATTTTTTGGGAGATGGATTTTCAGTAGCCTTTGGCTGGCTTTCTGAATTCACACCGGATTGAATTGCTTGATCCTGTTTCTGAGCGGCCTGTTCGACCGTTGTAGTTGGATTAGTCAGCGTAGAATCAACTGCATCGGCTGCATGAACTAAGCTGCAAGCCAGTAAAAGGATGCTGAGTAAAATGTTTTTTTGTGTCATGAAATGTCTCCTTTTTGTTTTGTAATGTATTCTGACAAGAGCAATTCTGTTGAGACCAAAAATAAGTTTACCACGGCATCTTTCGGCATGTTGAATACAATTTTATTAAACGAAGTGAAAGCCTATAGTCGTTTTGACTCCAGATAGACAGTATGAAATGTGCAATCAACAACTAGAATAACATAATGAAATCTAAGGAGATAATTCTCAGTTCCTGGTGGGCTGCACTGTTAATGCCTATTTCAGTTCAAGCGCATCCATTCCGATTATCCGGAGACACAATTGGTTTTTTCAGTGGTTTAGTGGATCCATTCGCCAGTACCGATCATATCTTGGCAATGTTGGCGTTCGGTGTTTGGGTTTACCGGGTGGGTAGACCACTTGTTTATCTTCTGCCCATCGTTTTTGTCGGATTAATGCTGATGGGTGGTATTTTCACCCTTATCCCCATCGAAATTGCTTACGCTGACAAAGCGCTCTATCTATCAGTGGTCCTGTTAGGTTTAATGCTGGTTTCAGACTATAAGGTGCCTTTGCCCATAGCCACTCTTATCGCTGGTGTTTTTGCTTTTTTCCATGGCTATGTACATGCTTTTGATATGTTGTTAGGTATCGAAACGATTATGTACACAACAGGATTTGCAATCGGCGCATTACTTTTAATTACAACAGGTTTGGTCATAAGGTTGTTGCTTGTAAGAGTTTCCAATAATGATCTCAATCGATTTTTAGGTGGTGGCGATAAATGAAGGGGATATTTTTTGCAATAGAACTATTGCGATTGTAAGTGGTGCTTTGACTAAGATATTGATAAGTTTAAATAAACTAAACAATCTAAAGTTTTTGTTTCCCGGTTATTATTCCATTTTTGAAAACTTTGTTATGATCTAGTTCAAATAATCCTAAATTGCCAGCCGTAAAATGAGCTATTTTTCAAGAAAACAATCTGACTCCAGATTCAGTCTTATCAGGCTGGTGTTTTCTTTTGGCTTGCCCTTACTGCTTTTGCTTGCCTTTCTGGGTAGACAATTCTTAGATTTCAATGACATCGGTTTAAGTAACGGTTTCTCGCATCCTTTAACCGGTTGGGATCATTTAGTGACCATGCTCGCCGTCGGTATCTGGGCTGCGCAATTACGCGGTAAGGCCATTTGGATGCTACCCCTGGCTTTTGTCGGCGTAATGAGTTTAGGTGGACTTGCAGGCGCATCGGGTCTGGAAATTCCAAATGTTGATGGCATTATCCTTATATCTTGTGCCGTTTTCAGTGTTTTGATAACCCGAAAAATTCGTTTCAGCAACAAAATCAATGTTCTGATTGTGGCATTTTTTGCCTTTTTCCATGGTTTTGCCCACGGCCAGGAAATTTCCACTTCCGCCAGTCTGATTTCGTATACCGTGGGCTTTATGTTGGCCACGCTGCTCTTACACGGGGCCGGTATTTTGGTTGCAAAACTGGTCGTACTCGCTATTACTTGTTTATTGACCGTTCTTTTTTCCAGCTCTGCACTTGCTAAGACTGCCGAATCTGTAATCGATATCAAAGACAATAATTTTGTAGTCAATCAATTTCAAGATACCGTTAACCTAGGTTACGTTTGGTTGACACCCCAGCAACGAAGTTATGAAGTGGAGAGTCTTGCCTTCTATGGGAATCGAGGGATATCCATAGATTTTGCTAAGCAAGATGCCGGTGGCGGTGCGCTATTATCAGGAACCGGTAAGCTTTCCTTACAAGCATCGGGTAGAGTGAACCGGCAAAATATCAGCCACCTTGGCAAACAAAGCGCGGGTGCTGATTATCATGTTGTTACGGTTAAAGAAAGCTTACTAAATGTGTGTGAAAATTCGATCAATAAGCTTTTTTACCCAAGATACTCTTCAGATTGCAGTAACTTAGATTTCAAAAATTATTTTCCAAAGATAAACCATACACCTGGCCGGCACTTTTTGAGCAACGGCGTTGGCCTCACTTCGCCGCCCGAATCGCATTCCTTCTTCGCAGTTCCCCGCCAGTTCCAAAACACCCATTTATCTCTAATTGAAGCCTCCAGTCTTCAATTAAGTTTTGCCAGATTTCCTATCGGCAATTCAGTTATCAAATCGCTCGGCCCCCACAACCGTCATGACCTAAGCCTTGCTATAAGCATTATAGGGTATCAATTTGTTCCGAGCTTGCGTGACGAAGATGAATTCAACTCATTTGCGCCACTGTTCACTTATTGCAATTCTCCAAGTTTTTTTGCTACAGGCAATATCAACAACCTTCATTGCCTGTCTGTCATTCCAATAATCCCACTGTTTTCAGAAGGTACCAGTGTGCATCACAATTTTTTCAGTCGAATCACAAAAGCAATTACTTAGATCATTTAATTAAAATAATAACTTAGCGCATTAGGAGCAGGCAGTGAGCACTTACGAAAACATTTTTAAAAAGAAACAACTGATTATCGGATTGGGAATTATTTTAGGGATAAGCTCTGTCGAGTTACAAGCCGGGCCTACTACTGATCAAGTTGAGCAGTCGGCAACATCCGATCAGGTTAAATTGAGCAAAAAAGCTAAGAAGAAAAAGTCAGCTAAAAATGCCAAGCAGACGCAACAGGCAACTACGCCCGGTCAAACTCCTCAGGAACTTCAGGCCGAACAGCCTAAGATGGCTCCTGTCCAAACTACACCTAAAAAGACCGCTAAGCAGGCTGATCAAAGCAACCAAGAACCACAAGCGGTTAAAACCTTTAAGGTTGAAGAGTTGGGAGAAATTAGTGTTACAGCAGGCCGGTCAAGAGATCTGCTTGGTTTAACCGGTTCTGCTTCACAGGGTGTGATCAGTCAAGAGCAGATCGAATTCCGTTCATCCTCTCGTCCAGGTGAATTGGTGGAATTGATCCCCGGCATGATCGCTACTCAGCATAGCGGCTCCGGCAAAGCTAACCAATATTTTTTACGCGGCTATAACCTTGATCACGGCACTGACTTTACCACCGTAGTGGATGGCATCCCGATGAACATGCCTACCCATGCTCATGGTCAGGGTTATATGGACCTCAATAGCTTGATTCCAGAATTGGTGGACAAAATTGAATACGGCAAAGGCCCGTATTATGCCGAGATCGGTGACTTTTCTGCTGCCGGTTTTAATAAAATGACCACCATAAAGACTTTGCCGCAAGGGTTTTTGAAGTTTACCGGCGGTGAATTCGATTTTTACAGGACTGTAGCAGCTAATTCCAGCAAAGTTGGGGATGATGGTAATTTACTCTACGCCGCTGAATTCCAGACTTATAACGGCGCCTGGGCTGTACCAGAAAATGGGCACAAATACAACGGGGTTCTGCGTTATACACAGGATCACGACAATTGGGGCGTATCTGTCAACGCCAAAGCTTATAGTAATGCCTGGACTGCCACCAATCAGATTGCCCAAATGGCCATCGATAGCGGCCAGCTAGGACTCTATGGTTCATTGAGCCCTTCGGACGGAGGGAATACCAATCGTTATAGTTTTTCGACCAATCTTTGGAATAAGGGTAGTGATTGGAAGAACGATGCCAACGTCTATGCGGTTTATTACGACTTAAATCTGTATTCGAATTTTAGCGGTTACACGAACGGACCTTGGGGCGACCAGCTGAACCAGCGTGACCATCGGGTGCAAGTAGGGGGTAATGAAGAATTTACCCATTACGACCATCTGTTTGGCCTGGATATGGATAACACCTTAGGCATGAGTTTCCGGCACGACGAAATCAATGGATTAGGACTGTACAACACGGTAAACCGGCAGGTACTGAATACGGTTAGTCTTGACAATGTATCTGAAAGCACCGGCGGCATGTTTATCAAAAACCAGATACACTGGACCGAAAAATTCCGTACTATTCAAGCCTTGCGAGCTGATTTTATTACGATGCAAGTAGACGCGCTGGCTAACTCGTTTACCAATGGTAATTCTGCAATAGCACAAATGGATGCAAGTGCAACCACGGCGTATTCCTCCCAAGTATTGGCAGGACAGCTCCAAGCCGCTAATCCCTCACAGTCTGCAGCTATCAATGCAGCAAATTCTGGTTATCGTTCCAAAGAGATGATCAGTCCAAAGTTTAGCGCTATCCTAGGTCCTTGGTACAACACAGAATATTTCTTAAACGCCGGTTCCGGTTATCATTCAAATGATGCCCGTGGCACCACCTTGCAATTGGATCCTAATACGGGTAGTCAACTTGGCAGTACAGGGATGATTACGCCGATGGCCTGGGCGCGTGGCGGCGAGGTTGGTGCCCGCTCCAATTTTATCCCCGGCTTAAATACTACATTAGCATTATGGTATCTGCAATCCAGTCAGGAGTTGGTGTTCGCTGGGGATAGTGGTACGACAAATGTTAATGGTATGTCTGATCGCTATGGACTGGAATTCACAAACTATTATAAACCAACGGACTGGCTGACCCTGGATTTCGATTATGCCAGAAGCTACGGACATTTCACGAACATGCCGCAAACTAATAGCAGCGGCGGGTGCGATACCGCGAATCCGAATACCCCTTGTACCGGTAACTACATCCCAAATCTGGTGGGAACAGTCATTGCCGCCGGAATCCAGGTAGTTGCGCCTAATGGTATGTACGGATCCTTGCGCTTGAGGCATTTTGGAGATTCGCCCTTGGATTCCAATGGCGCTTTCTGGGCGCCGAATGTGGATATTCTCAATTTAGGTCTTGGTTACAAGCAAAAGAATTTTAAACTGGACTTTAATGTCTTCAATTTGCTTGGAGAAACGACCAGCGATATTGCCTATGCCTATCAATATTCTTCGCATCCTAATGATCAGGTGGGTAGCTATGGCATAGTCAGACACCCGGTCGAGCCGCGTATGGCTAGAGCCGGCTTTACAATCTATTTCTAAACAAAGCAGATGAATATACAACTAGCTAAATGGCCGATTGCGTTCTTGTTTATGCTGCAATCGGCCTGGGTTTATGCCCATCCACCCGGCCTAAGTTCCATGGACTTGTCTATCAAAGCCAATAGCCTTGATGTCAAGGTAACTTTTGCGCTGCAAGACATTGAAGCTTTCGCCCCGATGGACAGCGATCTGGATGCCGAAGTCACCGATGCCGAACGCGAAGCCGCTAAACCCAGCATCGCCAAGTTGCTGGCCGAGCAGTTGCGCGTCACTATTGACGGCAAGGATTATTCGCCGTCAGAACCCGGACAAGTGGCCTATGACGACCAGAATAACGCGCACGTCGAATTTCTTTATCAAGACGCACCGAAACAAAGCTTGCTGTTGCGATCGAGGTTTTTGGCGAAATTGCCTGATGGGCACCAGCAATACTTGACCGTCCGGGATGTTAACGGCAAAACCCTGAATGAAAAAATGCTGGGCAAGAATGACGATCAGTTTAGCCTGGAGCTTGAAGGTAAGGTCAACAGCGAGCAAGCAACAGAGCATTCTTGGTTTACAACTTTTGCTGACTTTTTCAAACTGGGCGTAGAACATATCCTCACGGGTTACGATCACTTATTGTTTCTTTTTGCACTATTGGCCGTTACCCATAGTTTCTGGCCTGCCCTAAAAATCATTACCTTTTTCACCATCGCCCATTCCATCACACTGGCTTGCGCCGGCCTCAACATTATTGATCTGCCCAGCAGCTTTGTGGAGCCGTTGATTGCGCTCACCATTATTTATGTCGCCGTGGAAAACGTTATACGTGGCGACCATCCCAAAGGACGGCAGTGGTTGACTTTCGGTTTTGGCCTGATACACGGATTCGGATTTGCCAGTGTGTTGCGTGAGATGGGGATTTCCTCCGGCGAAACCGGGATTCTGATGCCTTTACTGTCCTTCAATTTAGGAATAGAAACCGGACAAATCACCGTGGCAGCAATTGTGCTGCCTATAATCTGGTGGATTAACAACAATGTAATGATAGCCGGGAAATTGCTAAAGGGGTGTTCATTATCGGTTTGTCTGATGGGGACTTACTGGCTATTGGAAAGAACGGTCCTTTCATAGCTAAGCAGACCGTGTTTAAGGAATGGAATTAAGAGTAAAACAATAATAACAAGGAATACATGATGAGAACATTTACTATTTTCTGTATGGGATTCATGCTGGTTTTGAATCATATCCCGGCTCAAGCGGCTGGCAAATATAATCTAGAACCCGGCGATACCGTATTAACCAATTGTCACGACATTTACACCAAGGGAATCGTCAAAGCCAAAGTCGATGATGGCTATACGGTACATTTTCCTAAAGGCAGTGGCCCTATCCAATGTCCACCATTTCGTTGGCATGCTGAATTTGTCATCCCATTTCAATCGGTACCAGAATATCGTTTGCAATTCCTGGGTGGCCTGAAACGTGATCTGCTGTTCAAGGTGGGAGAAAGCGTTTCCTTGCGCTTCGATCCCGATAAGCGTGTGGTCAATAGCAAGGCTCCCGTCGATATTGAAGCCGCGATTACTGATATCAGCAGCAACGGGGCCATCGCAGTCAAACTACTGAGCAAGAACTCTGAAGCAAGCGCTACCTTTTGGCAATGGGTTGGCGGCAACTATGTCGATTTGCGTCACAAGTCGCTGGATGCGGAAAGAGCGAAACGGTCGCAATAATTTACGGTGCCGCATTTAATTAAACCTATGGGTAACTTTATGAATCTATTTTTTACACATCAGGGACAAGCATTAGCAACTCAGAAATTTGTTTCGATAGGAGGCTCTCCAGAGATAGTTATGCCACTGTCAAGTACACTTTTCTCCCCGCTATTTGGAGAAGAGCGACCCAGTAATATGTTGGTATTGCTATCAGTTCTAGTGTGCTTGCTGCATCTATGGGGTGGCATATGGCTGTTAAGCCCTAACGAACCGACAATAATTCCAGCTAAACCTTTGATGATGGAAGTGTCGATGATAACTATGTCCGCACCGAAACCTAGCGTCGCGCCACAGCCACCGGCACCACCTCAACCGGTTAAAAAGCCGGAACAGATAAAACCGCAAGTCAAACCCATTCCTAAAAAGTTGCCGCCTATCGTACAAAAAGCGCCAGACGCCGCGCCGGCTGAGAAATTTGTCGAACAGCAGTCTGCCGCTCCAATTTCCACATCGGCCTCATCGGCTTCGACCGCTTCAACTAGCAAGGCCGAGCCAGCAACAAGTAATCCAGAGCCGTTTACCGAAGCTAATTTCCGCGCCAATTATGCCAGCAATCCTAAACCGGATTATCCCGCGATAGCGAAAAGCCGGGATTGGCAAGGGAAAGTCATGTTGCGTGTACAGGTATCTGCCGACGGATTGAGTGAGTCCGTCAGGGTTGAAAAAAGCAGCGGTCATGACATGCTGGATGATTGCGCCGTAGAAGCAGTTAAAAGATGGCGGTTCATTCCGGCCAAACGCGGCGAAACACCTGTTGCCAGCTCCGTATTAGTGCCTATCAATTTCAGTTTAACCGATTAGAATCAGGAGACATGCATGCCTTTTCATATTGCCCCGGACATCATTATTGATGCCACTTTGTACACCTTGCTGGCGTTTTCACTGATTACCTGGACCTTGATTTTTTTCAAAATCTGGCAATTCGCTAAAAACAGTTCGTACAACAAACAATACAATTCAGCTTTTTGGGATGCGACCAGTCTCAAGTCCGCCAAACAGTTAGCGGCCGACAAAGCCAGAGGACCAAAGGCGCGGATTGCTACCTGCGGTTTTGATTGGCTCGCGGAAATGTGTCATCCATCCACTTCGTCTAGTCTCAAATTTCGCGGTTCCCCACAAGACTTACTGGAACAAACCCTTCGAGTACAAACCCAGAAAGAACAACAGCGTTTGGAAAGTGGCTTGACTATGCTGGCCAGTATCGGAAGCACTGCACCCTTTGTCGGTCTATTCGGTACGGTACTCGGCATTATGCATGCGATGCATCAGATTAGCGAAAGTGGCTCTGCTAGTCTCGACGTAGTGGCCGGCCCCATCGGGGATGCCCTGATCGCCACTGCTATCGGTATTGCCGTAGCTGTTCCGGCGGTACTAGCCTACAACTTTTTTCAGCGCCGAGCCAAACACCATCGAGCTTCGTTGGAAAACTTTGTAGAGGGGTTTTTGCACATTGCTTTTAGTGATAACACTGATAATTCAAGCACAAGGAAAGCTAATGGGATTTAAAACAAATTCAGAAGACGACGCAGCGGTGAGCGAAATTAATGTCACACCGCTAGTTGATGTGATGCTGGTACTGGTGATCATTTTGCTGGTCACGGCCCCGTTATTGACCCAGTCTGTCAACGTGGCGCTGCCCAAGACGACTTCCACCATTCCAGATACCCAAAAACAGCCGTTTCAGCTCGGAATTGATGCTCAGGGTGGCGTTACGCTCAACAAAACGCCGCTTGCCGATCTGGCTGCTCTGGATACCAAGCTGAAAAGTGAATTGGTGCAAAACCCGGACATGGCTGTGCATGTGTATGCTGATCAAGGTGTCAATTACGGAAAAGTCGCCGAGGTGATGGCTACTGTGCAGCATGCCGGTATTTCCAAGCTGGCATTTGTGACCGTCGAACAATAATCAGCAGGTTCTTTAGAGATATTTAACACACATTTTTAATTGGAGTACTTCATGTCCGCTGGAGAATATTTACACGATCATTTCAGCAAGATTGTCATTCGTAGCCAAGTGGCAATACCCTTGACATTGCTACTGTTGTTGCCCGCTGCCAATTTCTTCTATCCGACCGATTACAGCTTGAAAGCCGGTATTCATGGCGTCAGCGCCATTCTGGCCATAGTCCTTGGCACTTATCTTACACATCGAGCCATTCCCTTAATCAAAGGCATGCATGTCAGGTTGGAATCGTTACGCCGATGGGTATTGGCCGCTACCCTGTTAAATTTAGCCGGTGCTATCAGCGGCAACTGGATTTATATGCGCTATCGCGGTCAGGACGGGCCGCGCGACTGGATATTGGCGCATGTCCCCACCTTTCATAACGTGCTGATGGAGTTTAAGGAATTCGTCTCGCTATTTCCGTTTCCTTTGATGCTGGCTGCCACTTTCATACTTTATTTTTACGGTCTACCCATTCAATACCGCCGTGACATTACTCGTTTTGTCGGTATTACCATTCTGGTTTCGTGGAGTTTTTTGATGCTGGGCTTTGTAGCTGGCTTGGTTTTAGCCAAATTACGCTTTGTTTAACGAGGGAAACACGATGCAAAACGAATCAGATAACCATCAACCTCTCTGCTCCGGCCCTGTGGTCGCGGCCAGCTTGTCGCTGTTACTAGCATTTTTGACCCTGATGATCAGCCATCATGTTTCCAGGCTGACTAAGGAGTTGGACAAAATCGTACATGCCTACGGCCATTGGATACCTGGCTCGACCGGCAGCGGGCCGACAGGCAGCATTGGTTCCTATTCCGGTAAGGAGACCCTGGCTCTAATGGTGTGGCTGGGTAGTTGGCTGATTTTTCATTTTCTGTGGCGCAAACAAGACTTTCCGTTACATGCCTGGACTCGTATTTTTGTGATCGGCTTGGTCGTTATTACCGTAGGATTTTTCCATCCATTGGCCGATCCCATCGTCCTGTTTATTGCCGGTCTGTTTGGGTTACCTTAGTTTTCAGTATGAAGAACATTACTTTTAAATTTTTCTCCGTTTTATTGCTGTTGACCATCTGCGTGGTTAGCCATGCCGAAGGCGTGTTACTGAAATCCGAACCCAAGAACAATGCCGAGGTGTCCAATTTCGATGGCACTGTAAAGCTATGGTTCAGCGGCAATGTCGGTGAGCGTTCGCCATCTGTGGTGGTAGTCGATGCCAAGGGTAATCGGGTCGACAACGGCGATACCCGTCTGGTACTGGGCGAACGTCACCGCTTAACCGCTACCACCAAGCCGTTATCACCTGGACCTTACGCGATGCGTTATCGGGTCGTCACCGAAGACGGCCTGATCGTCAGCGGAGTATTGAAATTCTCCATCGCGGACAAAGCAGTAACTACAGAGGTGAAGCCATGAAAACATATCATTCCTACCTGATTTTCACTTTGTTGTTTATTACCATCGGTCAAGCCGGTGCTTCAGTGCCGTTGGGCGGCAATCGCAAGGGTAACGGAGGCAGTTACGATATGTACGGCTGCATGCAAAGCAACGATTATTACGTTGTCAACTTCGCCGCCTATCAGCTCGATCCAAGCCAAGCTAAAGACAGCAAAAGCCTGCCGGTAGCCGAATGCATCGATCTGCCGATGACCGGCAAAACCCAAATTTCCATCGATTTACTTGATCTGGATGTCCGCAAAAAACCGGTGGCGTTGAAAATTCTTCGCGAAGACGGGCAAACCGTTGCCGAACTGCCGATGGCTATCGTTAAACAAGGCGTACTATCGACGACGGTCGATTTTAAAACCTCCGGTAAATATCTAGCGGTATTGACTGTAGACGATACCGATCTGCATACGCTGCCTGAAGTCAGCGCTCTGCATATCCCGCTGACCGTGGCTTTAGTTACTGAGCCGTCCGGCGGGCAAAACAGCCTGTTAATACTGTTCATCATTGGCATCATAGTTGCCGGGTCAGCTTACTTCGTGCCACGCCTACTCAAACCGCAACCGATTGAGTCCATGCATTAATGAATTTTTGTCATCAAAGGAATTTAGTATGAAATCTCCATTTTTTAGATTCGGTCTGGCTTTCGGTGCTGCTACCCTTCTGACAGCTTGTGCCGGCCATTATCAACACGAACAAGAACATGTTCACTACACACCAGGATTGGGCGAAATCATGGCACAAAGCGCTGTTCGTCATGCCAAACTGTGGTTTGCAGGACAAGCACAGAACTGGGAGTTAGCGGCTTACGAAATGGATGAATTGCATGAAGGTTTTGAGGATGCCGCTAAATATCATCGTACTCACAAACAGATAAAGCAGCCCATTCCAGAGTTGATTGCTCAAAACATGGATCTACCACTGGCAGGACTTGAGCAAGCTATCAAAGACAAAAACTTGCAGGCATTTACCAGGAATTACGATAACTTGACAGCGGGGTGCAACGCTTGCCATCAGGCAACTGAGTTCGGATTTAATAGAGTGACGCACCCGAATTTTAACCCGTTTGCCAATCAGGCATTTGGAACATCAAACTAAAAAAATAAATTCACTTAAATAATGAAAGCTTCATACGGTTTTTTAGTGTTATCGATGTGCCTATTGCTCAATGCCTGTGGCAACGCAAATCAGATTAATGGCAGTAGTATGAAAACAGCCCATAAATCGGTGGCTATCATCAAAGAACGTTTGCCAGTAAGTCAGCGGGTCGAATTTGAAGTGGCTTATTGGTCTCTTCGTAATCAGATCAAGGACGACGCGGAGTTTCTTAGAACCATCGATCAAAAAACCTCGGCAGATATTATTGAGCTTGGAAAAACCGTCTTTACCAAGAACAAGGCCGCCGGAGTAGCTGAAGTTGCCGGATATGACAATTGGGAACAAATGATTGCCAAGCAAATCGAGCAACGAGGAGAACAGGATCGTAGCGCAGTCGATCCTAAAGACAAGAGAGGCTATCCCAGAGTCGATTACAAGATGCGCTCTATGTAATGACCCGATTTCAGAACAATTTTATCAATAAAGAGTAGGAGAAAGTGATGAAAGACAACACAAGATTTTTTCAAATAGTTAGTTTGGCCGCACTGGCACTACCCATGATTGCCGAGGCACATCCTTTGCACTGGTCGAGTGAATCGATAGGATTCATTAATGGTCTGTTCCATCCGATAAACAGTTCAGATCACATTTTTACTATGTTGCTGGTCGGATTTTGGATATCCCAAGCCAACAGGCGGACGATTTATCTAATGTCTTTTATTTTTGTCACTTTAATGCTGATTGGCGGCGGCTTGACGCTCATTCCTGTCGAAATTATTTACGCACAGAATGTCATGTATCTTTCCGCTTTATTACTAGGTTCGTTGATGGTTTCTGGTTTCAAGGTTTCTTCGCTTTTAGCAGTTCTCGTTGTTGGTGCTCTTGCATTAAGTCATGGCTATGTACATTCCTACGATATCTGGCTGGATATTGATGCCTTTGGTTATACGCTTGGATTTGCCTTGGCAACAGTAGCATTGATAACAGTTGGTAAAGCCATAAGATCGCTGATTGATCGCTTCAAATATAAAAACATTACCCGTTTTTTAGGTGAAATGTCTGAGCGTTAGGAACTTCGGTGTATTAGCAATATAGCTAAATGGTTAATCATGAGAACTCATGCAATATTCACTCAAACCCAAGGAGCACATAAAAATCCAAAATTAATTGACACACTAATATAAAACATTAACCTACACAATCAATAACTTAATAAAGAGTTAGCTTATGTCACTAAAGAAAATTTTTATCACTTTCATCCTATTTTTTTCAATGCTGTGCCTATCAGGGACAACATTTGCGAAAGAAGCCAAAAAAAAATGTGCCTGAGGTATTGAAAGAGGTCGATGCCAAAATTCAAGCGGCTCTGGATGCCATTCCTTCGGGCAATGCTGAAGAAGTGGCTGGATTAATCAAGGCTGCAAATGAAAATGCCGGCGAACTTAGTGCTAATTATAAATTCGAGTTCGAACGAGATAAAGCCATCGGTAAATTGAAAAAAGCAAGAGATGCGGCCAAAAAATCCGACCTTCCCGGTACGGAACAAGAATTGAAAGCTGCCAGAGAAAGCTTTGCAAACCTGCCAAAATTCTTGTAAGGGAAATTTAGCTGGTTTTTAGAAGAATATGTAGATGCCATAGTATAGTTTTCTATGGCTAAAACCTTATTAGGGCCCTTTTTCTTCAATAAATCAATTTATTGTCTTTAAAATATAAACTCCTAAACTTAAGTATAAAAGGAACATGCAATGAATATAAAAATTCTATTTTTCGCAGCAGCATTAATGTTGCCGCTGAATTCCGCTTTTGCCGATCCTATTGAGAGTCCTAAATAAGGTCACCATGTAGATAGCTTGACTAAAGCCTTATCGCTGAACGCTGATCAGAAAGCTAAACTAGAAGATATTGTTAAGGCAGAGCATGAGAAACTCCGAGCCATTCACGAAGAAACACATAAAAGTATCGAAGGGCTTTTGAATCCTAACCAAATCCCAAAATGGGAAAAATACAGCGCGGAACACAAGAAAAAACATCACGCAAAGGCTAATTAACTTAACCTTAAATATGTTCTAATCTTTTGCTAAAGAAACCTTTTTTTCCGGGGAATGGTTAGGCTTTGTGGTCCTTGTGTAAACAGTTCAAATTACTACGCACTGATTACTGGATAGTGGTCAGTGCCACTAAAGCGCTTCTATTAATTTCAAAAGAAAAACAAAAACTATGGAACTGACCAATTTACTAGAAATAATTCTGATTTAATATCATCTTCGCTTTACCTACCGGTTTTGCTGATAGTGACTTTTCTGGCCGCTTACTCGATCTAAGCCACAGACTGGTTGTTTCAAGAATGGCTGGACGAAAACATGTCGGTTCAAGAACGATTGCTAATTTTCGACAAGGACTGAGCGAAACCTTAGCGGCTGATACTATTAACCAGTCGGTAAACGCATCGATAAAATGCGGCCCTTCGGCTATGTTGCCTTGAGGCGGGCAAATCGTGTGGCGGTAATAGACGCTGGCACTCTGGAAGCCGTGGATTATCTCCCGGTTGGGCAACGCGTATGGAATTTAGAATTTTCACCTTACCAAAAGAGGCTTTACGCAGCAAATGGACTGAGTGGCGATATTTCCATTATTAATTTGGAAAATCGTCAGGACGTAAAATCCATTGCAGTAGGTCTGTATCCTTGGGGTATTGCCGTAAAACTATAAGTTAAGCACCAAACTTTGGAACCGGCATTCGACAAAATTCAACCAACGAGAGAACCTCAGCTTGAAAGCAATTCTAAGAGATTTGCCTCATCAATTTGACCAACAGCCAAGGATTCTTGGCTGAATAAAATTGAGTATAAAATCATTGCAGCTAAGGTTGCTTTTTTGATTTTAGCTGTAGCTGTTTCGTTGATTCCGGTTTTAAAAAAAATCTGTTGAGAAGTTAAAACTGAATTTAATGATGTTAATTTGCATTGCAGACTGGCCTCATTTTCAATGACACTAGTTTACCGAAAGTTTAAAAAAGCTATATCTTGGATAAACGACCGTTTCGGGCTTTTTTAATAGGGATTGTTAATTTACAAAGAAATATAGACATTAATCTTTCAGGGTCGTAACCTTAATGTATTGATTAAACTTGCTTATGATCATTTAAGGTAAAAACTATTGGCACTATGACCGAGCTAGCGACAGGCTCAGCTCCATATTTTGCAGGCGTGAATAACCATTGTTTGACGGCCTCAATGGCTGACTCGTCAAGTGCGTCAAATCCGCTGCTGCGCTGAACTTCAACTAGGTCACTGATTCCTTGCTCAGAAACATGTACCCGTAGCAACACTTCTCCTTGCCAACCACGAATTTTGGCTATGGTTGGATAGTCGGGTTTTGGATTGTGCGCATAGCTGGCGCTCATATCGGCTTGGCTAAATGGTTCGAATTTAGTCGTAGTTGCTTCGCTCTCGATTGCGGGTGTCGTCGGCGAGGGTGTTGTTTCCTCAACGGGTTGCGGTTCAAGCACCTGTTTAGTCGGGGCGAAATCCGATGGCTGTTGCAGGTCAATCGGGACTTTTTTAAGCGTAGGCTTGGGTTGTAGCTTTTTAGGAAGTGGCTTTTTTGCTGTGGTAGGAGGTGGCGGTGGCGGAGCTACGTTGAGTTTCGGTGCCTTAACAGGAATAATCAAAACCTCCATCGGTTGCGGCTTGGCAGGGTCTATTTGTTTCACAGGATGCTGTAAAAAGAGCAAGCCACCGTAATGCAGTAGCAATACCAGGATAGAAATTAAGGCCAGCACGTTGGCTGCCCGTTCTTCGCCAAGCAGTCTGGGGAAAAAGCGTTTAGTCCATGAACTAAAAGTTATCGATGAGTCAGGTGGCGTTGGTTTGTGGCTGGGTGGCGTGTATCCCTGGCATATGAATGAATTCATCGGTAATTGCTGTAATCAAACGTTTTATTTCATTCCAATTAATCAGGCAAGTTGTTTACAACCACGGAATGTTCGCATAAGGATATTGTCCATCAAGCACTTCAATAGCCTGTTCGCAGGAGATGTTTTCCTGGGAATTGTAAAGAATGTAGTGAGCCAGGGCGGTAATGCTTTTCCAATTTCCCGGTTGTTGGACGAAATGAAATGCTTCGGCAAACAACGCGTTAAGTTTGGCTTCGCGTTGTTTAGGTGAAGAAATCAAGAACTCCAGGTAAGACATCACCTCATTGATATCCGACTTTCCGCCATAATGGATGATTGCGCGGGGTGTTAATAAATTGATGTTGAAAATTTCGTTATCCCGAATGGATACATATTTGGCTTCTGCCAAAGGACCCGCGAAAAAATTGATGATATCGGCTTCGCAAGCCAGTTGAAAACCGTATGCATCAGAAGAATCCGGATCGCCGGCAATCTCCGTCAGGGTGGAAGTTGCCAGATCGCCAACCAGGCGGCCATCGTCTACCCTGGCAAATAGCCGATCTTCCATGCGTTCAGATTTTCGGGTATGGATACTGAAATAAATCGACGGTAAATTCTTTTGCTTGTTTTCCAGATAAATTGCAGCGGCGTGTCCGGCTTCATGGAAGGCAGTTTGCCGGGTTAACTCAAGATGATCGACAAGCCCATTTTTGTTCCCTTGGTGATATCGCTGCATACAACCTTGTTCTTGAAAAAGAGATAGCATAAAACAACTATGAGAAGACGCAGCAACCCAACGGCAGAGGGGCGTCGTCCTCAATAGGCATTACTCTATCGAAATAATTGCCTATGGGAAAGATGACAAATTGTCGCGCGGGTGTCTTTTAGGTCGGACTGTAGTGAAAACGGTAACTGTTTAATCTGCGGCAACTTGCCACGCGGCAATTGGTCACATTTTCAAAACCGATCATGATGGTTAATCTGATGTCGAACGCTTGTATGCGCAACGTTCATATCATTCCCTCAAATCCGGCTTTATGCCGGATTTTTTTGAAAATTAATTCAGTTTTGTTATTAACGTTTTCGGTTTTTCTGATCAAATTCCGTTTTCAGCAAAATATTCGATATCGTCGTCTTTTAATAAAAAAAGATGTTTTATATGGTTAATGCTGGAAAAGCTTGCCTGTTCGGTATCTGGCAAAAAAAATCCAGCATAAAGCCGGATTTGAGAAAGGAAGCAGCGCTTTGCATACAAGCAATGTTGGCAATATAGTATCAGCTGAGAGTGATTATTAGAATGTGACCAATTGCCACGCGTGACAACTTGTCGCACCCTGACAATTTTTCTACCTTAAATTACGTCAATGTCTTAATATTGCCATGGAGTGGTTATAACTCTACTTTTTGCTTGATGATTAAATGAAACTTATTGATTTCAAAGCCTTATTAAATCATTTTCATATCACGTCAATAAATTCGATATGATGCGAGGCGAAAGGCCTTTGCTTTTCAACAAGACCCAATCGCATTAAATTAAACGTTACAATTAGCATGGATTAGCTTTACGCTTTCCAGGTCACTATGTGCTCTGGGACCGGCGCCAATATCCAGTTCGCATGGACCGTGAACCCTCCCTCCCGTCCCTCTGTTCTGGTTTCAGTAATCCGTGCTGAAGCGACGTATTTTTAAGGTCATTGGCAATCAGACCATTACACAAACTTTAAAAATTATGAAAATCTTCAAAAAAATAGCATTTATCTTGTTTATGGTAGCCCCTTTAAGCTTAAGTAGCGCTGTTGCGTTTGCGGAAGAAGCGGCTAGCACGCCAGTCTCAAACTCAGCCGAGATTATTTCTCATATTGAAAAAGCCTTGGTTGAAATTAGCAAAAGCGATTTTTCTGCTGCCCAAGTGCAATTGAAAGCGGCTCGTTCGGCTTCTGATAAGATCGCCGGCAATTCTGATGACGCAAAAAAAGCCCATGCCATTCTGATACAAGGACAAATACTTGCAAAGAAAGGCGATGTCGCTAAATCTACCGAAGAATTAAATAAGGCTATAGAGCTGTATAAAGCGCTCTAAATTAGCCAAATAGCTGGGTTGGCGTTTCCAATGGCGTCAACCCGGTTTTCTGATTTCTGTGAACCGAAATATCGCCCAGGTTTTGCACAGGATTTTGCCGGCGGCTACGCCATAATTGGCTGTTAGGAATTGTATCCTATCCTTTCTGTATCCAATTCCGTTGATTACCGCACAGGAAAAACATTTAATTCAACAAGGGGCTCTCATTAGACCAGTTGCGATAAAAGAGTTTGCGCAGGCACTTTGATGGGCGTGTTTGTTGAAAAACAATCCACTGGGACATATGGCATGTTCAGGCAAACTTGAAACGCATGTTCGGCGCCGGTTTTATCTTGAAACCAAGCCAGGTTTGCATTAAGTGCAGCACTCTCCGAAGATTTCACTTCGACTAAAAACCAGGGATGACCATTTTTAGTGATTAAAAAATCCACTTCTTTCTGATCCTTGGTCCGAAGGTAATAGAGCCCAAAGTCACCCATTCCCAAATCATTCCACAAATGTACCGCTTTGAGTAAATGGTTGGCAATAAAGTTTTCGGCTCGCATGCCACTGTCGTTTATCAAAGACCAGTCCCATAAATAGGTTTTCGGTTCTTTGCGTAACGAGCTGGCAATATTAGCGCTCCAGGGTCTGATTCGAAAACAAAAATAAAAACTTTCCAAGGTATCTAACCATCGACGTATGGTATCTACCGACACACGAATTTGGGTTGCCAGCGTAGCATAACGTGTCACTTGTCCAGCTTGGGCGCTGAGCAATCGACTGAGAACTTCTAATTGCGCCAATTCCTGTACGTTTGAGCCATCCCGGATATCTTCCTGGATGAGCTGTCTTGAGCGCAAATTGTGCCAACGCAAGCTAAACCGAGGATTGGCTTTGATGAAGGGCTCCGGAAATCCGCCAAACTGATACAGCTGATCAAAGCTGCCCGCTGCGATTGGTTGTGGCGACTGTATCAATTGTTCGCAGTCAATCGGTTGATTGCATATCTCGCGAACAGTCAAGGGATGCATGCACAAATGGAAGTAGCGTCCCATCAAGCTATCGCCACCTTTTTTAAAAATATCTAATCGCGCGCTACCCGTCACCAGGATATGCACTTGCTGTTCGTAACGGTCGTAAAAACCTTTTAAAAAATCTTTCCAGTGTCGATATTTATGCAGCTCATCAAAAACAATCAAAGGTTTTTCTGCACGTAATTGATCCAGGCCCAACGCAGAAACCAGGGCATTAGTGCCCGCCAAAATCAGTTGGCGATGATCAACATCATCCCAATTCAGATAATGGCCGTTGTGGTCTTTGCATAGCTGTCTGGCTAAGGTTGTTTTACCGACTTGCCTTGGGCCGGATACAAACAGCATTTGCCTATTCTGAAATAGCTCGGTTGATATTTGTTTGCTGTATAGACGTTGCATTCCAAAATAAGATTTATCGTAAAAAAGTTATAACCATTTTACGATAGGTAAGAAATAAAGGTAAGTTTATCTCTGGCTTTTGTTATCTATATTCCCTGATAAATCAAGCTCAGCCTGTGCGATCTTTTCTAAAGCTCTCCCAAAGCTTAGATCGTTCTGGTAGTGGAGTGAGTTTAGCTGGCAATTGTGCTTCCCTATGGAAACCAAAGGCGGTTTACCGGTACTGCCCCGACTGAATTAACATGGCATAATTCGGTCGCAAATATGCAGGGAGAACTCCGTTTCCACCTCAAGCAGATAGAGTGACGGTATTTGATTCAATTATCTAACTGATTGTGGCAGTTCAATGTTCGAAGGCCGGTACGCCAACGACAAGCCGACACCGACAGAATCAGGATTATGTTGATGATGGTCGGCAGAAATTAAATGATCCTCAAGGAGTCAATGGCTTAGTAGAATCATATAGATGCGTAGGTGTTTCCATCTGTAGCGTTTTTTGCTGGACAGAAATTTAGTTGTCTAATAATATTCACAAATCCAAAGCAGGATTGAAGCGATTTGAAAGAATCGTCATCTTCCTGTGAGGGAGCGTAGCGACCGGTAACCCGGTAGAACAACAAAAAAACGCAAAATTATAAATTGCCGTTTTTTTATGGCAGACGTCCACCTAAAAACATAAAAAACAACAGCGGACGAAGCCCACCTCTGTGGTGGGCTTTTTTATGGTATCAAAGCGTGTATAGGGAACACGCGGCTACTGGCTGATAGCTTGTTCGATAAGGCCAAATTAAAACGGCAAGACGCCTTATCAACAAGATGGATTTTGTGTTCAGAAAAATCCTCCTCAATAACGCAGTTTACAAACCAGACACCGATCATCCAGGTCTTCCTTAGCATTGATCAGCACTGCCGAGCCACAGCGACATTCAAGCAAACTGATAATCTCTGCCCGCATCTCTTTTGCAATCACCCACATGCCAGAGAAATCCAGCCGACTGCCAGGCAATAAGGCTTTATAGGTATCAAAAGCCACGATGACTTTTCGAGCCTGATCTTCGTGGATTTTAGCGTTGACGGTGTTAAAGTAAACGGCGAACAGCGTTGCCTCTTGGTATTCCTTGAGCGTTCTGGTAAGGCCTTTGGTTGATTCTATCGGTCTGCCGCCTTTTGATGAACGGCCATGCATTTTCTTATAGGTTGCGCGGAGCACTTTATTGGGGATGCCGGTAACTTCATGAATGATGGCAATCAGGGCATGGCGTCTGAGTAGCTCTAAGGCTAGGGCGTGCTTTTCAAAGGTGGTGATATCGATCATCGGCCACCTCAACACAGTGAGCCGCTGAAGGCTAATAGTATTTCACCGACATCAAGCTGCCGGTTGGTCATGTTCTCTATAAAACTGCTGGTAAAACGCGGCGAAAAGCATAACCAGCCGGAGCGGGCGATATGGTGAATATCTTCGATGGACAATTTGCTCAACGCCAACCGCATTTCCTCCTCGGCAATGCCCATCATCAACTGCGCGTTGACGGCATTGTCCCTCGCCAGTTCCCGGACTTTCACCAGCCAAAACAGATTCAATTCATAGATTTCAACGTCGCAATGCTTGTCCTGCACCCTGCAAAGCCGGTCAAAATAGTCATCCAGATGTGTTGTCGCGGAGTTGATGGTTTCCAGAATAGCTGGGTTTAGGTTAACCAAATGCAGTTGACCGTTTAAGAAATCCGCGCCAAACTCCATCACCAGCGGCAATAATAATTCCTGGGCAAACCCTTGGGTAATGCTACTAACACCCTCAAAATCGATGGTTAAGGGAATATCTTCGGCAAGGCACTCGCGGGCCAGTTTCGCCAGCTTTTTGCCATGATGCGGTTGAGGGATTTTCACGTCGGTGATGGTTTTAACAACGATAAACATGCGCTTTCTCCTAAGCGGCCAATAAATCGTCCCTAACCGTGCGATGATTAAATCCATACGAATGACTGAGCTATTTGCTTGAGGTTGACTGTAGTTCTGGTGTGGCAACGGGTTTGAGCAGCCCAAATTTCTCAAATCGGGCAATGCTAAAAGGATATTTCCGAGTATTTAGTCGAAAAAGCGGCTGCAACACGGCTTGCAAACTATCGCGCCGAGCGCGTTCGAATTGAATGACTGGATCAATTGTCTGGCGAAATAAGTAACTAACATAATAGCTAGGCCGACAATTTGGGCGATTTCCAGGTTGACAGTGTCCTCATGCGCTCAACATCAATGCTCCAGACCGTTGAACACTAGCCATAACCTTCTCGACAAAATAGTCAAACTCATCCCTATCAATCATTGATTTTGTATTTTTTACGTGCCGCATTGACCAAAAACCGTAATTCCTGGCCAGGCTTAAAATGAATAATCCGCTTTTTCTGGATCACGACAGCTTGGCCGGTTTTGGGGTTTCTACCGGTATGGGCATCACGCCGCTTCACCGAGAAACTACCAAAACCCCTGATTTCGATGCGCTCGCCGTTAGCAAGGGTATGGGTTAGTTGTTCGACGATGCTATTAACTGCCCTTTGGACTTGTTTAACCTGTAAATTTGGCCGTTTGTTGGCCAACACTTCAATAAATTTCGATTTCTTCACTATTTAAACCTGATCTACTGCCAATACTTTTGAATTAAAATTCTATTGCTCCAAGGTCACAAATGACAACTTGCCCACACCCGACCGTTGATCGCTCGCCATCACCTTGGCGACGGATTCAAACACTGCCGCCCGATCGGCCTGAAGCTGAATGCTGATATCAGGATCGTGTTCCTGTAGTGCCTTAAGTTCGGTTTCCAGGGAGGCCAGTGGTACTGGTTTATCGTCAAGTTGCGGTTCGCCCTGAGCGTTGATACTGAGGATTGCAACATGCTTGTCCGGTGCCGGTTCGGTTTGCTCGGTCTTCGGCAGCTTGACACGAACTACCTGGGTCAAGAGCGGTGTAGTGACGATAAATACCACGAGCAACACCAGCATCACATCGACCAGCGGCGTGACGTTGATTTCGCTCATTTCGCCGCTTTCGTCATCATTGGGCAGTTGTATGGACATGCGTATTCTCCGTAGTTTGGGTTAAGTCGTTCTCGATGCAACTGCGCAAATAATCGGTGGCGAAGTGTTCAAGGTTGGCTATTAAGGTGCGGTTTTGTCTCAGAAAAAAGTTGTAGGCAATCACCGCCGGAATCGCCACGGCGATACCCAGGGCCGTGGCTATCAAAGCCTCGCCGATTGGGCCGGCCACCACATCCAGACTGGCGTTGCCCTGTGCGCTGATGTCCTTCAGGGCATGCATGATGCCCCATACCGTGCCGAACAAGCCGATAAACGGTGCGGTACTGCCGATGCTGGCCAGCCAGCCTAGGCCCGATTCCATCAGGGCTTTTTCTTTTTGTAATTGCTGACGCAAAGCCCGTTCGATCAGCTCATGCCAGGCGGCATGGTGTTCCAGGGTATTGGTTTTCGTCAGGCTCTTGGCGCGGGCATAGGTCTGGCTGCCGATCAATATCACCCTGCCAGCCTGAGTGGTAAGGCTTTTGTCAGTCTCAATTTCCGACTGGGTCAGCGTGGCCATCCGGCTAATATCGGCAAACTGGTTAATGACTTTTCGATTGCGATACCTATTCAGCGCCATTTCACCGGCTTTCAAGATAATCACGCTCCAGGTCAACAACGAAAAACAGCCGAGCATGCACAGCGTGCTGTCAACAATGGTGGTTTCGGAAAAATTCAAAGTGGTCTCCTTTCTAGTTTTAGTTTTTGTTATAAATTTGTTTGTAATAGCTGATTTTTAGCTAGATTTCGTTCCTTGTAATCGCCCGGATCAACCTAATCCGGGCAAATCAACATCCTTGTTGCCCCGGATAAGGTAAGAGGCAGGCATCCGGGAATACTTTGGGGGGAAATCATGCCCATGAAAATCATTCCAGGGTAAAATCAATCGGCACGCTGGCCCAACTGGCTTCGGCAAATTCACCTCGTTTGGCCGGCACAAACCGCCAGTTTTTCACCGCTTCCAGCGCCGATTCGTCCAGCACCTCATGACCACTGGAGCGCTGCACAACCACTTGTGCGGCATGACCGTCTGCGGTGATATACACCCGCAGCAATACCAGCCCTTCCCAATGCCGCTGCCGAGCCACCATCGGATAGACCGGCTTGGGGTTGTTCAAATAATTGGCGTCCGAATTGGCTGGGGTATAAGTATCGTTGCGCGGCGAAGCGGCACGGTCATGGTTTTCAGTCGGCGGCGCTGATGACGTCGGCGGTGCGCTGTCCGGCTCGTCCTTTTGAACTTCAATCTGCTTCACTTTCGTTTCGGAAGGTAGCGGTTTCGGCTTGGGCTTGGGCTTGGGTTTCTTCAATGGTTTGGGGTCAGTTTTTTTCACCTCTTTGGGTGGCACTGGCGTGGGCGGCGTGATGGGCTGGTTCACGGCCGGTGAAGGCGGTGCGGACAACATCATGTCTATCATCGGTAAAGGCGCGGCAGCAGAAAACGGGAGTGGCACCGGGCGATTGACATACCAGAATAACAGACAGCCATGCAACAAGGCGGCCACCAGGGTGGCTGAGAAAATGGCCAACGGACGACGATACTTGGCTGAACCCGGTGCCGAGATCAAAGGCAAGCGACCCTCGTTAGGTGTGCTCAAGGCCGAGGGCAAAAACATTGACATACTCGGAAATTGGATGATTGCTTTAAACATGTGTCGATGACCGGCGCCTTGGCTGTGCCTTCGATACGTTAACTACTGGCTGACGATTCGGGGTAACTGGCAAGCCTTCCAGACCGCATAGATCCGCCTGTTCAGATTTGACCGAACATTGCTGTTGCAATTGTTGCATCTGTATTTGTAGCGCTTGCAATGCAGCCTGAGTCATATGCAGTTGTTCCTGCAAAAACTCGAAGTGAATTTGAAAATAACGCGCCGAGGGAAATCCCGCTCCGGCCTTTAAGGCCAGATCGGTTTCGCCTGGATCGATTTCTTTTTTTTTGGAAACTGACTTGCTTTGCATGCGTTTTCCTCCATTCGTTTTATTATTCATACTGTTTGTCTAGTTCATGCTTAGGCTTTCCCCAAAATTGCATAGCACACCGGTGTCAAAATCAGACTCGCGGCCATGCCGATCAGCAAGCCTGCCGAAAGTGACAAGGTCATTGGAATCAGAAATTGTGCTTGCGGGCTGGTTTCCAGTAAGGTAGGCAGAAAACCGGCAAAGTTAGTCAAAAAAGCCAGCAGGATAGCGCGAAAGCGCGAACTACAGGCATCAGTGATTAGACGTTCAATCGGTTGATGGTCATCGCCATGCTGGCGGATGTAATCTAGCAATACCAGGCTGTCATTGACTACAACCCCACTTGCGGCAATCATGCCGACCAACGATTCCATCGACAGCGGTAAACCGATTGCCCAGTGTGCCAGGACTGCACCACACCAGGCGACTGGTGCGGCAAGCAAAAAGATCAACGGCTTGGTATAAGATTTAAACGGCACGGCAATCAGCGCATAAATCACCAACAAGGCTATCAAGGTATTTTTGGCAAAAGCGGCCAGCATCGCTTCCTGCTCCTGGCGTTCCTGACCAATTTTGACGCTTAAACCTGGAAATGCCTGCTGTAAAGCCGGTATCTGGGTTTGTTCCAATGCCGCATACAGGGCGTTAGCATCGGCTTGGGTTGGATTGACGCGGGCTTGGACTTTCAATACGCGCAGTCTATCTTCCCGCACTAATCGCGAATAACCCGGCGCCAATTGAATATTGGCCAATTCGCCTAACGGTGCGGTAACGCCATTCGGCAAGCGGATGGGTTGCTGTTTTAAGGTGTCCAGTGACTGCCGCTGTTGCAGTGGATAGCGCACCATGACTTTGACTTCGCTACGGCCACGAAGAAAACGGTGCACTTCATCGCCGTAATAGCCGTGATGGACTTGCTCGGCCAGTTGCTCCAGTCGCAAACCTAGGCGTTCGGCATTCGGTTTAAGAGTGAGTTTTATTTCGGGTTTACCCGGTTCACTGGAATCGATTACATCGTACACGCCCGGCAAAGTCTGTAATTGTTGTTTGAGTTGTTCTGCGGCTGTCGGTAGTTGCTCAGCATCCGTTGCGCCTAATAACAGCTCGATGTCATAGGGCACGTCACCTTCCTTATAGATAAAATCGACCTTGCCGCGTCCAATATCGCCGATGCGTTGCCGCCAATCACGAATAAAGTCTTCGACCTTCAGCCGTTTCCTGCCTTCGGGCGAAAATTCCAGCCAGATTCCCGCGCCGTGTTCCCAGATCATGGTTTCGACGCCAATAATGACACTCGCATCATCAGTGCTATGATTAGGGTTACCGACACCATCTAACTCATCGCGCAAACTGAATAAAGCCCGCTCAACTTTACCCGCTAAATCCTTGGCTTCGCTATAAGGAGCACTTTGCGGTAATTGCATCGACACCCAAAAACTATCCTTGGTCACATCGGGATTGATCGACTGCCTTACTGTGTCGCTGGCGACTAAGGCGGCACAAAACATGATTAGGCCTAGAAACAACGAAGCCGTAAAATATCGCCAGGCAATGGCAGTTTCCAGAAACGGCCGATAATAAAGCTCTACAAATCGTTCCAGCTTGTCGTTCATCACGAGCCTAATGCGTTGCAAACGACTGGGATTTATCGTGGATGCGACATCACTGACCAGATGTGCCGGCAAAATTAGCAAGGCTTCGACCAGGGAAAACACCAAGGTCAAAATCATCACCAGACAAATCGGCTTCATCATTTGTCCGCCCCAGCCGGGCAGGAACAAGCCCGGTAAAAAGGCGACCAGGACAATCAATACGGATAAAATCACCGGCAGCGCCACGTCCTGCACGCCCTGAATAGTGGCTTGCAGTGGTGGTTGTTTGCCTTCGACTTGGCGACTATGCACACTTTCGCCAATAATGATGGCGTCATCCACTAGAATGCCCATCGCCAGTAAAAAGCCAAACAGCGATAACATGTTCAAAGAAATATCCAAGACTGGCATGAACCAGAATGCACCGAGCACCGAAGTAAAAATTCCCACGCCTGCCCACAGCGCCACGCGCACCCGGAGAAACAGCGACAACACCAGACAGACCAGCAAGAACCCGCTCAAGCCATCTCCCAGCAATGTATCGATGCGCTCATCGTAAGCTTGTGAATCATCCCACCAGGTAATCAGTCGCAGGCCGGGTGGCAATTGAGTGCGCAAGGTTTCGACCATAGCTTTGACTTTTCTTGCCACCGCGATACTGTCTTGTGCGGTATGCACTTCCCAGCCTTGAGCTGTTTCACCGTTATGATGCCATTCGAATAAGTTTTCTTCCAAACCATCTTTAATCGTAGCGATCTGATTTAACTGAATTCGGTTGCCGTCTGGTAAGGTTTTGATGATTAAACTACCTAAAGTATCAGCATCTTTTGCGCGCTGATTTACCCGTAATAACAATTCGCCATCCGGATTTTTGATTAAACCGCCGGGTAAATCGACCGAGGCTTTACTGACCGCTTGGGCAACCTCATCTATTGTCAGGTGGTGTTGAGATAATTTTTCAGGCGTAATCTCGATACTGATTTCATAAACTCTTTCTCCATAGTTAGTGACTTTACTAACACCTGGAATAGCCGCAAGTCGTTGTTGAATTTGCTCTCCAAAAATTTGTAAGGAAAAGGCGTCGGTGTCGCCATGTAACGCCACCCAGATAACGCCGTCGTCGTTATTGCGATCAGCAGGCAGTATTTGGATTTTTTCTAGCAGTTTTGGCAGCTTGGTTATGCCTTGCACCCGGCTTTGAACGCTGGCCATCATTTGTTCAGGTGAATATTCCGGCAAAATATCCACTTCGATTTTGCAAGTATCGCCAAGAATTTCGCTATGTAGATGCTTTATTCCAGTAACATCATAAATCGCTTCTTCAATTGGCACGCAGACCGTTTCTTCAACCTCAGCCGGGCCGGCACCTGGATATTGGGTATTGACAATAATTTGATGCGGACTGAAGCGAGGGAACACTTCTTTATCGACATTTAGCATTCCCACCAAGCCACCGCTGATGATCAACATCATCAGTAGATTGGCGGCCACAGGATTGGCGGCAAACCAGGCAAACAAATTTCCAGTATGCCGGCGCTTAGTCATTGAGCACCTTGACGGGGGTACCGTCAATGGCGATCGGCAACTCTGAAATTACCACACGTTCGCCGGGCATGATACCGGTTTTTATTACGACTGATTCAGTTTCGGTACGAACCACTTCCACTTTGCGAATCTCAAGTTTTTGCTCCGTATTGACCAATTTCACCGTTTGCATCAGACTGACCGAATTACGCGGTAAGCGGTAGACATCGCCGAGTTCTACGCCTTCGATTTCGGCTTGTACAAATAAGCCTTTTAACAACGGCGGACGATTGGCGACCGGATGAAAGGGATCGGACACTTGCGCAACCAAATACCACTGTCCGCTATCTGGGGAAACGGCCGCTTCGCTACGGACGATGCGCCCCAGCCACTGGTGTCGGTGTCCGCCCAGATCCGCCGTCAACGTGACTTTAGGCCATAGATTGCTGTTAGCATGGGGCAGCGCCAGCGGCAGATTCAAAAACGCCAGTTGCTCATGACTGATGGGTAAACGAATTTCGGCCACATCACTGGCATATATGCGAGCTATCACAGTCCCAGCAGGCATAAACTGACCCATGCCAGCCTGTTTGGTCAATACGCGTCCGGCAAACGGTGCGCGTAACTCGCAACGGCTACGGTTAAGTTGGGCTTTGGATAAGTCTGCTTGAGCGGCTTGCAACTTGGCTTGCGCTTCTGCCAGTTGCGGTTTGCGTAAAGCCAATTCACTGGCTTCACCTTCACCTAATGCCAGCCATTCGCTATGAGCTTGTTCGACTTGCGCCTGTTCGGCGACCAACACCCGTTTGGCTTCTGCAATGTGAGCTTGAGTGGCAATGATGGCGTATTCGTAATCGCGGGGGTCTATGGTTAGCAGTAAGTCGTTGGCTTTAAAGAAACCGCCCGCCACCAAAGATGGATGCATCTGCACTACTTTACCCGGTACCTCGCTGACCAGATCAATTTCTTCGCGTGGGGTGACCACGCCCTGTGAGACAACATTCAGACCTAAGGTTTGGGGTTTTACTCGCAACACCATTACTTCAGGAATGGCTGGTGTACTGATTTGCGGTTCAGGCTGCGGGTGCAACGTAAACAGCACCCAACTGAATGCTAACGCTATTAACAAAACCGCAATTGGCAAAACCACTTTCAGAGAATGAAAGGTTTGACTCACACTTTACCGCCTAAAGCCAAATAAAGGCTAATTCGGTTGGTGAGCAATTGACGCTGCACGGCAAGATGTGCGCTTTGCGCATTTAGCGTACTGCGGTAACTGTCCAGTAACGTCAAAATCTCAATCAAGCCTTGCCGGTAGGAATACACAGCTAATTTACGACTGGCTTCGGTTTGCGACACCGCTTCTCGCAAAGCCTGTTCCTGTTCACGCAAACGGCTTTCTGCGGCCAAAGCTTGTTCAACCTCGCGAAACGCATTTAACGCTAAGTTTTGGTATAGATTGTAGGCTTCTGTAACATTAGCCTCTTTCAAACGAATATCGGCTTGTAAGCGGCCGCCGGTAAATAAGGGTTGGGCTAGTCCGGCTATCAGATTCCATGCGGCGGATCGGGGGTCAATGATTTCGGTCAGTGCCGGGCTGCTGGTACCCCCAACTGCGGTCAATGTCACACGCGGCAGCAAGGCTTTTTTACTACTGGCCAATCTTTGGTCAGCTGCTTGCAAGCGATGAAGTGCAGCTATCAAGTCTGGGCGGCGGTTGAGTAATTCAGAGGGTAAACCCTCTGCCAGTGTTGCAGGTGGTTCAGGCAGATGATTAAAGATCGTTGCTGAAAAATTTTCTTTACTTGCGTTTAAACCCTGTACACTGAAACTTGGATAATGGCCCAAGAGCGTTTGCAATTGTTTATGCAGGATTTGCACATTATTGTGTGCATCTGCCGATTGCGCTTTGGCGTTGGCCAGATCAGTCAAAGCCAAGCGTAAGTCCAAACCGCGTGTTAAGCCTTTATTGAAACGGCCTCGTACCAGGGCAACAATTTTGCTTCGGTCTTTGACCGATTGGGAAGCTACATTGGCTTGTAAACCGGCTTCGCGCCACTGAAAATAAACTTGAGCAATTCGGGCTGACAACGACAACCGGGCAAACCGGTAATCTTCAGCCACGGCGAAAGCATCTTCAGATGAAGCTTGCTGCGAGGCTTTAATGCGGCCCCAGACATCCACTTCCCAATTTAGATTGAACAAGGCATCAAACTGACCGGCTTCAACGTTCTGAAAGTCCTTAGCACTCTGGTAACCCGGTAAAAAAAACAATTGTGGTAGACGGCCAGCTCCAACAATAACCGCCTGTTCCTTGGCTGCATCAACTCGGGCAGCAGTGGATAGTAAATCGAAGTTACTTGATAGTCCTTGGTTGACCAGGTCTATAAGCACTGAATCATTGAAGGTATTTAACCAGCCAAGAAATTCGGTTGGTTGAGCGTCTGTAGTATCGTTCCATTGTTTAGGAACAATAAAAGCCATCTCATCCGATGAGCGTTCTGGCATTTGGCTACAACCACTACCCAGTGTTATTGCCATGATGGCAAATGTCAGTGATTGCAATCTAAATACAGCAAGTCTGCCAAACGTTGCCGAAATCGTATCTGTAAATTGTATTTTAAGCATGTTATTAAGCGGATATTCGTGGTTTAACGCATTTAGACTTGCGTTTTTTTAACCAGATAAATACCCCGGTCACAGACAGCATCACTATTCCAGAACCGAATATGCAAACGAAAATTCGGTAAGGTAAGCCCCAGACATTAGCCATGTGCAAAGCGATTAACCAACTGGTAATGGTATTTCCATTGTATTGACCGGTAGGGAGAAAGATCTGTTTGACATCGCCATTGTTTGCATCAATAACCACACGTGTCTGGCCTCCATGATCCTGAATGTCAGCGTTAGTGTGAACGCTGTAAAGGTAAAATCCCTTTTCTCGATTGATCCAAAAACTCACGGGGGCATTTACACGGATGCCTTGTTCTCGATAAAGCTGATTTAGCGCTACCTGCGCATTTTCCTGGGCTGGCCGCCAACCGATACCAGCATTCAAAACCGGTTGCGGCAGATCGGGATATTCAGTCCACGGTTGATGATAGCTGCTGATGGATTGCATGACTCGGGTGTAAAAACCCTCTAAATTCATATAGACACTTGACCAAGCAAATACCAGTAACGCAACCCAAACCCACAAGCCGCCTGCTCGGTGCAAATCGAAATTGAATCGAATGGGGGATGTAGGCCATTTTATGCACCAAGCCAATCGCCAACGGTTAACAAAGGATTTATTTAGTAATGGATTGGACGGGGGGCACGTGATTCTAGCAAGAGGCAAAGTCAAATAAAAGCCGATAAAGCAATCCACTGTCCATACCAATGCGGTGATACCTAGAATCCAGCCGCCTATTTTCCCCATCGCTAAAGAATAATGTACGCGGTAAATAAAGGGGATTAGATCAGACAAGCCTTTGAATACGTCACTGATTTGACTCCGATCCAATATTTCCCCAGTATAAGGATTCAAGATAATGCGATTGTAAACCAGTGGAGTTGCTACTTCGCTGTCTATACTTTGCTTAGGTTCAAACAAGATATTGATTGCTGATGCATCAAACAATATGGCGGAAATTTCACCATCGGCACTGACTTTTTCAGCAATTTCAATCAAAATGGACGCATCTAAAGGTTCACGATCTTTAGAGATCGTATGTCTTGCCGGATTAATCAGGCCTTCAAGTTCATTGTTAAACACCAATATACTACCGGTTAAGCCTACAATAATTAAAAAGCCTGTCATTGCCAGTCCAGCAATTCGATGAACTACAACCCAAAAATGACGAATTTTCATTTCAACTCATTTAAATATCTGTTTTTTCATTCACCTTTTTATCTTTGTCTGATTACTTAAAACTCCAGGCGTACTAAACCCATCACCGTTGTGGGAGCACCAGGCATAATGCCGTAACCTATTGCAGGCAGAGATTGCGAGCCTGGTGTGCTCTCGTAATAGTGTTTATCCAAAATATTATAAGCATTGATTTGAGTAGACAATTTAGTCTTGCCCAGTTTTATGCCATAGCCTGCCATTAAATCTACCGTTGCGTAACCTGGGAGTTGTAGGTCGTTATTCAAGTCACCTTGGCGCTGGTCGCGCAACACCACCCCGGCTCCAAATTTTAGACCGCGTAACTCGGTATCCAGAAATTCGTATGTATTCCAGAATGATGCGCTATTGCGTGGTACATTGGGTAAACGGTTACCGATGCTTCCCGTTCCACCATTGAAATCGCTATCTCGGGTAACACGGGAATCAATATAGGAATAGTTACCTATCATCCGCCAACCCGGTAATACTTCCCCTGCTAAATCCAATTCAACGCCCCGATTGCGTACTTCCCCGATCGCACGATAAGCTCCTGTTTGCAATCCGAGCGGACTCGTATCGGCAATCGCTAAATTTTGTTTGGTAATGTCAAACCAGGCCAGAGAGCCGGTAAATCTGCCATCAAAAAGTTCGGTTTTGATACCGCCTTCATATTGCTCTGCCGTTACTGGAGGTAGAGGGGTGTTATCGGCGTTATGACCCTGACTTAAACCGAAATTTTCAACGTAGTTGGCGTACAGACTTAGTTCTTTAGCCGGTTGCCATAACACTCCAAACCTTGGTTTGACAGCCGTATCATGGTTGGATACCGGTGTATAGGGTTGCAAGGCTCGAGCAGGATTTGAGAAATATAAATCTTGGGTCCAGGTCGTATTGGTTGCATCGTCGTAACGAAAACCCGCTAGCACATGTAACTTATAGGGTAGTTCCAATTGATCCTGGAAATAAAATCCGCCCCATCCCTCATCCTGACCGTTGCGGCTAAGTCTGTTAGGGTTGGAAATATTGGCAATAAGAAGCGAATAATCCGGACTGACGGCATCAAGAATAGGTGATTCTTGGCTATAGGCGTAAGTATTTCGCATATTTATCCGGGTATAATCGCCGCCTATCAATAAATTATGATGGATGCCCCATGTATCAAACTTGCCATTTAGGTTGATTGTTGAATAATAGGAGCTTCTTGCAAAACACTCAGCAAATAAGAGCTAATTAGCAACGCTCCATAACGTCAATCAACTCGAAACGCCAATTTTCGAAAATTTGAATGCGATTTCCTTTTTATAAGCGGGTTTGGTTAAATTTGGGTAATAGCAACCCTCTGCCAAAGTCGGCAGAACAGATTTTCCGATTGAAAAGTTCGTTTAGGTCATTAATCTCATCAACTGGTCTGCTGCCAGAACCAACACGCCGAACATTAAGTGGCTCATCACTTTCACCGACCCCTGAACACGAACAAAACGACCACCAAATTCATCTTTCAATCGACCATTGGCGCGTTCAGCCTGTGTCCGCTCGTTGTAGCGCTGAGCTTCATGGGGTGCGAACTGTTTCTTTTCTCCACCTCTCGGATTATGATCGATTAGCGGCACATGCCCCAGACTTTGGCTATGCCTTCTCAATTCATCGCTACAGTAGGCGGCGTCCATCAGATCATACAAGTTCGTTACCCGGCTGGCACTGATCAAGGATAACGGTACAGCCGTTTGGCTATCGTGTACGGATGCACTGGTCAGTAACGCACTGATTGGCACACCACAGTCAGCCGTATCAAGGTGCAGTTTATAGCCATTCCAACTGTTCTTGTAACCTTGGGCATTGCACTTGCTGCCACGATCACAATCTGTTGGTAGTTCATCCAGCATGACTGGGAGCGTTTGTGTCAGTTGCCGACCAATCCGAGTTGTCTTCGGTTCACGGACTTCGCCAGCCTTGGGGCGGCCGCGCTTGGCAACTTTTTCGGCAGGCTGGGCCACCTTCTCTGCTTTTTTCGCTGGTTTTTCCCGTGCTTCAATCGCTGTGCCGTCACGACTGATGTGGCCGACTAAACGCTCGCCTAAATGTTCTTTAATCAACACCTCATGCACCCGTTCGGCCAATCTGTTCTGTGCGAACTCAGCAAAAGCGCGTGAGAAGGTCGCTTCGGTCGGTAATCGCTTCCACATCGGAAAACCACATAACCGTCGTAAGGCTCGATCTATTTGCAGGCGCTCAAGCAAGCCAACTGTCGTTGATAAACCCAGAACAACTTTCGCCACAAAAGCATTCGCCAATGCACCGCGATCATGGGGTGGGCGTCCCACGCCAAACCACGTATTCTCAATAAACTCTTCAATTCTGACCCATTCCAAAATATGAATGAGCTTTTCTAATTTCGGTGTCAGGCAACCCACTTCCTCTTTTAATTCAGGAATCAAATCGTATTGGATAGCATTCCAACGTTGCAGAAAATCAGTAGGTTGCGTATTATTCATAGGAGGGCGTTGATGTGTGCGTCAGAAACTCCATCGTGCCAGAAATGGCCGCCCTTTTCTACCTCTTTTTCGGGGAAAATCCCGCTCAAATCTGTAGTTTTGCAACTACCTCATAGTTTTCAGCAGATTGATTCTGTTTATATTGAACTAAATAATATGGACATGAGGCATTTGTGCAAGTGAATGATTCACCGTAGAATTCTCGCGTTCCTACCGGTATAAACTGAGGATTCAAGTTGCTCATTGGCAAGAAAACTGTTTCAAAACGCTGAGTCAATTTCCAGTTGTCGTTAAACGCATGCGACCAATCATAACCAAAATTTATTCGTTCGGAATCCAGTTTTGTATTAGGTCCAGACAGATTGCGTGAAATCGGTAACAGAAGCGGTCTGTTACTAGTTTGCGGAGCCAGAAATCCATAATCGGTTGAATTGTTGCTGCGTTGATATTCCAGATGCAGATTTAGTTTAGTGCGGTCGGAGATATTCCATAATAAATTTGGCGCAAGGAACACCCTTTCATTATTGAGAAAATCGCGAAAAGATCCGCTATTTTCGTAAGCTAAATTCATGCGGTACAGCAAGTCTTTGTTTTCAGTAAGGGGTCCAGTTGAATCTATAGTGGTGCGATAAAAATCGTATGAACCAAATTGTTGCGATATTGCATTGAATGGCGTGTCTAGGGGTTTTTTGGTCACCAAGTTAACAATACCACCCGGCTCCATCCGACCGTATAGAATTGATGCCGGTCCTTTAAGGACTTCCACTTGCTGAATATTAGCCATTTCCCTGAAGCCATCTGTCAGTCGCCCTGTTGGGATCCTTACTCCATCCAGATAATAATCCTGTGTCACAAATCCACGAATAAGCGTGCCACTTTGTTGTCCATAGGCTGCTCCTACTCCGCTGGCTGGTATAACGCTGCTTATATTTTCCAGTGCCTTGTCTAGCCTAACAGATTGTCGGTCTTCCATGACTTGCCGAGGTACAACCTGAACATTAAATGGGGTTTCCATTATTGGCGTATCGGTTTTAGTGGCAGTGGTGGCATTTCGGCGGGTGTAATCGGTGTTATATGGATCGTTGGTATCGTAAACGGCATTGCCGACCACGTTAACTTTCGGCAAAGTGGTAGGATCTGCATTGTTAAGTTGAGGTGCCATTGGTTTTACAGAGATAGAGCCATCGGCAGACAAGCTGAATATCAATCCAGAACCAGATAGCATTTCGGTGAGAGCTGCATTTGTAGTGTATCTACCGACTAATTCTTTGGCTTTGTGCCCGACTACGCTGTCCGATGCATAAAAAATCGAAACACCGGATTGAGTCGCCAGTTTTTGCAGCGCCGGACCTAAATCCTGCGCTTCGATGCTAAAACTATGCACCGTGTCTGCGGCTAAAATTCCTCTTGACACAACTAAAAATGCTGCTATCAGCAAGGATTGATGTAAAAATCTCATGAACTCTCTCCATTTTATTAGGTACTCAATTTATGTAACGCAATGGAAATCAAAAACCGCCAAAAAAAATCTTTTTGGGGCTTATTTTCTTTCTCAGCTGAAAAAATAAGGCACTATCGTATGGGTGAATGTGTTTTTGGAGAGGATCAAGCTTCGGATTTAAGGCAAAAAAGACTGAGGCATTTGTGTAAAGAAGGGATAAAACTTGGTATTAACGTTTAGCGCTCTAACCAAAGTTTTGAATATCGTTGAACAAAAAGCAAATACGTCTTATGACGCATCTTAACTGTGTCATATGACACAGTTTGCTCAAGTGCTGGCTTTAAATCTTCGCCAAATTTAACTTCATCGCCAGCTAATTCAAGCCTCAAAAATCTGATTAAAACCCCTAAATTCAGGATCTTGAAATGATTTCTAGGGGTGTACCTAATCGAATTTCCACAAAAAGGAATAATAATTGCTTCCTTATAGGATTTACTTATAAAACACCGCATCGGACAGCGGGAAGGAAATAGATGAGTTTGACCAGACTATTCACAAAATTGATTAACCCCCGATTAACACTGCAACAACGGTTTTAGACCAGCAGATGTATGCCAAATCGTAAGCGTTTTCTTGAGATTCTCTTCCTCAATCATGGCAAGGAATTGCTGGCTTTTGCTCGGCAACGTTCCGGAGTCGACTGCGCGGAAGATCTTGTACAAGAGACCTATACACGGATTCTGCAACATCCCAATCCTGAAGCCATTGAAAATCCTCGCGCGTTTTTATACAAAACAGCCACTAATCTAAGTGTAGATTTACATCGCAGACAGAGCGTTTTAGATCGCGCCCTCTATCAGGAAACTGAAGCAGAAAACGACAACGAACCCGACAGTAAAATTGAAGCTGTGGCTGCCCCTGGGGGGTTGCCGGAAGATCAATTAGGACATCGTCAAGAGCTTGACCAATTGAATGCTGCCTTGATGGAATTGCCGGAATTAACAAGATATGCTTTCGTACTCCATCGACTTGAAGGCTTATCCCATCAAGAAATCGCGCACAGACTCGGTATTTCATTACGGAACTCTGAACGCTATGTAGCGCAAGCTTCTCGACATATCCTGATTCGTATGGAAGAGTCTCAAAATTGATTTCTTGCTGATGTCCGTATACTACCATCCGTTCTATAATGCTTTTTTAGCCCCCAAAGCTTCTATTGGTTACGATTTTCTATTCAAGCATCGTACTTTTTTTGTGGCGCAGAGCGAAGTCGGTATTATTAACGCTCTGATTTGGCGGTTTTTACGATTTGAAGCGTTATACAAAGTAAGGAGGGGATGTTTTCCCTTTGCCCTATTCATTCTGTTTTCCTGAAAACCATGCCATCTCCAGAATTAAAAAACAAATCAAGAGATGAAGCCATAGACTGGGTTCTAAAGCTGCGCTCGAAATCCGTGACGCAGGAGGATAGACAGGCTTTTATAAGCTGGTTGGCTAAAGACCCCGAGCACCGACAGATTTACGAAAGACTTGTCGTTCGATGGGAGGGTTTGGATCGATTGAAAGGTGCGGATTTTCCGCTTCGCAATAAGGCGCTTAGCTATCGCCCACCTGTTCGTAATAGCTGGCATCAATGGGGGGGGCTTGCTGTGGCCGCCTCTGTTTTTTTGGCACTAGGCGTAAGCTTTTTTATCCCCGAAGTTTGGAAGAGCAGCGATGCTCTCTACTCTACCCATCATGGTCAGCATTACACCATTAATCTTGCAGATGGTTCTCATCTAGAATTGAATAGCGATACTGAAGTGCATGTCCACTTTAATTACTGGAAACGTTCAGTCAAGCTGGTGCGTGGCGAGGTATTTTTCAGTGTCGTTCATGATGCAGATCACCCGTTTGTGGTGACAGCCGCCAATGGTCAAATTGAAGACATCGGGACAGAGTTCGATGTTTATTTGCAGGCCGACAAGGTGTTAATCGGCGTTCAAGAAGGGAATGTTCGGGTGAATGCGAACGAAAGTCGCGATTTAAGCGCCAATCAACTGTTGGCTTATAACCGGGCAGGTGAATTTATCGATCAACCCACGGAAGCAGTGGAAAACTTTACCGCTTGGCGGCAAGGACAATTGGTGTTTGATGACCGAAGGCTGGACGAAGTGCTTGCTGAACTAGGCCGCTACCACAATATAAAACTGAGTCTGGCAAGCTCGGCCTTAGGAAATCTCAAGGTCAGCGGTCGCTTTCAGATTGACCGGCTTAACAGTGCTCTCGACATCATCACCTCAACTCTTCCGATCACCATACAACACCCTAGCGCAGATGAGGTGGTGTTAAGGAAACGTTAACAGTATCCGAACGACTGCAATAAATGAACAAAACAAGCGAAATCACATCAACCGGCATTGATTTAATAGCTGATTTTCCAAAACCCATCAGAATCGAAAACAATGGCAGGATTCATAATCTACAGGCCGTTAAAAACTGGTCGGAAGGAAAAAATGCCGCAAATATCATCCGAACTGCTTATATGGTACCGTAAAAATAGAATCCAGGCTGTGAATGAAAATGCCACCATGTCAAAAGAGTCCATTAACACCATTCGGATTGCGTTTCTCTTTGGAAAAATGAGAGCGCAATCGTGAGCTTAACCAGCCAACTCAAAAATCTAAGTCCAGAGCAAATCAAGAGCTTGAGCGACACCATGCTCAATGCCAGCATTGCTTTTGAGACTGGCGGAAATTATCGCGAGGTCTTCCGAAGAGCCAAGCAACGCAAGATAGGAGTCTTGCGGCGTATATATGAGCTTTTGGAAAATGCCTCTTACGAAGAAATTGAAAATCTATCCAAGAGCCTGTCAGAGCCTTTATAAAAACTTTCGGAAAGTTATTGGCTTTGTTGCACAAAGCCACGAATACCACAAACGCGGGAATGAGCTTGAACCGCTTGGCATTGATCTGGATACCCTCGCACCTATCGAGGGTATTATACAAGCAACCTATATTGCCATCGGAGTAACGATCGACGGGGCAGCCGATGGTTCCTCCGAGTGGGACTGGGCAGGAACGCTTTTTGGTTTATATGGCGATACGGACGGCACGGACGACGCTTTTTTGAAAGTGGCTGAGGAACTGCGAGAAACTTACCGCAATGAAATGCTGGGCTTAAGTGGCTTGGACAAAGCTTGCAAATGGCTAAGCCGAGCGCGTTCAAATTGAGTGACTGGAGTAATAGCCAGATGCGCTTAATATCTAACAGGACAAGTAGGCTGATTTCGCTATTGTTCCTAAGTTACAAACAACAGCTTGCCCCTGGTCGCAAGCAATGAGCTTCCCGACAAAATTGGTAAAATCAATTCTATCAATCATTGATTTTATAATTTTTACGTGCAGCATTGACTAAATGCCGTAATTCCTGACCCGGCTTAAAGTGAATGATTCGTTTTTCGTAGATGAGTACGGCTTGACCTGTTTTAGGGTTTCTACCGACACGAGCATCACGATTCTTTACAGCGAAACTACCAAAACCCCTGATTTCGATGCGCTCGCCGTTAGCAAGGGTAGCTATTGACGTGCGGTTTTGCCGCAGGAAGAAGTTGTAGGCAATCACCGCCGGAATCGCCACAGCGATACCCAGCGCTGTAGCTATCAGTGCTTCACCGATCGGGCCGGCCACCACATCCAGGCTGGCATTACCCTGGGCGCTGATGTCCTTAAGCACATGCATGATGCCCCAGACTGTGCCGAACAAGCCGATAAACGGTGCGGTACTGCCTATGCTGGCCAGCCAGCCTAAGCCGGATTCCATCAGGGCTTTTTCTTTCTGTAATTGCTGACGCAATCCCCGTTCGATCAATTCATGCCAAGCGGCATGGTGTTCCAAAGTATTCGACTTAGCTAGATTCTTGGCTCGTGCATAGGTCTGACTGCCAACCGATAATACCCTGCCCGCCTGAGTGTTGAGGCTTTTGTCAGTCTCAATTTCCGACTGGGTCAGCGTGGCCAACCGGCTAATATCGGGAAACTGGTTAATGACTTTTCGATTGCGAACCCGATTCAGCGCCATTTCACCGGCTTTTAAGATAATTACGCTCCAGGTCAGCAACGAAAAACAGCCGAGCATGCATAAGGTGCTGTCTACAATGGTGGTTTCGGAAAAATTCAAGGGTGTCTCCATATGGTTATTGTTTTAGTTTTGTTCATAGTGTTTTTTTTATTTGTTATGGCTATCGAGTTTGGTCTGGCTATTTGTGCATCGCAATTCCTTGTAATCGCCCGGATCAACCTTATCCGGGCAGTTCAACATCCTTGTTGCCCCGGATAAGGTAAGAGGCAGGCATCCGGGAATACTTTGAGGGAAACCATGTCCATGATAATCATTCCAGACTAAAATCAATCGGCACACTGGCCCAGCTGGCTTCGGCAAATTCGCCGCGTTTGGCTGGCACAAACCGCCATTTCTTCACCGCTTCCAGTGCCGATTCATCCAGCACATCATGACCACTGGAGCGTTGCACGATGACTTGTGCGGCGTGGCCGTCAGCTGTGATGTACACTCGTAAAATGACTAAACCTTCCCAATGCCGCTGGCGAGCAGTCATCGGATACTCCGGTTTGGGATTATTCAAATAATTGGCGTCCGAATTGGCTGGGGTATAGGTATCGTTGCGCGGTGAGGCAGCACGCTCATGGTTTTCAGTCGGCGGCGCCGATGAGGTGGGCGGTACACTGTCCGGCTCGTCCTTTTGAACTTCAACCTGTTTCACCTTGGTCTCGGAAGGCAGCGGCTTCGGCTTGGGTTTCTTCAATGGTTTGGGGTCAGTTTTTTTCACCTCTTTGGGTGGCACTGGCGTGGGCGGCGTGATGGGCTGGTTCACCGCCGGTGAAGGCGGCGCGGACAACATCATGTCTATCATCGGCAACGGTACGGCAGCGGAAAACGGGAGCGGCGCAGGACGATTGACATACCAGAATAAAAGACAGCCATGCAATAAGGCCGCCGCCAGGGTGGCAGAGAATATGGCCAACGGACGGCGATACTTGGCTGAACCCGGCGCGGCGATCAAAGGCAAGCCACCCTCGTTAGGCGTACTCAAGGCCGAAGGCAAAAACAGCGACATACTCGGAAATTGGATGATTGCTTTAAACATGTGTCGATGACCGGCGCCTTGGCTGTGCCTTCGATACGTTAACTACTGGCTGACGATTCGGGGTAACTGGCAAGCCTTCCAGACCGCATCGATCCGCCTGTTCAGATTTGACCGAACATTGCTGTTGCAATTGTTGCATCTGTATTTGCAATGCTTGTAGTGCAGCCTGAGTTAATCGCAGTTGTTCGTGCAAAAACTCAAAGTGAATCTGAAAATAGCGGGCGGTCGGAAAACCCGCTCCCGCCTTTAAGGCCAGATCGGTTTCGCCTGGATCTATCTCAGTATTTCTGGAAATTGACTTGCTGCGCATGCGTTTTCCTCCTGATTTTTTATTTTTCGTTCTGCGAGATCGGCTGCGTATTTGGAGTCTGTTCTTTATTGTTTTCCAACATCAGCCAGTGATTGATTTGTTCCAAGTCGTCAGGTGATAGACTACCCACCGCCTGCTTAAGACGTAAACTATTCAGTAAGTAGTCATAACGGGCGTGAGCATAGTCTCGCTGTACCCGATAGCTTTCGCGCTCGGCAATCACCAGATCCAGGGTGGTTCGGCTGCCGACTTCGATGCCGGCTCTGATATTCAGTAAAGCGCTATCGATGGATTGCACGGTCTTATGCAGAGCCTTTACTTGGCTAATGCCGGTGATGACACCCAAATAGGCATCACGCGTTTGCCGGTGTATTGCACGTTGCTCTTGCTTAAGTTCAGCGCATTTCTCATCATAACGATGGGCTGCTTCGCGACTTTTAGAGTTGACTTGACCGCCTTCGTAGATCGGTAGGTTAAATGCCAAACCCACGGTGCTGGTATCGATATTGACCGTTCCAAATTGTCCGCCGGTCGAGGCATAACCATGATTGCCGACTAAATCCAATGTAGGATAATGACCGGCCGATTCCCGGCGTATCTCCTCAACAGCAATCTCAACGGCTAATTGCACCGTATTGAGTTTGAGATTTTGGGATAGTGCTAACTCTATCCAGCGATTTTCATCTTCTGGTTGTGGCGGCACCAAAGGGATGTCAGTAATTAGTTTGACTAGTGATTGATAGTCCGTGCCGGTAATTTCTCGAAGCGCTTCGAGAGCGCTATTCAATTGTCGTTGCGCCTCAATCACATCCGCCATGGAGCGATCATGGCCGGCTTCGGCTTCCGGGACATCGGTAATAGCGATTTCGCCTACTGCAAAGCGCTGTTGGGTAAGATGGAGTTGCTTGGCTAAGGTTTTTTGCTGGGCTTGTGCGAAGGCCAAACAATCTTGTGCAGACAGTACTGCAAAATAACGTTCAACCACTCGCAGCATCAACTCTTGCTGTGCGGCTGCCAATTCGATTTCCGCCAGGCGGCTTTTCCTGTCTGCCTGATCCAGAGCAATCAATCGATCCCGGTGAAACAAGGGCTGGCTGATGTTGAGCGCATAGTTGTTGCTGATAAATTGGCTATTACCGCCTATCCCCAGGGAATTGCCTTGGAGACTGATGTTTTGTTGATTGCCATAGACATTGGCATTAATGCTAACAGTGGGTAACAAGGCTTTGGCTTCAGCTTGCTGAAGGTTTTCCAAAACAGCTTCGTAATTAGCTTGAACTCTTTGTAATTGAGCATCTTCCTGCACGGCTTGTCGGTAGACTTCCAACAGGTCTGGTAATGCCGCAACCGTTTCAGATGCGGTCAGCAAGACGCACAAGATCACCAGATTTAGGGGGCTGTGCTTCACAAATGCCCCTGGTTCTCGGGAGTGACGACATGATCTCCTTCGTTCAGGCCATAAATAATTTCAATGTTAATTCCATCTGAAAGACCAACTTCTATTTTGCGTTGTTCGCTTTTGCCGGGTTCGACTTCGATATGCACGTATGGCTGTTCTTTGTTAAACAGCAGATGGCTTTCCGGGATGGAGAGTACGTTGTCGTGACGGGTAAAAACGATTTCAGCTGTGGCGCTGAAGCCGGCCCTGAGCAAAGCGTCGTCGCGTGCTTGTAGCGATGCTCTGATTTCAAAGGTAATGCGACCTTGATCGGATTTTTTGGCTTCGGGTGCAATGAAATCCAGAGTCCCCATTAAAGTCATATTCTGTAAGGCGCCGACTTGTACTTTTAATGGCATCCCGATTTTCAATCTACCAGCTTCGGCTTCTTCAACCTCACCTTTGAACATCAAATTATTCATATCGGCCAAAGTAACGATGGTCGTACCTTCATTAAGATCATTGGTCTTAATGATGAAGTCGCCGATTTCCACCGGCTTTTCCAGCACCATGCCGTCCATGGTAGCGGCGATCAGCGTTGAAGTGGTTTTGAGTTGTTGGGAGGCGCCTTTAAGCCTAAGTTCCAGGTCACGCTGTGCCTGCTCCAAGGCGGCACGGGTCACATCAAATTTCAGTTGATCATCTTGAAAAGCGGCATCCGAAATCAATTTTTGTTCGTGTAATTGGTTTCGTCTTTGTAACTCCAGGGAAGCACGCTGGTGTTCCAAACTGGCTTTGTTGATCTGGGATTGTGCGGTATTCACTTCGACTGGATCGGCGCGTAAACGAATCCGGGCAATGAAATCACCTGTCCTTAGCCATTGTCCGGGCTGAACAGAAATCTCATCCAAAATGCCGTTAGCTTGGGATTTAATCTTGATCTTGCGTCGAGCAACAATCTGTCCGGTTGCAGTCGTTTTTTGGACTATGCTCATGCGACCAGGCACTATGGTTTGTAAAGGAGGCTGGCTTTTACCCGCAAACTGAAACAACCAAAATCCACTGGCAATCAAGAGAAATATTAGAAAAACACCCAAAAGAATTGGTACGAGAGTTTGTTTGAGCTTAGTCATGAATATCTACTACAGGTAAATTCTGGGGATTAATAGAATCGCTAATACGCCCATCCTGCAGGCGAATAATACGTTGGGCTTGCGCTGCTATTTTTTCGTCGTGGGTAACAATCACCAGTGTCTGTCCTGATATATGGATTTCTTTAAGTAGTTGCATGACCTCGACCGAGGTTTGCGAGTCGAGATTACCCGTAGGTTCATCGGCCAGCAGTAAAGGCGGATCATTGATCAATGCGCGAGCAATGGCTACCCGTTGTCGTTGTCCACCGGATAGTTGATTAGGCTGGTGATCCATGCGGTCATGTAAACCCATCCGTTCCAACAATGTTCTGGCCTTGGTTTCTCTGACACGGCGCGACACCCGCCGGTAATAGAGCGGTAGAGCCACATTTTCCAGCGCTGTCTTATAGGGCAGCAGATTAAAGGATTGGAAAACAAAACCGAGTAGACGATTGCGGCATTCGGCTGATTGACTGGGTGACAAATCGCGTATCAATTGACCGTTTAAGCGATATTCGCCAGCGTCATAGTTATCCAAAATGCCTAATACATTCAGCAAGGTTGATTTGCCTGAACCGGAAGGCCCCATGATGGCGACGAATTCACCTTTGCCTATGGTCAAATCGATGCTGTGCAAAATAGGTAATGCTAGGGTGCCTAATTGATAGCTTTTGCTTATTTGCCTTAACTGTATCAAGTTCGGTACTCCAGTTCGTCATTGCTCACTAGGGCGTTACTCATGGCGTAAGGCCTCAATCGGCTCGATTTTGACCGCTTGACGGGCCGGTAGGAAACCAGCGAATAAGCCAGCCAGTATCAGCACCAGCAATGCACCAAAAGCGATAGGTAAATCCACCTCAGGATCACGGAAAAAATCGGCTTGAAAACCCAGTCGGCGTAAGGCTTCGATCAATCCGACGCCGGCTACCAGCCCCAGATAACCGGCCAGCAAAGTGATCACAAAAGTTTCCTGCATGATCATCAGCAATATATCGCTAGGCTTGGCGCCAATGGCTTTTCGGACGCCAATTTCACGGGTACGCTCCTTAACGGTGACCAGCATGGTATTGCTGACGCCAACGCAACCAGCTAGTAACGTGCCAATGCCAACAATAATCAAAAAAAACCGGATGCCAATCAGTAAGCTCTGGATCTGTCGATACCGTAGACTACCATCTTGAACATAAAGCGCCGAAGCATCTGCAAGATCGAAATGGTGTTGATTAGAAAGATAACGTGTCACTTGGGGTTTGACCGATTCCCAGCCAGCCCCAATATGAGTGGTGATGCCTATCCAGGTCACTATTGGTTTAGGATTCAAAGTAGCCTGTAAAGTCGTATAGGGGATATAGACAATTCTTGCTTCAGCTTCGGGGGCTTCTCGGGTCATGACTCCCACGATACGAAAAGGAATTTTCTCAAGCAAAATGGTTTCGCCAACCGGATCTTGCTCCAGACGAAACAGCATTTGAACGACCTTTTCATTGACTACGACGACTTTACGACGTTCTTGAGTGTCTAGCGGATTTAGCAAGCGGCCCTTGAGTAGGACTTGGGCGTCCTGATAAGCGCCTTGTGACGATATCCCAGCAATGTCTATGGCATTAGCGTTGCGTAAGCCATAGTGGATACTTCCTTTCTGTTGCAATAGAAACCAAGGAACTGATGCCTCAATACCTTGTAATTGATTTAAATTGATCGCATCATCTATTGTCAGTTCAATAGGTCGTCCTGGTGGTAAGCCTTGGAAAGGCAAAGATGCTTTCATGCCGTAAAGCCAGACCACATTCACCGCCTGATGTTTAAACATTTGCATCATGCCGTGTTCTAAGCCTTTGCCCATACCCAGAAGTATTACCAGCATGAAGATGCCCCAGAACACCCCGAACGCGGTCAAACCGGTGCGCAATTTGTGATGGGTCAGGAACTGGCCTATTTCTATCCAGCGATCAAAGTCGAACATCAGCAGTTTTTCCCTATTGTAGCCAACATTGATGGTTTTCTTGGTTTTTGTCGCAAGCGTTCGGAGCGGCGCTTTTTTAACCATAGATAGACGCCGGTGACGGAGAGTATTGTCACGACCAAACCCATCAAACAAACGAAAACCTGCATGGCGAATCCAAAAACCTTGGCCATATGCAAATTGGTAATCCAATTGGTAAATGTTAATGCTCCATTCTGTCCGGTGGGAGCAATGAATGCGAGAAGCATACCGGAGTCGCCATCGAATATCACGCTGGTGCTGCCAAGCGACTCTCCTACATCCAGATCACTATGAACGTTATAATAAAATATCCCGTGTACCTCGTCATAATACATGAGGCTCTCGTGCTGAATTGCCACTCCGCGAGCTTGAGTCTGATCGGCCATGTGCTGTTGTCCTATACTGTACGCAGTCTGCCAGGCTAGTCCCGGCTTAGGCTTGGGCTGTGTCAAAACAGGTAAATTTTTGACTGGATCCGGCATGCCACAACAGAATTTCATCACCGGCATATAGACCTGCTCGCCAAGATTGAAAGCCACGCTGGACCAAGCAAAAATGAACAGCATGACCCAAGTCCACAAGCCGCCGGCACGGTGCAGATCGAAATTGACGCGATGGGCCGAACTCCACCATTTAACTTTCCAGGCTAAAGACCAGCGTTGCCAAAAACCTAGTTGTTTTGGTCTGACTTTGATCTGTCCTGAGGTAATAACTTTTCGCCGGATTGGCAAAGTCAAATAAAACCCTACAAAACAATCCATGGTCCAAATGGCGGCGGCAATACCAAGCAGCCATTGGCCAGGCTCGCCCAATGCCAGCGACCAGTGCAAGGCATAAATGAAATCCATCAGATTTTGGCGGGTGAGCGGCCACCAGCCTTCTTGAATACGGACAATTTCGTCACCGGTGTATGGGTTAAGCGCGAGTATCCGGGGAATCTCATGTGTATGAGAAGTTCCTCCAGCCATATCCATTCGTGGTTGAAATCTGGCGATAAAAGATTCCCCATCCAGACGGTGTAAGGGTATCCAGTTGATTTGACCATCAGGAACCAACACTTCCGCCCGCTTACGAAGGGCAAAGCTATCAAGCGGGGCTTTGTCAGCAGGAATCTGGATGTGGTAAATCTCCGGATTCAACCTGGCATTGATTTCCTGATAAAACGCCAGCAAACTGCCGCTGAGTCCGGCGACGGATAAAAAAAATACCATGTACAATCCGGCGTAGCGATGAACCAGAACCCAGAAATGTCGTGCCTGCATTGTCTAGTTCTTCAAAATTCTAAGCGAATTGAGCCTAGAAAACTGCGCGGCGAGGCAAACACGTAATTGCGGCCCGAGCCGCTATACGGGTTGTAATAAGTTTTGTCGAGCAAGTTGTCTGCGTTGAGCTGGAGACTAATTTTGGAAGCACCCACTTTCCAAGAATATCCTGTCATGAGATTGAGTATCGCATAGCCAGGTAGCTGATAACTGTTAGCGTTATCGCCTTGCCGCTCACCACGCGCAACAATCCCTACACCGAATTTGAATCCACGTAAATCGCCATCTTGCGGCTCGTATGTCGTCCACAAACTTCCTCCGTGAGTCGGAACACCCCAGTAGCGATTGCCCTGATTGCCTGAATTGGTGCCAATGACATTGCCGTTACTATCTAATACTGTGCCGACATCCTTGGTAATACGGGAATTGATGTAGGCATAACTGCCGATCATTTTTACAGAGGGCCAGATTTCGCCAGAAAAATCCACCTCAAGCCCTTGATTGCGAACTTCACCCGTTGTCGATGAAAAACCTTGGGCGGCTAAGGCTGGATCAGAATTTGGCGTGGACAAATGTTGCTTGGTGAGATCAAACCAGGCCACGCTGCCTGTGAATCGTTTGTCAAAAAGTTCGGTTTTTACCCCTATCTCTTTTTGTTCAGCCGTGGTTGGCGCCAGCAATGATCCGTCAACATTGTGACCATTGGTGAGGCCAAAGTTCTCAACATAATTGCCATAGAGGCTGAGTTCTGGAAGGGCCTGCCACACAATACCAAATCGAGGTTTCAGGGCTCCAACATTTTCTGAGTTGCTGCTCGTGGGCTGAATGGGAATAGTGTAGGCATAGGTGTTGCTCTGGCTTGCACTGTCATACCTAAAACCAGCCAATAAATTTAAATTAAACGGCAGTTTCATTTGATCCTGAACAAACAGTCCATGCCAATTTTCGCCGAACTTCCAGGAATAGGCATAGTCAGGTGTGTTCAAAAGCCCATCTGTTCCGCTATGGACGGGATTATATAAATCAATTGTGGGTGTCGTGGAGGAGTTGAATGAGCCCGCTTGAAAGCTATTTTCTACCAGATAATCCCAGCCCATCAATAGGGTATGAGCAACGTTCCATGTGTCGATTTTGCCAGTGAGATTTAGGGATGTGTAATAGGCTTGGCTGTTTAGTGCTGGCGTATTGAAATAAGTTCTTGCAACTGCGCAGCCTTGAGCTGTGCAGTTTGTTGGATCGACTAAACCCTGAATGCCCATAGTGCTTACAGGATTATTAACCAGATTGACGTTGAAATTCTGACGTAATGTCCAACGACTATTAAAATCATGTGACCAGTCGAAACCGACGCGTATATCATCTGTTTTTGTGATTGAACTGGATTCGCCCAGATTGAGGCCCAATGGTACAGAAGCGGGGCGATTGCCAACAGCCGGAAGCACTCCGCCTGGGTGATCCATCGAATGCATATACTGCAAATGAAAATTCGCCTGAGTTTGATCGCTGATATTCCAGTGTATGACGGGGGCAAACAATACACGTTGATCGCCGGCATATTGGTTAAACGATCCGGCATTTTCGTAGGCCATGTTTAGCCGGTAAAGTAACGTTTTGTCTTTGCTGACTGGGCCCGTCGCATCCATAGTGGTTCGGTAGAAATCGAAGGAGCCAAACTGCTGTTGCATTGAGTAATAAGGGGTGGAAAGGGGTTGTTTGGACACTAAATTAATAAGGCCGCCTGGTTCCAGTCGTCCATAAAGAATGGATGCAGGTCCCTTGAGCACTTGAATTTGCTCTAGTGGCGCAACATCGGGAAATACCGTGTTTAAAACTTGTGTATCTACTCTGACGCCGTCACGATAATAGCTTAATGTGTCAAAACCTCGAATATTAAAAGATGCTCCTCCAACACCCTGTGAGATGAAATTTACGCCGCTGACGTTTTCCAAGGCTTTTTCGATTCGTACAGCTTGTTGGTCTTTCATGACCTGCTGTGATACCACCTGGATATTTAAAGGTGTCTCCATGATCGGCGTGTCAGTTTTTGTCGCTGTGAAGGTGTGGGTGACGTTATAACCTTTGGGATCGTCTTCGTAGACGGTGGCATCAGCAGTCACTTTTACAGTCGGCAATGTAGTTGGATCGCTTTGATTGATTTGTGTAGGAGCCAACTTGATTGCTACGGCATCCTCAGCGGTAAAGGTATATGTTAAGCCGGTGCCGACCAATAGTTTCTTTAACGCTTCTCTGGCGGTAAACGAGCCACTTAAACCTTGGGTTGTGCTGTTTTTTAGTGCTTCACGGTTGAATAGCATCTGCAGGTCAGATTGTGCTGCCAGCGCATCCAGCGCGGTGACCGCCGACTGCGGTGGAATGCTGAAGTTGATGACCCGCTCTTCCGCATTGGCTGTCTGTATGGCAACACACAAGCTGGCGGATGCCCATAACAAATTCGTGCTTTTCATGAAAACTCCGTTTACGGTGAGTAAAAAATTGTCTTACATTAATTACGTCGAATTAGCGGAGGCAAAGTGGACATTTTTTTTGAAAAAAATTTCTGATTTCGCTAAAAAGTTTATAGCTTATGCGGAATAATGAGGGCTGTGCCATTAATATGGCATTGATATTTATATAAATTAGTCGATTTGAGTTTTTTGATTCGCAGAATAAATTTTTTTTCCATGTGGTTTTTGAGCTTACTCATTCGAGACTCATACGAAACAGGTGACTTGGTGTTATGATGACTTATCACCAATTGGGAGAATAGATCATGCCCAGATTAACCATTACCCTTAGTGAAGAACGTTACCAAGCCTTAAAAGAAGCCGCCACTAAAAGACGTAAAAGCCTTGTGGCGGTGATTGACGAAAGTCTGGATTTTTACGGAATCAAAACTGGTCAGACTGCTTTTGAACTGGTGGCGCAGGCCAGACACCGGGCGGCGCTATCCGAGGCAGATGCGCTTGAGTTGGCTTTGCAGGAAGTAAGCATAGTTCGTAAGCCACTGTGACTCGGCTTTTGGCAGTCATTGATACCAATGTGGTTGTCAGTGGTCTCATTTCAGGCGATATGCAGGCGTTGGTATGCCGTGTTCTCGATGGCATGTTGACAGCATCTTTTCTTTATCTGTTATCACCCGCCTTGCTGGATGAATATCGCGAAGTGTTACTGCGGCCAAAGCTGAAGAAATGTCATGGCTTGAGTGCTGTGGAAGTTGACCGGATTTTGGAAGATATCGTCGCTAATGCTATCTGGCGAGAACCAGATCAGTCGTTTGCTGCTCCAGAGCCGGGAGATGATCATTTGTGGGCGTTAATGGCAACGCACAAGGGTTGTGTGCTGGTAACCGGCGATCGGCTGCTGCTGGATAACCCACCCGATTTCGCATCGGTTGTTAGTGTAAGGTCTTTTGTTGAGTTGCTGGGCTGGGTGGGTCAATAGCGGTTTTAGGATTTACCTAACGTTGATTTTATTTTACAGAATAATCGATTTTTACTTTTTAATGCCGATCTTAGGCTTAAGAATGGGATGATCTTTGCAAGCGTACGTGTTGAGAATCGATAATTTGGGCTTTGATGGGAAATCCGGCTTCCAGGGTTTCCAGCAGCAATTGCAGATTGGCGGTTTTAAAGGTGCCGCTGATTTTCAAATCGCGCAGTTTAGGATCGGCAATTTGAAATTCCACGGTGTGGTAGCGGGCGATTTGGCTTAGAACCTCTGCCAATGGTTGGTCGGCAAAAATCAGTTTGCCGCGTTCCCAGGCTGTTAACATCAATGGATCCGGCATTGCGGTGGCATTCAGTTTGCCATCGGCATCATAGGTTGCGGCTTGACCTGCTGTCAGCGACACCCCCTTCTTATCAGCATGTGTTGCAATAGCCACTTCGCCTTCCAGTACGGCGATATCTACCCGGTTATTTTGGGCGTAGACATCGAAGCGGGTGCCGATGTCGCGAATTCTGCCGTTTCCGGCAGTGACTGCAAATGGGCGCAGAGGGTTATGGCTAACATTAAGCAGGACTTCCCCGCGAGCAAGTTGCACTTTACGCTCAAACAGCGCTAGATTAACGGTGATTTCCGAATCGGTATTCAACATAATCTGGCTGCCGTCGGCAAGAAAAATGGTCTTTTGTTCGCCTTTAGCTGTTTGATAGTGCTCAATACCGGTTTGACGGTAGGTCTGTATGCTTAAGGCGATCAAGATGCTGGCCGCGACGGCAAAACCGGTTTTCAACCAGTGCGTTGAGCTTCTTGGGGCATCTAGGATAGGCCGAGATTCGTTTACTTGATGTCCGACCTTTATCTCGGACGGATTTAGTCCAGGGAAATTAACCACGTTATCGAGGTCGGTAGGTGGTTGATATTGCATGGCGGCCTGTCGTTGCGGAAAGTCCTTTTCCTTAAAGGCATCCATGCTCCCCCAAAGCAACTGCATCTGCCTATACTGTTCCATGTGTTGATTATCTTCAGCCAACCATGACTCCAGGGCTTGCTGGTCAACAGTCGACCAGGTACCTGAGTTTTTGGCAATCAGCCATTGGATGGCCTGTTTGCGAATGGGTTGAGTGGCAGGTTGATCTTTAGACATAAAAGAAAAAATATTCTGATCTATACAGTATACGACGATCCAGCTTGTTAAGACTGGACAATTTAAGGTGGGAAATTTTCAAGACGGGAAGCAAAATGTTCCATTGCATCGACCAGATATCGCTGAATACTCTTATTGGATACCCCCAGTCGTTCGGCAATTTCAGCGTGGGTAAGACCTTGTATTTTGTTAAGAATAAAGGCATGACGCTGTATTGCAGGGAGCTCATCAAGAACTGAGAGAAAGTTGTCGAACTCCAGTAGGCCGCTGGTCAAGGCCTCCGGGCCGGGTTGCTGGCTGATAAGGCTATCCAGTTCAAAATCCTGCTGATCAATTTCTGAATCGGTGCTGCGACTAGATTTTCGCCATAGATCAATGCTGAGATTAGAGATTACCCTGAATAAGAATGCTCGTGGTTCACGAATCGACTCTTGATTATCCCGTTGCAAAAGCTGTAGGTAGGCATCCTGGACTATGTCTTCCGCGTCCTGCTGTCCAACCCGTCGGGAAGCAAAGGCATGTATTTCCTTATGATCGGAGCCAGAAAGTTTTTCGATAAGATGAGATTTTTTGTACGGCACAGATTATTAAATAAGCAATGGCATAAACGATGGATCTAAGTGGTTTTTATTTTGATAAACCCTCATAGAAAGCAAATTTTGCACCAACTTAATTTCTCAGGTGTGGCTTGGTTGGGATGAAGATTATAATGGATTGATTTATAAAATGATTTTTAAGATGAGGTTGTATGTTGACTATCTCAATTGTTGCATAACCTCATGGGATCTAATTCCTGTTAGCAAAAAATAAGTGATATGACACACTAAAAATACGTCATATGACACAATTTATAAAGCTGAGCTAAAAAAGAAAAGACGAGCTTTCTGATTGTTAATTATTTTAATTTAATATATTCAGGAACCGATGATCTACATCTTAATACCTAAAGACTGGCATAACAAGCTCAAGAATTGAGGTACATGAGTTAAGGCAGTCATAGTTAAGGCTATAGAATCGTCGGTTCCAAGCCTTCCTCAGCCTCATCGGAGTTAAAATGGGTAAGTACATCTTCTAAATCTGACGTTTCTCGGCAAAGAAAAACAACACTTGTACTTGCAAGCTTTTCGAACCAAGACCGATGTTCGTCAGCACACTTTTGAGTTTGGTAAAACACTTTGACTCGATCCGGACGGATGCTCGCATAAATACTGAGCCTGCTGTGCGGCAGGCTATTGCTTACTTCAACCGCACGAGTCCAGCCCTGCTCGCGACTGCCTTCAATATCCGAATTACCCGACAATGCCTGCTCTAGCGCTACCCATTCCTGAACCCGATAAAGATCGGTCACAAACAGGAACGATTCACCGATCATTTGTTCTGCCTGTGGCGGCAATTCAAAGGGATTTAGAAATAATTGGAGCCAGCGGTCCGGGATGACAACACTGGCGATTTCTTTGGCGAAGGGCGAATCAGGCTCAAGGTCTTTCAATCCTTCCCGGAGTTCTTTCAACAACTCCAGGCTGCGTGTGCGGGGAAAACCGTATGCAGCCCCCGATAGTTCGTAATGATCATCGGCAGGCAGGATGCGTGTCGCTAAAAAATCATACTGGCTTACTGACTGAGAGCTGGATTCGTTTTGTACCTGAACCGTCAGATGTGCGGGTAACAGCACATCCCTTAGCGTCATGCTTTCCCCTGGTTTTACCTTGACGATTTCGTAGAACCTGAGCGGTGTAGAAGACAACTGTTCGATTCGTAGCCGCTCTTTATCGGAGAACAGCGGACCGTTTTTGCCCAGCAGCAGTTCCGCCACTCGATACTTTTCGTCTTCGATAATGATCTTTCCATCCGCCAGCAGCCATTCAAAGGCATTGCCCATGATATTTTCTATGACTTCATCGCCTAATTCCTGCAAATAAGTATGGTCGTTATCATCAAGGTTACCAAAGAATATAGTGTCGATAGTTTCGTGGACGGCCGCTTTGTGTTTCTTTAGCAACCAATCGACGGCTTTGGCTATTGCCTCGGAACGAGCATTTGCCTTCCTGCTTTCATCGCTCTTTAGACAGCATTGTTTATATTTTTTGCCGCTGTCACAAGAACAGGGATCGTTACGCCCTAACTTTGCCATATCAATTCAGTACGCTTAATAAACAAAAGGTTATTTTATCGCAGTGTGATCGATTATGAAGCTCGATTTAGATTTTGTTGTTCTGCTAAGTAGCTAAAAATTTGGCTTAGCCTCAATTACATATCATAATTGCAAGCAACATCAATGAAAAACAACCAATGACACATGTTTGACGACTTTAAAAGGATTTTATGGGCCGCTCCAGATGAAACGCTTTTAGGCTTGGGGGTGATTATCGTATATTTAGCTGTAATGTTGCTTTCACAGTTTGCACAACGCTCTGGTAACACTATTTTACAGAAGACTGCGATTGCAGGGCAAGAGACACTACCGGCCTACCGCATCACCGAAACAAACCACGAACCACAGCCGGATTCTATCAATACAAAAACTTTCCTCAAGCTCTATCCACCCATGCAGACCTGGAGATTATATTGGCTGCTGCTGTTGAGCGGTGCAATTTACTCGGCTTTTTGGGTGTACCATAGCGCTAAAGATTTATGCGATATAGCGGAGAAAAACCGATTTTATCCCAAGCGCTACGCCATAGGCATCCTGATTCCTTTGGTCGATCTGATCGTTTTTTATCGGATGGCAAAAAATATTGCCGAATTGGCCAAAAAGCAAGGCATCACGTTCAAATACTCACCGAAGACATTGACCGGGTTATTTGTATTAAGTGATTTGATCATAGAATTAATGCCCCAGTTCATTTATCCGCTAAGTGTGTCCCTTGCGGCTGTACCACTGTTGCTATTACATCGACAAATGAATTGCCTTCGCTTGGCATATTCAGACAATTGGCACCAACCTGCAGATCGTTATACCTGGAGGCAACTAAGCATGATGATCATCGGGATCCCACTCATTTGCATCATGATGTATGACAATAAAGCCGAGTTTTATTATTACAAGGCCAAACCGTTAACATCCGGACAATTAATTTCCGGGTATACGCCAATCTATCAATTACGCATACCGGATTCAGATTGGCGAGAATTACCCGCCAGTACGCTTTACAAAAATACCGACCTAGAATTGAGGACGAAATCCGCCTGGGTTATCGTTCGCGTAAACCCCAACCAGCAACAAACCTTGAACGATAAAGTGGATAGTAGCCGAGAGGTTATTGCCTCAGGCTGGAAACATTACCAGATGACGGAGTCTCGAACATTGGATGCCAGTGCAAATCTAATACCCATCTCCTTGGCACATTACACGGGCGAAAAAGGCATTTTAAACTCGCGGGAGTCCATGTTTGTATCCACTGTCGTGACGCCTGAACATATTATTGAAGTGATGGGGGAAAACCCTGAAGGCGATGGAAGTTCAATCCAAAAGCTAGTAGAAAGTCTTCATTTAACTACAATAGAGTCTAATCAATGAGCGTATTTTCCGTCTTAACATACGCTTTACTGCTGTTGTCTCTGTCTGCACAGGCCGCCAACAAGCTACCGGACAACATGAAAAGCCGGGTACGGTGGACACCACTTAAAACCGCACAAAATTTTCATGAGCTATTGGCGCAACCGGAAAAAATCGCCGAGTTTGAAAAACTGGGCTATGGCACCGTCACTTTACTGGAAAAACATGCCATCACCTTAAGTAATAACCATGAGGTTGCCGAAACAGTTACCGATACACAACTTTATCTTAATCCAAACGGCATCGAAAATGCCGGTAATAAGGGTTTTTGGCTTGATGTCGACAATCAGCAGGTTGAAATTCAGCAAGCCTACGTTTTGCAGCCGGACGGCGCTCAAATCCATGTCGATCCAGGCACACTTCAGATCAACAACGATAGATCTACTAATATTTTTAGCGATCACGCTTATGTGACGATACCCTTTCCCCAACTGAAACAGGGGAGTATTTCCGTTCTGGTCTACAAAACGATTACCCATGACGACAAATTGCCATTACCTTGGTCGCGTTTGTTGTATCCAGCAAAATTTGAGCAAATTGAACGCTTTCAGGTAGACGTAAACTGGGCTGATGCCAAATTGAAACCAAATTGGCAGACCGATTATGCCAAGCTGGAATGTCAGGAAAACGCATACTCACTACATTGTTCAACCATGGAAGCCAGTCCGCCTATTCCGACAGATAAAGACATGCCTTCCCCGTATGATATTTTGCCTGTATTGGCATTGGCTGAACCCTCACACTGGAAAGATATCTCGAACAACATGCAAAAAATGATAGAGCCCGCCCTGTCAAATACGCAAAAGATTAAGGAATTGGCCGTGCAACTGGGTAAAGATGCCGTTAATCCAGAGGAAAAGTTGAGCCGGATATCAAATTTTGTATCGAGAGACATTCGTTATGTCGGGCTTGAGCATGGTCATGGCGGCACAATACCCAGACCATCGCTGACGACGCTGGAACGCCGCTATGGCGACTGCAAGGACAAAACCCTCTTGTTCGTCGATTTGGCCAGACAAATTGGCTTGGACGCTTATCCTGTGCTGACATCGACGAAACGACAGTCACTATCCAAGTTGCTATTGCCTTCTGCAAACTACTTTAACCACATGATTGCTTGCGTCAGGTTAAATCCGGACAAGGAGTCTTGCGTTGATTTGACAGACCCGGACACATCGGCCGAATATCTCCCGCAATCCCTGCAAGGCGCCATAAGCCTAACAATAGGCCGGGAAGACATGGCTCCGGGTAATCTTGCTCTCGAACCCTATACCTGGATAGAAAGGATCAAAGCAGATAATCGTTTCACTCGTGCCGGAGACATCAGTGAATCACTGGAACGACGTTATCATTCGCATTGGGCGGCATCTCTGCGAAGTAAATTAACATCCAAATCTCAGGTGGAACGTGATCGCTGGTTACTGGAAGACTATCGAGCAGTCATGTCTGAAAAGGCAACACCCGTTGTTCAAGTAGAAGGGCTGGATAGACTTAACAATCAGTTGGTGATCTCGTCAACGACGCAATTCCATAATGCCATCGATAATGAGCAATTTACCAACTATAGCGAACATGATCCCTGGTTAAAAGAACTGGCTATTGACTCAAAAACAACCAATATCCATTACCCATATTCCTTCAAAGGTATCGATTACCAAAGTCAGATGAATTACACCCTGGATCAAGGCAATTTTGTTAATAATATAGGGCCTAAACTGGACTATGTGACGCCCTGGGGTGTTTTTCGCCGTTACTATCGTAAAGACGAGACCGGCATAACCGCGTACACCGAACTTAAAATGCCCAGAGCCATCATTCCCATCGATAAAATCCAGGAATTTAATAGTTTCCTTGAACTATCCGCCCAGGAAACCCGAATCTGGTTTGACACCCAACAGACTAAAAACAAGTAGCTAACTATCCATGTACTGAAAATTCCATTTTATATAATATAGAACTACTAAGCTCTTTTGGTCGATTAACCCAGAACCTATAAATATGAAAATCTCTGCTCATCAGTGGCTCTAATAATAGGCATACCCATCCGAAATCGAGAAAACATTGCCTTCATTGTGCAAAATTTGATCTCTTACTCAAGTTCGGTTAGTTCAAGCCAGCCACCTCAAGCACAGAGAGCAAATGAAAACAAGGACTCACAAAATTGGGATGAAAAACTTTCCAAAAAAAGAATCCGGCACGAAGCCGGATTAGAGAGAAGAAAGGTAGCGCTGTGCATACAAGCGTTGAAACATAGGCTATCAATTACGACAGCCATTTAAAATGTGACTAATTGCCGCATTGACCCTCTGGCCGAAAATATTGATGCAATTCGGATTGCGTTTTCTTTCGGAAAAATAGGAGTAATCGTGAGTTTAACCAGCCAACTCAAAAATCTGAGCCCGCAACAAATCAAGAGCCTGAGCGACACCATGCTCAATGCCAGCATAGCTTTCGAGACTGGCGGAAATTATCGCGAGGTCTTCCGCCGGGCCAAGCAACGCCGAATAGGACTCATGCGGCGTATTTATGAACTTCTGGAACAGGCGCCTTACCAAGACATTGAGAATTTATCCAAGGTATTGGCTGAACCTATCGACAAGAGTCAGCAAAGCTAACACACCCGCTTCACCTCCCTCATATCGGATATTGATGAACGGTAGAAGTAAATCCCTGCCTGGTTATACTTTGCCTGCCCATTAATTTACCCAGCAAATAATCATATGTCTCCTTAACCAAAAACATACCGTGCTCAAAATGATTCATCAATAGCCAAGCAGGTGATGACTGGTACGCTGGCTTCCGCGATTGTCGTGTCAGGAGAAAAACTCATGCTTAAAATTTCAAAACCTCCATTATTAGTCTTCGGTTTAGGGGTTGCTGCTGGTTTTATAGTGTATAAAAACCGTCAAATCATTATCGACAGTACGACAAAGACTGTAGAGACAGATAAAAATATCCTGTTAGAACAAAAAGAAAAGCTATTGGATTTGGTCGCTGAAGCGAAAGAAAAACAGTGATGGCAGACCTGATCGTAACACCCCAAGAACCAGAATCTTCCACTGTTCCATGCCGGGGCGGCCAGTTTTTGTACTCGCTTTGCCTTCCGCGCCCACCCGCTCAGGCAAAACTTCCTCAAGGATAGCGAAGACCCGCTCGCGCAAGGACGGCTCTGTGTAGATGTGTTGCAGACCGCGTAATAACTGAGGAATATCCTCACGGGATTTTGGGTCGAGGACAATGGCTGAGATGTCCGTTTCGCCAAGCTTCATTGAGAATGGATGATTGTGCGCATGGGTTTTCGGGGAATGAAGTTTTTAGGTTTTATGCTCTCTGTCTGGGAAAAGGCTTGCTTTGGATTGCTATATTTACCATAGATGGATTTTTACGTCTCATCATGTACTTGCCAACCCACGATCTTTCAGGCTATAAATTTTAAAAAATAGGTAAAATTATAAAATTTACCAACAGATAATCCGATTATTTACTGTGCAGTAAATTATACGATTTTATGAAATTTGGATATCAATTCACCACGAAGACTAGGTAATTCAGTTGTTTTAGGAAACTCCTCTGGTTATTTTTTATCCAGTTTTTTCTTTGCGGCGTCTACTGAAGCACTAATTGTTTCAAATGATTTTTTGTAGTCCAACTGTTCTCGATTCGCTTTGTCAGCAATAACCCCATTATCTTTATTTGCTTCTTCAATCAGGCAGCCATAGTATGTTTTAGCTTGTTGTTGCCGGTCATTAATCGCATTGACACTTTTATTAAATTCATCGACATCCCTGTCGTCAACTACCGGAGCAGCAGGTTCTTCCCCGCATGATGAGGGTGTCCATTCGCCATTATTCAGGGAGCCGGCATTGGCAATATTAGTGAGATGTGAAAGTAATAAAATAGTTATCGAAATTAAAATATTCATTAGCAATTCCTTATTTATAAAGTGCAGATAAGCCATATGAACAACAAATTTGAGTGTATCCAAATGTCCATAAACATCTATTAAAACTACGGTTTCCCCACAGAAATTGATTCTGCCCATGACTCCAACCAAAGAGCAGGATTTCTGTATTTTTGATTTGTCAGGAATGCCAACGAGTAGTTTTGCACTTTTTCATAGCACCATCTTAGCGGTTGGTTGTAATAAAACTACATTTTCAGCCAAAAGGATAAGCTTTGAAATATATTTGTAACTATTATCCGATAAGTGGCAAAGTGATTACAAAAGCGTAAATGATTTTCCGTAATTGCGCGGAGAACATCCGGTCATTAGAGATTACCAGACAAAAAAAATCCGGCTCAAGGGGATGGCCGGATTAAAGAGAGTGAAGATAGGTGTTCCGCATACAAGCAACACTGCGGAAAATTCTACCAATCCTCAGTTAAGAATAAAATGTGACCAATTGCCGCATTGGTTTTTTCTGATGGGTACAGGTTTCTTCTCTGGCGTTTGACCAATAAACCTTAAAAAATCATTAGAACTTAGCCTTATAATCTAACTTTCCCGCAATCCCTGGGGTTGGTCATGATATTGCCTGAAAAATCCACTCACCCAACGGGTGAGAAAGAATTAAGCCTGAAGAAGCGAGAATTTGCCACGTTGACAGCCGATACCTTCGATGGAAAAATCCATGTCGAATGGGATCCGCAGGCGCAAGTCACCCCTTTGGGTCAATTACCGTTTTTCATCCAATATCTCAAAATCGGACACTTATTTGAGCCTTGGGTAACCCAATGTCCGTTGAAGTATGAAAGCAATAATGCGCCGAAAAAAGTCAATGTACTGGGATCGTTACTCCTGTTGATTCTGTCGGGACATACGCGCTATGCGCATATCACCAGTTTAATGGGCGATAGCGTCAACGCCAAATTGCTGGGCATGACAAAAGTCGTGAGTGATGACTGCGCTCGACGCGCGCTGAATAGAATCGACGAGGACGATGGCGTCCCTTGGCTACAAGACCATTTATATCGTTGCTACGGTCCTCTTCTTAGCCATCCGTGGATACTGGATACCGATGTCACGGTCAAGCCTTTATATGGCAAGCAAGAAGGGGCGGTCGTTGGCTACAATCCACATAAACCGGGGCGGCCATCGCATACCTATCACACCTATATGATTGCCAACCTGCGCTTGATTCTGGATGTTGAAGTGCAAGCCGGCAACCGAAGTTCATCGGCCTATTCGGCGCCAGGGTTATGGGCTTTACTGGAAAAAATACCCCGCGAAAACTGGCCGGCGTTTATTCGCGGCGATTGTGACTGGGGTAGCGATGCCATCATGACGGAAGCTGAGCAGCGTGGCGTGCACTACTTGTTTAAACTCCGGCAATCGGCCAACGTTAAAAAGCTCATTCTGCAACACCATTGCCGTTCGGGCTGGGAGCGAACCGTGGATGGTTGGGAAGCGCTATCGACGGAACTCAGACTAAGCACCTGGAAACAGTCGCGTCGAGTGGTTCTGGTGAGGCGTCGGTTATCCAGAAACATCGTCGTGGCGCCGGACTCGCGCAAGGCACTGCCGGAGCAGCTTTCACTGCTGGATCCCGCCGAAAACATGGCTGCTTACGAATACAGTGTCTTAGTGACCTCGCTGGATGCCGAGGTAGTCAGCATTGTTCAACATTACCGGGATCGGGCAGATTGCGAAAATAACTTTGATGAAATCAAAAACCAATGGGGCTGGGGCGGATTTGTGACGCAAAAAATCAAACCTTGCCGATTGATCGCTCGGATGATTGCGCTGGTTTATAACTGGTGGTCCCTATTTGTCAGGCTGGCGGAACCGGACAAGCATTATGAAGCCATTGTCTCCAGACCTTTGCTTCTGCATGGGGTTGGCAAACAAACCAGCCATGCCGGTCAAAAGACACTCACCATAACGAGCACCCATGGCAGGGCGTCTTATGTCAGACAAGCTTATCAGAGAGTTAGCGATTTTTTTGCCGTGCTCAAGACAAATGCGCCGCAGTTAACACCCTTGCAGTGCTGGTACCGGATTTTGAGCGAAGCCCTGAAAAAATATTTGCAAGGAACGCTTTTAAGGCCGCCTGATATGGTGAGTAGTGGGATATAAACTCCACCTGTAGACTACTGTTACTCTAGCGATGTTATGCACCGATTTGTCGGCAGGAGCAAACTCAACTGATTTTTTTAGGATTATTAGGCAATTTAACGCTTTCTGCCGAAAACCAACCGGTTAGAGCAAGAATTCATAGTTTTGTCACATGGTTATCCACAGCATTTGTGGATGGAATTTCCATGCATAATCAAATAATCAGATCCTCTTTGCTATCGATGAACGCCCAATATCGAATCAGTATTTCCGTCAAGCAATCCGCATTACGGAAAAATTGGGAAACGGCAGTTAAAACGATGGCGATTTTTTAGTCGGCTTAAATTTCAATCCAAATTAACCATAACCAAAATATTTTACTTGAAGGAAAGATATAAAAGCCGCCGTAAACCACAATCACTCCTTTAAACCCTTGCCACCGGCGACGCATGGCAAGGGTCAGTTAATTACCGATCAGTAGCTCAACCGTGCTGTTCGCAGTGACCGAGACTGCATTGCTCGCTGTGTTTTTGCGGGTCTTGGCAGTGTTTTAAGCAAGCAGGATCGTTGCTACCTGGGTGTTGAGCACAGTGTTGTTGGCAATTGTGCTCTTCGCCGCAGCAAGCTTCCATTGCGCCACCGTGTTGTGCGCAATGTTGTTTTGAACATTGATGCGCATTACCGGCATGGTGAGCGCAATGTGCACTGTGCTCAGTTGAATCGGCGCAATGTTTGGCGCAAATCGGATCGTTGCTGTTCGGATGATCTGCGCAATGTGTTTCGCAATTGTGCTCGCTGATTGCTTCCTGTTCACAATGAGCGATACAAGCTTTGCCTTTTTTTCCTTTGGCTTTTTTGCAATGCTTTACGCAATCGTGTTTTATCGTCGCTAAAGCGGGTTTATGGTTGGCGCAATGTTCTGCGTGGACTGCTTCTGGTGCTGCATTCGTTGGAGTCGCAACCGATGTAGCAACAGCAGGACTGGCAGGTGCTACTGCAACGGGGGCGACTGAACTAGCCGCAGCATTTTCTTCAGTAGTTGCGCAACCGCTTAATGCCAATACCATCGGCAAAGTGGCTAATAATAGTACTTTTGATAATTTCATAATCTGTCTCCAAAATATTTTTTGCACATAAGCGTGAACCACGCCTTAAGTTTGCAATTGAAAGCTGTGTTAATAATCTTGATCAGTCAGAACGTTAATGCTCTTGCATACTCAAGTGTGCAATCAAGACTGGCGCACGCTTGAGATTGAGAGGCAGAGAAACGGATCAACTGAAGGTCCAAGCTATGCTGGGCATAGGCTTAGATTCGCCTAAGAGGCGTGGTTATCAACGAAGACAGGCTAATTCAGAAGGACACAGAACCGATAGCGTATCGGTATGGAGTTGGCAAAATCGATGCTTTGCCAACGACGGAAAACTCGAAAAGAGGTTGGATTGTATAAAAAAGTACTCAGCCCAATCAGGCAAAGAATAAAAACAGGAATATCGAGCTTGGCGATTTTGGTACTGATTGCTGGACTATGTTTCGAATCTGGACAGGGTTTCAATAGGCAGTTAAGCTTTTGGATCTCAGCCTGCGATTTTTGGTGATCAATGTGATGAGACACATCGTCACAGTCAGCCGGCATAGCGGTATTTATGACAGGGCTTTGAATAGCAATTGGCATTACGCAGGTTGACGATGCCAGCATAAATATCCAGCTCGTTAACATGACCAATATCACAATGGTCTGATAAAAGGGTTGCCGAAAGGTTTTCACGTTTTTGCTATGTTCACAAAATAAGATTATTGAATCTATTTTAAGAATAACACCGTAATTAAATGAATTCAAATTGTCGAATCCTTCGATCAATATTTTAATCGTATCTGATTGATTCAATCCATAGTCGGCAACAATTATTGTTTGACCTCGTCACCAATAAACCGTGTTAAGGGAGCGATGTCACCGTCAACGCTGGCCCGTTCCAGCGCATAAAGATAAGCTTCGCGACGTTCCACCCTGATAATGGTCCAGGGGTATCCACCCGATGCGAGCATCGCATTCATCAGGAACCGCCCAAGTCGACCATTGCCGTCAAAATAAGGATGAATGAATACAAACAGGTGATGACCCAGGACCGCTCGAACAGCGGGCTCCGGTTCTTGTTCTAGCAGATTGAATAAGGTATCCATGGCATCTATCAATGCCTCGCGGGGTAGTGGTGTATGCATGGAATTTCGGATATAGACCGGACCGTTGCGGTAACCTGCCAGTTGATAGGGCTCGAGTATGCCGGCAGTTACTGCAGGTGCGAAAAGCTCGCCGTGCCAGCGATGATGAGCGCTTCTAACAATCTGTCCGGCATTTTTTCCCGTCAGAATTTCTGTAATGCTCAGTTTAACGGCCTGAAATGCTTGATAGTAACCGCGAGCAGCTAGCGTGTCGCGATCCTTTTGGTCTTGCTGGATGGCATCTGGATTCCAGCCTTGTTTAGCAACCCTTTCTATAAGTTCATCGGTAACCTTATAGCCTTCTATCGAGAGCGAATTGTAAGCATCCGCCACATATCGCTCATCCACACTGGATAGGTAATTCTCAGCGGAATGGCATAGTCCGGGCGCTTTGGGGAAATTGTCCAAAACAGCATCGCGCCAACCCGCCCACATTGATACCAGGCGCATTGAATAGGGAGATCGTTCTCTATTAAGAGTGATCGTGGGGATCGAAATTTCAAACGGATTGGACTCCCTGACATCATATTTACTGAGTTTCATGGTCTGCAAAATACGATCTGCATCCTCAGAACGACCGATAAATCGAAAGGCACCCGCTAACCTTCCAGCAGAGGCCGTCATGCCTTCTTCAGTGAGCAAGACGGCCAGCAATTCCCCAAGGTCTCGTATCATGTTAAGGCCAATCTCAGCTTCTCGTGGATTATTCCTGAAAGACTGTGGCCCCAGTCTACATAATGTTTCGGGCAAAGATAGCGCCTGCAATCCGTTCACATCGACCCTGGTGCTGCGGAGGTTTTTGGGATCTGAGTAGATCAATAACGAATTACCATGGGGCAGGTTGAGAACAGAAGTCCCGCCTTCCTTGGTAATGACAGTGACCTGCTTGGGAATGATGGTGCTTTGGGTATGGATTAGCAGGGATACATCCACATTTAAACAATAGCGTTTGCCGAAGCGTTTTTTGAGATAGCCCGACAGAAAGGGCCAAAAGCTTGCGTACCAGGCTGTGGTGTCGACTTTTTGATCTCCGGGACTGGAGCAGACATACCATCCCTTCATAACCGGCCGAAGAAATCCCTCCTCAACTAAAATCAAGCGATGCGCGTCTTTGAGGTCACCGGATTCGATGGCGCAGTGTTGCTTTACCTGTAAGCGCTTTAGCGCTCGTAGTGCCTCTGCTAGTTTTTTGTTTGGACTTGCCATGCGCTCATCAACTTTGTTTTTCAGGCTTGTAAAACTTTGTTATTGCCTTGTAATATAACTTTGTTTTAGCTGTTTGTAAAACTTTGTTATTTAGGATGGCCACGTCTAAAATACGTAAGGGATAAGCAGTTGGCAGGCTCGAAGAAATTGGCTGGTTTAGAAAAGTCCGGTGCTCAGATTGAAAATTTGCTGTCTAACTTATTTTTTGATAAAAACATAACTAATTGATATAAAAGGGTAAATATTAGACTAATAGTTAGACAGAAAAAACATGTAAGTTATTAATTTTTATATAGGCAATCTGAAATAGACGCTCAGATTGTGATTCCGGTTGTCGTGGGTTCGAGCCCCATCGTTCACCCCACCAAAATCAATAACTTAGAGTGCATTTAAAGCGCTTTCCCCTCTCGCTGGTGGGAAATCTGGTGGGAAATCATTCACCGGCAGGTCTCACTAAACTTGGTTTAACATCATAAATATTCAGCATGCTGGCATTACGATGTCCGCTGGCTTCTTGCTTATTTCCAGTCGTATCCGTTACGCCTTTTCGTTTCAAATCATGAAAAGTGAAGTGATTAAACTCGATTCCTAGTTCATTGGCTTTCTTGATCGCTTGTTGATCGATTCGCGCCTTTGCGGTTTTTAACGACGAAACAACCAATCTATCCCCCGTTCTTTCGCTAATAAAAATTGGCCGTTCTTCAGGTTTGATTCTGGGTGGTATGCGCTTTTCCGCCAGGATTTTACTGCGCATATCCTTGGCTGCTTTCCAGGCGTTTTCTAAGCGTGGGTTCCATTCGGTTATATTGTCTTTAGAGCCTTTTCTTCTGCGGATATACAAACCTTCTGGCCGTTCGTCGGCATCTGTCAAATCAACCACCTCAGCAAGCCGCATCCGGCAGAGATAGGCAATTTCCATTGCAATAGGCATGTACCAATAATTTGAATCCTTGGCAACCTGCAGCAAGAAATTGTAATCATCATCCTCAGCATAATGTTTACGTGCTGCAACGGTTAATTTTTTGATGCCCTTGGCAGGATTGTCCTTAACTTTTTCATATTCGTATGCCCATGAGAAGACTCGCTTGATATAGGATAACTCCTTATTTGCCCGGCTTCTGGATTCTTCGGCTCTAAAATCCCGATAACTGCGAACTGTGCCAACAGACCATTTCGATACCGGCTGGTCGCCGAATGATCCGGATGCGGTTTTGCAGTTAATGATCTTTTCGTGACAGCCCAGATAATCGTCCTGTGTCGAACGAGCCAAATCTCGCCAGGCTAAGGAATTTTGAAAATCGAGGGACAGGCTCTTGAAAGTCGTTTCGGATTTTGCCTCTTGCGCATCGAAGGCTTGCCAAATTTCCGCCATGGTTGCCAAAGGCCCAGCAATACGCTTTGATCGCCATTTTCCGGCGGCGGCATCATAGAAATCCAGCATCCATTTGCCAGCGCCGGATTTATTAAACCAGGTATGAGAAGGAAGCTTGGAAGGATCCTTGATATGGGAGGGAAAATTGTCACTAGATCGTGTACGGCCACGTTTTTTCATCTAATAAACTCTATTTTTTCTTGGTTCTGATCATTGGCGTTTAAGCCAAGGGCGTTATTAATAGCATCCATGGTTGTAAAAACATGACCATCCTTACCGTATAACACTGGAACTTTTTGACTGCGCAAACATTTTTCAAGGGATGCGTTATTGTCATAGCCGGTTGCGGCTTTAAGTTCTTCGTGCGTTACGATACGTGCCATGTAGAATAACCATAGTGTTTGACATCCGCAGATGTCCTATTGCTAAAAATCATTATTTAATAACTTTTTCAAAATGCAAGCGCATACAAGCCAGGAATTTTGAATAATTTTCCGGTATTGAAAATAAAAATGCTAATTGAAAGGATGCGGAAAATTACTTCTTTTGCTGACATGGAAGCCAAATGATTGCCAACGCTGGCAATTGGCAAGTAATGAGAGAGTCGGTTTTTAAGCGTAGCGAATTCTGGGCCACCCCGTTTCATGTTCACCTGATTATTGCTAGAAACCAGGCGGTCTATTGCCTATGCTGAATCAATCGCGCATGATATAAAAAATAATCCAATCATTTGTTCATAATAAAAAGCATGTATCGATCAGGTCTTCTAGCGCTATTGCTATTTTCTGTGGTGGCCAATGCGGCTGAAGAAAGTATTTGCTTCGGAAGTCTGGATAATGGAAGTCTTGAAAACGGTTGGCAGCTGCCCGCTAGTGGAAAGAACTATTCTGCATACAGCGATATTGGTGTAATGATAGGTAGAAATTATGTGCATAGCATGATCTATAAGGTTGTTATAGATGCTTATGCAATGCTTGAAACTCAGGCGCCATCAAAGGTTTATGTCTATGGGGAGTCTGGTTATAAAGAAGGCGGCAAGTTTAGACCTCATAAAACGCATCAAAACGGGCTGTCTGTGGACTTCTTTGTTCCTGTCGTAGATAGTGAAGGCATTTCCGTGAAGCTGCCAACTTCTATTTTAAACAAATTTGGCTATGACATCGAGTTTGTTGGTGCAGGCGAATACAAAGGTTTAAAAATTGATTATGGCGCAATGGCTTTGCATCTTTGGGCTTTGAAAGCTTCGGCAGATAAAAATGGCGTAAAAATCTGGCGTGTTATCTTTGACAATGAGCTACAGAAACAACTATTTAAGGTTCCAGAAGCCAAAGGCTTGAGTGAAGTAATGGCTTTTTCTACGAAAAAACCTTGGGTTAGGCATGATGAGCATTATCACATTGACTTCAGTGTTCCATGCCTCCCTATGCGCTAAAATTAATGTCAGCTTAAACCTCCTGATCAGCAATCAGCGTAAAACTGAGAAACAACTAGCTTATGGGCAGTTCCGCGCTCGCAGAGTTAGATGTATTCACTTGACAACCTCTAGCTTAATAATGGCATTGCGCACATATGTGACTCGAACTGGCAATCCCTCTCGTATGGGGCCACCGTGTGAACTCGTGTTATTGAAACCACCAGTAATTACGTAATCCGAATATTCAAAGCATGCTCCTGAAACGCAAAATTTTTCCATAGTGTGCCCAGTTACAGGCATTGGCTTAAAGTTAGTTACAACCCCCTCGACAACAGAAACACTATTGGCCTTTTCTGCTTCTGCGAGAGATGTATAGTTGTGGTAGGTTGAAAAAAACGATATCAAAGTCCAAAAGACCGCAAATCCGAAGTAGAAAAATGTAAAAACGTTGCTTACACGCGGATGCTTTCCCCACCAACCAGGTAATCTTTTTCTAAAAGAGATCAGTATTACACCAACTCCAACAAGAATAAGACCGTGAGCCGGAAAGTCCCAACTTTTGTAACCAGCAGATGCTACGTCAAATACTACTTTGTAATCCATGGCGGTATTGCTCCAATACTGCTGGCGTTAAATTGGGAGGGCTGGGCAGAGCGACGTTCTGTCAATATTAAACCAAGAAGTCGAAACCAGTCTATCAATGCCTATCGGCATGGTCAACTGGCAAGGCGTTTAAAAAGTTATGATAAATGACAAGAAATTCCAATTAGACACGGAATAAAAGGATTAAAGAAAGGATAAGAAGGAAAGGCGAATTTCTTATTAGCTTTTCAATGATTTAAAGAGCCATATGCGGATCATACCTACCGACTGCTGCGGGCTATACCTACTTTGCCAATTCAGTTGCGGCTTATACCTACCGAAATTTTCGCCACCTGCGGATTAAACCTACCGCTTTTTGGGTGAGTTGCGGGTTAAACCTACTGCCAAATTGCCAACCTGCGGATTATACCTACCGTTATTGAGCGGCAAATTCAAAGAAAATGCCACAAATTTTGTTTCTGCGGCCTATACCTACCGATAGTTGAGGGTTATTCCTACCGTAACTGACGGGTTAAACCTACCGTTTTTTGTTGCCGTTTTTCCCGACCATCTGATTGCCTTTTATTGGCCGCCTTGACACTTTTGATGAAATCGCTGTGTGGATGCGCCTCATAAATGATGTCGATCACTTTATTCCGCTCCCCTCTAATATCCTTGATACGTTTAAAGGAATTAAAAACCTTGATAGTCATGAAAACTTCAAAAACCGCCTCCAATTCTTTGATGGCATCATTACTGCGCGACCGCTCCAGCATCCCACTTTCTTCGCGTATGTGTGCTAACGATAACTTTATTGGCACGGTGTGCGCCGCATTGGTGTAGTAGTAGGCTAGTCGTTTATAGAGCCAACGCGCCAAGTGGGTTTTTAGCTGCATCATTTGCCGGTAATTAAATTGCCGGTATTCGATATCGTTCATCGCTTTGTACACGAGGGGATGAAAGAACGCTACCCACCTAGACTCAGAGTTATCGAGTTCCGTATTACTCGAAAAACTGGAAATGCGTATAAATTTTTCGATTGAAAAGCCCTGACCACCCGAGTTTTTGGCATAAATTTCAATATCGGACCTGGCCAGAATAAGCAGCGATTTGACAACTTCCTGGTATGAGCGGGAGTGTCCTTGCTTTTTAAGCTCTGTCCGCAATTGGTGGAGGGTGAAAGTAATTCCGCAACTAGCTTTCTCTTTGTCAAAAAAGCATTGATTTTGCAGAGTTGCCATTTTTCTAAGAGCATCTTCGACGAGTTCTTCATTTGCGCTGGGAAAATAAGCGCGTCCATCTTCAATGCTTAAAAATGCCGGGGTAATCAAAATGCAGTAATCACAGTCCATGAATCTAAATTCTTTACGATATACCGGCAATTGACCATCTTTTGACCGCATGCGGTTTTGTTCGACTTGGGACAGCGAATATTTTGGTATACAGTCCCAAAGTTTTACCGTATTAGATAGCGAAAGCAATTCATCATAAGTGTTATGCAGAAAATCTCTAAAGATATTGACTTCAATGGATTGAAAGGCTTTTAAGCTTGGAGGCGTGAATACGCTTACGCTTGGCGTTTTGTCTAGCATGACCGTAATTGTAAGTTTCTTTGACGATCCCCTATAGTATGTGCATTTTGAGTTGCCTGTGGGTACGAAAGACGCCGTTTTAGAGCCTCATTATCTTTATAAAGCTTTGGCGTCAGCCAACAAAATTATTTACACCCTCATGATTAGAGAAAAACCCCTTTAACCCGACACCAGTGGTACTACTAATAACTTTTCCAGCTAATCAGCCTATCCAACTTTTAGCGACGACATTTGCAAAATGGTTTACCCATCGTTAGCATTGTACATTCCCTTGCAGTGCTTTATACCGCCCAGCAAAAAGCAAATTGACAGTACGCGAAGCCTTCACCGCTTTAAGGTACTTTTTCTCAGGACTATCGGCAACAGGAATAGCTATGTCGAACAGATACTCGTTCATCTCATTACTTTCTATTATTCCAACGTCCAGCAGGATTTCAGCCAGTTTTTCCTGAGTGTCCGGTATGTAGGGGCAATCCATATCCCTTAGGGTGGAATTGATATTTTTGGCGGCCAACGGCCAAACCAGAAAAACGCCATCATCGCCACCCCAGATAGGGCTGAACTCTTCTTTAGCCACCCAGATTATACTTTTTAATAGTGCTTCCAGGGCATTGGTCAGCCAATATACAAGATGTCTGCCCGCTAGCGGTTGATTTTGATGATCTTTCATATTTCGGGCCTTAAGACTTATAACCACTTGTGAATTGATTTTAGTGAGTGGGTTTTTAAGGTTGGCCGGGTTGTGTAGCGCGTTGACCAAAGTGCTTGATATTGCCGGTTCCGCCACGCCTTCTTGCAACATTTGCAACTGTTCGCCATCGATAATATTGTCAGCTAGAGTATAAGCCAAAAAGAAATCGGGCCTATATTTCCAGTGTATACGGTATTGCTTATGATTATTTCGGCAAAGCCATTGGGCTAGTGGCTCTTTTGTTGGTCGCCATTTGATTAAGTTATCTTCACCAAATACAGTTAAATTCGATATTGTCGCAATGGCCTCACTAAACAACCCGTTTAGAAATGCAGCATAAGTCCATAAATCTTCATTTTCTCGCCTGATTTCGGGTGTGACGCGGGTTAATATCCGACGATTTGCACGATGGATAGATCGTAAGGAAGCTTCCAGACATAATGTAAATAATCCGCATGGATGATTGAAATGCTCGAATTCCGATGCCGGTAATAAGTGTATCAAATTAACAAGCTGCCGGATTGGCCGCATAAGCATGACTTCCGCTTTATCTTTATTGTGCGAACCTGCCATGCCAGTTGCCATTTTTATTTCTTTAATTAATTCGGCATTTGTCTCATGGTTGATAATAAATTCTATTGGAAAAGCGTGTATTGTTTTATTGCGCTCTGATGTCCACTTAAATATCTCGTCATTGCTAATTGGCATGGATTTATTTAAGGCTTTATCGATTTTGTTTTTGCCTGGTTTAGTTTTAAAATTAAATAGTTTTTTTATCATTTTAATAACCCCATATGATTAATGATGTTATGTCGCTGTTTAATAAGTAAATTGAATGTCCAGTTTCTTTATAAAGAAGATCAATATCCATAAATGAAAAATCTAATTTTCCGGATTCGATTGCTGCAATTAAGCAAGGCTCGCAACAAGTCAAGTTCGCAAGTTTTTGAATGGATAATCCCCGTTTTTCACGAACCGTTTTAATCGCAACTGAAAGTTCAGGAATAACTGGATATTCTGCTGATTTTTTGATTTCCGGCTCAACGCCTTGTTTAAACGGTTTGGGTAGTTCTTCATGTTTACCCAGCCATTCCCAAAGCTTGCAAAGCCCAAGCCAATATTTGTAGGCCGTTGCATCGGATAAATCCCGGTGTGATTTCCAGAAACCGATGACGTGATTTTTTCCAATCCCGTGCAGAGATATCACTTTCTCAGTGGATTCTATCCAGTCAAGAAATTCAATAATTCTGACAACCTGCTTTTTTCTATTCTGTTTGCCGCCGCCGCGCACATAATCCATAAAGAATTTCTCTGCTTGTTTAGCCAAGGTACGCATTGCTTATCTCCACGCGGTGATGGCCTAATTCAAGCGAGATTTGTAATCGGGCCACGGCATCTATTTTTTGGGCTTCTTCCTCGCTAATGTTCAGATAGAGCGCTAATTGAAAAATTCTTTCCTTTCTTGACCAGCCTGCTTCTACCGGCGACGGTGCGCCGGTTATTTCACGATAGCGGTCTTGAGCATAAAAATGGCGTTCACTATGAAAACCGATCTCGGCGAGACGCGCTTGTTCGTAACAGGCTTTTTGGAAATCCGCATAGGAGATGTTTTTTGGAATAAGCGATCTTCCATCCTGGACAGCTATTGCTTGTTCAAGTGCTGTTATTCCACAGGGTCGGCAGGGAACGCGGCGTAGCTTTCCGCCTTTTGTGCCGGCGCGAAGGGTAATGCGACCGTCCTTAAGCGCTTCTTTAAGCGCCAGTTTAGGATTGAGAAGACAGCTTTCTTTGAATCGCAAACCGAATGCGCGTTGTAAACCCAATAAACTGGAAATTCTGTCATCGACTGCACGCTGTGCTGTTTGGTGGGTTGCCATGCTCATGGCTTTGCTTTCTGTTGGAATATACGACCTGGCTTGAATCCCGCAATCTTTCCCCGGCTTGACGGTTTTCCATTCGCCTTGGGTGGCGAGCCGCATCACAGTGTTCACCGCGCTGACATAATTCTTTGGCGAAGATGGCGATTTGCGTTCGCCGGCATCCAATTCTTGCTGCAGCGCTTGGCCATATTCAATCACCAGTTCCTTGCTGATTTTCTCCATGCGTTTGATGCCCTGCGGCTCGGCCCATTTGCAGAAATAGGCCCAGCGCTGACCAATATCGCGCTTTGACTGAAATCCGCCGTGAAAGCGTTGCTCGACTACCTTCTGACCGGCGATCGCCATGTCCCGGCTGCCGATGCTGTAGTTGCGGCTGTATGAAGTTTCGCCCTTTACCTTTACCTTTGCCATTACCATTCCTCCTATTCCCAGCGTATTGTTTGCCCTCTCTCAAAGAGGTCTCTACGAAATCGCTTTGAGAGAAGGCGGGAGTTGTCCAAAATAGTTTCTTTATCGTGAGCAGGGAACTCCCGCCCAAACCCTCTTTTTCACACAGGACACATTCTCACGATAGTTGAGCGAATTTGCGCAGGCCATACGCCCGGCAGATATGTGTGATGAACAAGGATCAATGCGCGTTTTAATACTCGCCGCGCTCAAGCGAGATCATTTGGAATTCCTTTCTAGACGGTGGGTGTCAATCGTTCCTGCGTTCCAATGCAACGCCGGTATTTACCGTTTCCGAAGAGAATTTTCCGTACAGGGAAGATAAAAGACCCTTTTTGCCCCGGCGTTCTTTAACGGAAGCAGGCGGAACTAAAGGTGTGTAGCGGTTCAGATAAAACGTCTCTTTGTGAGAAGCTTGAAAAACGTTTCTCGATTTGGTCAAAGGCGGACGCTGGGGGGAGTATTCGATAGTTGAGAATTGGTACAACCGATTTTTTTAAAAACAAAAGATCGGAATCCTGTTTGTGGAAGCGGGTTTCGGCAAACATTCGGCATTTCAAAGATAAAATGCAATACCAATAGCGCTGTTCGGACGCAGCTTGCTAACACGCTCTAGCGAATATTTTTTGAATGCGCACCAAGGCACGCGGGTTGAGGTCTGGCGGAATACCAGAATAGCTTAAATCTAGGCCTGTTGATAGCATAGTCTCAGCCTAGATAAAGGGATAATCCACACAAGTGCGGATAGCCCTAAAAAATAACATCACGGCAAGCCGTTAAAAATAATCACGCCGGAGCGCTTAACAGGTTCCTTATTTTAAGTGCTGAACTGGCACTACAAGTGAACCGCAACTTGCAACGGTTAAAGTGGTAAAAATTCTATTTTGAGTTTTATTTTTTGTCAACCCGTTAAATTGAATAAATAGTGAAGTTTTCGATTAAGAATAAATGTTGATATAAGTTTGTATGGTCCATGCAGGGCTGTGATGGGTGAATGACGTTCAGTGAATGGTCAATGACAGTCAGTGAAGGGGCAGTGATAGGTCAACGACGTTGAATGAAGGTCAAAAACCATCTTACAACCTCCAAATCAGTTCTTTGACATGCCAAAATTTATTTAATAACGCGTGTTACGCGGACTTGAGAAGTTATTATTAGTTTGTTCGAAGTAATGGAGCTAATTTCCGTACAGGAAGTCATGCAGGTTTTGCAGGTATCGCCAGTTTTGATTTCTCCGTTAATAAACATTTGCCTCATAAGTCGCCCATTCGCGCATCCAGTTGTAACCGACCCATCAAATTAATGCTGATGCTGCTAAAGTGAAATTTCCGCGTCAACAGCCAAATGGCCGGAAATTTTAAAGAGTCCGATTCTGGCGTTCTTTCGCTCTTATGAGATAAGAATAATCAGATTATTATTCTGATGATGTTATTTTTTAGGACGTTACCCATGAGTCAATTAGTTACCCCTATCCTCGCCGATGTACGTGAACGCATCATCCAGGCTGCAAACGATTTGTACAAACAAGCCGGTCGGCAAAGCTTCCCAACTGTTGACGAGGTACGACGATATGCCCGTGTAGACATGAATGCGGCTTCTTTTATCATGCGCGAATGGCGACGCGCCCAGAGCGTTCAAGCAGCGCCGGTGGCTGTGCATATACCGGACGCCATGGTTAAGGCAAATCATCAGATGTTGGTTGCGCTGTGGACGCAAGCTCAGGAGTTGGCGAACGAGAGTCTACGGACTGCTCAATCCGCATGGGATACAGAGCGAGCCGAGTTAGATGAAATGCGGCAGGAATTAGCCTATGCTTATGAGGCGCAAGCCGCCGAGTTTGATCTATTAAAATCCCAGGCCGCTGATGCGGCGATTGCGCATCAGGAGGCCGCAAAACTGGCCGCTGATGAGTTGGCCGGAATCCGGACAGAACTAGCCCAGTCATTGACCCGAGCAGAACGTGCAGAAGCACAGGTCGGCGAGATTGATCGCCGGGCTGCCGATCTTCGTACCGAATTGGATAGAGCGCATGAGGAAATATATCAAGCGCGTAGTGCATTGGCCAATCAGCAAAAATTAACATTATCCATCACCGCGGAGAGTAATAACACTAAGTCCGAACTGACCAAAGCGTTAGTGGCTGCCGAAGCATTGGTAGAGGCGCACCAGGAACAGAGAAGCATTGCTACACAAGAGTTGGATAATCAGAAAAAACAACTTGATCAAGCCATACAATCAGCGGCAAACGCCCGAGAACATGCGGCGGAATTGGTTGGTAAGTTTTTGGCGATGCAGGAGCAGAATGCGGCATTGTTGGCACGGTTGGGGCCAAATAACGACCTTACATTAAGGTAATAACTATTAAATTCCAAATTCGGCTGAACAACGTTAGGTTAAGTCTAATGACTTCTCGTATGGGTACCCGCAGCCTGCATTTTGCGGGACCCTGGGAATTGATTTAGCCTGTATTGCAAAAGATGTGTGTAATGATATGCCCTATATGGATTATAATTTTTTGCAAACAACATTTGTTTATTTTGGAGGCTTTCATGCTTGAAAACATGATAAAACTAATAAACTATTACAGCCCATCAGAAAATAAGAACAAATATTTAAAAGAAAAACTAAATAAACTAAAAAGCATTAAGAGTGAACAAAAACTTTGCAATTTTTTAGGTTGTAAGGAAGTGGCTATTGATTCACATGAAATTTCAAAAGGTATTTTCTTATCTCAAATTTCAGATGAAAATAACGAAGTTAACATACTTGCTAGAGATTTCAAAGGCAATATAAGACGATTTTATTTCAAAAAAGAAAACGTGAAAAGTGCCACGACTTTCCCAGGTTTTTGTGCGGCACATGATAAGAAAATTTTTACTAGCTTTGAAAATGGAACTTTTACAATTAATCAGGATTTCGTTCAAAAGCAAAGTCTAAGAACACTAAAAAAAGAGATTTCATTAATACATGATGAAATTAAAACATTAAGTACACTAATTTTTTCTCCAGAAAAGCATGAAGATATAAGGTTGTTAAAAAAAAACTATCACGGCCAAGCTAAAAATCTAAAAAGGTATCAGAAGTTATTTAATAACTTGAGTCATAGCATTGATAAAGGAGGGTCAATTATGCAATTTAAAATCATAGACGATGTTCCTAATAATATGGTTCAGTTCTCAAAACTTAGACATGATATTGAAACCATTCTAGGAATTCCATTAAAGCACGCTTATATATTCATATTCTTGCTATTCAATGATGGAAAGCAGAAATTAATTTTAGCAACCTTCAAAGACAAAACATCTAATAAATTAATGGAATTTTTAGTACAAAATAAATATTTTCTCAACGAGTACATCTTGATAAATAAAGAGCGATTTATCGTATCTCAAAATTTTATAAACTCCCTAGATCATGTTGATTACAACACTATGCTTGATGATAACAAAATAATTCAAAACAAGTTTTTCCTAAAGTTCATGGGGTTCTAAGCCCTAACCCCAGAAATTTTTGAAGTATTATAATTCAAAGTTTTACAGGCATCCTGATAAAAAAAATTGTAACAAACTGTTGAACTTTACCACCATAGCACCTTCGCGTATCTGCCTGTGAAGGCAAAATAACCTAGCTCAAACACAATTGGCATGATTGCAGCCTTACTACAGAGTTAACCATAGATTTTGGGGATAACCTCTCAAAACACAAACGTTAAACAAACAAGTGTTTTTTTAACTTTTTGCCGATGACCACTTCCATTTCGGTTTTGAATTCCAAAAGCCTTCAATAAACGTTAAATAACTAAGTAAAAAAAGTAAATTCGTGTTATAGTTAAATAATCATAGGTTAATTTAGTCTTCAGTCCTTTCCATACAATAAAAATGACATCTATTTGTGCGACAATTTCTGATTGGGACTTTTACAAGTGAAGATTGGTTACGCCAGAGTATCGACCAATGATCAAGACACCCAGCTCCAACTAGATGCTCTGAATTCTGTAGGTTGCGTACGGATTTACGAAGAAAAGCAATCCGGCGCAAAAACAGATCGACCAGAATTACAGCAATGCCTTAAGTCCCTCAGGGAAGGGGATATATTAATAGTATGGAAACTGGATCGATTGGGTCGTAGTTTGCAACATCTTATCGAGACTGTGACTGATCTGGAAAATCGCCATATTGGCTTTCAGTCCTTAACGGAAAATATCGATACCACTAGTCCAACTGGTAAATTGATTTTTCACATATTCGGGTCTCTTGCAGAATTTGAGCGTGGTTTGATTCGTGAGCGTGTTAAGGCGGGTTTGGCCGCTGCTAAGAGGAAAGGCAAAAAATTCGGTCGGCCTGATGCGCTCAACGAAAAAGATAAAGATATGGTGTTAGCGATGTTCAATGGTGGTGCTGCCAAAATTGATATTGCCAGGCACTTCAATGTTACCAGGCAAACTATCTATACCATATTAAAAGAGTGCGATACCTGATCTATGCCGAAAATCGCTAAATAACTGAGGTGAGCCATGAATCCTATTTATTTGAAAAGTCACGACACCAAACAAAACATGCATCGTTTTTTTCAGATGTTTGTGACGCCTAGTCTATTTGATGATTGGTCGTTGATCAAGGAATGGGCCGAGTGGGTTCTCCCGGTATGGTTAGGAAGGAATGGTTTACCTCAGAACAATAAGCAGAATTGGCCAGCCAAAAAATCAGCGGTCAAAAAATTAAAAAGGGGTTATTGTTTAAAATAACTCAATAGGGGGTGTAATTCGTTACATAATTAGTCACTTTTGACCTTGTACACTTAAAAATCATGCTGGATGACATAAAAAGGACTCTCTGGGCTGCCGCAGATAAACTACGGGCGAATATGGATGCAGCCGAATACAAGCATTTGGTGCTTGGCCTCATCTTCGTCAAGTATATCTCTGATACCTTCGCCGCTCGTCGGTCAGAATTGACCCGGCGCTTTAAGGACGAAAACGACGAGTATTTCCTGCATGAATGCGACGATGAAATGCTTGCCGCCGAACTGGAAGACCGCGATTACTACAAGGAAGTCAACGTCTTTTGGGTACCGGAAACCGCTCGCTGGGAAGCTTTACGAGCTACCGCCAAGCAAGCGGATATTGGCAAACGTATTGATGATGCTTTATCCATTATCGAAGTCGAAAACCCCAAATTAAAAGGCATACTGGACAAACGATATGCCCGCGCACAATTGCCAGACGGTAAACTCGGTGAACTGGTCGATCTGGTTTCCACTATTGGCTTTGGTGACGACCCCGGCCAAGCCCGCGATGTGCTGGGACAGGTTTATGAATACTTCCTCGGCCAGTTCGCCAGCGCCGAAGGCAAGAAAGGCGGTCAGTTCTATACGCCTGCCAGTATTGTAAAAACATTGGTAGCTGTACTTGCTCCGCATCATGGCAAGGTTTATGACCCCTGTTGCGGTTCCGGCGGTATGTTCGTGCAGTCGGAAAAGTTCATCGAAGCCCATGGCGGCAAGCTGGGCGATGTGTCTATTTATGGTCAGGAATCCAACCCGACTACCTGGCGCTTGGCGGCTATGAATCTTGCCATTCGCGGCATTGATTTTAACCTGGGCCGCGAGCCGGCAGACACCTTCACCCGTAATCAGCACTCGGATTTACGAGCGGATTTTATTCTCGCCAATCCGCCGTTCAACATTAGCGATTGGTGGCACGGTAGTCTTGAAGGCGACCCTCGCTGGGTTTATGGCTCACCGCCGCAAGGCAACGCCAACTATGCCTGGTTGCAGCACATGCTTTATCAGCTGAAACCGAATGGTCGTGCCGGCATTGTGTTGGCTAATGGCTCTATGAGTTCCAGCCAGAACAGCGAAGGCGAGATTCGCAAAGCCATGGTCGATGCCGATGTGGTGGAAGTCATGATTGCCTTACCCGGTCAACTGTTCTTCAATACTCAGATTCCGGCTTGTCTATGGTTTCTCGCCAAACAAAAAACCAGTCGCCAGGGCGAAGTGCTGTTCATTGATGCCCGTAAGTTGGGCAAAATGATCAGCCGGGTGCAGACGGAATTTACCGATGAAGTAATCGATAGAATTGCAGGTACGGTTGCAGCATGGCGTGGCGAAGATGGTGCCGGCGACTATCAGGATGTTCCGGGCTACTGCCGTAGCGTCAAACTGGCCGAAATTGCCGAACACGGTCATGTTCTCACCCCAGGCCGCTATGTTGGTGCTGAAGAAGTGGAAGATGATGACGAAGCTTTTGCCGACAAGATGCAAAAGCTCACTGAAAAGCTGGGCGAACAGATGGCTAAAGGCGCGGAACTCGATCAGTTGATCCGGCAGAAGATTGGAGGACTGGGATATGAATTTTGATAGCCCTTCATCTTTGGATTTGAAGGGGAGGATTCCAGATGATTGGGATGTTCTACCCATTGAGGCTGTAACTGACTTTCAGGAAGGGCCTGGCATTTTGGCCAAAGACTTCCACGACTCAGGAGTGCCGTTGCTACGGCTAAGAAATATTGAAACTCCAGTCGTACACCCAGCTGGCTGTAATTTCCTTAACCCAGAGAAAGTTGCCAAAAAATGGAGTCATTTCGCCTTGCAGGAAGGCGATTTATTGATCAGTACGAGCGCATCTCTTGGGCGAGTGAGCGTTGTTGGCAGCAATGCCGTAGGCTCAATAGCATATACGGGTATTATTCGTTTTCGGAGTTCAAGTTCCAAACTTAACCACAAGTATCTTCGCGCATTTTTGTCCTCTGCGGCATTCGTAAAGCAGGCGGAACAAATGGCAACTGGAAGTGTTATCAAGCATTTTGGACCATCCCATCTTCGACAGATGGCAATAGTCCTGCCAAGTTTGAATGAGCAGGTGCAGATTGCCGAGATTTTTGACGCTCTTGACAATCGTATCGCCCTCTTGCGAGAAACCAACGCCACGCTCGAAGCTATCGCCCAGGCGCTGTTCAAATCATGGTTTGTCGATTTCGATCCCGTCCACGCCAAACAGCAAGGCCGCATCCCGGAAGGCATGGACGAAGCGACAGTCGCACTGTTTCCTGATAGCTTTGTGGAAACTGAACTGGGGTTGTTGCCGATGGGGTGGCGAATAGGATCGCTTGGTGACATTGCACAGACTTCAAGGCGGCAAATACAACCATCGGAGCTACACGCCGGTCAGCATTATGTTGGGCTTGAGCATATTCCCCGAAAATCTCTTTCTCTTTCAGATTGGGGTAATGCCGAAAAGCTTGAAAGCGCTAAAGCAGCCTTCGCTGAAGGCGATATTCTTTTTGGTAAACTGCGGCCTTATTTCCACAAGGTAGTGATTGCCCCATTTGCTGGTGTCTGTTCGACGGATATTCTGGTTTGCAACCCAATCAATCCAGCCTATTTCGGTGTTGTTGCAATGAATTTGTTCAGTACGTTGCTGATTGACTATGCCGAGCGTCTGTCTAATGGCGCAAAAATGCCTCGTATAAATTGGAAGGATCTGGCAGCCTATTCTATCTGTATTCCACCTGAGCTATTGGCCGAAAATTTCAGTAACGCGATCAAGCCGTTGATTGGGCGAATAATGGCAAACGTTCATCAAGCCAAAACCCTAGCTTCCCTTCGTGATACCTTACTTCCCCGCCTGATCTCTGGACAAATGGGCTTGCCAGATGCCGAAAACCTTATCGAGGATTTTGCGTGATCACCTTGGATACGCTTAAAAGTTGGCTAACCTGTGTTCGTGAAGACGAACATCTGGAATTCAAAGAAGCCAAGCAGCAATACGACACAACTAAATTGCTGCGTTACTGCGTGGCCTTGGCTAATGAAGGCGGTGGTCATCTGGTGTTGGGCATCAGCGACAAGCCGCCGCGCCGGGTTGTCGGCACACAGGCATTTCAGAATACCGGAGAAATCAAAGCACGAATATTGGAAGCGCTACGCTTTCGAGTTGAGATTACCGAATTGCAGCACCCCGATGGCCGAGTGCTGGTATTCGAAGTTCCACCACGTCCAGTAGGAACGCCGTTCCATTATGAAGGTGCTTATTTGATGCGGGCCGGTGAAGAATTAGTACCCATGAGTTCGGATCAATTGCGCCGAATTATGGCAGAAGGCGAACCTGACTGGTTCGATCAAGTGGCCCGTAAAGAAGCGACAGCCGATGAAGTGATTGCACTTTTGGATACGCAATCGTTCTTTGAATTGATCAGCTTACCTTATCCGACTTCGCGGGATGGGGTGCTGGCGAGGTTAACGCAGGAACGTTTGATCACAGAGCAACCCAGTGGTTGGCTCATTACTAATTTAGCCGCTATTCTTTTGGCAAAGCGGATGGATGCCTTCTCTCCAGATTTAGCGCGTAAGGCCCCGCGTGTGGTGATTTACGACGGCGTCAACAAACTGGTCACTCGTGAGGACAAAGTTAGGGTGCCTGGTTATGCTGTTGGCTTTGAGAGCTTGGTCGATTTTGTACATTCCGCAGCACCCCAGAATCATTTTGTTGAACAGGTGGTGCGTGAGGAAGTAAAAATGTTTCCGCGTCAGGCCATACGTGAGTTGATCGCCAATGCGCTTGTACATCAGGATTTTCAAGCCTCAGGTACATCGGTCATGATCGAAATGTATGCCGATAGATTGGAAGTATCGAATCCCGGTTTGCCGCCGATCAAGGTGGAACGCTTCATTGATGAGTACCGTTCTCGAAATGAGCGGTTGGCGGATTTGATGCGTCGATTGGGCGTTTGTGAAGAAAAGGGCAGCGGTATCGATAAGGTCGTCAGCGCTGCCGAAGTATTTCAATTGCCGGCGCCGGATTTTCGCGTTGGAGAGACACGAACAACGGCGGTACTGTTTGCCCATCAAGATTTCGCCGAGATGAGTAAGCCGGATCGGATACGTGCTTGTTATCAACATTGCTGTTTGCAGTATGTGAGCAATCAACGGATGTCTAACCAGAGTTTGCGGGAGCGCTTTAAGCTTCCCGAATCGAAAACCGCGACCGTTTCACTGGTGATTGGGGCGACTAAAGATGCGGGATTTATCAAAGCCGATGAGTCTGATAGCTTGTCTACCCGTTATGCCCGCTATTTACCTTTCTGGGCGTAAGGAGTGCTTTAATGCAAACCTTATTCGCTTTTGCTAAAGCAGAAAAAATCAAAATAAATCATATCCTTAAGTGCTTTAAAGCAAACCATAGGTTCATATTGAATCGAAGCATCCAGCACGGAGCCTTGAAATGACCGAAGACCAACTGGAACAAGAAACGTTGGGCTGGCTGACCGAAGTGGGCTATACCTCGATCAATGGCCCCGATATTGCCGTAGACGGTATCGCCGCAGAGCGTAGTAACTACCTTCAGGTAATTCTAGTCGAACGCTTGCGTCAAGCCATAAATCGGCTTAACTCAGCAATTCCTTTGGTCGCCTGTGAAGATGCCTTGCAGCAAGTTTTGAATCTTGATGCACCCGGACTGCTGGCTGCTAATCGCCACTTTCACCGTTTGCTGGTTAATGGGGTACGGGTTCAATATCAAAAAGACGGTGAAACCATAGGCGATTTTGTCCGCCTGATCGATTTTGCCGAAGTTAGCGCCAACGAATGGCTGGCGGTAAATCAATTTTCCATCAAAGGGCCGAAACACACCCGCCGCCCTGACATCATCCTGTTCATCAATGGTCTGCCATTGGGGTTGCTGGAGTTGAAAAACCCGGCCGATGAAAATGCCGACATCTGGAAGGCGTTTGACCAGATTCAGACCTATAAAGAGCAAATTCCGGATGTGTTCCAGTACAACGAGGTGCTGGTGATTACTGACGGCAGTGAAGCGCGCTTAGGCTCTCTGACCAGTGACGAAGAACGCTTCATGCAATGGCGCACCATTGATGGGGTTGCTCTCGACCCCTTGGGACAATTCAACGAGTTGGAAACACTGATACGCGGCTTGCTGAATCCAGCCACCTTTCTCGATTATCTGCGATTTTTTGTGCTGTTTGAAGACGATGGCACACTGGTTAAAAAGATTGCCGGTTATCACCAATATCATGCTGTACAAACAGCCATCGGCCAAGTCGTGACCGCTTCCCGACCGGACGGCACTCATAAAGGTGGCGTGGTCTGGCATACGCAAGGCAGCGGCAAAAGCATCACCATGACCTGCTTTGCGGCCAGAGTCATGCAGGAACCGGCTATGGAGAATCCGACCATCGTGGTTATTACCGACCGCAACGATCTGGATGGGCAATTGTTCGGCGTATTTTCGCTGGCCCAGGACTTGTTGCGCGAACAGCCAGTGCAAGTGGAAACCAGGCAAGACCTGCGAACCAAACTCAGCAATCGGCCTTCCGGCGGCATTATTTTCGCTACCATCCAGAAATTCATGCCGGGTGTCGATGAAGATATTTTTCCGATGCTGTCCGACCGCCACAACATTATCGTGATTGCGGACGAAGCCCACCGCACCCAGTATGGTTTTGAAGCCAAACTCAAAACCATTAAAACAGCGACGATTAAGGCACCGTCCACCGCAACTAATGATGAATTAGCTTTACAAAAAGTAGCGGATAAATCGCCACCTGCTTACCAGAACGCGTTTCAGGTGGGTTACGCCCAACATTTACGTGATGCACTGCCAAATGCCACTTTTGTGGCGTTCACCGGTACCCCGGTTTCTTTGGAGGATCGTGACACCCGTTCCGTATTTGGCGAATACATCCATATCTATGATATGCAGCAGGCCAAGGAGGATGGTGCAACGGTCGGTATTTATTTCGAATCCCGGCTGGCCAAGCTGGCGTTGAAAGCCGAAGATTTGCCCGATATTGATGCTGAAGTCGATGAACTGACCGAGGATGAGGAGGAAGACCAGCAATCCAAACTAAAAAGCCGTTGGGCGGCCTTGGAAAAAGTAGTCGGTGCCGAGTCGCGGATTGCCAGCGTGGCTGCCGACCTGGTTGCCCACTTTGAAGAACGCAACAAAGCGCAAACCGGAAAAGCCATGGTTGTCGCCATGAGCAGGGAGATTTGCGTCCATTTATACAATGAAATCATCAAACTCAGACTGGATTGGCACGATAGCGACCCCGAAAAAGGCGCAATCAAGATCGTAATGACCGGTTCCGCCAGTGATAAAGCCTTACTGCGGCCACATCTTTACAGCAAACAGGCAAAAAAGCGGCTTGAGAAACGCTTTAAAGACCCTGCCGATCCGCTACGGTTAGTCATCGTTCGTGATATGTGGCTCACCGGTTTTGATGCGCCCTGTATGCATACCCTTTACGTTGATAAACCCATGAAAGGCCACAATCTAATGCAGGCTATCGCCCGCGTTAATCGGGTATTCAGGGACAAACAGGGCGGTCTAGTGGTCGATTACATTGGCATTGCCAATGAATTGCGTAGCGCTTTGAAGGAATACACGGCCAGCAATGGTCGTGGACGGCCCACCGTAGATGCGGCTGAAGCCTATGCGGTGCTGGAGGAAAAACTCGACATCTTGCGAGGCCTGATGTACGGCTTTGATTACAGCGATTTTTTAACGGCTGGTCATAAGCGCCTGGCCGGCGCCGCCAATCACGTTCTGGAACAAAAGGACGGCAAGAAGCGTTTTGCCGACACGGCGCTGGCCATGAGCAAGGCGTTTACCTTATGTTGCACCTTGGACGAAGCCAAGGCAGTACGCGAAGAAGTAGCGTTTTACCAAGCCGTAAAAGTCATTCTCACCAAACGTGACATCAGTCAGAAAAAACGCACTGACGAGGAACGCGAGCTGGCGATTCGGCAGATTATCAACTCTGCCGTGGTTTCGGAAGAAGTGGTGGATATTTTTGATGCGGTGGGGTTGGACAAGCCCAATATCGGCATTCTCGACGACGCATTTCTTGAAGAAGTGCGCAACATTCCGGAACGAAACTTGGCGGTAGAATTGCTAGAAAGGTTGCTGGAAGGTGAAATCAAGGCTCGCTTTGCCGGTAATGTCGTTCAGGATAAGAAATTCTCCGAATTGCTGGCCAACGTGATTAAGCGTTATCAGAACCGCGCGATTGAAACCGCCCAGGTTATTGAAGAACTAATAGCGATGGCCAAGAAATTTCGGGAAGCGGCCAACCGTGGCGAAGAGCTTGGGCTAAGCGAGGATGAACTGCGCTTCTATGATGCGCTGGCCGACAATGAATCGGCTGTTCGGGAACTGTCGGACGAAACGCTGAAGAAAATCGCCCATGAACTCACTGAAAATCTGCGTCAGAATATCACTGTTGATTGGTCAACTAGGGAAAGCATACGGGCAAAGCTGCGATTGATGGTTAAAAGGATTTTGAAGAAATATAAATATCCACCGGATCAGCAGGAATCGGCTATTGAACTGGTTTTGCAGCAGGCTCAAGCGTTGGGCGATGCATGGATGTAATCATGCTCTAAATTCGATTCTTGGGAATTTTTTAAAATGAATGATGGTTTTTCTAAACGTGTCGGATTTCGTCAAGTCCATGAGTCTGAAATTACTGTTCTAACTGATGTGCCATGTGACATTACCCGTCACCGTTGGACTTCAATCCACTACAATAAGCCTACATTTTTTAATAATTGGACGATGAAATGAAGTATACGTTTCTACATATCTCTGATCTCCACTATCGTACCAATTGGCACGAAGAGAATGATTTAGTATGCAATAGATTTTTTGAAGATATTCAGAGTCAAATCAGAAGTTGTGAAAATCGTTATTTGATTTTCTCTGGAGATATCGTCCTTGAAGGCGCTAAGTCAGAATTTTATGCTGCGATTGAAACAAATTTTTCGAAAAAATTAAATGCTGCTGGTTTTTTATACGACAACCGGATTTGTACGCCAGGAAATCACGACATTTCAAGGGATGCTTTAAAACCTTTATTAATAATTCAAAAAGCAACGCTAGAACAGATGACTAATGAACAGTTGTTCAATGATCATCTCCCACAAAACGCTCAGACCTTTTTAGAATCAAAATTTAATAACTACAAAAAATTTGAAGAAAAATTCGCTAAATATACTGCCTGTGAATCAGATATTGGAGGCTCTGGTTGGGCGTTATCGGACGATGTTGGAGTATATTGTCTTAATACGGCGCTGTGTTCATTCGGAGGTCTATCTGATTCAGAAAATAAATATATCTCTGACCAAAACAAACTTATGATCGATACTCGATCATTACATAAATGGTTATCAGAAACTGAATTCAAAACCAGGATTCTTGTGATGCATCATCCATTGGATTGGTTAGTCGAGTGGGCGAAATCTGAATTAGAAAAAATAATATCTAGTAGTTTTCAGTTAGTTTTCTCTGGTCATATCCATGAAAACTCCGCTACGTTTTCAAATAGGGGGTTTGGCAATTCATTTCATTGTGTTGCTCCACCATTATTTACTAAAAAGTCAGAGTTATTAGGCTATTCATTTATAAATTTTGATGCATCGAATGGAACAATAGAGGTTGTTTATCGTCAATGGAGCTCGAAAAATCAAAAATTTGTACTTGGAACTAGCCTAGCTGGAGATGATTCAGGAAAAATAGTTTTCGTGCCTTCATCAAAAAATTATATTCCAATTGAATTCGATACTTCTGTTTCAAATGTAACGACTGACACACTGTCTATCCTTCAGTTTGAGTTTGAAGAAGCAATAACCTGCTATTCTTCAACAAAACGTCTATGGGTTGATCGTGATATAGCAAATATGCCTGAAACTCATTCAGATCGTGCAGATATCGTTATGATGACTCAAAACGATCTGGTTGAAAACTTTAGGCCTTGTATCATTAGAGCTCCAAAGCAATTTGGATTAACTTGTTTAGGTCGATACGTTAGCTTAGAACATTACCGTTTAAATGCAACTACTATCGTTATGATAGATATGACTGAAATTCTAATTTGTAAAAATGGAGTTATTTCATATGTTGAATCAAGATGCAAAGAGCTAAATATACTAAAGAATAGTATTGCTGGATTTATTATTGATAACTGTCTATTTGATAAACGAACACGGGCTATTTTACGTAATCTAAAATCAGTGTACATAAATACTCCTATAGTGTTACTTGAAGGTGTTGATGATTGTGCACAAATTGCAAATGCTATAGAGATAGAAAACGACGAAGTTGTCGAAATTCTTTATTTATGGGCATTGACTAAGGCAAGGATAAGAGAATTAGTCGTTAAATATCTTCAAGGAACAAGTTCTTTGGATGATAATTTAGTAACAAAGAAAATAGTTGAAGATATTGATGCTCTAAATATTTATCGGACTCCAGATAATTGCTTGTTAATTCTTAAGCTTTTTGAACAAGCGTTTGATGACACTCCAGTTAATCGTACTGAAATGATTGGTAGAGTATTATATTTTTTATTTTACCAATTTAATAAAATTCCAAGCTATGCAACACGACCTGATTTAAAGGATTGTGAATATGCTCTTGGTTTTTTCTGCGAATGGTTAATACGGTCTGGAAAAAAATCGTTTTCAAAAAATGATTTCTATATCAAAGTTCAAGAATACTGTAGCTTACAAATACTTGACTTAGATATTGAAGTTTTATTTGCATTTTTAGCCATGGAACACATTTTTGTAAGGAAAGGCACTGAGTTTGAATTTCGATTCAATTACTGGTTATACTTCTTTGCAGCCCACAGAATGCATCATGATCCTAATTTTGCCGAATTTATATTGACAGATCGTAGATATTCAGCATTCCCTGAAATTATAGAGTTTTATGCAGGTATTGATAGGAGGCGGTCTGACGCAGTTAATCGTCTGACTGAAGATTTGATGAATATGAATGCCGATTTCTTAAAACGAACTAGTATCTCAGCAGATTTCAATCCTTTAAGGCATGCTCTCTGGACACCTAAAAATGAATCACTAGAAAAATTAAAACAAGAAGTGGAACTTAGCATGACTGAGTCATCGTTGCCATCGGCAATAAAAGATGCAATTGCAGATCATGGTTACAATCGTGCAAAACCATATAACCAAGAGTTGGCTACATTTATAAATGAAACCTCATTAAAACAGATGATTCATGCTATGAAAGGAGCCGCGCGAGCTTTACGAAACAGTGATCATGTGACTCCAGAAGCTAAAACAAGGTTATTAGAGGAAGTAGTTACTTGTTGGATACGAGTTTGTCAAATTTTAGTAATGTTGTCACCAATTTTAGCGCATCATAGGGAGGCCGCTTTTGAGGGAATGGGATTCTATTTAGACAAAAGTTTTGATGAAATTAAGTCGCCACAGGACAAGTGGGAAAGAATTATGACTGTAATAGTAGATAACGTTGTAGGATGGTATCAAGATGATATTTTTTCGAAAAAAATGGGGGCTTTGTTAAGTAATTATAACAAGAATAACCAGAGCAGCTTGGGAGAACTTCTTGTTCTTTTAGTGATTGTTAAGCAAAGACCCCCTAATTGGGAAAAAGAAGTCGAACAATTTATTGTTCGAGAACATAAAAACTCTTTCTACTTAAGTAAAGTTTTCGATGCACTCAGATGTGAGTTTAAGTTCAGTTTTTCAACCGAGCGGAATCGGCAGGAATTAAGGCGCTTGGCAGCAATGGCGTTAGCAAAACATGATAAGGGCACAATTGTTCGAAATAAAAAGCAGATTGAAGCTACTGCCAAACGATTTGATGAAGCCCCACCGGAGAAAAAAGGGTTTGTATGGCGTTTTGTAAAACCAAGAAATCGCAAGTGAATGGGCTCACACGTCTACAATCCGTTGGAACAGCCAAGGCCGAAGCTACATTCGACGCGCTATTTGCACGCACTTTTTCAAAAAGGAGCATTAAATTGATGCTACACAAATACTTAAGCGAGATGTCACATGTGGCATGACGTCGAGACATCGACCGATCTACTCAATTTTTCAGTAGTCGCTGATACAGCGGCCCAACTTATTCGAGACTCTGCAGGACAGCCACTGTCCATCGGAGTGTCAGGAAGTTGGGGAGTCGGAAAATCTTCCTTAGTAAAGATGGTCGCGGAATCCCTGCGAATATCCGATAATTCTGATGAGAAATACATTTTCTTAGACTTTAACGCTTGGTTATATCAAGGCTTTGACGATGCCCGCATGGCGTTACTACAGTCGGTGTCAGACAAATTGGTCAAAGAGGCTGGGTCGCGAAAAACTTTTCTTGATAAAGCAAAGGACTTCGCCAAACGGGTGAGGTGGCTTCGTGCGGCGAGGCTTATTGCCCCAGTTGCACAAGGTGTCGTCATGGGGGGAGCTATTGCCGGTCCTATGGGTGCAGTCATAGGAGCAGTTGGTGGGCTATTTAAGGCTGAGGGAATGCCTACTGCCGAAGACATAGCCAAGGTCAAAGATGCCTACGGTGAGCTCCAGCCTGATTTGAAGGATTTACTCAAGGATAAAGAAGCCATTTCACTTCCTAATGAAATAGCAGGACTGAGGATAGCATTTCAGGAAATTCTGGAAGGATTAGACGTGACCTTAGTAGTCTTTGTCGACGACCTTGACCGTTGTTTGCCCGACACTGCTATTTCGACACTAGAAGCAATGAGGCTGCTTTTATTCATGCCCAGGACTGCTTTCATCATAGCCGCCGATGAGCAGATGATACGGGGGTGTAAGCCCAAACCGCCGAAAATTCAGGAAGTATTAAAACTCTAAATCACATAACTCAGACCAGCAACTTTTCTTTTACAGATATTCCAATCCAGCGCTCCGCCGGATGCCTGCATTTTACGCCACCCGCTGATAAACTATCCTGCTCAATTACCCATAACACCTGCCGACCTTGCGCCAACAATCGCTTAGCCATATTGGCACCCCAAGATAGCGGCATACCATACCGTGCTCCGCGCCGGTTTTTGGTGAGTGGTTTCAAGCCTAAGGATACCGCAAGGCCATCGTCTGCGGAATGATAAAATTCGTAATAGCAACCGACCTGAAAAAGCAGCACATCGCTCGCAAACTGTTTTTTTATGAAATTATATTGCCTGCGGGTACAGGAAAACTGTTTGGGAAGTTCATAACGTAGCTGCAAGGCCAGATACGTGTTATCAATTTTAAAATACTGTTCTAAAAACGGGAACTCCTGCCAGATGGAACAGCGCAAATCAAAACTATCGGCATGCCGTAAATGACCAAGATAGGATGCCAGCGTAGACCGGCATTGTGCCAACACGGTTTCATCAAAGCGATATACGGTATATTCTGATTGCTGCCTAACCAGCAAACGCTCAAAACCAAGTAATTTACCACGTAGATTATTGACGACCCGCCGCCTGACCAGCCTATAATCGGCACGAACGATGTAGCCTAAAAAATCCACGCCATTGCCGACCGGTCTTAACTTATCACGGCTATCGTTCAGCGCCAGTAATAAGCTTTCCGCCAAAAACTGTCTTATCTGTTCGCGCCAGACCGCGAGTTGCTCAGGATTAGTATCCAACAGCACAAAATCATCGCAATAGCGCAGATAATATCGGCATTTCAGTTGATGTTTGACAAACTGATCCAGGCGATTCAGATAAACATTGGCAAAAAACTGGCTGTTGAGATTGCCTATGGGCAGACCCTTACCGGCTTCACATTGCAGCAGGCTTTTGTGTGGCGGCATGTGCTGTAACAAGCCCGGTTTGCCTTTATAATTATAGTTGGCAGTACAATCATGAAACACCAGTAATTTACATAACCAGAGCACTTCCGGGCTGTCGATATGCGGCTTTAAAAAAGACCACAGTAAGTGCTTATCGATACGCATGAAATAATTGCGCACATCCAGTTGCAGATAGTAGGCCCGCCGCTTGCCGTTTTCGGATGCGCTCCGGATAAACTGGGTCAGCCGATCTACCGCTTTATGGATGCCTTTGTCTTTGCGACAGGCATAGGAATCATGAATAAATACCGGCTCCCAGTAGCGTTCCAGTTCATGCACCAGCACATGATGGACAACGCGATCCCGAAAGTCGGCTGCGAATATTTCCCGTAGTTTCGGGCGTTCAGTAACAAAACAGACAGACGCGGATGGGCGATAGCTGCGATCTTGCAGCGCCGCCGACAGTTCCAGCAGATTCAGTTCCTGTCTAGCTTCAAAACGCAACGCGTTAAAGGTATTGCGTTTGTGTCTGCGGCATAATAGATAATGCTGATACAGACTGGCGAAGCTGAACAGTTCTAGGTGTTGCTCAAAAGCTATCATTCTCCGGGGCTGACTGCCCATGCATAGAACTGGTTGTTCTTATTGTTGTTGTTCTGGTTGCCATTGTTGGTATTGAAGTTCCATGCGTTGTTAGGATTGGCAGCATACTCCGTACCAGACCAGTACACATAGGCAGACGCATAGCCTGTTTACTTTATGGTTGCAAAACAACCCACCGTTTGGAAATCCGCTAGCGGTATTCCGCACTGTATGGCCATACCCGGCAAACCGGGTGAAACAGGCGCACAATGATACAACTCGGCACGCTGGACTGACGATTTTACGGTCAGCTCATTCTGGCGCTTTTGTCCGGCTTTTTCTGCGGGGACTGACTTTGATTTTTCAGCCAACCCTCGTTCTGTCTGCAAACTTTTGCCGTCAGCTCAACCACATGGCTGTAGGCGTTAAAACTTTTGAAAGCCTGGGCTTCCTTGGCTATCCTGACTAATAACAGCAGTTCTTCAAGGTGATCTCGTAACACTCTTAAAGCCTGCTGTTTATCGCTTTGGTTATTGGCCTGGATGATCAGTGTCACCGCTTTACGGCTGGCATTGCGTAGCTCACTACCCAGGGTGTATTTGTGGTAACGGCTAAAACTGGCGACGATTTTTTCAAAATGTACCGCCAGATTTAAGGCATCCCGGTAAATGGGCAGATGTTCGTAACGCGCCATATATTACCCTCGCCAACCGCTATTACCCCAAAAAAAATCTCAAGGGGGCTATCGCCCCCTTGACCCCCAAAAGGGCCAAATAACCCAAAGCACCCAATTACCCAGCGTGACCGCGTCGCTTCAAGCCCAGTAATCCCAACATGCCAGTGCCAAACAACCACACAGCGCCTGGTACCGGCACGGCGTTCACTTGTCCGGGGCTGACTGCCCATGCATAGAACTGGAAGTCCTTATAGCTGAGGTTCTGGTAGCCATAGACGGTATAGAAGTACCATGCGTAGCCAGGATAGGCAGCATACTCCGTACCAGACCAGTACACATAGGCTTGAACATTGCTGAACGGGCCTGAGGGGATGGAACTGCCTGCTGTGCCACCCAGTTCGTTGTAAAACAATTCACCCAGTTGGCTGCCGTTATCATAGCCAAAAACGGGATTACTAGTTGGCAAGGCCCATTGGTTGGAACCGCCATAATTCTGGGTATCCAGATAGTGTACCAATGCTTGACCGGCCCACCAGTCCACTGTGCCGCCACTGCCAAAGTCCGCAGTAGTCAGTGTGTAGGTGCCGGAATAGGCTCGGCCATTAGCGCCGTCGTAATTGTTGAGGGAGCCATCATAATAATTGGGCGTGTCATGAATCACGCCGCCGCTGGCATTGATGATGGCAGTCACAATATTAGTGTAGCTGGTAGATTGATAAGCCCCTTCCCAAGTGCCTAATAGATTGGCGTCCTGTGTCCAGGTGGTGTTATTGCCGGAGTCGTAGACCAGATTTTGACCGTTGACCGTTTCGCTGGTCAGTGTCGCCTGGGCGTTAAAGCTGGCCAGACCGAATAATAGGCTGGCGGCCAGCAGGGTTTTTCCTTGTAGCATGGGGGATTCTCCTTTCTTTAAGTTTTGATTGGTTCAGGTAGAGTGCAGCACAATCGGCTGACCCAGGCTTTTTTACCAACCCAAAATAAAGATATGGCTAGGGGCTAGGGGCTAGGGGCTAGGGGCTAGGGGCTAGGGGCTAGGGGCTAGGGGCTAGGGGCTAGGGGCTAATTGTACGCAAGCGTACATTATCATATTTGCCAATTATTTCACATTAAATTTTTGTGACAATCTATGCTTAGAGCTTGTATGCTCATAACTACTGGATTAATAGGCCCTAAAACAAGTAAAGCTTGAGATAGAATATCAATTATTCCAGAGCCACTGCCCGCAATCGCTTCGATAGGGATGCGGTCTAACGCTTAACCAACTGCTGTAAACCGCGTTTGTTGATATAAGTATTGAGTGCGATGTGACTCGAATAGCCTAACACTTTTGCGATTTTCCTGACAGAAAGGCCATAGCCGAGCAATTCCTTGATGCGATCCAAGCTATTGTCGAATTTACTTTTCTGTAAAGTACCTTTTGGCTTGCCAAGTTGCTGACCACTGGCCTTTTTTGCGGCTAAAGCTTCTTTGGTGCGCAAACTGATCAAATCTCTCTCCAATTCACCAAACAGCGAGAACAGCGTAACAATGATCTTGGAATTCATATCCTGATTTGCAATATCCAGATTTTGCTTGATGGTAATAACGCGGATATTGCGTAGTACCAGGGCATTGATTAACGCGATGACCTCTGCAGTACTTCGCCCCAGTCGGCTAAGTTCTGTGACTACCAGCGTATCGGTCTCTGTCAGCATTCCCGCCAATTCATCTATCCGGCGTTGTTTGCTGGTTTTGCGCGATGAGATTGTGATTTCGACAAATTCATCAATCCGTATCTCCTTTTTCCGCGCAAATTCCAAAATTTCCAACTTTTGGTGATTCAAGTCTTGCTTGTCGGTAGAAGCACGCAAATAAGCGACGATTTTCCCCATAAATACTGCCTGTTAAGTTTTAACCTAAAATATACCGTAAAACAATCCAAAATGGATAGGTCTTTCATTATATTTCATCTAGCCATTATGGTGCTATATTAACGCTCGTTTTTACAGATACAATTTGCATGTGATATATGCTGACTAAAAGCGAAAGACTTAACATTCTATCCAGCCAGGAGCAATTCGCCTTGTATGGGCTGCCTGATTTTGACGACAGTCAACGGATGGAATATTTTATCTTCACCGAACAGGAACTGGCACGGGTACTCGACCAACGCAGTGTGCATGCTCAAGTTTACTGCGCATTGCAAATGGGTTATTTCAAGGCCAAACAGGCCTTCTTTCAATTTTCCTGGGATGAAGTGAAAGATGACTGTACTTTTATCCTGACACGCTACTTCAATGATTTGGCCTTTCTTCCGATACCGATAACCAAGCATGAATATTACGCACAACGCGCGTTGATCGTTGACTTGTTTGGCTATCGGCTATGGGCGGCAGATTTTTTACCGGCACTTGTCGAACGAGCTACTCAGGTTGTCTCTCGCGATGTCACGCCCAGTTTTATCTTGGTTGAGCTTATCGCCTATTTAAATGATCAAAAGATCGTTCGACCAGGCTATACGACGTTGCAGTCTCTCATCAGCGAAACACTGTCCAACGAACGTAAGCGGCTGGGCGTGTTACTCACTGAGATGCTAGACGATTCAGCCAAAACGGCGCTCCAGCAACTTCTTGTGCGCGATGATACTTTGTCCGGATTGGCCGCTCTCAAACAAGACGCCAAACACTTTGGTTACCGCATGATGGTTTTGGAGCGGCAGAAGCGCACCGCCTTGGAACCCTTATATCAACTGGCTAAAACGCTCTTGCCAAAATTGGAAATTTCTCAGCAAAACCTTAACTATTACGCCAGTCTCGCGCATTTTTACACGATCTACGATCTTCGCCGCCTGAAGCAGGAACAGACCCATCTATACTTATTATGTTACGTCTGGCTTCGCTATCGGCAACTGACTGATAATCTGGTTGACGCCTTGGGTTACCGAATGAAGCAGCTCGAAGACGACACCAAGCTCAAGGCTAACAAGCTTATCACCCAGCATCTGGCTAATCGACAACCGGAAACCTCTCAGATTGGGCGCTTGTTGCTGATCTATGTCGATGAGCAGGTTATCGATGACACTTCTTTCGGCGAAGTCCGTCAGCAGGCCTTTGCCATCATGCCTAAAGATACATTACAAATCACTGGTCAACGCTTATGCGAGAAACCATTAAATAAAATGGAATTGCGCTGGCAAGTGGTGGAACAGTTGTCTGCTCATTGTCGCAAGCACTTGCGTCCGCTTTACTGCGCACTCGATTTTGCCAGTACGGTGCCGGATAACCCGTGGTTGGCGGCGCTAACTTTAATGAAGGGCTTGTTTGCCAAACAACAACGCTTGTCGCAGCAACCGATGAACGCGTGCATAGAAAAGACCGTCTCGCCGCGATTGCGACGCTATCTGCTGACCATTGATGCGGAAGGGAAAGCCACAGGTGTGCAGGCTGACCGGTACGAATTTTGGATTTATAGGCAAATCAGGAAACGCTTCAAGTCAGGTGAACTCTACCTGACAGACAGCGTCCAGCATCAATGTTTCACGCATGAACTCGTTTCCCTGGAGAAGATGCCGGCTGTGCTCCAGCAATTAGACATTCCCTGGGTACGTCAGCCCATAGAAGCTCAACTTAAAGTCTTGAGCGATGAACTTCATAGTCTTTGGCTGGCATTTGACAGCGATCTCCGCCAAGGAAAGCTAAAACACCTTGAATACGATAGTGAACTCAAAACACTCACATGGCATAAATACAAGGCCAGCAACGATAAAGCACTCCAGGAAAGTTTCTATAGCAAGCTGGGCTTTTGCAATATTGCCGATGTACTTCGTTTTGTTAATGAGCAATGTCACTTTTTGTCGGCAATGACACCGTTGCAGCCACGTTATGCTAAGCAAATCGCCGACAAGGACAGTCTGTTTGCGGTCATCATGGCTCAAGCGATGAATTATGGCAATCTTAAAATGGCACAGACCAGCGATATTCCCTATCATATCTTGGAGACCACGCATCAGCAATACTTACGGCGATCCACTCTGAAAAAAGCAAACGACGCTATCAGCAATGCTATCGCCGATCTTTCTATTTTTCCACATTACTCGTTCGATCTAGGGGTATTGTACGGTGCCGTTGATGGGCAAAAACTTGGGGTCGAACACCCAACCATCAAAGCGCGGCATTCCAGAAAACATTTTGGCAAGGGGAAAGGCGTGGTGGCCTACACCATGCTATGTAACCATGTGCCCGTGAATGGCGGGCTGATCGGTGCCCATGAATATGAAGCCCATTTTGTTTTCGACATCTGGTACCAGAATACATCCGACATCGTGCCAATGGTGATTACTGGTGATATGCATAGCGTTAATAAGGCCAATTTCGCAATCACGCACTGGTTCGGATTGCGATTCGAACCGCGCTTCACTAACCTTGAGACGCAATTGAAGAATCTATATTGTTGCGGCGATCCTATGAAATACGAGAAATGCCTGATCAAGCCGGTTGGGAGTATCGACTTACAAGCGGTTCAAGACGAAAAATCCAATATCGACCAGATCGTGGCCACTCTGGGGATCAAGGAAATGACTCAAAGTACGCTGATTCGGAAATTATGTACCTACACGCAATCAAACCCAACCCGTAGCGCGGTCTTCGAGTTCGATAAGCTAATCCGCAGCATTTACACATTGCGATATTTGCGCGACCCACAAATCGAGCGCAACTCGCATCGTTCGCAAAACCGGATCGAATCTTATCACCAACTGCGAGCAGCAATCGCGCAGGTTGGCGGCAAGAAGGAACTCACTGGCAGGACGGATCTGGATATTGAGGTCAGTAACGAATGTGGGCGGCTAATCGCAAATGCGATCATTTATTATAATTCCGCTATCCTGTCACGGATACTCGACAAATATGAAGCATCCCCCAAACTGAAGATTTTGGCACTCATCAAGAAAGTCTCGCCTGCGGCCTGGCGGAATATTCATTTTAATGGCCATTATGCTTTCAGAGATAGCGGACAGAGTATAGACCTTGATGCAATTGTAGCTAAATTGGAGCTGGAATAATGGGGCTGTAACGCTTGAAAACGATTCGCCGGAATTTTCGGCGGTTTGGGCTTACACCCCCGATACGCGGGGCGGTTCGTGCCCATTTCGGAAGTGCAAATTTTAACGACGACCTCGTTACTAGCTATTTTGACAAGCTGATTCAGGTGCCGCTGCGTGTGCCGAGACTTGGTGTCAATGAGGTTAAAGCTTACCTGGTTTTGTTATTTGCGGATTTGGCAGAACGCAGAAATGAGCTGGAACCAGAGGTTCGACAACAGGCTCAGACAAAAATATTGGAAGCGGTGAAGAAATCCTGGTCTGGTGCTTTGACCCGCAAAACCATGTCAGAGGCATTTGGTGACGTAAAGGGCTTTACACAAAGAATTGATTTAGCTGATCAGCTAGCCCCCCTTCTCACAACTGCTGATCATATTGCAGGCAATCCTAGGCTTATCAAGCGATTTATGAATAACCTCATGATTCGGGAAACAGTTGCCAAGGCACAAGGTATGACAATTGCCTTCGAAGAACTGGTCAAACTTCAGTTATTCGAACGATGCGCATCACCTGCGGCCTTCGAGTTCCTAGTTAAGGCTGTTGGAGGAAGTGAAAACGGTAAGCCAACGTTCTTTAAAGAGATTGAAGAGGCTTTGGTCAAAGGAGAACCCGCCAAGGCACCAGACCCAAGCTGGGATGTATCTTTTATTGCGGACTGGCTGAAACTTTCCCCGCCTTTGGCAAACGTTGACCTTCGGCCGCTTCTATATTTGAGCAGAGACCGTGGCATTTCTCTTGCCAGCTTTGACGAGCTTTCTCCGGAAGGACGTGCGCTTCTGGATGCAATAATGGAAGCTAAAAGTTTGATGGAACCCTTGGTTAAGCAGTTGCAGTCTTTAGGGGAATCTGAAGCTGAACGGGTACTAACCCGCTTGATGAGGCGTGTTCGTTCAGACCAGTGGAGCAATGCCTCACTAACAAGATGCCTGCATGTCATCCGAGCATTTCCTCAACTTGGCTCACTTTTTGTTGGACTGCTCAGCGAGATTCCGGCTGCAAAACGACCAGCTCCGTTAATTCCAAATATTAGGGATGAACCTTGGGCTAACGAACTTTTGGTTCATTGGGCGGCGGATACCAATTCGCCACAGCCTATCAAGAATGCTCTAAAAGCACTTCAGGGGAAATAACAACAATGGGTACTTCTACATCCAGTTCCGGTCCTGGTTCAGGTGTCCCATTTGACCCTCCTTGGCTCGACCAACTCGGAGGGGGTGATGCTGAGAATGCACAGGCTCCTGCCGATGATGGCGAGGAGGCGGGTCATAGCAACAATCCACCAACCCCAAACATCGAGCCAGCAGTGGGCATTGCTCCAGCTCGACGCTTTGCAAACGCCCGGCGTGAACTAGGAGCCTTCGCACGATCAGGTAGTCGGGAGGCATTGGGAAAAGCAATCGGTCATTACTCGCGTACAGGTATGGGCGGTGCGCGAAACACAGCGGCTAGACTGCGGACTTCAACACGATCCGCGGCTGGCCTCATCTCGTTACTGCAAACTGCCAGAGATGGTTCTGACCCAAGAATCAATCAGTGGGTATCTTCTCTGATAGCGCGTAACCCCTCTGCCCAAGACGTTATCAATGAAGTCATTCAGCAGGTAACGACCAGTGGTGGAAGCCTTGAGGAAGAGTCATGTAAGGACTCCATGGCTCAGGCGATGTCAGAATTAATGGAAATCCAACCAGACATTGATCTGCTGAATATGACTGATGGAAATATCTGGACCTTGGTCGAATTTTTTCTCTCTCACGAGGCATGTAGCCGTCTCCAACTCGACATTGGGCAGTTATTTGAAAGCTCGAAATTGGCTCCCAGAGAAGTGGTTGCTCGTATCAACGATATGCGCGATTACCTAAAAGCTGAGCTCTCTGCCCAAATGCGTTCGTTGAGGCAGGCAAATGGTAACCCCTCATCTAGGCAGCTCGAATCTATGATGCAACAGGCCCTCCAAAATACTTTTTCCGTATACGAGGGGGCTTTATGACAAGAGTCGTATGCTCACCCGCAAATCTTCTTCCGGATATTATCGTTGAAGGAGTTGATTATTTCTCACTGTATTCGAACCCTGGCCGACCAGATATTGGCACGATAGCCCCTGGTTGGCCTGAGGATCTTTGCCGTATTGGTTTGACGCCTTCCGTTCGCGTTTGGGACTTTGTGTCTCTTTCCTTGGCAGTTGCTGCGGCTGATTTAACTTGCCTAAGATCACGAAGCTCAGACGGCTGGACACGAGTAATCGAACTTGATGTTCATCTGTATGACCCACTTCCATGGCTTACGCAGAAAACTGAATTGGAGTCTGCGTTCCGTTTTTTGACAGGTGATTTCTGGACAATAAACTTTCTTCCCGGAGGTAAAGCTCCTCCTCAGTCAATTGTTCCGCTTACGTACGATGCTGACTGTGTCTAACTATTATCCGGTGGGGTTGATAGTCTTGTTGGTGCAATTGATCTCACGGCCAATGGTCGGCTCCCTTTATTTGTTTCACAAGTTGCTAGAGGGGATAAAAAAACTCAATCGAGATACGCACGGGAGTTGGGAGCGGAGAAACGCCACTTTCAGTGGAATCATCGTATCAAACTCACTCACGCATCCGAGCGTTCGACTCGGGGACGTTCAATAGTTTTTTTTGCATTCGCAGTCTTGGCTAGCAGTGCAATTCCTATTATTAACGATAATCCAGTAGAGATCTTTGTACCCGAGAATGGCTTCATCAGCCTAAACGTACCGCTTAGCCCAGGTAGATTGGGCAGCTTCAGCACCAAGACCACACATCCAGTTTTTCTTGCCCGATTACAGGCTATATGGGATGCAGTAGATATTTCTGTCATCCTACGCTCTCCTTACCAATTTGTAACTAAAGGGGAATTGTTAGCCAATTGTTCTGACCGGTCTGTTTTGCAACGGCTCGTTAGCGATTCGACGAGTTGCGGACGATTCGGGTATTACAATCAGACTCACTGCGGTCGATGCGTCCCTTGCTTGGTAAGGAGAGCATCTTTCATCCGAGCAGGGTTACCTGATTCGACGCCTAGATATTGCTTTGATAACTTGCGAGTTAATGGCAGAGAAACTGGAGCCAATGACATAGGAGCGGTTGCGATAGCATACATTCGTTCTCAGTCAATGGGCGTGCAGCACCTCTTTGGCGGAGCTTTAAGCTTTGCTGATATGGCAACTAGGCCACAGTATGAAGCTGTAATCCAACGCGGATTGGCTGAACTTGGGGTCCTCTTGCGACAACATAGAATTATTTGATGGACTTGCATTGTCACCTCGACCTATATCCTGATGCGTTAAAGCTACTGCCTGAGGTGAGTAGGCGCAATAAATTTACGTTGGTCGTCACAACAAGCCCTCGGGCATGGATTGGAACCTCTCGAGTATTTGCGGGCTACGAAAATATCGAAGTAGCTTTAGGGCTTCATCCGGAGATTGTAGAGCGTAAGACTGCAGAACGAGAGCTGTTATTTTCTTCCGTTGCGCAAGCACGATTTGTTGGTGAAATTGGGTTAGATGGCTCACCTCGATTCAAGTCTTCCTTGCCCATTCAGGAAGACATTTTCAAAGGGGTTGTTGCTGAATGCGAGCGCCAGGGGGGGCGCGTGATGAGTCTGCATTCGCGTGGTGCAGCATCGCGTGTACTAGATATTCTCGAAAAGCATCCATCTGCGGGTTGGCCAATTCTTCACTGGTTTTCTGGTACCCCCCGAGAGTTACAGCGTGCCATTAGCATGGGCTGTTGGTTCAGCGTTGGACCCTCGATGCTCGCTGGTGCCAAAGGACGAGAACTATTGAGCAAGATGCCTTTTGATAGAGTCTTACCAGAGACTGATGGACCATTTGCGACAACGGAAGGCGTCCCCCTTATGCCGTGGAACGCGCTAGATATTGTTCCTGTCCTCGCCAGACTATTTATGATGAGCAATCAAGAGATTTCTTCACAACTCAAACTGAACTTGAAGCAGCTCCTTACAAAATCTTCAGAAGCTTTAAGCAACGAAACAAGCTAATCGACTAAATTCAATTCTATAAGGAAATATTGCTGTGTTTTCAAAGTTGCTAGCACTCATTTTTCGTGGTGGGTAATATAAAGAAGCCCTTTGATTTATAAAAGCTTTTTTTGGTTGCCTGGTGGGAAAGTATCGAATTAAACTATTGATTTTTAAATATGTTTAATCGGATTGTGATTCCGGTTGTCGTGGGTTCGAGCCCCATCGTTCACCCCACCAAAATCAATTAGGTAGCAGTCTTTTTATGATGCCAATTAGCATATATAAACGAAGTACTGGCAAACGTTCAATCATTAGACATTAGACAGCGTTAAGTTTGACTTCATAAACGACCAATATTTCTGCTATTACATTGCTGGAACCTTTAGTCAACCAAGCACCTTTTTAGAATATTGACAACAACTTTGACGATAGCACTCCCTTCAACAAAGATAGGGTGAGTTTTTTTTATCTCCGAGCATGCCTGATTAGAATACCTTTGGCAAATTCAAAAACATCAGAGTAAGTCTACTCTTTTGACAATCGCATACAGCAAAAATATGCAATTTCCATCTCTGATCTGACCTATAAATAATGCGGAAATCTCAAGCATAAGTCAGTAAACTCAATCTTCAGCGCGTGTTAGTTCGTTTTAATTGATAGCTTTTCACACGGAAGAGTTGGCGGTAATTCCACCCTTTGCCAGCATGTATTATCAACACGGTTACAAGTAGCTTTTACTTGGCAACAAAGTGAATTTGGCCAATAAGGTCTAAGCCATAATTGACTGCATGACAAAAAATATTGCCAGACTCATTGAGCCAAGAGCCAAACTTACCCCAATCAGACGATTGCCATGCAATCGTGTCCACAACAATGTGCCAGTCACACTCAACAGTAACAGAGCGCCTGCAAAACTGTCGACGAGTAACACCCAGCCAATACTCATGCCAACACCTTTATGCAAATTGTTCAATGTAGTGAGAAAATTGGCGTTACCCTGTTTCACACTGATGAAGGCGTTACCTTCCCAGTATTCGGCAGAGAGCATCCGCTGTGGGTTACGCACAATGATCTGCCAGTTTCCTGGCTGCTGAATTGATTGATTGTTCCAGATTACGGTTTTTGGCGGTTCACTGCGAATTTTGGCCTGAAAAGTGTTAATCCCCAAGGACTCGCCCAACCAAGCAGCCATCGCTTTTGGATCGACTGGGCGCGGATCAGGCAGGGCCAGCAGGATTTCCTGCTGCTCCATTCTACCAATCGGAATTTTCAAAATATCGCGATGATTCAACAAAATACCTGTAATGCCAAACAATAAACCCATCGCCGCCGCCCAAAGCCCGAACCAGGCATGGGTGCGGCGTAGCCATTTTAGAAATTCGCTGCGCGTTATTCGCTTCGGTAAAAACAGATAACCACCAACAGTTTTCTTGTGTGGACGACTGGGCAGTATTTGCAAATGTTTGGTAGAGGTATTCATGAATAGCTTATGGGTTACTGAATAGTCGAAAATGGATTAAAACTTCATGCTCACACCCGCATTGACCGCAATCGGCGACCCTGGCGTGATATTGGTGTTATTGTCCGCATTGATGTAATACTTTTTGTCTAAAATATTTTCGATATTTACTTGCAGTTGGAGGTTTTTAGTCGCTTTGTAATAAACAGCTGCATCAAACCTAATAAAACCGGGCAAAACAACCTTATTGTCGGTGGCTGCAAACATTTTACTGCGGTATATCGATCCCAGCCCCACACCCCATTGTTCAGTAACGTCATAACGGTTCCACAACGAAAATGTATGCTCTGGAACCTGCGCCAAAGTGGCACCCGCCAATGCAGTTTTGGAAATACTTTTAGTGATTTCACCATTTTGATAGGCATAACCCCCCATAACCTTCCAGGCATCGGTAATATTACCGCTTAAACCCAGCTCTACCCCCCTCGTGCGCTGACCGTCTACCAAATACGATATTGCTGAATTATTAGGATCGGTAGCGAGAGCATTGAGGCGGTCAAGCTGGTATAGGGCCAGTGTCGCCGACAGATCGGGGTGAATATCCCATTTTGTTCCTATCTCGTAATTTCTGTATTCCTCAGGTTTCAGCGCGGCATTTGTCAGGGTAAGTGATGATAACTGGTCTCCCGCTCGCGGAACATAGGCAATACTGTAGTTGGTATACAGCGAAAAGTCGTCGCCGAATGGCTTATAGATCAACCCGCCACGAGGTGACAGCAGATTATCGTTGGTACCCAAGCGTAGACCATTGCGATTATTGGTAAAATCAACTTCGAAGCGGTCGTAACGTAAGCCCATGATGGCTTGCCAATGTTTATTCAATTCGATTTGATCCTGCATATAACCGGCCACAATAGTTGTTATGCCATGGTTATTTGCATCCGTTGCGCTTTGTCTGAAAGTAACAGCACCACTATATTCTGGGTTTGCCAACGGCACATTAACCGAAGTCGCGTTAGCACCAACGGAAGTAAAATAACCCGTATTACGAAAGTTATTGTTTTCCTGACGACCGAATTCCATACCCGTTAGAACTTTGTGTTTGAAAATCCCAGTATCCATTAAGAATGTCAAATCAGTTTGGTTAAAAAAGTTCTCCCGTTGATTGGCATTGTTATAGGCGCTAATTGCTACTTGGGTGCCTGCGGCATTCACCGCACTGGGATAGATATTCTGATAAAACTTATCATAGCTCGCATAGCGAGTGCGGTTACGTACGGTTATGTCATTGCCGAAATCGTGATCAACCAAAACATTAAAAGCATCGACCCTTGCGCTGGTCCGGCTGCGATTGGGGTCCCCAAAAAATGTGGAGGCATCGGTGTTGACTGGACGCCCCTGAAAAGAGGAAATGCCGCGATCAGCCGTTCTGTCATCCTCGAAATGCTCGTAACCCAGCGTGATTTTTGTTTGGTTACTGGCAAGCCAGGATAGCGTGGGATTAATCCCCCAGCGCCCGGCATCAAAACCGTCACGATAGCTGCGTGAATTTTCCCACATGCTAGTCATTCGCACCGCTACACTATCGTTAATTGCATGATCGAAATCGCCAGTCAATCTGTATTTATCAAAGGAACCAAACTGCACATTCACTTCGTGCGTGTTGCTCCAATCCGCCATTTTGGTAGCACGGTTAATCAAACCACCGGAACCGCCACGACCGAAAATCATGGCATTAGGGCCTTTCAAAACGTCGACTCTTTCAATGTTGTATAGATCGCGAAAATACTGCACGTCATCACGGATGCCATCGACATACATATCCGCATTGGAACTGCTGCCACGAAAAATCGGGTTATCCCGATTACCTTCTCCTTGAGCGATTCCGACGCCCGGTACATAGCGAACGATGTCGGCTATGCTCTGCATATTTTGATCATTGATCAAATCTTGGGTTATAACAGTCAAGGATTGTGGCAGATCTATCAACGCAGTGTCGGTTTTTACTGCCGTTGTATTGGTTTTAGCTTGGTAGCCCTTTACGCTATTAGCTTTTTTATCACGAGCGGCTTTAACTTTGACGTCTTTGAGAACAGCTTCCTCGATTATTGTGTCCTCGATCACTGGGTCGGCGGCAAAAGCGGCCCCGCTTAACGCGGCACTCAATGGTATTAGTACACTCAACCGCCATTTAGCAATGACGGTATTGGATTTTGATTGATGGCTAGACATAGTATTCCCCTTGCGGTTTTGCAAAATAAATGGCTGCCTGGCTGGGAATGCTGGGTGGCTGACGATTTGTTCGGTGTATGCAGTATGCTATTGGTTAGCAGCTATCTACTTTTAGCTAAGTTTAAGTTTTTGCCTTGATTAAGTATAAAAATCGCTAACAATCATTGTGAGGTTACCGGGATGGGCTTGCTTAATGCATTAAGGTAAACGCTTTTCGCTGGTGTGGCGATGAATGGGTTCCAGCCATCATTATTTTTGAGGCCACTTTTAACATGGATGCAAAGGCGGCGAATTGTTCAACATCGAAATGCATGGACACGTTTTGCAGATGTAAATGCACAACACCACAGTCACGACACATCAATACCTTACCCACTTTACTGACCGCCAAACATTCATGAGTACAGGGTTGTTTATTCATAATCGGTTTCTCCAGGTTAATGACAAATATCAGTTTTTTTCAGGTTCCGACACGAAACCGATACGGCTGACGCCAACATTGGCTAGATCGGCCAGTGTTTCCGCGATAAAGTGATAAGCCACGTTTCGGTCTGCACAAATATGCACTTCCGGCCCATCGGCTTGTTTATCAAGCGATTGCAGGCGTTGTTGCAATTGCTCCCGATTCATTGATTCTTTATTCCAAAATAATTGTCCATTACTATCAATAGCCAATTCGATAGGTTTAACTGACGTAGATTGCTGTGCTTGACTAGTAGCTTTGGGTAAATCGATTTTCACTGCGTGCGTCATCATCGGTGCAGTTATCATGAAGATCACCAGCAATACCAACATGACATCGATGAGCGGAATCATGTTAATTTCGGCAAGAGTATGACCGCCAGTTTTGTTCTGTTCGAAACTTCCAAATGCCATTAGTTTTCTCCTACCACAGCCCAGCTAGATTGTTTGCACAATATAGAATTATTGGCAACCGAATTGATTGCCGAACCGATAGTCAGAAAGGCAAACAAGTCATGAGCAAATGCATCCAGTTGTGCCAACAACATCCGATTAGATCTTACACAATCGTTGTAAGCCAACAGTGCCGGTATCGCAACCGCTAAACCTAGACCAGTCATGATCAAGGCCTCACCAACTGGGCCGGCGATTTGCTCCAGGGTTCCTTGTCCGTTTTGGCCTATGCCGAGTAAGGCGTGATAAACACCCCATACTGTACCGAACAAACCAACGAAGGGCGCAGTGCTGGCAATCGATGCCAGAATAGTTAAACCCCACTCCAGTTTTACGGTTTCTTCATCAATGATTCGACGCATTGCGCGTATCAAGAACTCACCTGCGGAACCCGCTTCCTGTAAACGTTGAACACCATGAGCGGCATGCTGTCGAGTGGCATTGATAGCGTGGAGGGTTAGATTCGCAAACGGCTCCTGATCGTGCTGTTGATTCAAGTTTTGCGCTACCTCATCCAGTGAAGCAGCATCCCAAAATTCAATCAAAAACTGCCGGGTTCGACGGCGTGTACACAAACCTTGCCAAGCTTTGATTAGAATAAAATACCAACTGCTAATCGACATGACGATCAACAACGAAAATAGGACTTGCCCGACACCATCGCTTTGTGACAAAAAATGACTGAGATTTTCGTTAAACGACATAGTTTTATCCTTCTAGACTAAATGAAATAGGTACTAACACCCAAGCGGCGACGGCCTGATCTGCGTGTTTCGCTGGCACGAAGCGCCACTGTTTGACAGTTTCAAGGGCGACGTTGTCCAATCGATCATGCCCACTGGTTTTACGTAATATGATTTGCGCAACGCTACCATCCGCATTGATTAATGCACGCAATAACACCTTGCCTTGTTCGCCAAGTCGGCGCGATTGCGTTGGATAAATCGGTGCAGGGTTATCGAGGTAATCGGCGTTAAGATTCGGCAACGTTATGCTGGTTGGAGCGTTATCAGTGTGGATTGAATTGGAGTCAGCTCTGGTCGCTATAGCCTGATCAACTTCGGATGCATCCAAAGATAATGGGGCTGGTAGCTCACTAATGGGCACGGGCATCAACGATTCCTGCTCATTGTTAGTCGCGATAATCGACTTAGGCTTACTGACTGGCAGCGTAGCTTTAGATTTGTTTTTAATCGGTTCAACGTTGGGTTTTATTGACGTTGGTTGTGCTTGAATCGCAGGCGATGATGATGCAATGTTCGGCGCACTGACCCAGTTAACCATAATAGCTGTTGATGGCATGTCTATTTGCTTGGGTTTAGCATCATCCATCAATCCAAGCAAAACCAAATGCAGAACAGCAGCCATGATCAAGCCTAAGTAGTTTAAAGCGTTTTTTAGCCGGAAACTGAAGCGAGCATGGCTAAAAGCTGACGATTGCCGATTTGGCGCATTAGCCACTGCTAAAAATTGCAGTAAACAGAGTTGTGGAATCATAGTGCCTCGCGCTTTGCTGGTTTAAAACAATTGGCTGGCTACCGATGGGGGGCTGGCTGAGTACTGTAAAAAATGTTTTATTTGGTTAAAATCAGTTTTCCGTTACTGGTAATGCGCAGGCGATAGTTTTCGCCATTGTGTTCAATAATGACTTCGGTTTGTGTCGCGAACAATTGCTGGCTACTAATTCTGTAGCGGCTAGCGTTTTGATCGCAATGTTCTGGGCTAGTTATGCCTTGAACAGTGTGTTTATTGAACGTATGTGTCATATGTTAAATTGATATCAATAATATTGCAGTTGCTGTCATTGATTACTTTGCTGTTCCAAGAGCAATCTGCTGACTTTTTGCCAATAGCGCTGAAGCTGCAGATACATCAAAGCAATCACCGCATGCAAATGATAATTATTATCATTTATAAAGTCAAGAATAAATTCACTCCCATGTCTCTTTAAATTTATCATTGATAAATTTCATGTCCACACAAGATCAAACTCAAAGTGCCTGCTGAGAAATATTAAAATAGGCGTGGATTAAGAAGACTAAATGGAGTTTTATTACCACTCTATTAAAATAACATTTATCATTGGCATTCAACAAAAGCCAATCACTGATAGCCCCCATTCATGGAAAACCTATTATTTATAGATAATAATGATCATCGCCGACGTATTATTAGGGATTACAACTCAATAAAATCAGAAACCCGCTCTAGTTTCATCAATGGTACAGGAATGGCTTTTGGGCATCATGGAGAGCTCATTCAAGGTGCCGTCAAAGATAAGCTAAAAGGAAACAGACGCTTCCTTGTTACATTACCTTGGAGAAAGGTCCATTCCCATGTCAATTTTGTTCCAATTAAAAATTGCGGTCTATTTGTTAATCCTAATTGGAAAACAAAGTCACATAAGGCTGCTAGGCTTACATTAAATTATTTAGGTATCTATGGTTATGGCGGCTATCTAACTATTCATGCAAAAGCACTCCCAGAACAGGGTTTTGGCTCATCTACCAGTGATGTGGTTGCTACAATAAGATCGGTAGCCGACGCCTGTAATCAAACTTTAACACCCTATGAAATTTGTTCTATTGCAATAGAATCGGAATTCGCCTGTGATCCAATCATGTTTGAAGATGAACCAGTGGTATTTTGTCAACGAGAGGGGGTGATAATGGAGCATCTATTAAAAAAATTACCACCGACTTTCGTTGTCGGTTTTAATACTTCAGACTCTGGAAAAGGCGTATCCACTCTAAATCATCCTTTACCTGACTATAATCATCAAGAAATGATCACTTTTCGGCATTTGCTTGAGCAGCTAAAAATTGCTATTAACGATCAATCCGTTCAACTGCTTGGCGAAGTGGCGACAAAAAGCGCTCACATCAACCAACAGTTTTTACCGAAACCCAATTTTGAAGCATTATTGAATATTCTTAATGAAACTGGGGCTTGTGGCCTTCAAATTGCTCATAGTGGAAACATTGCCGGTTTCTTGCTTGACCCTAATGATAGCTATCTAATAAAACGCTATTTAAATATGCGTAATGAATTGGCTAACGTTGGAATCAAGAATATTTGGCATTTCATTACTTAAAATAGCCTTATTCGGTTTAATTGACCTTATCTACTAACCAGATATATAATCCAATCCAAGTTAGAAGGTTCCCGCGTAGTGCGGGTGAAACTGGAAGTCGGTTCAAAGCCGACGCTGCCCCCGCAACGGTAAGTGATTTTGTCACAAGTCCGGAGACAGGCCTCTAGCTATAACAGCAGTATCGCGGAGGGTGATCTGTCAAACGTTAGCTTTAGGCTGGTCGTTCTGCGCTGTTATTAATTAACCAGACTCGGGAAACGACCATGAAAACACTTTCTGCATCCGCTGTAATTTCTTCCTCTAAATTTTTGCCCGGTTTAAGCGCCATCCTTTTGGGTTTAACCCTTATTTTAGGTGTTGGCTTTATGCAAGACGCCAATAACTATTTGCATAACGCAGCTCACGATAGTAGACATAGCGCCGCTTTTCCTTGCCATTAATTGTGGCTGATTTCCGCAAGCTGGTAGCTGCATCGCTACTCATCGGTCTGTTAGCTGGCCTTTTCTTAAGCCTGTTGCAGCATTATCAGATCCAACCCTTAATTCTGGCAGCAGAACGCTTTGAAACGCCAATAACTGATCACGCTCATGACTGGCAACCCGAAGACGGAGCACAACGAATTGGCTTCACCATTCTTTTTAACTGCCTGACTGGTTTTGGTTTTGCATTATTGATCAGTAGTGCCATGTATTGGAAAAATGACTATAGATACTCACAAGCAGTACTGTGGACAATAGCCGGTTATCTGGTGTTTTTCGGAGCTCCAGCACTAGGTTTGCCACCCGAACTGCCAGGAACGGACAGCGCAGAATTGCAGAGTAGGCAAGCTTGGTGGCTATTTACCTCAATTGCCACTTCTATTGGATTGTATGGTCTTTTTTTCGGTAAAAATCTTTGGCTACAACTGGCTAGTGTTACCTTGATGGCTGCTCCACATCTGGTTGGAGCGCCACACCCAGATATCATGCAATCATCGGCACCCGAGGCTTTACAACAACGTTTTGTCTGGATGTCTGTGATCACTAATGGTTTGTTTTGGTTGGCTTTAGGTGTGTTTTCAGGCTGGTATTTGCCAAAAGTAAACTTTAAATCATGATGGTTTCCTCTCAGACTCGGCACTGCCCAGCAATACTGATCAGCGCACCTGCATCAGGACAAGGCAAAACAACTGTTACGGCTGCCATGGCCTATTATCATAGGCTGCAAAACCTCAAGGTACGCGTATTCAAGACTGGCCCCGACTTTATCGATCCGCAGATTTTAGCGTATGCCTCAGCGCAGCCTGTGTATCAGTTAGATTTATGGATGATGGGTGTAAAGCATTGCCAAGAGTTATTGTTTCGTGCAGCGGCTGAAGCAGATGTCATATTGATTGAAGGGGTAATGGGGCTATTCGATGGCGAGAGCAGCAGTGCCGATTTAGCTCAAATAATGGGGATACCAATAGCCGCCGTTATTGATGCCCAAGGCATGGCGCAAACATTTTCTGCTATTGCGTTTGGCTTGGCAAACTACCGTTCTCAACTAGCATTTGCGGGTGTAATTGCCAATAAAGTGGGTAGTATAGGACATGCAAAATTGTTAGAGGAATCTCTGCCGAAATCCATGCCATTGCTTGCAGCAATGATGAAAGACGCAGCGGTGGCATTACCCTCGCGGCATTTGGGATTACTTCAGGCTTCTGAAATTAGTGACTTGGATGAACGGTTGAATCACGCAGCCGAATTATTGACCAGTGCAGCACCCTGCAAATTACCCGAATCCGTTGCTTTTGAGTACATTGAATCAAAACGCTTGCCACAGCTACTGATAGGCAAAAAAATTGCTGTTGCCCATGATGCTGCGTTTTCATTCATCTATCAAGCTAACCTCGATTGCTTAGAGGCAATGGGGGCCGAACTGCAATTTTTTTCACCATTGCTTGATCAAGCATTACCCACCGCTGACAGTATTTACTTACCAGGTGGCTACCCAGAATTGTATTTGCAGACTTTAGCCGAAAATAAGGCAATGCAAGACGCTTTGCGTCTGCATCATCAGGCAGGCAAACCGATTTACGCCGAATGCGGCGGCTTTCTTTATTTACTGGAAAGCTTAACCGATTGTGATGGAAATAAAGCCTCTATGGTGGGCTTATTGCCCGGCAGCGCTAGAATGCAATCCAAACTCGTTAATCTTGGTATGCATAGCTTACAGCTGGATAAAGGTGAAATTCGTGGGCATAGCTTCCACCATTCTCTATTGGAAATAGCCATACAACCATTTGCTGTATCGGTTCCACAGCGCAACCGTAATTGTAGCGAAGATTTTTTCCAACTGGGGCGTTTACAAGCCACTTACCTGCACCTCTATTTCCCATTCAATGCGCAGCTGGCCGCAGGATTTTTTCTATGATTAATCAACTTCCTGCAAGGGTTTGGTTTGTGGGTGCAGGGCCTGGTGATGTCGATTTAATCACGGTCAAGGGCAGAGATTTGATTGCTCGTGCAGATGCAATTTTGTTTGCTGGCTCACTTGTTCAATCTGCAGCAACACAATGGGCACCTGCCCATTGCCTGATTAAAGATTCAAAAGAGATGAGGCTGGAACAAATTACCGACTGGCTCATTGAACAAGCCCAACCTGGAAAAGTAGTCATTCGTTTACAGACTGGCGACCCAGGGCTTTACGGGGCATTGATTGAAATGGTGCAGCCTTTGGACAAAGCCAACATTAGCGTAGAGGTAGTTCCTGGCGTATCGTCTGCATTTGCGGCTATGGCTTGTGCCGTTGAGAGCCTGACTTTACCGGAAGTGACCCAGACAGTGATATTAACTCGCGTTGAAGGTCGTACGCCGATGCCTGAAGGCGAGTCCTTGCAAGAACTGGCCAGCCATCATACAACGCTTTGTTTGTTTTTATCGATCACTCTTTTGTCTAGCATCGAACATGAGCTAAAAGCTGCCGGTTGGGCTGAAGATGCAACGGTACTTGTGGTACACAAAGCCAGTTGGCCAGACGAACAGCAGATTATTCGCGGCACTCTCGCCAATATTCGCGACAAATGCCGTGAGGCCAAAATCAACAGCCAAGCCATGATAATTATAAGTCCAACACTAGGCGCTCGCCACTGGCCCGATTTAAAAAAATCAAAACTCTACGACGCCGGTTTCACGCATCGATTTCGCCGTGCGGAGCGCATATCTAACAAGGAACAATCATGACAACCACTATTCTTCTCGTAGGTCACGGCTCACGAAACCAAACCGGTAATGATGAAATAAAGGCATTTAAACAACAATGGCAACAACAACATCCAGACTGGCGCATTGAATTGTGTTACATCGAACTGGCCGATGTTTTACTGCCTGAAGGCTTGCAACATGCAGCGCAAGGTGCTGACAGAGTTATTGTTATACCGCTGATTTTAAGTGCCGCAGGTCATGTGAAAGCGGAAATTCCTGAACACATCGCCGAAGTTCGAGAACGTTTTCCACAAGTCGAGTTTGTCTATGCCCCCCACATTGGTGCAAATTCAGAGATACTAAAGGTTCTAAAAAACAGTTTAAAAAGCGTGATGCAGAAACTGGCAATGCCGGATCCCAAAAATACCGGGGTAATCATTTTAGGTCGAGGTTCTTCGGATCGGGTAGCAAACGGCGAACTGGCAAAACTGGCACGTTGGCTTTACGAGGATACAGAACACGAACTGATCGATATCGCTTTTACCGGCATTACCCATCCACGCTTAGAAACTGCTATACAACGTCAAGTGAACCTAGGTATGACCCAAATTGCCATTTTGCCTTACTACCTATTTACCGGCTTGTTGATTGAGCGCATTACTTTGCAAGTAACTCGCCTGCAAACCCAATATCCGCAAATAGCCATTGCTAGCGGTAGTTATTTCGGTTTTGATAAGGCCGTTTTTAAATTGCTTGATCAACGCGTATTTGAAACAGATGATCCTGTCGCACCTAAAATGTTGGAATGTGATGGTTGCCAATACCGTGAATTAGCCATACAGCATGTACATCATGACCACTAATAGTAAAACCGAACAATTAACACAGGCGGGACAGCAGATCGAACACGACTCTTTTGCTATCGTCGATAGTGAAGTCGGTAGCCATACTTACCAACAAGATCAGTGGCAAATCGTGAGGCGTATGATACATGCCACAGCCGATTTCGAATTTAACGGTCTGACGGAATTCTCAGATAACGCAGTGGAAGTCGGTGTACGCGCAATTTTGGCTGGTGCGCCTATCGTCGCTGATGTGGAAATGATCTGCGTGGGTTTATCGCAGCCGCGTTTGGCTCATTTTGGCATTAAGCCACATCAATTTATCTCGGATAGCGATGTTATAGAAGCGGCACGCAAAGTAAATAGTACACGAGCCGTGCAAGCAATGTGCAAAGCGAATCAGCAAGGCTTGCTTGATGGCGGCATTGTAGCTGTGGGCAACGCCCCAACCGCACTATTGGAAGTGTTGCGTATGATTAGAGAAGAAAATCTAAAACCAGCTTTGATCGTCGGTATGCCAGTCGGTTTCGTCTCAGCAGCCGAATCTAAAGACTTGCTCAGCACCTTGAAAAATACCCCCTGGATAATTACTCGCGGCCGCAAAGGTGGCTCGACTCTGGTAGTTGCTGCACTTCATGCTCTACTTAGCCTGGCGGAAAGTCAGCAAAAATCTGGCTAATTTCCATGCCAATGCCTGAAAAAAAACCGAAAGGCACACGTAAAGGCTATACGACAGGCGCTTGTTCTGCGGCGGCTGCACGTGCAGCTATGCAAGGTTTATTAAGTGGTCAGGTTCCGAATCAGATCGAATGTCTTTTGCCCAATGGACAATTGGTTGAATTCAAGGTTGACGAAGGATACTGCCGTGATGGCCTAGCGCATGCTGTGATTGAAAAAGATGCAGGCGATGATCCAGATTGTACCAACCATGCTCGGCTCACCGCCGATGTTATATGGATCGACAAAACCGATACCGTTCAGTTGCTCGGAGGTAAGGGTATTGGCTTAATTACGCGCCCGGGCTTGGGCCTGGAAGTGGGAGGGCCAGCCATCAACCCGATCCCGCGCAGAAATATTGAAGAGAATATCCGCATAATAGCAGCCGAACAATTACTTCACAGAGGCGTTCAGATCACTCTCTCTGTGCCAGGCGGCGAAGAGATGGCAAAAAAAACCCTCAACTACCGTCTTGGCATCCTTGGAGGCATTTCGATACTGGGTACCACCGGTATCGTGCATCCCTATTCGACGGCAGCGTTTCGTGCCAGTGTGGTGCAAGGCGTTGAGGTCGCTGCCCGTCAGGGACAAAATACTGTAGTGCTGACCACTGGCGGTCGTACCGAAAAGTTTGTCATGCGAGAGTTGGCGAATTTGGATGAAAGCTGTTTCGTGCAAATGGGTGATTTTTTGACGCCTGCACTGGATGCTGCCGACCAATGTGGGATTCAGCAAATAGTCATTGGCGGCATGGTCGGCAAACTAACAAAAATGGCACAGGGAGAGAAAATTACCCATGCCAACCGTAATCCAGTCGATGTGGAACTAGTGGCCGATATTGCCAGAACCATCGGTGCGCCCGAAGAAATTTGCCTAGCCATAGCTGGACAGGAAACAGCTCGCTATGCCAGCGAGTGCATGGAACAATTGGGTTTGGAACACGAATTTCACATTGAGCTGGCAAAGCGCGTTATCGCAACATTGGAAAATCGCTACCCAGGTCGTTTTAACATTGCGATTTTGGTCTGTGATTTCGACGGCAACAAACTGGCGGAAGCCGGGAGTTTATTAGCATGACAGCATTATGCTACTTTATTGGTGTACTGGATGACGGAGCTAACAGTCTTAACGGCGAGGCCCTGCAAGTATTGCGTAAAGCAAAACATGTGATTGCTGGCGGCCGATTACTGGCTAGCCTGGCAACTGAAATAAGTCATGCGCAACAATATAACTTAACTGGACAGTTGAAAACTGTACCCAAATGGATTAACTCAGCACTAGCAAACGCTGAATCGGTTGCTGTCTTAGCCAGTGGCGACCCTTTGTGTCATGGTATAGCCGGTTATCTGATCGGAAAACTGGATCGCAACAAAGTGCGCATCTTGCCCAATCTTAGCAGCATTCAACTGGCATTTACGCAACTCTGCCTCCCCTGGCAATCAGCAATTATTGTCTCAGTTCATAGCCAAGATGCTGGCGATTGGCAACGAGGAGCCTGTTCACAACATGGTTTATATGAATTAGTACAATGCTGCCGACAACACGACTTACTGGCTGTTTTGACTAGTCCTGAAAATAATCCGCAACGCATTGCCGCCATGTTGCTAGAAGAAGGTATGGCTGATGAATTTGAAATTGTCGTTGCCCAAGCTTTAAAACATCATGAACAATGCGTTACGGCCTTTTTATCTGCGGCTGAGGTAAGAGCAGCTACTTATTTAGATCCCAACATTGTCATTCTTAAACGAAAAAATAAGCGGATTGACCCCATTCTTTTCGGGGTTAGCGATACGAGCTTTCAGCAACGCAAGCCCAATAAGGGATTGATTACTAAACGCGAAGTAAGGGCCGTATCACTAGCACGAATGCAGCTTACCCGCAGCAGCGTGGTTTGGGACATTGGAGCGGGTTCTGGTTCTGTAGGGCTAGAAGCGGCGCGGATATGTGTTGATGGCCATGTCTATGGGATAGAAAAAAACATCGATGATATTACGAATATTCAGCAAAATCATGGCAATTGGGGCGTCAGTAATTATAGTTTCGTCCACGGCAAAGCGCCTGACTATCTGGATAGCTGGCCGACACCAAATGCGGTATTTATCGGCGGTTCTGGTGGAGAACTGGCAGAGTTGATTGAGATCTGTCTAGGCCGTTTGCAGCAAAACGGCTGGTTAGTGATGAGTTTTGTTACCTTGGAAAACTTATCCGTGGCCGTGGAAACATTGAAAAAACTAGGTGCAAACTGGGATGTTTGTCAGATTCAAGCTTCACGCAGTAGCCCTATACTGAATATGAATCGCTTACAAGCTGAAAACCCAGTGTGGATAGTATCAGCAACCATTACCCCCATTTTGCCACTGGAATCTTTTACTAATAACCCCACTGGCTATGGCACAAACTAAACTCGGCACTCTCTATGGCGTCTCACTCGGCCCCGGCGATCCAGGCTTAATCACCCGCCGCGCCTGGCAATTACTATCGGGGAATGGGCATTGGACGTATCCGATACGAAAAAAAAACAGTGATAGCTATGCCTTGGATATTGCCTTACGAGGAGGCTTTTCTTTACCGAAAACCCATACACCACTGTTGTTTCCGATGACGCACGATAGCGCAATTTTGGCACGATATTGGTTGGAAGCGGCGCAAACTGTGTTGGCTCGTTTAAATGGCGGCGAGGATGTATTGTTTCTGGTAGAAGGCGACGCCTCAACCTATTCCACTTTCGGGCATTTACAGCAAACCGTTCGGACACTTCAACCAGAAGTCACTGTGGATGTAGTGCCTGGCGTGTCTTCGTTTCATGCAGCCGCCGCGCGTTGCGGAGAGCCACTGGCGGATGTGGATGACACCATTGCCATCGTACCAGCCGGATATGGCATCACTCAGATCGAAGCCATGCTCAACGATTTCGACACATTAGTACTACTCAAGGTTAAACCGTTACTGGATGACATTATAGCTTTATTGCGTCGCCGCGATTTACTGACGCAAAGTCGGTTTATTGAAAAGGCCGGTGCGCCTGAAGAACGAATGATTGTCGATATAGCCAGCTTGGAAGGTCAAAAAGTTAACTATCTATCGTTAATAATTATCAAAAACCCCGGACGCCAACGTTCGGAAATGCAGCGCGGCTGCCGTAAGAAAAAGGAAGACACTCATGACTGAGACCCGCGTGGCCATTATCGCCATAACCAAACATGGCGCAGCCATTGCAAGCCGCTTGGCCACCTTGATCCCTGAATCTGTGGTGGTGGTATCCGAAAAGCAGGCAATGCATCTGGGCGAATTCAAAAATCGCCATAGCGTATATCAAGGTGCATTGAGTACGCAAATCGCTAGCTTTTTTGAGGCTTACGATCAGATTATATTTTTGGTTTCACTGGGTGCAGTAGTACGGCTTATTGCTCCGCATCTTAAGTCCAAAGATGAAGACCCTGGGGTATTAGTCATTGATGATGCCGCCGAATTTGTAATACCGGTATTATCTGGTCATGTGGGCGGTGCAAATGCCTATGCCGAAAAAATTGCCGACTTTTTAAAGGCAACGCCTGTAATCACCACGGCGTCGGATGTAGGCAAAACTATCCCGGTGGATATATTAGGCCGAGAACTGGGATGGCAAGTAGAAGCGCCGAAGATCAATATTACCCGCGTTTCAGCAGATGTGGTTAACCAGCAGCCCATCGCTTTTGTGCAAGAAGCGGGCAGCCTTGCCTGGTGGACGCGCAGCACGCCGCTGCCAACCAATATTCATTTATTTCAGCGTTTTGAAGATGTTGATACACATCAATATCGTTCTATTCTATGGGTGACACGACGCGATATTGATGCAAATATTTGGCAAGAGTTTGCAGAGCGTCTGGTGGTATATCGCCCCCCACTTGACCCAACATGAAAGTGATGGTGGGCATCGGCTGTGATCGCGGTACCAGTTTACAGACCTTGCAAGATGCGTTAATGCAGGCATTAAAACAAGGTGGATTGGACGTATCAGCGGTTGTAGGCTTGGCTAGTATTGATAAAAAGAACGATGAGCAGGCCATATTGCAATTGGCTGCAGTGCAGGGTTGGCCTCTGTATTTTTATCCAGCTGAAGTTCTGGCGAAGATTCAGGTACCTAACCCCTCAGAAGTGGTAATGAAATATATGGGGACACCCGCAGTGGCAGAAGCCGCCGCTTTACAGGCAGCCAATACCGATATACAGAATTTATTAGTCGAAAAATATAAATATTTGGGCGCTAACGGCAAGAACGCCACAGTTTCCATAGCGAGAATGACATGACAAAAGCAGGCAAAATTTTATTAGTCGGTATCGGCCCAGGTTCTCACGAACACATGACTTTCCGTGCCAAAGAGGCTATAGCTGAAGCAGATGTGGTGATAGGCTATAGCACTTATATTAAGCTGGTGAAAGACTTGTTGGATGGTAAGGAAGTCATCAAAAAAGGTATGACCGAAGAGCTGGATAGAAGTATCGAAGCATTCGAACATGCCAAAATGGGAAAAACTGTGGCCATGGTTTCTTCGGGTGATATTGGCGTTTACGGCATGGCCGGTCCGACCTATGAGTTACTGCTGGAAAGCGGCTGGACACCCGATAGCCAGATTCAAGTTGAAGTAATTCCTGGCTGCACAGCTTTATCTAGTTGTGCATCGCTAGTCGGTGCGCCTTTAACTCATGATTTTTGCTCAATTTCCCTATCCGACCTATTAACGCCGTGGCCAGTAATTGCCAGACGTTTGGAAAACGCAGCACGAGGCGACTTTGTAGTCGCTTTGTACAATCCCAAAAGCGGACGCCGCACTCAACATATTATTGAGGCGCAAACTATTTTGTTACGTCATCGTAGCCCGGATACACCGGTAGCCATTGTCAAATCAGGTTATCGAAGCTTGCAAAACATTCAGATGGTAAGATTGGCGGAAATGGCTGAGTGTGACATTGGTATGTTAACCACAGTCTTAGTAGGTAATAGCAGTACTTTCGTTAAATCTGGTTTAATGGTGACACCCCGTGGCTATGCCAATAAATATGATGCACTGACTGGTGAAACGCTAGCAGGTGAACAAGCCGGACGTTCATTGAGCATGGGATTAAATGGTTGGCAAGCTTGTGTTCGCAAGTATGTGCGCGATAGCGGTAAAACAACATTGCAAGAGACAAGCAACTATTTCGGCAGACCCTTGGCAGAAATTCTTGAGGCTGTATCCGCTGCCACAACAGAGGATTTTGCTGGGTTATTTACGGCAAAGTTAGTTGATTCTAAACATTACGACATACTACTTGATAAATTGCCAAACTGGGGCAAGTTACGTGCCGTAGTGCGTAGTGCTGGCGGGGCAATAGCTGAACTATTAATTCAAGGCCAGAATTTACAGCTTAAAAACAATTGGCTTAGCCTTGTTAATGAACATTTTCATTTGCATGTGGATTGGCAAAAAGCCCATAAAATCTGGTTTTTGAGTCGGAGCGCGGAAGCCTATGGCATCCAAATTACTGATCCCGAAGGCGAATCGTTACTAAATCTGTGGCTGGTCAAGGAGGGTAGTGATTTCGATGAAACTGCGCTACATCATTATCACGATGACCAAGCTAAATTAACCCAATCTACTATCCAGGAGTCTTATATACATGAATGAAATAGCGTTGATCGACTTGGAAAAACCCAAATTGCAGGATTACAAACGCCACCTACTGGTTTGCACTGGCCCGCGTTGTACTGAAAATGGCGAAGCTGAATTATTATTCAATCTACTCGGTGAAAAATTCAAAGCGGCGGGCATAGACAAGGGTGAATTACGCGTAAAGCGAACCCGTACTCAATGTTTTGCAACTTGTAAATCTGGACCTATCATGTGCGTACAGCCTGATGGTGTCTGGTATTACAACGTCAATGAAGTGAACTTGCAGCGTATTATTGATGAACATTTTGTGGGAGGTAATCCCGTTGCAGAGCTAATTTACCATCAAGGCCCAAAATCGAGTGAAACAAGCTGTCATCCTAGCGAGCAATAACTGCATCGAAGCTCAATTAATTAACCAGCTTTTCTTTTTGCTTTACAACGATCAGCAACCGTGTCGATTGAAAATTTGACAAACTGCTTATCAAGGCAACAATCGACACTGACTATACTGTTTTTAACTTAAAGCGATTTAAATAAAACTATCGCTTGGTTTAATTCATCAGTTGCTTTATTAATATCGCCTTTTTTGGCTTGTATCTGGCCTTGTATCAGTGCCGCATGCGCACGTTTGGCGGCATCACCTGACAACGTATCAGAGGCAAAGCGTGCTGACTTTAATTGTACCTGCGCAGCTGAAAAGTCGCTGTTTTTAATTTCGATTAAAGCTTTTTCAATATGCGAAATAATCTCACCTGGACTCGCCTGTTCTGCTGCTTGGGCTACAAAACTAGCTAAACCCAAAGTGAGGGCCATAAACAGTATTAATGCTGATTTTTTAAATGTTTTCATAAGGTTAGAATGTTATATAACTGCCTGAAGAACCAATGACTTAAAGATATGCCGGGCCAACTTGGAAATAAGACTGCTGGCACCAGATAGGATTGATAAGACACCATCCCTGCGAACTGGAGTACAACAAACCAGAGTAAAACTCCGGACAGCCTAAAGCAAATCCTTGCTGATTATCGATATAAATTATTACTATTGGATTTTGAAAGACTATAGCCTTTCGACGAACATCATAGCTGATTTACTGTAACAACAGGGGATTCATTTACGTAAATACTTACGTTTCATCAAAACTAATACTTTGCCACTGTAACAGACCCCCTTAAATGCTGACTTCAACTCATTATTAATTGAAGACTAGGGCCATTTTTTTACATTAAACACCGCTTTGCACAATATAATTCAAGCATTCATCAGACGGGTGCTGAAATTTCAACAATGGCTGACTAAATTTCAACATCTACTGCTTAAATACCAACAGTTGAATAAGTCTAAAGACTAGATAAATCACAACTTGATAAATAATCGTGAACAATTGACTGATAACAACGTAATTTGACTAACTACACATTATTTTATCGGTAAAAATATACACAAAGGCCACAATTTAGCTCTAAATGTGTGTCATATAACACAGTTTAATTAATTTCATGTACTCTAGTTGGGCAAATTTATCTTCATGATTCGCAACAGACAAATAAAATAAATTATAAGTATCAATAGCTTAAAAAATTCAGCCAACCACATATTAGCAATCCAGATTAATGGCTTAAAATTTGCTTTTATATTAATGCGATTACAGATATGAAAACTGTAACAAAATTGTCATCAAATTTTCATTTTGTTTGTGCATAATGGACCACAACGTTGGGCCGTAACTTGATTTCTCTATAGCCTAAATTAACAAGGATTAACACACAAGAAAACGGATATTTCGAATGCATTTGCAAACTGATTTTTTGACCAAGCTTATGATTATTCATAATTATTTTTTGGCATGCCATTAATTGCATGATAGAATCATACAAAGGTTATTTTTGGCTACTGATTTTTTTTCGTACACCGTTTTGCCATTTGCTTGATCGCAGTTATAAGTTTAAAAATATAGCAAGGTTAGTAAAAATATCCCTAGCCTCCACTTTACTTAATTTGAGATAATATTTATGAAAATTAAATCTGCATTTAAACTCAAGACACTAGCAACTCTGATCATGGGATTGTCTGTTGGCAATGTTTACGCGTCGAACACAGACCTGACAACATGGACTGCATCACAATCTAACTTGGTCACTTTTTCAAACGGCACAGCTACGCTAAATACTGGAGATGGCCTTGGGCAGAGTACCTATGCTTACGACTCAAAAAGCTCAACAGCATCTTTTACAGATGGCGCAAACTCCAGCATAGGCAATCTTGGCTTAGTGGGTGCAATTCTTAGCGATACCTCTTTTAGTGTCACCGGCAATCAAATTCTGACTTTCAACTGGGAGTTCACAACTCAAAGTGGAACACCATACAATGATTTTGCCTTAGTAGATATAGGTGGCACCCAATATCAACTAGAGAGTATCATTAAATTACATAACGCCAAAGACAGTGGTTTAGAAACAGCATCAATTGCTTTAGCACCAAACTTCAGCGGCACAGTTTCTTTTGTTATCAGTCACGAAGGCTATGACAGCTACAATTCGGCCCTAAGCATTTCAAATCTTTCTATTGCAGCAGCACCAGTTCCTGAGGCTGAAGTATTGATAATGATGCTATTAGGATTGCCATTAATGAGCTTAGCAGTACGATATAAGCAAAAAACAGCTTGATAACTAATCACTATTAAGCTTTTATTCATAGTAATCTCAAAATTTTATGGACGGAGTATTCGATATGAGATGTAAAAAATTACTTAGTATGTCAATAGCATTAATGGCCATTTCTGGGTCCGCGCAGGCGCTGGATATATTACCAACGCTAACCCCGGTAGTTCCTTACAGTGCGCCTATTGGGGATTGGAACTATTGGATTAATAATCAGTCAGTTAGTTTAACTTACAGTGCAGTTACAGGCGACTACACATTAAATGCAACCAGTACAGGCACTTTTTCTGTATTCAACCAACTATTCGCTCAAAGTTACATTGGCAATGCTAATGAATACAGCCTATCCGCTACCTTTGACAAATCAGGTAACTTTATTGCAAACGCCGCTGGAAGTGATTACTTAAAAATTACAGGCTATTTCAACGATACCACTGCAGCCCAAATTACAGCAGATACAGGCGCGATAGCACCTACCTCAACTTCTGGAACCAATTTGCTGCAGGCAAATTTAACAGGCTTCGGGTATAACACTGCTCAAGATACTTTAGGTTTTAGCACTCTGTTTACTGGTGGCTGGACTACTCAGCAACCCAACATTATAGGCAGCTCAAAGGGTCAAGCCGTATATTTGTACGATCCACTTGGTCTGAATTCAGACGGCACAGCAAACTCATCCAATGAATTAGCAAGTATAATCAGCGCATTTGATGCAAAAAACTTAGGATTTGCACCAACCACAACAATTAATAATATAAACACAATTGCCTCATTACCAGTGCCATTTAGCGGCGTGTTGTTTGGCACTGGTTTAACAGCCTTGTTGGGCTTAAGCCGTCGTTCAAACAGAAAAGCTTAAGTGTAAGTTAAGCATCCTAAACTACATGGATGCTTGTTTTGCTAAAGATCTAGAATATGTAAGTGTAAGCTCTTAAACTTGCACCCACTGTATATGCTTTCAATATACAGTGTGGTGTGTCTTTATACATCAAAGGATCAGTACTCCGTCGAATACTCACTGAATAAAGCGAGTTTTCAGAACAGTCTTTTTATCTGACCAACTCTAATCAACTAGCGAATCCTTATTTAACTCGATACCGCTAGCAATACTGCACTGGCTTTAAACACGGCAGTCACTGGTTGACCTTTTTGTAAACCCAAGCCCTCAACACTATCATTGGTCACTGTAGCGGCGACTTTTTCTCCTCCTTTCAACTCAATATCCACTTCAGCATTGACTGGCCCGCGCTTTATCTCAAGTATTGACCCAGCTAGTTGATTACGTGCCGAAATTTTATATCCACCAAAATCAGAAACCAAAATAATTTGTGGCGCTTTAATTAAGGCAAGTATGGATATTCCTGACTTAATGCCCAACGCTTCAACTGAATTTTTAGTAATCGAAGCAACAATGGAATCACCACCTTTTAAACTAACATGAACTTCGGCATTTACAGCACCCACAATGACGTCTTTAACAATGCCATTAAAATGATTACGCGCACTTGTTTTCATATAATACCTATATTTGAGCTGAAATTAATTGATAAGGAAAATTCGAAAGACAAACTTTAAGGCATCGACAAAACTTGCATACAAGGATAAATTATTAATTTACAAAAAACGCTAACCTGCTTTTAAAAGTACATTTTCCGATATTACCAAAACCTATAGTGAGTTAATATCACTATAACGCGAAAACATTATATTATCTTGTATTTTAATACATATAACATGTATTAAAACAATTATTTACTAATAAAAAACCGTTGAAACAGACATTTCCATTGCATTAAACGATCTAATGCAGATAATTGTTTTTTATACTAATCCAATGTTTACACGACCAATACTATTAGTCAATAAATGCGCAAATTATTAATAAGCACTTAGCAATAAATCAGTATGTATTTTATACGTCGGATCGGTTAGTCCGTTCATGGTTCGACTAAGCTCACCAAGAACGGACTAACCGATATGTAGAACATACTGCGTTTTTGTCAGTGGCTTATAGAAAGCCAGTGACATTGATTTATTGAATGGTATTTTCTCAAAAACTCTTAAACTTTAGTTTGCTTAGAAAGATACAACGTGGGTGGTGTAAAGTCGAAACCAAAATGTTTCGGATCTTCACCAATCACTGCCGCCGAAAAAATATAAAACACATAATCATAAGTTTCTTTTGGAATCTCATACTGTTGTATAAATTTCCAAAAATTCTTATCTCTTGGATTATCGGGCATTTCTGCAATCATACTTTTAACTTTATTATGCCCATAATTATAACTTGCCATCACCAACAAACCGGATGCCTGTGCCTGTGTACTATAAATATATTTAAGATATTTGGCTCCAGCCTGTGTTGCCTGAGCAAAATCAAAACGTGAGTCTTGTGCATCAAATTCTCGGCTATTTGCCAACGGCCCACTCGCCAACCCATATTCACTTCCTGTTGTCGCCAAAAATTGCCAAGCACCTTTGGCTACGCCAAAGCGGGTTTCAGGCCCAATTGCCAATGGATCGAAATTACTTTCTTGAAGCGGTAAATAAATAAAATAAGTTGGCAACCCCTGTTTTTCCAAAGCATCGACAATCACTGGCGCATAATGGTTTTCTTCCAGTCTTTTCATAGCCATTTGCATTCTGCCGGAACTTTGCCAAAGTTTGATGTACTTTTGCACTTCAGCAACAAAGTCATCTGGCACTTCCAATTCACTTTCACCAAACCCTCTAGCCACACGAGTTATTAATTCTTTTTCATATCGCTCATCGCTAGGAAAACTGATCCGCAGAAAATTGATCTCGTTTAAATAGCTTTCATATTTGGCTTTCATCGCTTTTAGCTTTTCTCTTTCCTGCGCCAAGCGTTGCTTTTCCTCGAGTATTTTTTGTTGCTCTTCTCTGGCTCGCTCTTGCTCAGCTTTCAATCGTTCGCCACTGATCTCCTGCATAGTTTGTGACAACGCTTTTGCGCTACTTTCCAACCTTACATCAGCCTGAGATAAATTGACTTCTAAGGTTTTAATGTCATAAAACATATTTATGGCAATCAAACGTGCGTTGGCAAGCGCAAAATGCTGGTAAGTCACAAGCGTTGCTGACAATACAAATAATACGCCTAACAGCCATATCACCTTTTTATAACTCTTACTCCTAACTGCCCTATCCTCACGAATCAGCCTTCGTACCATAATAGTATGCTCGCCCATATCATCGGTTTCTGCTTCGTTCAATAGCCTGTTTCTTACTTCTTCTGCTGATAAAGCTGGCTTGGCCTTAATAATTTGTTGAGCTGGCAAAGATGCTGCAACTGAGAAAGAGTTAGCAGAGGGAGTTGGCTTGTGATGAAGTATTTGCGTAACTTGTTTGGCGGCCTGAATTTCTAACAAATAACCAGACCCTCCCAATACTACAGTCGTGGGCAAATTAAGTTTAATTTTTTCCTGAACTAAGGCATCATTTAGAAAAACACCATGCGTACTTTTTAAGTTGTATAACCAATAACACCCCAACTCCCACTTTACCTCCATATGATGTCGACTAACCAAAATATTTTCAATACTAATGGCATTATCGGCAGCCCGTCCGACATTAAAACGATCCGCAAAAGAATAACTGGCAATACGATTACCTGCGGCATCAAACAAATTGACTTGTAATGTTTGCGCCTGATTTAAGACCGTTTTCTCTGTATCAACTGGCTGTTGCTGTTGAGGATTAGCACGTACCAGTATTGTTTTATCATCATTCATTGTGCAGGGTTGATTTTTTCTGTGTTTAAAATCAGTGAACCAGCAAAATTGTCTATATGCTGCAAAACACTCCACACCAAACTATAGACATTACATATGCTAGAAGTTAAGATTTTTGTTGAGCAGAAACTATAAAATCAGTCTGATACATAGCGAAGTTTTAGCCCAACACAACTTATAGTAGACGTTTTTAAACACGAACGAAACAAAAATTCGCCAACCTATTATCAAGGGCTTGCTAACCCATAGCGTGCTAACTTGATAAAGATCGGTTCTATCAGAAAAATTAAAAATCCGCAAAGTGGATTTGCTTACCACTCGCAGCCAGACGAGTAGCAACAAGTGGACTCAAAGAGAATCTTCCTCCCTAAGTCTTTTGGATTCATGGGCAAGTTAAGAATACTTAATGCTAAGATAGCTTTAAACACTAGGCCAATACAAGATGTCCATTGCCAAATGCACTGGACATCCTGCAAAGTCGAAATCAACGATAAAAAGGACTTTTGTTCCAATATTTATGCATAAGTTGGCTGAAAGGCCTGTTCTGGATTAGCCACCGGACCATCCCCTTCCCAATAGGGTGATAGTTTACGTAAATTAGCCACAATACCCGGCATCACTTTCAGAACCTCATCAACTTCACTCATAGTGTTGTAGCGGGAAAATGAAAAACGAATGGTGCCATGCGCCGCAGTATAAGGAATTTGCATTGCACGCATCACATGCGAAGGCTCCAGAGAACCGGAAGTACACGCCGAACCACTAGATGCAGCAATACCTGCTTTATTCAACAACATCAAAATTGCTTCGCCTTCGATATATTCAAAGGCAATATCGGTGGTATTAGGTAATCGGTTATTCAGATCACCCGTAATAAAACAATGTGGAATTTGTTCAATAATTCCCTGCTCTAATCGGTCTCGCATAGCTTTTACCTGAATATTTTCATACTCCATATGCTCCATAGCCATTTCGCAGGCTTTACCCAAACCAACAATAGAGGCGCTATTTTCTGTACCAGCCCGTCGACCACGCTCCTGATGCCCGCCTCGAAGTAATGGCCGATAACGAGTACCTCTACGCAAATACAATACTCCAATACCTTTAGGCGCATGCAGCTTATGCCCAGAAATGGATAACATATCAATTTTAGTATCTTGCAACATCATTGGTATTTTTCCAACGGCTTGTACCGCATCGGTATGAAACATTACACCGGCATTACTCGCCATATCTGCCATTTCTATGACAGGAAAAATGGTACCGGTTTCGTTATTTGCCCACATAACAGAGACAATAGCCACTTGGTCAGACAACATGTTTTTATAGGATTCCAGATTTAATCGTCCACATTTATCCACGGGTAAACGGTGGATGGTATAGCCTTCTTTTTCCAGATTTTCACATAAATTTAAAATCGCAGGATGCTCTACTGCGGTGGTAATTATTTCTTTACGATTAGGTTGGGCCTTAATAGCCGATAAAATTGCGGTTGAATCAGATTCTGTGCCGCAAGAGGTAAAAATAATTTCAGAATCATGCTCCGCACCTATAAGCTCCTGTACTTGTCCACGGGCTTTTTTAATGGCACGAGCAACACCATCGGCAAATCGATGAATTGATGAAGGATTACCGAACTGCTCAGTAAAAAAAGGGATCATTGCATCAACAACGGCACTATCCACTTTCGTAGTGGCATTATTATCCAGATAAATATCAGGCATGTCCTGCCTCCATAATTGACACCAGCTTCGGCATTTGCGAGGCAGGTACGACACGAATAAATTCTCCCAGCACTTCCAGTAAGCGTTGTTGAATACCAGAAATAGTCATAGAAGCCATTTGACAGCCGTTACAGGCTCCTGTCATATTCACATATGCAATGTTGTCGACAACTTCGACCAATTCCACATCACCACCATCAGCCATCAATTGTGGACGAAGAGCATTTAGAACTTCCTCAATTTTTTTGATGCGTTGCAAATTGGTAAGCGGTTTCTTTTCAGCAACTACCGGTTTTTCTACCGGTGCAGCAAGCGGATCGAAAGATTCGCCGCGCTCTTTAAGTACGCGCTCTAAAATCGCTTCAATATCTTCATGACATGCAGCACAACCACCACCAGCCTTCGTGTAATTTGTTACATCCTCAACGGTACGCAACTTATTTGCCCACACCATTTCTTCTATCATAACGGCATCTATGGCAAAACATTTGCAAATAAGCGCCCCTTCTTCGTGATCATCTTTCCATTCTTCGCCGCGATAATTTGCCACGGCTGCTTGTAATGCTTCACGGCCCATTACTGAACAATGCATTTTTTCTGGAGGCAATCCATCCAGTTCTTTGGCAATATCCTGATTGGTGACTTGCAGTGCTTCATCCAAAGTTAAACCTTTGATAATTTCTGTCAATACAGAAGACGATGCAATAGCTGAACCACAACCAAAAGTTTGGAAACCAGCTTCTTCAATCACTTCAGTTTTATCATTTACTTTCAACGTCAGGCGTAAAGCATCGCCACAACTAATCGAACCAACTTCCCCAATTGCATTTGCACCCGCTACAGCGCCAGCATTTTTAGGGTTAAAAAAATGTTCTTTTACTTTATCTGAATAATCCCACATCACTAATTCCTCGGTAAGCGTTAAGAACAGGTTTTGGTGGGTGCGCCGTTATCGCTAGTGGTAAACGACGAACCACAAGCACAACTTTTTACCGCATTTGGATTTGTAAATTTAAAACCCGAACCATCCAAACTATCAACAAAATCAATAGACATACCATCCAGTTTTGGCAAACTCAGCGGATCGACAAATACTTTTACTTCACCACAATCAATAACGGTATCATCAGTATTTTCAGAGGACTCCAAGCGTAAGCCATAGGAAAGCCCTGAACAACCGCCATCGGTCACTTCAATCCGTAGCCCGCCAGTTGGTTTATCTGAACTGCTAATGAATCTACCTACGGCATTTATTGCGTTTTCGGTTAATGTGATCATTTTTTAATCTCCTGAACGGTTTGGCATTGATCTTGTAACAAGTAAAGCAACCAGTGTGCCATACGTTAAAATTTTAATTAACCAATTGATTTAATTGAATACTGCAAATAACACACTGATATACATTTGGCTTGTTCAACAACAATCCAACTATATTTGTTAGGTTTACTACAAAATACTCACAGGAAAAATGCCATGAAAGTAGACGAATTAGATTTAGGTGATGTGGTTTATGCTGCGCATAGCATATTTGATGATGGCAGTATGCCAGATAGTAAAGAAGGCGAACTATTGGCCTCAGCTGGTACGCGTGGCGTGATTGTAATGAAAGGTCATGTAGAAGAAGATCCAACTTTGAATGTTTTTTTAGTTAGGTTTGAAGACAATGACATGAATTTGGGCCCCCTCATCGGTTGCTGGACCAGTGACTTGGAAGTAGAAGTGCCTGAGTTAGGATAAACTCATCCTAAGCCTTTGTGGTTTAATGACATTTACCAGCTTAACTATTTACCCTTACGGGAATCACTATGTCCGATGCCACTGATTTCATACGCCATTATCATCAACGCACCAAACACCAGATTAATGCTTATGCGGCTGGCCCGGCATCGCTGGATTGGGATGATCAACCAAATCCGTTTCGACGTTTTAGTGGTTGCGAAATTGTAACATTACCTACACCCGGTTCTGATCTCGATGCTTTATTTGCCGAACTAGACAACCCCGAACGGATCAGCTCTCAAGCCTTGGACTTGCAAAGCTTAGGTTTGTTACTTGAATTATCATTCGGCCTTTCAGCATGGAAACAATTTGGTCCGGATAGATGGGCATTACGCTGTAATCCCTCCAGTGGTAATTTACATCCCACTGAGGCTTATGTACTTTGTAGTGATGCAACACTATTAATTCCTGGCGTTTATCACTATGTTAGCCACGACCACCATCTTGAGCGCCGTGGTCAATTTAAGGTTAACCCTGTAAATTCTGAGATTTTTATTGCTTTATCTTCCATTCATTGGCGCGAAGCATGGAAATATGGCGAAAGGGCATTTCGTTATTGTCAGCATGATATTGGTCATGCTCTAGCGGCTTTAAGTTACGCGGCTGCCTGTTTAGGCTGGTCAATTGAATTATGTAGTTCTGTAGCTGATAGTGAAATTGCCGCTGGGTTAGGGCTAAACCAAGCTACTGATTTTATAGCGTCTGAACATGAATCAGCCGATATATTATGTCGAATAATCACTCCATCATCTCCGAGCAACCACTTTAATCCGGTTTGTTTATCGTCATTGTTCGCTTCAACACAATGGTTTGGCACAGCCGAACAACTGAGTGGCCGACATTTTTATCGCTGGCCTATTATTGACGATGTTTCTAAACAAGCAGAAAAACCTGCAACGCCCATCGAACACTGGCAACCAGAACCAGTTTACTTGGCTATACCCAAATACAATCTGACTGCCAGTAAGTTAATTCGCCAGCGCCGAAGTGCGCAAAATTTTAACGGCAAAGCTGATCCCATACCACTTGCCGATTTTCAACGCATGCTTTGTTCTTTGTTGCCGAATCAAAAGCCCCCTTTTAGCGCATGGAATTGGTCACCTGCTGTCCATATATTTATATTTGTGCATCGGGTTGAAAATCTTGCACCGGGCCTCTATTTTTTACCGCGTAACACTACCGACATTCCCAGTTTACAAGCCGCATTTTCTGCTGATTTTGTTTGGCAAACGGTGCCAGCTCCCTGCTCATTTTACTTACTTACCCCAGGAAACGTTAGACAAGCTGCCCAAACCCTCTCCTGTCATCAAGCTATTGCCAGCGACAGTGCTTTCAGTTTAGGTATGCTAGCCCGCTTTGCGGATACTATCAGCACTGCAGCCTGGAATTATCGGCGTTTGTTTTGGGAATGTGGCCTTCTAGGTCAGATCCTGTATCTGGAAGCTGAAGCTGTCGGTCTCAGAGGTACTGGTATAGGTTGTTTTTTTGATGATGCAGTGCATGGTGTATTAGGCTTAAAAGACGATGATTGGCAAAGTTTATATCACTTTACAGTAGGTACACCAAAAGATGACAACAGATTGCAGACCTTACCTGCCTATACGCATTTATTATCTAACTGATAGACCTAATGTATGTACGTCAGTAGAGAGTATCGTAAACACAGCTAAAATCAATGAAGTTGATGAAAATATGATTTGTAAGGGAAATTACTGGGATATCACGTTTTTTTTCGCAGTATTCTGAATTCTATAGAAAAGTGTCGGGGCTTACCGAGCCATTACAATTATCAATAGCACCGTCACTAATTATTGATGCACGAAGTCCATTTCGAATCACTTTATAATCTAGCCAGGGGTATCAAGAATACAAAAACCATTTACCGGATGAGAACCATTAGGGCAGTTAAGTATCGTGATTTTTCTAGCTAATGGTTTATTATATTGCCCTAGTGTGTCCAACATAAAGTACGGCTCTAAAGGGACGCTATCAGTAAAGTGATAATCGACACCCAAGTTAGAAAAGGGGGCGTTAACCCAATACCGGCAAAAAACCCCTTTGTAAAATCATAACCACCACCTACTTCTCCTTGCATGTAATCTGCACCATTGAAATATTTTAGTCGTATCTTGCCCGGCTTCAGCCCGCCATAAACTTTGAATGAGAAAGAAACATCGCCGCCGTATGTATCGCCATTTGTACTTACATTTGCATGCCGAAAACCAACCACAATATCAGGCACCAGGTTGTCACCCAAAGCCCATTTCAATCCTGCATAACCATTATCAACATCCTTTGTTGTCGGTATACCAATAACAGTTTCAGTCACCGGAACCGGATTCGGCACCCCGTTAGCTAAGACCACAAAACTAGTAAAAATATACGCACAAGCCAATGGTAGAGAATATTTAGTAATGGACATTGGTTTCCCCCCAGATTAGTTATTATTGATTATTTTTTGCTATTTCCGTGAAATTTATTTACAAAACATAACGTTATACAGACAATTGCCGTCAGTTTTTTATTTCCAGCCTTTCATTTAAATCAGTGTAACCCCAATTATGATTTTTATCTCGACCGCCTATAATGTACAAAGAATTACCAATCGAAACGGATGCATGTCCATGACGAGCCAAGCGTAAACTGGGTAAGGTTTTCCATGTCATTAAATCCATATCAAGCGCCTCAATCACATCGAATACTTCTCCATTAGCATTCTCACCGCCTGCGACAATAAAATATTTGCCAATGATGGTGCCTTGTGCATCACCTCTTGGGGTGGGAAGCTTAGGTCCTTCTTGCCATTTTTTTGTCTTAGTATCGAAGACAAGCACCCGAGAAAGTAATGAATCTGGAAATTTTTCACTTCCTCCTGTTAAAAAGATTCTTACTCCATCGGTAGCAATAGCCATATGATGATTTGGAGTAGGCATATTTTCAGCTTTACTCCACTCATCTCGATCAATGTTGTATAGATAGTGCGATGCGCTAGGTCCATTTGTATTTAAACCTCCAAATACATGGATGGTATGGCCTATAACAACAGCACTTACAGCACCTAAAGATTCTGGCAAGGATGAAACACGCTCCCACTTATTCTGTGTAAGAGAGAATTTAAATACCTCATTACTGGTAATACCTGTTTCAGCTCGTTCTAATCCACCAATAACATAAACATCTGTACCCAAACTCACTGCCGCAGAGTGATCTAGCGATGTGGGCATATCTTTCAAACTGACCCAAGCATCCTTAATGGGAGAATATTTTTCAACAGAGGAAAGGCTGATAGGATGTAAGTAGCCACCTAGTATCAGTATTTCTCCGTTAACAGCGACTGAAGCCATTTCTGTACGAGTCATTTGCATGGCAGATAATCTTTGCCAAGGTGAACTAATTGAAAATAGGAAAGCCACTGAAAGTAATAGTAATATTGCTATTATTTTCATATTCCAGGTTTTTTTTCAACAGTCTGTGTGGGTGATATTTCCATTAACTAAAGAAATTAAACAAGTAACTTAGGTCGCTCTAACATTACAACATTTTTGTAAATTTCAATCATTGCAAGGATTTTAAGGATAGAGATTCCAAAGGTAGTATATACAAAGCATTTGTCAAATATAGCGGCTATAATTGTTAGGGCTATTGGCAGAATCCAAACAATTCAAAAATGCAAATAACGCAATAGAACTGTGGATGGTATGCCAAGCAGTTACCATAAGTCTATGGGGATATTCCTAAATAGGTCTCTAGGGTACTGACTTGGCTTTCTGAATAGAAATCTGCTTTAAAATGGTTGTCATCCGGTTTATGCGCTGATAATATCGACCGAAATTTTAAATATTTTTCCTTAAACCCCCGAAACTCCAATGTAATCGGTTTATCCTGTGCAGATTTTCTGCTGATGGCTTGATTGATTTTACTGTCAATCAATTTGAGCTGGCTGTCGATATATTGCAGGCAGCGCAATCGACAGTTTTCAGAAATGCCAGCGACGATAGTCAGCACGGGTATAATTGATAAGCAGAGTATGCCATTATCGATGGGTATTTTATTTGTAATAGCCGGATGGTAAAAAAATTCGTTTTGCAGTTGAGCAAAAACACCAGCTCCCCACAGTTGTTTTTCCATAGCAAGATCATCACGGCGCTGCTTTAGCGCAGCCTGATATTGCCAGTCAACCAGTTTACGATTATTGATGACAATATTTAAATCATCTCGTTGTTGGTTGGAAATACAATTTTCCCTATATCCCCGATTCATCAGGACGATATTTTGTAAACTATCTGGGTAAAGGGAGTCGAAAGGCACCATACTGCACACTATCGGTTTGCGGTCATTCTGTATAGAGCAATGGTAATCTGAAGTCAATGCTGGGCATTTATTGATAGACTCGTAATCCATAGCTTGAGTCATGATTGAAAGATCATAATCCGGTTGATTATGGTCTAAACTGAGCTGATATAACTGCCGCTCAGCCAACCTGGCTAATTGAGCGCCCTCCTCAATCGAGATTGAGTGTTGCAAATTTGCTGCACCTAGGGTTTCTCCGACTTTATGCCGTCTAATCCGGCGAACAGCCAAACTCCCTACAAACAGATTTTCATGGTGAAAAAGTTCAGGGACAGTCATAAGTGGCGCACTGTTACAACATTTGCCGCATACTGTGCATTTGAATGAGATAGTCTCTAGGTTATTGCTGTTTTGTTTAAGTGAATTTGCAATCAAATTGAGGTTACCAGGCATTAATATCCAAAAGCGAATGGTCAGAAGGCGGTTCTCTCAGCACAGTACGAAAGCCTATATGGGAAATCGGTAAATTAGCCTCATGAGCTTCTCGCGCCGATGGCCTGTAGCGCACGCAAAAATCTCTACCGCATAAATGTGAGCCTCCTTTAACAACCATAGCCTGATTAGGTACCTCCCTAGATTGCGATAAATTAGTTTCTGTTCGAGACTGATGAGATTCTGTGTAAATATCTTTAGTTTGTTCCCATGCATTGCCGATCATATCGTAAAGCTTAAACTCATTTGCAGAAAAACAACCGACTGGTGCCAACCCTTTGTAGCCATCTTCCCGGTTATTGAGGGTAGGAAAACTACCTTGCCAAAAATTGGCAAGCGGTTTGCCTTTAGCATCTCTCGGCTCTTTTTCTAAATTTGCGCCATGCAGACCGGCTTTGGCAGCGTATTCCCATTCTGCTTCAGTGGGCAAATCTCTACCCAACCATTTTGAATAGGCTAAAGCATCATTTAAAGTGACCAGAGTTACCGGCTGATTAGGGTCCGGAGAAATGTCATTTTCAGCTGGATGCCGCCAATCGGCACCTTGCCGAAACTTCCACCAAGCATAAGAACGTTGATTCAATTCATCAGTATCTGGATTATGGAATACCACCCCACCACCATCCCGTTCTGCCTCCGTTATATAGCCGGTGGCTTTCACAAAAGCTAAGAATTGAGCCACTGTCACCTCGGTTTGATCTATCCAGAAACCCTTTACGCTCGTTTTAATCTCGTTACGTTCCTCTGGATAACCCAAAGTGGTACCCAAGGTAAATACACCTCCGTTTATATACACCATACCGGCGCGCGGATGAGTACCCCAATCATTCGGTAACCCGGAGTAATGCGTGCATTGTTCCGGGGTACCCAATAATGGCGGAGAGATTGCCGAAGATCCTGTAATGGAATACAACAGCACTCCGATCAGTATCTCGCAGACAAGGACGACGCGGACCAAGTTCGCATCGCCCCAGGATTTAGCTCCCGTTGCCATCAGCTATCCTTTAATAATAGCCCTGAGGTCTAAGGGGTTCAACACCCCCAGTATTGTGCAGATACTGGGTCCAGTCCTGATAAAGTTGATTGACAACAATCGGATTGCTTGCTGAAACATCATTGGTTTCCGCTCGGTCGGTGACAATATTAAACAACTGCCAATGACCATCTAATGGGCCTGCGAAACCTGGTTCTATCCATAACGCTTTCCACTGTCCGCTACGAATATAAGCGCGTCCATACGTTTCTTCACCAACAGGTTCGGTATGAAGAGGACCTGTGCTGGAGCCTACTAATTCACTCAAATAGGATTTACCCGTGATCGGATATACATCACGATTATTGTAGACCACCAAGGGTAGATTATTCACACCCACATTGGTGGATGGGGTACTTGGTTGTGGTATTCCGGCCACTTCCAACAAAGTGGGCGCAGCATCTCTAATATGAATGAAGTCCCGCAAAGTAGGCGCTTGTGTGGTTTGGCCTGGCAAATGCGCGATAGTGGGTGAAGAAGTGCCGCCTTCCGCAGTATAACCTTTGGTTAATCTGAACGGCGTGGCACTAACCTCTGCCCAACGTAAGCCATAATGGATATTGGTATTACCTGAACCTACAGGATTTAGAGCCTGGTCTTTTCCTAAATACTGATAATTATTGTAATTTATGGTGTCTTGCGCAGCAGTAATCGGCCAACCTTCGGCACCGTTATCGGAATGAAACACAATAAAGGTATTGTCGTATTGACCAATATCTTTTAGATGCTGAATCAATAAACCAACATTGTAATCCAGGTTGGAGATCATCCCAGCATAGATTTCCATGTATCTGGCCTGAGTTTGCTTTTGGGCAGGGGTTAGGCTATTCCAAACTGGATCGACATTACCAGGACCATAGTCAACATTTGCGGCACCATTAAACTCGGTATTGGCATTGATATAACTGGCATTAGAAGTACCATTGTTTAATGAAGCAGGTGAAGCTGTGAGAGCGTTTGGCAAAGTCTGGCTGGCTACCGTGTAATCATTCGGAACCAATCCTAACTGCTTTTGCCGTAACAAGCGGCGGTTACGTACAGCATCATAGCCAGCGCTATACCATCCTGAATACTGACTTAGCCAAGGTTCCGGAACTTGTAAGGGCCAATGCGGCGAAGTATAGGTGGCAAAAGCTGCAAACGGTTTGCCGTCTGTAATATTACTATCGATATAGCTAATCAATTTTTGAGTATAGACATTGGTATCATACCAAGGCTGACCATTGGCATCGGTGGCGGGTAAACTAACGTAACTGCCATTTTCTGTATAGGTTTTCTGCGCAGCAGTATCATGACCGAAATGATTGCCAGCCGCTCCACCCAACAAATTAAAAGATTTCTCAAAACCCCATTGGTCTGCCGTCTTGTTGACAGATGAATTGACTAAAGAACCTAAGTGCCATTTGCCGGAAATATAAGTATGATATCCCCCGTCCCTAAGCAATTCGGCAATACTTAAGGCATGATTGTTTAAATAACCTTCATACCCTGGTAGACCTCTACGTTCATCATTGGGCGCGCCCATAGTACCTTCACCTACCAGATGATGATCAGTACCTGAATACAGCATGGAACGAGTAATAGCACATACCGTCGATACATGATGATTGGTCAGTATACGGCCTGTTTTTACCAAGCTATCAATATTCGGGGTACGAATTTCACCACCGAAAGCGCTCAGGTCAGAATAACCTAGATCGTCGGCGACAATATATAGAATATTGGGCTTAGAAACACTCGGCGTATTAGCCTGAGCGATGTGCGGGGTGGTAGAAACACTTAAAGTAGCGATAGCGACAGTGGCGGAAAGTAGAGTTTTCCTAAAGGGTGAATGCCCGCCATGCAGGTTTGCGTTAAGTTTGAACATGGATTGATACCTATTAATTTTTGATTTGTGGTCCGGATTGGAAAAACTTGTGGCAGTATTTAACAGCTAGTCAACTGGAACTTGTTGCGACGCACCGTAGCACCTACACCAACCAATGCAGAGCCAAACAACCAGAATGCCCCAGGCAACGGTACAGCACTGAAATTTGAGACCACAGTGATTGATGATCCATACAATCCATCAAAGGTATTGGCATCAAAACCAAATACATCTCCGGCATTGACATTAAAAGAAGCTATACCTGACTGAGCAGGAATAGACGGATCTTGATTGGGGTCGATTAATTGGGTAAACACACCGTTGACTATATATCCAAAGGCATCGGTACCTGATTGACCCCATAAATCATTGGTGACATAAGACCAGTTGAATGAAACGGTTTCGGCTACACTAGCGGTGGTTGTTAACAAGGTATCGCCCTGTATGCCAGAATTACCGCTAGTCAACGTGATAGAAAGAGGAGCATTGCTAAGATCGACGGACCCGCCAGCATTATCATTCAATACCCAATTAGAGGCTGCAAAATTGCCGCTGAAGTCTGCTGAGGCGCTACCAGATAGGACTAAAGCCAGTAATGAAATCGAACCGACCAAAGCTGTTTTTATATTCATAATATTCCTTTTAATATAATTAGAGGTTTTAATCTGACAAATACCTGAAAATAATTGCCAGTAAATCTAGTCAAGATAAGTTAATGCGCAACTCAATATTCAACGCATAAAAAAAAACGATGATGCACAATTTTGATATTAGGCAATTATCAAGCCAATTTTGCTTTGTTGAATGACGGAGGGTGCCAAGCAAAGCTGGTCGAAACATGTTGGCGTATAAACACATTCTGTTGAACAACTGTTTATTTTGAAGCAGCCTGCGATTGAGACTCTGAAGATATTAGCAGGCTAGTTTGCCCGTGGCGGTTAGCCTGAAACGTAGGGTCAAGCTTTGACTTTTGCTAGTGCATCAAGTTTAGTCTTGCATGGGAATTAATTTGGTCTCTACGATCTCTAATCGTTCATGCATTTCCCTTGAATTTACACGTCTTAGAACATCGCTTAAAAGACTATCGATAGCAGCAAAGAAGGGTCGTTGTTCACTTTCTTCGCATAAGCAAGCTGTTTTCAATTCGTTTAGCAAGGAAAACACATCGTAATCTTCAGGGTGGAAACTGCACCGATCCATTAGCTCCTCCAACAGGCAGCCAAAAGCTCTTACTTCCATCCGCTGGAGCCCATTGGCTATACCACTAGAGTCTGTGGTGTAAAATGAGGCTGCGCCAAAATCGCCAATCAGCGCCCTGCCCTGATCGCAGTGCAGAATATTATGGCCGTAGAGATCCCCATGCATGATGCCTAGGTTATGCAAGTGCCGCGCGACTGAAGAAATGTTTCGTGCTATCAGTAGTAGCGTCGGTAAATCAAAGCAGGTATCCAAGGGGTAAATATCTCTAGTACAAGAATCTAAACTAGGCGGTCCAGCCAAATTTTTAAATTCTGATTCGATCAATTCCATCACCAAACCGCTGGTTCCTGAGGGGTGGTCGCTCACTTTTCCAATAACATTAATTAGATTCGGATGTTTTCCAGCACTAATAGAGGCAGCCATTTCACAATAGGGCAGGCCATCGCTAGTCACCGCACCTTTAAATAACTTAACTGCAACGGGGTAATGATCTTGGTGGTAATAACGATAGTTTGCACGATAAATGGTGCCAGACGCTCCTTCACCTAATATATTTTCAAGTTCTAGAGTGTTCCAACCAATATCGTCGATTGAAGTTGCTGTTAAGGCTCTGCTTTCCAATGCTGCACCCAATGGATTTCCAGAATAAGCCAGCCATGATAATCGAGGTAGAGAAAATAACCAGGTGGGTAATTCGGTGAGTTGATTTGCTGCGATGCGCAGTAATTCAAGACGTTTACAATTAGCCAATGACTCTGGTAATGTCTGAAGTTTATTACCTGCCAGCATCAGTTTTTGCAATTGGTTACGGTGTCCAATTTCGGCAGGCAGTTCTTCTATCTCGTTATCTGTCAGGATTAACCAGCGTAGTTTTTTAGGTAGTGCCTTGGCCGATACCTTACAAATGCGGTTGGCTTTGAAGCCAACCATACTCAATTCTGGACAGCGACCCAATACTTCAGGTAACTCTGTAAACTCGTTGTTAGAGCAAAAGATGACGCGCAGTTTGCTAAGTTTAGCAATGTCCTCAGGTAGGTTTGAAAGAGAGTTGCCAGATAGATCGAGAATTTCCAGTGTAGCTGCTAGATCGAAAATCTCTTCTGGAAAACTTTTCAAGCCACAGCATAGAGTAAGACGCTGAATGCCGGCTAGCTGACCGGAGCGAAGCTGGTCGATTGTTTGCATGATATAGGCTTACGAAAATGGTTTGTATCAATGTATCTAAGCTTACATCAATAATAACAGCAGAAGCAAATAAGGAATGGACACTATTCTGATTATAGTGTTTGCATACTTTCGCTGAAAAATAGCCTTGCAAACTTAATCACTTTACTTGGCAGATTAAAAACGGGCAGCAACCCAATTAATTGATGTTGCCGCCCGCGATTGCCGACCAAATGGACGGAATTAAGGACAGTTAGCGTTCGCTATCAAATTGTTGGCTTGATTAACCAATGAAGTTGCAACTGTTGAATCGACAGGTATTCCGAAGAATTCTGCGTTTTCCAATGCGGAAATCATCTGAGAAGCCAGATTGTTACGGGTTTGTACCCAAGTACTGATTTTTGCTTCACAACTGCTATAAGTTGTATCGCTGGCGTCGTGGCCTTTTAGTGCCACTGTTGATGCCGCTAGAGTTTTTAGGCCCAGACTACCAACGGGTGCATTGATTTGTTTATAGGCTTGCGCAAGCTGAGTAAACGCATTACGGTTTGTAGACGCTAAAGATGAAGGTAAAACACTATCATTCAGGATTTCTATCATTACTCGACCATCGTGCTGATATGTATCAGTCAAACCTACCAAGTTAAGTAGTGTAGGACGGATGTCGGTATGGTCGGTCCAGGTTGTAGTGTCACGCACACCGTTGCTAATATTTACGCCCGGACCTACCAAGCCTAGCCAAGTAGTGGTTATCTCTGGTTGGTAGCCACCGTGGTTGTAGGCAAATCCAGATTGAATATTGACGCAATCTGTATAGTTGCTTTCGGTACAAACTGCTGTACCTGAGGCAGACGCGAAATAATCACCTTTCAGGAAAGTTACAAAGTTAGGCGTTCTAGCACTATCCGAGGTAATCATGTGGATCATGCTCATTCCAGCTTGGTCAGCAATATAATCAACCATATTCTCTGTAATACCCTTGTAAGGGTTATACGTTGTTAGGTCAGCTACATCGCGTTCCAATTGGCGTGTGGATGCGGCGTTTTGTGCAGGATTGTTTGTAAGATAGAAAGTAGGAGCCAAATCACTGTGAACCGAGAATGGGGTGGTATTGCCTTTTTCGGTGTTGAGCAAACGGCTTAAATTGACATTGACTTCGCCTACAGTGGCTACATTACGGGTTGTCGCACTGTTTGGAGTGTGGTTATACACGCAAGGTGTAGTTATACCGTCACAACCTGCTGGGCTTGGGGTAAGAGTTTCGGCAACATGATCCTGCTCATCGGTTGTTACGATAAACAAGGTATTGCTTGCATCAATACCGTCTGCTGCCAATCGGGAAAAAAACTTACCGAATGCAGTGTCATTGGTTTTTAGAGCCGCAACATAGCCAGCTTCTCCAGTGCCGTAAGCACAGGTTGCCGTTGAGCTGATCACGTTACAAGGAGCGCTGCCAGCTACATGATTGTCATGCGCATCGGAAATGTAAGAATAAACCACAGGAATGCCGCTTTCCAGCATTTTGGCAACGTAGCCCAAAGTATTTGAAGCGCTCATACCGTCGAAACCAGGAAAACCGTTGTTACCCTTACCATCATTGATAGCAACACCGTCCAAATTCAGTAACGGTGAGGAAGGCGAAATGGTTGCAGCAACATATTTATGACCAAACAACGCTTTATAACCAGCATAACCATCCATTTCGGAACGCAGTTTGTCGGCTTTTGCATTAGTATTGTTACATAAAGCACTGTTGAATCCGCAGTGAACACCGATACCTACAAAGTCAGCTTGTGCTAATGCACTATTACTGGCTGCCTCAATGGCTTCTGGCGATGTGGCACCAAATACGGTGGTAATATCCGAAGTGGTGTTTTCCAAAATGGTATTGGCAACCGATACTTGACCTACATCACAGCCAGCGCGGGTAAAAGGTACCCAAGGAGCTGGAGCAACTTTGCCGTTTTGGCCGACCATGATGGGCGAACTATTTGGTTCTGCACTCGGGTCTGTCCAGTAAGAAAATGAGCTTGAAAACCCAATTGAGCCGTTGGTTTTGAAATAGCCGTAAGAGTTTGAAATCGGTTGGCCGTGTTTGTCACCATAGATGCCGGTCAAACTGGTGATAATGTTGTTAGCAGTATGAGAAATCAATGGTGTATGGTGGTTGGCCAGCAAAGTCCCTTGATTTTGCAGAAAGTTCAATAAATTCGGCATTTGTTCCAGATCGGAAGGAATATTGGGTCTGTCACGTTCCAGATGTACGTTATCAAATTGGATATAGACGACGTGTTTAACGTTACCGCCCAAATTACAGGCTGCGTTAGCATGCGATGTGATTATGCTTAAAACAGCGGAAGCGATTGCGGCTTTGAGAATAGAACTATATTTGTTCATGCAAAGTATCTCCAAAAAGGAATTAGGCACGGGTAAGTGTGTTCTTGCGGCTGCTAAAGCTCAGAAAGAAAGCCAGTGCAGAGCTAAATAACAGAGCTGCACCAGGAACTGGAACAGCCCTAGTCAGCGTAAAAGATGTTGGATCCAAAGCAATTTGTGAAACATCGGTTTGCAATGCAGTGAGAATAACTTTACCTTGCGTCCAATCTGTATTGCTGGCTAATGCGGTCAGATCAGTCGTGCTTAATGTATACGACCAAGAAACATCGTTTGATGCGGAATTGGCTGCGCAAGTTGCATCGCAAGTGGCAACGGCAATACCATCGATAAACAGATTTACCGGCGCAGTGCTGCTACCAATTATATTACTACCAAAGTTTCCGCTAAATGTACCAGCGCTAATCATTTGATTGCTGGTTAGGTTTAAGTCGTATTCGCCAATTGTCACCAACGAGAAAGGCGCGCTGGTAGGTGCATTGAAATAACTCAAGCCATCGGTCGATTGGTTGCTAGAACTTAAAAGGGTATTAATGTTACCGCTAATGATGGACGCTTGTGTCACACCCGAGAGCAGTAGCAATGAGAAGCCTATAACGGTTCGCTTCATTGAAGCACGTGGTCTTTGAAACTGTTGCATTGCAAATCTCCGTTTTTTAATTCTAATATCGAAAAAATGCGCACTTGTTTTGTATCACAAAAACGTGCGAGAGCATGAGGGGCTAGCGGTAAGGCAACAGAAACCAGTCTCTATTCAGTGCAGTGCCGCCTATTGGTTTATTCCCCAAAGTCAAGGCCGGATTTTCAATCGCAAAACAGATCGTGCGTAGTAAGCCTTAATAAAATGTGACGTAAGGCACAGTTAAAATAGCTGAAATTTGTTACAGATTTCGCTCGGAGAGGTTACAGGGCCGTTAAAACTGTATTTTTGATTTGGAATCCGTTCTTGTTAAGAACAAAAAATAGCACTCATCCCTGCGGATAGACTGGGTGGTTTACGAATAACCAAGGAATTAAATATCAATTTCGTTGAAATGACGGCCTCATAAATATTAGATAAAAATCCTTTTTTACAGCGATAATAGTATGAAGAGCTGTCTACCTAGGGTAATATTGTAAAATTTAACCCTAATATTTTGGCTAAGGAATAAATGAAAAAAATATTTAAAAATCGTTGATCGCCTGTGTGGTGTTCTCGATTACTTTATCCGATTAAGACGACTAACTTCCTAATATGAAATTCAACGATACAGGTACCCTAATAAATTGGCAATTAGATGATATTAATATCGTCGAGCCACTGCATGGCAAAGAAGATGGTGGCTCACGTGGCGGTGTCTATCTTTGTATACCCAATTTTGAGGCGTTAACTCCACCCTTTAGTATTAAACACGGTGAATATAGGATAACTGCTTGCGATAATAAGCTGCCACACCAAAAAAGCCTTTCAGCGTCTGCAGAAAATAACTGGGGAAGTGTTGATGTTATTACCGATTGGGAAGAAATTGAAGAACTAAATAGCAAAATACTTAAAGTAACTACAACCATTCGTGCTAAATCAGAGGTGGCATTGGTTCGTCCAGGATTTCATCCCTATTTTTCGATTACGGAAAATAGTTTTATTGATATTGGTACACAGCGGATAGATGTAGCAACATTGCCTCATGATAGCATGCAAAGTTATAGCGCCACCTCTTTATCGGAAGCAGCCAAACTCACAACAGCTCTTTATACCGTAACCGTAAATTGCGATATTTCACCAATCTCTGAAAATCTCTGTATTGTATTTGGTGTATGGAGTGATAAAAAACATGAGTATATTTGCATAGAACCGGTTATTGGAAACCAACCCACTGATGACGGTTTGCCGACGCCTTTAACACTGATTAGGGGTGAAGAACTGGTATTGGCGTTTACGATACAAGCGAATAGAGTAGATTAGTTAACCAGTCATGATGGCACTGGGTAAGTTTGTTTAGTCCAGATGGTTGTTTAGATTGGGCAACTAATGATCAGTTTTGATAAAAACTAAACACGATGGGATTTTTGGCTCATGCTGATAGGAGCTGTTTTCCAAATGTCTTCGCAATATTCTCTGATAGCCCGATCTGAAGAAAATTTTCCCATCCTTGCTACATTAAGGATAGACATGCGACTCCAGTCTTCACAGTCGGTAAACTTCAAATTAACATTTTGCTGACAGGAAGCATAGCTGACAAAATCAGCACAGATTAAGTAGGGATCGTGATTCCAGATATTATTCAGAAATGGGGCAAACAAATCCTTATCGCCATGCGAAAACAGACCCGACGACAATAGATAAAGTGCTTCACGAAGAGAGGGTGTCTGTTCGATAAGATCTCTACTTCGGTAACCATTTGCTAGTAAAGCCTGCACTTGATCAACACTGAGACCAAACAGAAAAAAGTTTTCAGCGCCAACAGCTTCTCTAATCTCCACATTAGCTCCGTCGAGTGTGCCAATAGTGAGTGCGCCATTCATGGCAAACTTCATATTACCAGTGCCAGAGGCTTCCATGCCTGCAGTTGATATTTGCTCAGACAGATCCGCAGCAGGATATAGTCGCTGTCCCAATTTAACATTCATATTTGGCACAAATACTACTTTAAGTCGCTCATTTATCTGTGGATCTCGATTAATCACTTCCGCGACTGAATTGATTAATTTAATGATCAACTTGGCCATATGATAGCTTGGCGCAGCTTTACCGCTAAAGATAAATGTACGCGGAGCCATTTCCATGTGTGGATTTTGCTTGAGCTGATTATAGAGATTAATAATCTGCAGCACGTTAAGGTGTTGACGCTTGTATTCGTGGATGCGTTTTGCTTGTACATCAAAAAGACTATCGGGATCGACTGCAATTCCGGTAATTTGTAAAATATAATCTGATAGATTGGCTTTGGCTGCTCGTTTGACTTTTCGCCAGCTCAAGCGAAAGCTGGCATCGTCAGAGTGAGGCTCCAAGTTGCGTAATTGCTCCAGATCCCGCAGCCAGCCAGGACCTATGCTTGAATTAATTAAATGCGTGAGAGAGGGGTTGGCCAAGGCAATAAAGCGACGCGGGGTAACACCATTGGTTTTGTTGTTGAACTTTTCTGGCCATACTTTATAAAAGTCCTGAAGCACTGTTTTTTTCAACAGGTCTGTGTGTAATGCAGCAACACCGTTGATTGCAAAACTGCCAACACAAGCCAGATTAGCCATGCGAACGCGTTTTTCACCTGTTTCATCAATTAGAGAAATACGGCTCAGACGTTCATTGTCATCCTGGAAATGCCAACGCATTTCATCCATAAATCGTGCATTGATGTTGTAAATAATATCTAGGTGCCTAGGCAAAATGCGTTGAAATAACGGTAATGACCAAGTTTCTAAAGCTTCGGGCAGTAAAGTATGATTTGTATAAGCAAATGTGCGTCTAGTTAAGCTCCAGGCTGACTCCCAATCGACTTGGTGTTCGTCCACCAATAGCCGCATTAGCTCTGGTATGGCAATAGCAGGATGAGTATCGTTAAGTTGTGCAACAAATTTATTTGCAAAGTCGGTAATTTTCCCTTGTTCGCGCAAAGTCATCTGAATCATGTCTTGCAATGAACAGGAAACGAAAAAATATTGCTGCCTAAGACGAAGCTCTTTGCCGATCTCTGGTTCATCGTTAGGATAGAGTACTTTGCTAATATTTTCAGCGACGACATTGTCGCTAACTGCCCGCTGGTAGTCGCCCTGGCTAAATGCAAGCAGATCGAAAGGCTCTCGCGCTTCGGATTTCCAGAGTCTAAGCAGGTTTGCATTGGAAACACCATAACCCAGAATAGGCGTATCGTAAGCTAGACCATAAATACAAGTTGAAGGATTCCAGCGAACTTGTGATTGATTTGTCTCATCGGTGTTGGATTCGAGATAGCCATCCATTTTGACAGGATAGCGGATTTGTCGATTTGGGAGTTCCCAGGGATTGCCATTACGTAGCCAAGCATCTGCAATTTCAATTTGCCAGCCATCACGAATTTCCTGATCGAAGATGCCATATTCGTAACGGATACCATAACCTATAGCAGGAATCTCAAGAGTCGCTAGTGAATCCATGTAGCAAGCAGCTAAACGTCCTAGCCCACCATTACCCAAACCTGGTTCCAATTCGGATTCTAAGATGATATCCAAATCCAACCCAAGATTTAGCAGTGCCTCTCGAGTATGATCCATGGTATTTCCCCAGGCATCCAAATTAAGAATGTTGTTACCTAAATGGGGCCCCAATAAAAACTCTGCTGATAAGTAAGCCACGGTTCTAGCATTTGATTGCCGATAACGCTCGGTTGACGAGACAAATCTAGCCAATAGCCGATCACGAATAGTGTAGGCCAAGGCGGTATAATGATCTACAGGTGAGGCATCCTCAAGGGTTCTGCCAACCACATAAAATAGATTGTCTAAGAAGGAACGTTGGATTGCATCTACAGATCGTGCGATACGAATGCTCAGTGCTTGTTCTGCGTTATCAAACATAAATATTATCTCTTTGGATTGTTTTTTATGGAAAACCGTTAGATAACAAACTCAATTAAAAACAAAGCCTTATGTTTTTCTGCATATTTGTTTAAAAAATATCAGTCATCTGTTAGATTTGGTCTACACAGGGGTTAAAGCTAAAACTGTTTATCGTTCAGCATGTACAACCTATACCCTCGACATTAAAGTTTTATGACAGTACAACAGAACAAGATTTTTATATTGACTAAGCTAAACAGATCGATCCATTTCTGCCTTACATAACAGTTCAGTTATGCATCTTTTCCAAATATGCCACTCAACACAAACGTATAGCGCTCAGGCCGAATATAGAAAGTCGAGCGATCACAGCATGCTCCTGTGGAAAAGTAAGAGCTTCGTTCCAATACTAACAGCGCTGCACCTCGTTTAACCCCCAATGTCTCGGCCAATACCTTGTTGGCTTGTTGGGCACGAATTCCTAAGTTTGCACGAGCAACTCTGAGTCCTGTAATCGATTCCAGGACTGCATACGCAGGGCGTTGCTCTTCTGCTTTCCAGTCGACTATTTCTAATTCAGCGGGCAGATAGCTATGACCTAATGCCACTGGTTCGTTATCCACTAAATGTAGTCTTTGTAGTACAAAGCAGTTCTCCGCTCCAACAAATACATCATGCAATGCTTTCGGCAAGCTTAGTAATTTGCCGTCAATAAACTGCATAGTTGGTTGCAAACCCTGCAATTTAAGAGCCTCATGGAAGCTTCGAAAGGTATCTAGTCCGTGCCTAATCTGTTTTCCGGCTATGTAAGTGCCCTTGCCCTGTTTTCGTTCAACAACACCTTCCTCGGTTAGTTTGGATAACGCGAGTCGCACAGTTACCCTGCTAACTGCATAACGAATTCCCAATTCGGTTTCTGAGGGTAATTTACCGGATGAATCGTAATAACCTAATCTGATTTCTTCCCGCAATCGACTAGCTATCTGTTCATAAAGAGAGGTGATGCTTTCGCGAACCAGAGACATGGATGATTTTTCTACATAAATGATAAGGCTTAGCAAATTTTAACACAGCAAAGCGGGTACAGATTTCACTGCGCCTATGCCAATGTTCGATAAACTTATCTGAATATGTTGTTTTGATATACTTGTATTAACTTGTATTATTAAAACAACTCAATATTTTGGCCGTTTTGATAATATCTGTGATGCCTCAACAATTAAAACTCCAGCGCCCCGCAGCACGGCTAGTGGCCAATTGCATCGACTTTAGCTATCCAAATGGACATGCTGTTTTCAAAAACTTTGCTTTGGACGCCAATCCGGGTGAGTTCATTGCTCTACTTGGTCCATCTGGCTGCGGTAAAACCACACTACTTAATTTATTGTCTGGTTTTCAGAAACCGATCCATGGCGAAATACACATTAACAATAAGCAGGTCAGCCCCGAACAGCCAGAGCTAGGTTATGTGTTCCAGTCGCCGCAACTCTTTCCGTGGTTAACGGCATTAGAAAATGTCCGTTTCGGTTTGCGTATGGAAAAACGGCTGAGTGTTAGAGAGCAACGCGATAAGGCGCATTGTTATCTGAAACTAGTTGGTTTGGAAGATGCTGCCGAAAAACTCCCCTATCAGCTGTCAGGAGGCATGCAGCAACGTATTTCTTTGGCACGAACCCTGGTTTTAGAGCCTAGCTTATTGCTGATGGATGAACCATTCGCCGCATTGGATGCGATCACCCGTAACGCGATGAACGAAGAAATTTTGCGACTTTGGTCGGCATTGGGACAGACAGTGTTGTTCATCACTCACGATATCGACGAAGCCGTTTTTCTGGCTGACCGCGTTATTGTTCTAAATCTCGCGCCCAGCGGCATCCATAGCCAGCTCGAAATAGACCTGCCGCGTCCGCGTAGTAACCTGGAAACCCGCCAGTTACCGCACTTTTTGGAATACCGAAATGAACTAATGCGGCGCATATCTGATGTCATACAGGCCGATTGATTGACATAATTTTTATAACTAACCGGAGTTACATCATGCTTAAGCGTTGTATCGCTACTATTTCATTGTCGTTAACCGCTCTGGCCAGTATCCATTGCCAGGCTGCAGAACAACCTTTGCGTATTGGTTATGTTTTTGCTATGGCGAACGCACCCGCCTTGATTGCCGATAAACAAGGCTTCTATAAACAGGAAGGTCTGAATGTCGATATCAAGGCGCTCGGCGATGGACCGATCATTCAACAAGCAGTTGCTGCTGGCGAACTCGATATCGCCTATGTCGGTACGCCTCCTGTTTATCAGTGGTACTCGCGTGGATTGGAAAGCCGTATTTTAGCCAAAGTTAATTATGGTCAAGCAGCAGTGATTGCCAATGCGAATGGTCTAATAAATAAGGTTACCGATCTTAAAGGCAAGAAGCTAGCAGGTGTTAAAAAAGGCAGTGGTATGGATGTTCTTTTGCGCGGTTTTGTGTTGAAAGAACATGCGCAGCTTGATCCAGAGCAGGATTTGTCAATTATTGATATGCCGCCAGGTAACATGGATGCCGCGCTAGAGCGCAACATCGTGGATGCTGCGTTTACCTGGGAACCTTTCGTTAGTCAGTCGGTATTGCGTGGTACAAGCAAGCTAGTGCTGGATGTAAACCAGGTAATGCCCAACTATCCGTGGTATGTAATCACCGCTTTGCCTAAAATATTGAAAGAGCGGCCAGAGGATGTTGTAAAACTGTTGCGTGCGCATCGCAAAGCTATCGCCTTTCTCAATGAGCATCCTGAAGAATCTAATCGCATTATAGCTGAGGCATTCCAACTTCAAGCACTGCAATCAGCGGATGGTAAAAGCATTTTACCTGAGCAAATTGTCGCTGAAGCACGTAAGCGCCTGGGTTGGTCTGCAGAATTACAGGAATCGGATCTCCAGTTTATACAACGTTTAATGGACTACTCTAGAGACCTTGGTTTCATGAATAGCTCGCCCAGTCTAGAGCAGCTAGTGGATACCTCTTACCTGGAAAAGGCAGCGCGTTAGGCTAATTATGAATGTACCAAAACCCAATTGGGGATGGGCCTCCCTGCCTTTTTTACTATTGCTATGGATTGCGCTTGCCAGTCGGTATCCAAGCTACATCCTGCCGCAACCTTGGGATGTGGCGCATGAAGCATGGCATTGGCTGCGCAATGGCTCTCTTTGGAAACAATTCAAGGTTAGTCTGATGGAAGAGTTGGGTGGCTTCGTGACAGCGGTTGTCGTCGCCTTGCTAGCTGGAACTGCTGGTGGTCTCTCTAGCCGCTTTCGTGATTTTACCGCTCCGCTTAACAGCCTATTCATGGCAATACCGCCAATAGCTTGGGCACCATTAACGATGATCATTTTTGGTTTGGGTTATTTCTCCATCATGCTGGTTATCTTCATCGCGGCAATGTTTCCAATGGCCGTTACGATCCAAGAGGGTGTGCAGGGTATTCGTGGCGGAGAAGTCCATACCGCTCGAACCCTCGGCGCTAATCAACACCAGCTTTTGGCGTATGTTTACTTACCGGCATCCCTACCTTTCGTTACTGCTGCGCTACGTATAGGTTTCAGTCAGGCTTGGCGAGCCTTGGTTGCAGCCGAAATGATCGGCGCTACTCAAGGTATCGGCTGGATGGTATCCATGGGAGGGCAGATCGGTAACAGCAGCCAGGTGCTGCTGGGTATTGTTCTGATCGGCTTGATTGCCTGGCTGATGGAAAGCCTTGTGTTTCGCCACCTTGAGCAACACTACCAAAAATGGCGAGTTTGATCTCGCTCAGAATTAGTATTTTCAGCGGACAACCGTTAAAGAGGTATATTTTGAATAATATTTTCGACCCACGCGATGCAGGTTACTACATAGCACCCCAAGGACTCTACGAGCGCAACAAGGCCCGACCGTTTCTTGGTAGTATCAACTGTTACCGACGCGAACTGATTGCCGGAGAATGGACAGAAATATCGTTGGTCTACGAAGTGGGCGCTAGCGGTCTGGCTGATGGTGCTTGGTTGAAACTGGCCTTTAAGTTCTATTCGGACTGGGCGCTGTTCCAGACAACGGACCCGACCGGAGCAAATTTCGTCAGTGCCGAATACCAAGCTGGCGATTTGGTTCCAGGCCAAAGCGCAGCCACCGTGCAGCATCTTAAGGTACGCTTTGATCAGAAAGGCCATGAACGGCCGTTCCAGAAAGCCATTATTGTTGATATTATCGACGGTTACTTGAACCCAGGCGATCGCATCATTCTGCGCCTCGGTGATCGCCGCCAAGGTGGCAAAGGTACGCGGATACAAACTTTTGTTGAAAGGGATTTTCGCTTTCGCTTGTTCATTGATCCGCTGGGTAGTTCCAAGTTCGCCGAAGTGCCGGGTGATGTATTGCTGAACATAGAGCCTGGCCTGCCATCTACGCTACAGATTATTGCTCCTCGGTTGGTTACTGATCAAGAGCCCTTTGATGTTTTAGTGCGCATAGACGATGCCTGGGGTAACACTTGCCGTAACCATCCGCTACTTGTGTTACTGACTCTTCATAGTCCGCAAGGCACAATACACTTTGCACAGGATACCATGCTGGCAGCCGACGGTTGGGCGATTGCACGAATAAAAGGGCTAAGTTTGGATATCATCGGCGAATGGGCGTTGTCTGCGCGAGTCGAAGCTCCTTTTGTTAGGGCGGCGCAAACTTTTGTCACTGTCGACCCTGTAAAGGGCGCGTTACGACCGCTGTATGCCGATCTGCATGTACACTCCGATGATACCGTAGGAACCAACGACACACTCTACAATTTAAGCTACGGCCGAGATGTGGCTGGACTTGACGTGCTGGGCTACACTGCCAATGACTTCAATATCACCGAATCTCGCTGGGAAAAAGCTGTCGAATTGATTAATCAACTCAACGAACCGGATCGTTTCGTTTGTTATCCAGGCACCGAATGGTGTGGCAACTCCTGCGCCGGTGGCGATCGTAACGTGATTTTTCTACGCGATGAAAAGCCTCAATTTCCTTTTGATAATCAGGGGCGTATGGTTCGCTCTTTCGAATGGAACGAGTTTACTGCAGGCACTATCAAGCCCGGCACTTGGCCGGTGGACGAACTTTATGCTGCCTACGCGAACGACCCCGATGGTCATCTGATGATGCCACATGTGGGCGGTCGTCGCTGTAATTTAGACTGGCATCATCCCGAACTCGAACGTCTCGTCGAAGTTAGTTCAGCTTGGGGGCAGTTCCATTGGGTCTACGCAGAAGCCTTGCAACGCGGTTATAGGGTCGGTGCAGCGGCGAACAGCGATGAGCATCAAGGTCGTTGTGGTGGTGGGGTGCCCGCCACCGCAGTATTTGGCTCGCGGGGCGGATTAACAGGCGTACTTGCCGAGAGTTTTGATCGTGCCGGTGTCGGTCGCGCCTTACGTGCTCGACACACTTTTGCAACCACGGGCGAACGGACATTTGCCAGCCTTAGCCAGGGTAATCATTTAATGGGAGATGTGTTTAGCGCTGATCTGGAACTGCCATTGGAATATCGGCTGCTAGGCGATGCTGGCTGGGAACAAGTCGAACTTTACGACGGCGAGCGACTGATTTGGTCGCGTGATTTACATCAGGAACTCGGCTTTGCAGAAGGCAAGATTCGTCTGCGTCTGGGTGGGGCGCGAATCAAAGATCGCTACCGCGGTGCTTATTGGAACAGTGAAATTCGTATCATCGGTGCAGTCATTCAAGGTTTTCGTGCTTATGGGTTCGACCATCCTGAACAGACCGTTTGGCGTAAGAATGCGACTACCTTGGCTTTACGCACTGAAACCAGCGGTGACATTGACAGCCTTGAGATCGATCTATCGAGCTTGGCGGGAGCCGAAATCCAAGTATACACGCGCATCGACAGTTATATTAAAGTTGGCGATCCCCGCGAGCCGCAGTCTTATGTGCATGCACCCGAAGCGGCTTTTACTTTATCAGGTGATACCTTGCTTGCTCAATCGCGTTTTGTCAGGGAATTGCCGGGGGCTGAGCTTAAGATATCGCTTGAGCGACTTCCTGCAAGCGATTTACCTCGCGAGTTAACTGGACAGATTGACCTGGCCGCTCTCGGTCTAGAAAGTGGGCGAGAACATCCATTATTTCTCAGTGCCCGTCAGCGTGATCAAGCAAGAATCTGGACCTCTGCATTGTTTTTAAACGTTTAAGGCAATAATCATGTGACTTCAGTTACCAGTTATTGAAGAACCAGTAGTCAGTTTAATTTTTTGGATAAGTCCGCAAAGAAAGTGCATTGAGTAAGCATTTTAGGCAAAACAATTGCAAAACTTAAAATTCTGAAACTTTTGTTTGTACGGTATCTTTTGTTGTAAATAATTGTGATATTGATCTCATTTTTAGTTTTTATTGTTTTTCTAAAGATTAGAGATTACTCTATTACTTGAGTCAATATCAATTCTTATTTAACGTTTTATTTGGAGACAATCGTATGAACAAATTCAATCTTATTAACTTTATAAAAGCCACTACTTTAAGTATCGTTGCGTTTTCGTTTGGAACTGGAAGTGCAATAGGAGCTACCCCAGCCCCAAAACCAGTGTTGGTTGCAAATAGCGAAGATCAAAATCCGTTTGCCATCCGTTTAGATATGGTTATTAACTCAGGATTTTCCTCTTCAACTTTTTCGGTACCGGCCGGGCAACGACTCGTTATAGACTATATATCCGCCGATGCAGGTATAAGCTCTACTTCCAAAAGTGTTTTGTTTGATGTTGCAACAATAGTGGGTGGACATGAAGTTGAGGCTCATCTACCGATGACAACAGTTGGACAATTATTAGGCCAGACCGTTTTAGCGGTGAGCAGTCCAGTAAAGATCTTTGCAGATCCAGGCTCTACCGTTACTATCGCAATTTTGTCCGATTCTACCAGTGGTGGATTAATCGTCGGCGTTTTTGGACATTTGGTACCAGTTAATTGATACGCTATTGAATACAGTATTACAAAGCCATCAAAATAGGTGGCTTTTTTAAAATTAACAGTGTTCACGATAATTTTCACCAATATCAAAACCCAGCTAAATAAATCTGCACAAAATACGGGCAAGATTTAGTCTTAACAGGATTATAGCTAACCCATTTTTTTGTTGACGCAAAAAAACGACAACAATCTGTCTGTTCGGGTATGCTTACATCCCCAAAAATCATACCATTAACCTCATGACACTTTATCAGTTGTTTGCCACTACGCCCAAAGCTATGGAAGGCATACTTGCCGCAGAGATAGAAGCCCTCGGTGGGCAAAATGTGCAACAGAAAATGGCTGGTGTGGCCTTTCAAGGCGATTTGGAAATGGCTTATCGGGCTTGTTTGTGGTCGCGAACAGCCAATCGTATTCTTTTGTTGCTGAATAGTTTTACGGTGACATCCCAGCAGGATTTATATGATGGCGTGCAAAAAATTGACTGGTCTGAACATTTAGACCCCGATGGCAGTCTGGCAGTATCGTTTAGTTCCAAAAATAATCCAGCCATTAATAATACGCATTTTGGTGCTTTAAAGGTTAAAGATGCCATAGTCGATCAACTGCGGGCAAAGTTTGATAAACGTCCTAATATCGATACCGAGCGCCCCAGCATACGTGTCAATGTATATCTGCACAATGAAACTGCACAATTGAGTTTGGATTTATCCGGCGAGAGTTTACATAAACGTGGCATGCGCGAAGTGAGTATTGCTGCGCCCATTAAAGAAAATCTGGCTGCTGCCATTTTACTCCGCTGCGGATGGCCGAAACTGGCTGAGCAAGGTGCCACTCTACTCGATCCCATGTGTGGTTCCGGTACCTTACTGCTGGAAGGTGCTATGTTGGCGGCCGATTTTGCGCCAGGTCTGTTACGCGAGTATTTTGGCTTTCTGGGCTGGAAGCAACATCAACCGGATGTTTGGCTGGCAATAGTGGCCAACGCACAGCAACGTCGCGAAATTGGTATACAAAAAATGCCAGTGATCGTTGGTTTTGATCAAGATAGAGCCAGTGTTGCAGTTGCTTTACAACATATTGCAAATGCAGGCTTGCAAGGCAAAATTCATGTGGAAAAGCGGGAAATAGCCGCGAGTGCTCCCGCAGAAAGTTGGGCTAAGGGTTTATTGGTGTGTAATCCACCTTATGGCGAACGTCTGGGAGATGAAGCCGAAACCGCTGATTTGTATCGCCGTTTTGGGGAAACCTTAAAACAGCGTTTTGTCGGTTGGCAAGCAGCGATGATTATCAGCAATCCAGAATTGGGTTTTCGCTTGGGAGTGAGATCCCAGAAGCCAATCACCTTATTTAATGGTGCCCTAGAGTGCAAATTATTACGCTTTGATATTCAGGAAAAAGCCTTTTTTGAACCTAAAGCCAAATCACAACAAGAACGTATCGAGCAGATAAGCCGCCGTAGTCAAGAAACTGAAACAGAAGTACAGGCAGAAATGTTTGCTAATCGCTTGCGTAAAAATATTAAAAAGCTGGCGAAATGGGCCAAACAAAATCAAGTTGATTGTTATCGGCTCTATGATGCAGATTTACCCGAATATGCGGTAGCTGTTGATGTGTATCATGGCGATCAAACTTGGGTGAATGTACAAGAGTACGAATCACCCAAAACCATCGATCCTCTAAAAGCCAATCAACGTTTAACAGCTGTAATGGTGGAAATACCCAAAGTACTGGATATTGCCAGTTCACAAGTGTTTTTAAAAATTCGGCGTAAACAGAAAAATACCGACCAATACGAAAAACAAGCCGAAACCGGGCATTTTCATGTTGTTACTGAAGGCGGGTGTCGATTCTGGGTTAATTTTGAAGACTATCTAGATACCGGATTGTTTTTAGATCATCGCCCCATTCGACTGCTTATTCAACAGCAATCGCAAGGAAAACGCTTCCTCAATTTGTTTGCTTATACGGGTACAGCCAGTGTTCATGCGGTTAAAGGTGGGGCAATTTCCAGCTTAACAGTTGATATGTCCAATACCTATTTGGATTGGGCTAAACGAAATTTTGATTTGAATGCCATCAGTGGTGATCATAAATTGCTACGCGCCAATTGCCTGCAATGGTTAGCTGAACAGGCAAGCATGCCAGTAAAAGCTCAATTTGATATTATTTTTCTTGATCCACCTACGTTTTCCAACTCCAAGAAAATGGAAGAAGCTTTTGATATACAGACCGACCATGTGCAGTTACTGAAAAACGCGGCAAGCTTATTAACAGATGGCGGCGTATTGTATTTCTCTACTAATTTTAGACGGTTTAAATTAGATGTTGAAGCACTGGCAGAATGGAAAATTGAAAATATCAGTGCGTCCACAATAGGTGAGGATTTTTCCCGTGATGCCAAAATACATTATTGCTGGCGAATCATGCGATGAAAATCAGCTTACTTATCAAAGTGCAAGGTCGAGTGCAAGGTGTGGCTTTTCGAGCGCACACCCAAAAACAGGCTAAACAATTAGGTGTGATGGGGTATGTTAAAAATCTTGCCAGTGGTGAAGTGGAAATTGTGGCACAAGGTAATCATATTGAAGTGCAACAATTGGTAACCTGGTGTCGGCAGGGACCCATGCTAGCAGAGGTTAAACAGGTATTGGTTAACGATTATAATGAGCCTGATATATATCAAGATTTTGAGATACTCTAGCCTGATGATAACCACATCAGCAAGCTAAAACTAAGTTATGAAGAATTTCCATGCCAAATAAGATTACAATAGTAGGAATTTATTGTTAAGACGTTTGGCAACAAACAATTGTGTTTGAGTCAAAACTGGCAGGAACTATTTTGGCAGAAAAAATTATTCGAATCGCAACACGGCAAAGTCCGTTGGCATTGTGGCAGGCTGAGCATGTCGCTACAAGGCTTAAGCAAGCTTTTCCGCATTTGAAAACCGAACTGGTAAAAATGCTTACCCGTGGCGACAAAATTCTGGATGCACCACTGGCTAAAGTGGGCGGCAAAGGGTTGTTTGTCAAAGAACTGGAACAAGGCATGTTGGAGGGGAATGCGGATATAGCTGTGCATTCGATGAAAGATGTGCCGGTAGAGTTTCCAACAGGATTGCGTTTGGCAGTAATCTTGGAGAGGGAAGATCCCTGTGATGCCTTTGTTTCCAAACAATACCAAAGTCTCCATGATTTGCCGAAAAATGCCCGCATTGGTACCTCAAGTTTGCGTCGCCAATGCCAAATTATGGCTAAATTTCCAGAGGCGAAAATTCTAAGCTTACGTGGAAATGTGAATACTCGCTTGGCTAAATTGGACGCAGGAGAGTATGACGCCATTATTCTTGCGGCAGCTGGTTTAAAAAGACTCGGTATGGCAGATAGTATTACCGAGACCCTGCCAGCCTCGGTCAGTTTGCCTGCTATCGGTCAAGGGGCTATTGGTATTGAATGTCGCCAGGATGATGACGAGGTGCTTGGCTTTCTTCAAGTTTTACACCATGAAGAAACCAGTATTCGTATTCACGCTGAACGTGCCTTAAATGCCGCTTTAAATGGCGGTTGTCAGGTACCCATTGCAGGTTTTGCCGAAATTCAGGGTGAGCGTTTGTTTTTGCGTGGTTTAGTAGGCCATCCCGATGGTTCGTTGTTATATAGAGCAGAGGGCGAAGCGACTCTGGAAAATGCCGAGCAATTAGGAAAAAGTGTGGCTGAGCAATTGTTAGCGCAAGGAGCGGATAAGATTTTACGCGAGTTGTATCAGTGATCAACAGCTTGCATGGCGCAACAGTGTTGGTTACTCGCCCTGTTGCGCAAGCTCAAAATTTGTGTGATTTGCTGGCTAGACAGGGCGGAAAAGCACTGCGTTTTCCCACTTTGGAAATTTGTGCCTCATCGCCTGAACCGCAAGCATTACAAGCCGCGACGGCCAGTGATTGGTTGATTTTTACCAGCAGAAATGCGGTAGATTTTGCTATCAAGGTTTTCAATGGCAAAATGCCAGTTTTAAACACCACGCAGATAGCTGCGGTAGGTGAAGCAACAGCCAGTGCTTTACAAGCAGCGGGTTGGCGAGTTGATTGTGTGCCAGCTTCTGAGTTTAGTAGCGAGGGTTTGTTGGCGGAGCCACAATTACAAATGCTTGCAGGCAGTAGTTGTGTAATAGTGCGTGGCGTTGGTGGCCGCGAGAAATTGGCGGAAGTATTAACCGCCCGTGGTGCCAAAGTTGCATATTTGGAAGTATATAAACGTCTGCAACCTAAGGTCGATAGCACAGAGTTGACTGATAGTTTGTGTACAAACCAACTACATGCAGTAACGGTTACCAGTATCGAAGCTTTACAAAATTTAAGCGTAATGGTCACAGAACCATTGCGAACCTTGCTGATATCGCTACCTCTGGTTGTGGTAAGCGATAGAATCAGACAAGTAGCCGAACAGATGGGATTTACACACATTACAGTGAGTAAAAAACCCACGGATGCAGCAATTTTAGAGACCTTGACAACGTTATTAAACGGGGAAAACAGTGGACGAAATAATTGAAAAACAACAAGAAAAACCAGCGCCCATTGTGGAAGTTAGAAAATCGGGAGTCGGATTATGGATAGGCATATTAGCTATTTTGTTAACCATCATTCTGGCAGTGGGTGGCTTTTATTTCTTACAACAATTGCGTATAAGTCAGGATAGTGAAAACAGTCAGGACAGTCAAAAGTTGTTGGAAATTGATAAAGCGATGAATGGCTTACAGGCGCAGTTATCTTCAGTACAAACTCAAATTGCCAGCGTTAATGCCGAATTAACAGGAAAGGATAATCATTTTACCCAAACACTGGCTGATTTTTCCAAGCTGCACGAAGAACGGTTAGATAATACCCGCAAAGAATTGGAAAACTCTATATTGGTTTTGCAGCGCCAGTTAGGTAAAACACGTGGCGACTGGTTGTTGGCCGATGCTGAATATTTATTGACGGTTGCGAATCAGCGATTGCATTTGGTAGGTGATGTGGGGACAACTCGCGAAGCATTGGAAGCCGCTGACCAAAGACTTAGAGAAAGTGGTGATGCTGCGGTATTTAAAGTTCGCGAACAAATTGCTAAAGAAATTGCCTTGCTAAATGGGGTTGCAGTCCCTGACATTGTTGGCATTTATGCCAGTATACAAAACTTGCAGGATGCTGTGGAGGGTTTGTCGGTATTTTTACCGCATGCAGGAAAATCCGCAGAAGCTCCAGCAGAAAATCCTGAATCGTCAGAACAAAACACAGGACTGTTGAACTCGTTGGCCAAACATTTGGGTGGTTATGTGGTCATTCGCCATACCGATCTGTCAGTCAATGCCATCCTCACTCCCGAAGAAGCACACTTTATTAAACAACAGTTGAAAGTCAGGCTGGAAATGATCGAAATTGCTTTGGTGCAGCAAAACGAAACCTTGTTCATCAGCAGCATTACCGATGCAAAACAATGGCTGAAGAAAAATTTTGCGGAAAATCAGCAAACTCAACAATTTATTGCCGAGCTCGAAAAGTTGGGTAGCATTCAAATTCACAGCCAATATCCAGACGTTAGTACGTCATTAAAAATGTTAAAGGATATTAGTAAACTTCGTATCGAGTCGGATAAGGTGATGTTAAATAATTCGCCAGCATCTGCATCCGAACATGCGGTAACGCCCAATTCGACAAATAGTCAGCAATAAGCAGGTGGTGTTATGAAAAATTTAATGTATTTTCTGGCTTCACTGCTTGCTGTTGTTGCCGTGATATTTTATCTGCATGGTTTGTTGGCGGGCCAGGATGATCCCGGCTATGTTTTAATAGGTTTCGAGCACGAGTCACTGGAAACGACACCCGTTGTGGTGGTTGCTGCCTTAGTGATCGGGTTTTTCTTGTTATATTATTTTTTTCGCTTGTTGGGTGTACTAATACGTTTACCTGGAAAACTGGCGAAAAATAGACACACTATTCGATTTAATCGTTCTCAGGAAGCGTTAATTTCTGGATTATTTGATGCGGCAGATGGTAATTGGGAGCGAGCGGAACACGTTCTAATTAAACATGCATCACATAGTGGTGCGCCTCTATTACACTATTTGACAGCGGCCAGAGCGGCCCAATCGCGCGGCGCTTTGGATAAACGTGATGAGTACCTAAAAAAAGCCGCTTCTGAATCATCAGATACCAATATGACGGTGGGCTTAACACAGGCGGAGTTGCATTTATCTGAACAACAATTTGAACAAGCACTGGAAACTTTGAGTAAATTACATTCCATGGATCCCAGTCATGCCAGAGTATTAAAGATGATGCATCAGGCTTATCAACACATGGGCGATTGGGAAAGCCTAAGTAAGCTGCTGCCTTCTTTACAGAAAAATAAAATATTGTTGGAAGGCGAAGTAAAATTATTGGAAACTCAGACTTTCAGTCGATTATTAAAACAAGCTGCGGAGTCAAAAGATGTAGCGGCTATTCAAGCATGTTGGTCTGAAGTACCTGAGCATATTAAAAGCTTACCTGGGATTGCCAACATCTATTTTGCTGCCATGATTGCCAATGGCGGCGGTTTGTTAGTGGAAGCAGCCATTAATGCACAGTTAGCCAAGCATTGGGACGATACCTCTCTACTATTGTATGCAAGTATTGACTTTCCTGATGCCGAAAAACAATTACATGAAACTGAAAAATGGCTGGCTGTTTACGCTAATGATGCTGTTTTACAGTGCGTATTAGGAAAACTGGCACTCAAAGCCCAGCAACTTGAAAAAGCCGAACAATATTTACTGAAATGCATACATATTGATGCTTCAGTGGATGCTTATCAGTATTTAGGCGATGTTTTTATGCTTAAAGGCGACAAAGATAAGGCTTGTGATTACTTTAAACAAGCATTGGAACTCGCTTCCAGCCAAGTAATTATTCGTGCTGAAAGTATATCAAGCTAAAATCAATAGGGTTTCAACATTCTTCGTATAGGTTTTCATACAAATTGAGTTGGTTCCTGCCATTGGTTTTACCGTAGTAAAGCGCCTTATCTGCACGATCCAGAAGAATAGTTGGAACACTGCTCGCATAAATATGAGCGACACCGATGCTAACAGTTATTTTGCCAACTGTCTCAAATTGGTAATCGGCAATGGCTTTACGAAAACGTTCAAAAGTGGCTAATGCATCGGCTTCGGCCACTAAATTAAGTATAATCACGAACTCTTCGCCACCGAAACGGAATAAAAAGTCATTGTAACGAAAATATTTCTCCAGCAAGCGACTAAAAACTAATAGCACTTCATCGCCACATTGATGGCCATAGGTGTCGTTTACTTGTTTGAAATGATCAATGTCAGCCATGGCTATCCAGGAGCTTTTATCTAACACTCTGTCGACCAGCGGTCGAAGCCGAAAATGTTCGCAGACTTGAAGAATACGCGCATCAAAAGTTTGTCGATTGGGTAATTTCGTTAGTAAATCGCGCTCTTTGTTATCATGTAATGCTACTTGATTTCGATATAAAGCAATGACACTGCTAATGAGTTCCAGCGCGTCGTTATCAAACTCACCCTGTATCAATACGACCCTATCAGGACCACTGACATCTCGAATAGAAGCCAATATCTGCGTAAATAAACCTGCTGCATTAGGTTTACTGGGCTTAAAGCCTATCACTGTATTTATTTCTTCGAGTAAATCAAACGCTTCATTGGGTTCTTCATCTGTTAAGTCTAACGGAAAGCGTCTTATTAATTGCTCGCTAGCACAACTTGCTTGACCCGTTCGTTGCCGACGTTCACCATAAATTTCATAGGCAGCCGCATGCGATACAAATGAAAATTTCTCCAGAGAATAAAGGAAGTCATGGGTAAGTGACTGGTAATCAATTTGTTCACTCAGCTTGATTGCCAAAGTAAATGCTTCTTGGTAATTGATTTCAGGACTCATGGTAATAATAAATATTGATAGGATTAAAATGCCAGTGATTAAAACAAAGAATCCCAGAGTTTGTCGACCTTTTTAATTACATCGGGATCCATTACTATCGGTTTACCCCACTCGCGTTGCGTCTCTCCGGGCCATTTATTGGTAGCATCGAACCCCGCTTTTGATCCGAGGCCGGAAACTGGTGAAGCAAAATCCAGATAATCAATGGGTGTATTTTCCAGTAAGCAAATATCTCGGGCCGGGTCCATACGGGTGGTAATGGCCCAGATCACATCTTGCCAATTGCGAGCATCGACATCATCGTCAACAACGATTACAAACTTGGTATACATAAATTGACGCAGATAAGACCAAGTACCAAACATCACACGTTTGGCATGTCCGGGATATTGTTTTTTCATACTGATGACAGCCATACGGTATGAACAGCCTTCTGGCGGCAGATAAAAATCTACAATTTCTGGAAATTGTTTTTGCAGAATGGGAACAAATACTTCATTTAGCGCTAAGCCGAGAATGGCTGGCTCATCGGGAGGTCTACCTGTGTAAGTACTATGATAAATGGGAACTTGACGTTGCGTGATGCGCTCAATAGTAAAAACCGGAAATTCATCTACCTCGTTATAATAACCTGTGTGATCACCATAAGGACCTTCAGCAGCAGTTTCACCAGGGTAAATAAAACCTTCCAACACAATTTCCGCACTGGCCGGTACTTGCAGATTATTGCTTATACACTGGGCTAGTTCGGTTTTACTGCCACGTAATAAGCCAGCAAAAGCATATTCAGACAAGGAGTCCGGCACCGGAGTAACTGCCGCTAAAATAGTCGCAGGATCGGCACCTAACGCAACCGATACAGGAAACGGTTGATTGGGATGCGTTTCTTGCCATTCTTTAAAATCTAAAGCGCCGCCGCGATGGGCTAACCAGCGCATAATGACTTTGTTTTTACCAATCACTTGCTGACGATAAATACCAAGATTTTGCCTATCCTTATTTGGACCTTTTGTGATAACCAATGGCCAAGTAATTAGAGGAGCGGCATCTTCTGGCCAACAGGTTTGAATGGGGTAATCGGCCAAATCGATTTCATCACCGATGCGGATAATTTCTTGACAAGGTGGAGAACTAACTAGTTTGGGGGCCATATTTAATACCTGTTTAAACACAGGTAGTTTTTCCATGGCATCTTTAATACCTTTGGGTGGTTCTGGCTCTTTTAAATAGGCCAATAATTCGCCGATGCCTCGTAATTCGGATACATCATTAGCACCCATCCCCATAGCTACCCGCTTGGCAGTGCCAAACAGATTACCAAGGACGGCGATATTAGAACCCTTTGGGTTTTCGAATAACAGTGCTGGCCCGCCCTGCTTTAACACACGCTGACAAATTTCTGTCATTTCCAGATGGGGATCGACTTCAGCTTTTATGCGTTTTAGTTCGCCCTGTTTTTCCAACTGTGCAATAAAATCTCTTAAATCTTTATATTTCATAGGTTTTGTATTTGCTATCTGGAAAAACACCATTAATAATAATAGCATTATAACTGCAAACCAGCTCTGTGGCTGGTTAGTAATATGTGAGTTAATTTATTTGCAATTAATGGCAGCATTGATTCAATAATCGGTACTCTGTTAACTAAAAATAAATAGATGGCTGTCCATATGTGTTGCTGAACAACTATTCACATGTAATGATAAGACAAAAACGCTATTTTAACTTTTCAGTGATTCTGTATGTTTGCTACACATGACCTGCCTGTTTTTATTCTTTCCGGCTTATTACTTAATATAACACCCGGCGCTGATACGCTATACGTTATCACCTGTGCGGCTAATAAAGGCTGGCGAGCCGGGGTTGCTGCAGCTTTTGGCATTAGTTTGGGTTGTTATGTACATATTTTTGCTGCAGCATTAGGCTTGTCGGCGTTACTTGCTACATCTAGTAGTGCATTTGTGGGAATTAAACTGCTGGGAGCGGCTTATCTGTTATATTTGGGTTTAGGGATGTTGTTTAGACATAGCAAAATTTCGAAGCAATTGCCTGCGGATACGCCATTATCGTTAAAAAAAATAGTACTTCAGGGTTTTCTAACCGATGCATTGAATCCAAAAATGGCATTGTTTTTTTTAGCCTTTGTACCCCAATTTATTGAAGCCGGTGCAAACGATAAATTTTTGGCCTTTTTATTTTTAGGGGTCATTTTCAATATAAATGCTACGCTTTGGTGTTTAATACTGGCCGGTTTTACAGCTTATTTCCGGCACAAAACAGGGCCGTTACCGGGTAAAATCTGGTTAAGCCGCTTAGTAGGCTTGGTATTTATTCTGCTGGGTTTAAAACTCGGTTACTCAACCAATACTATTGAATAGTTTATTCTCAAGCTTGCTTTTTGATGTAATTCCGCACTAAAAGTACTTGATTGTTGAGTAAAATTAATAGCCTATCCGTGTTTTCAGATTAGGGCTGAGTGGAATTTTTCAAGTATAATGTTGAGCTATTTCGTATTTTGAATTTTTGCAAAAATGACTCAACCAAGAAAAGCAGTCGCTTTAATTTCCGGTGGACTTGATTCTATGCTGGCTGCTAAAGCAGTGATGGAGCAGGGTATTCATGTGGAAGGAATTAATTTTTTCACCGGATTTTGTGTGGAGGGCCACACCCATGCCATCCGAAAAAAAGACACGGAAAAACCAAAACGCAATAATTCTTTATGGGTTGCAGAGCAACTAGGCATTAAACTACATATCATTGATATTATTGAAGAGTATAAGCAGGTATTGCTTAACCCTAAGCATGGCTATGGGGCGAACCTTAATCCCTGCTTGGACTGCAAGATTTTTATGGTTAATAAAGCCAAGCAATGGATGCTTGAACAGGGTTTTGACTTTATCATTACTGGCGAGGTCATTGGCCAGCGACCCATGTCGCAACGTAAGCGTACCATGCCGATTGTTGCCGTTGAATCGGGAGCTGATGATTTATTGGTACGCCCTTTGTGCGCACAAAATTTACCAGCAACTTTACCAGAACGAAATGGTTGGTTAGATAGAGCTAAACTGTTTGATTTTTCCGGCCGATCACGTAAACCCCAGATGGCTCTGGCTAAAGACTTTGGATTTAGTGATTATGCACAACCTGCTGGAGGTTGTTGTTTCTTGACGGATGCCAATTATTCGAAAAAACTGGTCGATCTATGGCAAGCGCGTGGCGAACGTGATTACGAATTGGATGATGTTATGTTACTTAAAGTGGGACGGCATATTCGTCCGCGTCCACATTATAAGCTGATTGTGGCGCGGGAAGATGGTGAGTCGCGCTTTATGTCGGGTTACAAGAATGATTTCATTAGCATGCATTGCGCCAGTCATCGTGGCCCACTGGTATTGATAGACGGTACTGCCAACGAAGATGATCTGTTATTGGCCGGGCAAATAGCTGCGCGTTACGGACAAGGTAGAGAAGCAGAGCAAGTGGAAGTGACTATTCGTGATACTCAAGGCGCAGAACGTAATATCGTAGTTAAACCGTTGATGGCTGAGCAAATGCGCGAAGAGTGGTTTGTATGAGTACTGAAATCCTGAATGTGCGTCGATTGCTTTGTCCTTTACCCGTGATACGTACTCAAGATAAGGTAAAAACCATGCAAGCAGGTGACGTACTGACAGTAGAGTGCACTGATCCTGGGGTGATGCAGGACATACCCGCCTGGTGTCGTATTAACGGCCATCAGGTTTTAGAAACACACGCTGACGATGGCGAGTATATAATTATCTTGCAAGTTGGATGTTAGTTGCCCGTTTCAGTTCATTAATGCACGGTACTGTAACCATTAATGGGTTTGCATCAATCCATCTAGAGTAAGGCCGCAACTAGGAACAAATGCCTGCATAAAAAAAACGACTTCGGGTTGCTGTAATTCCAGAATGTTTTTTGCTAATTGTTCTGCAGCCATTTCAAATTCAGAGTTTCCGGCTTTTAATTCAGACTGACATTTTAGGTATGCGGAAATCTTATCGGCCGCTTTGATAATCTGCAAATGTTGCGCGGGTATTTCGTCATGCAATAGCAAAGTTCTAAAATCAGCCTGTAAAGCATCTGGCAAAAGTTTTAGCAATTCTGTCTCGGCTTGTTGTTCTATTTGTTTATAGGCTCCGAGAATGGCGGGGGAATAATATTTAATCGGCGTAGGTAAGTCGCCAGTAATTACTTCGGTAATATCATGGTATAGCGCGGCAGTTGCAACGGCATTAGCATCAACGCTGCCAGAGAAATAACGGTTTTTGATTAGAGCCAAGGTATGGGCAATCACTGCTACCTCCCAGCTATGCTCCATCACATTTTCTTCGTGCGCATTACGTTTTAAGCCCCAACGTTTAATCCATCTTAAACGCGACAGATAAGCGTAAAAGCTACTGGTAATTGGTTTTAAAGACATAAATTGCCTGTTGATTTTTATTATCTGATCAGAGCTTATGCAAGTGATTGATACGTTAATATAGTGGTCTGTTTTTGTTGGCTGGTTTTTTATAACTTAAAACCGAAATATGGATCAATGTTGTAATTTTAAATATAAACTTACCAAACAAACGCGCAGGCCGATTTTCCAGCCACCTGTTGATGAAACACCAATTTTGCAGCTATTTGGGCAATTCCATAACAAACATGAAGTGGCAATAAATGTTCCTCTCTTGGATGACAAAAACGAGCGAAACTGGCCTCATTCCATCGGGTCAATCTTGATTCGCGCTCTTGTTCAGAAACAGATTCAAGCGTACAGGTTTCTATGAGCCAATTAGTAAAAACCTGATTTTTAGTTTCATTTTCGGCATTATCAGAAAAGAAGGCTTGCATATTATGAAAAGAAAAACCTGACCCAATGATAAGCACATTTTCGTTTTTTAAAGCTGTTAAGGCTTTACCTATGCGAATATGCGCAGCAGCATCCATATTATTTAGTAATGATAGCTGTATACAGGGTATTTTCGCGTCAGGATACATTATTTTAAGTGGTACGAACAAACCATGATCAAACCCGCGCTGATTATCCAAGCTGCTTGGTATGCCGTTAGCTTTTAATAAATCCAACACTCTTTCGGCAAGCACTGCTTCTCCCGGTGCTGAATAGCTTATCTGATACGCCGCATCAGGAAAGCCGTAATAATCGTAGAGCAGTTTAGGTGGCATTGTGCTACTAACAGTCACTCTATCAGCTTCCCAGTGAGCACTAATGACCAGTATGGCCGAGGGTTTTATCAAAATATCGGGTAAAGTTTGCAGGAAATCATGCAAATTTTGATGGGATTTATCCCCTAATAGTGGTAAAGGACCTGCACCGTGTGGAATGAAGACCACAGAGTTTCCTGATTGTGCTAGAGATTGTTTAGGCATGGTGTCGTTATTCCTTATTAGCTTATAAAGATAGCATAGGATCCACTGAGAAAACCTATATTTCGCCTTGTTGAGGTTATGTTGGCTCAACTCTACGAGAAAATCTCATTGACAACTCTTTCAATTAAAAAACCTACCTGGTGCCGGAGATAGGAATGAACCTACAACTTTTGCGTTACGAGTGCTATCCGGACGATTTAAAGCAACGTGAAACAATAGTTTAATTCGCCAGATACGATTGATGGTGTTAGGCTAGAAGCTCTTATAATCTGATTGCTGGACGATTTTTCCAACCTTAAAGTTTTTCATCGTCGCGAACTTCCCAAAAACTAAAACAATCTCACTCTATTTTTTAGATTTTGTGCAAAAACTAAAATAGCACAAGCAGCTATTTCAGATCGCAGTTAACAGGGTCGATATCGTTTTACTTATGCGCCTAATTTTTTTGACTTTTAGGCATTCTACTTTCACTGCTCTTATCTTTAAGACTTAGTTCATTGAGGATAGGTCAGCCATTCTGTAACCCATTGCCCGATATCCGCGCTGACGTTTATCCCACATGCGCAACAATGCCGGATGTCCTGCATCGACGAAATCGATAATTCGCACATCGATTTTAGTGGCGTGTTTACGGTGTAATCGACCGGCATACTGTTGTAGCGTTCCTTTCCAGGATATTGGCATAGCCAATACCAGTGTATCTAATGGCGGACCGCGAAATTTCAAGAGCCGCTGGCACGCCTAGTTCAAAACATGACTGAACAAAAGCCAGTGGATCTTCTTTCCAGTCTTCTTCGTCAAAATCAACGGCCATAAAATTACAGCTATTATCGGCTAGCAAGGGATAAACGCCTATTGCCTGCTCACCGTAAAGATGATTGTAAAGGATAGACATCGGTACGACCACGAAACAAACTCCGAAACAAGGCCACTTTCTCAGCAGTTGAAAGCGCTGATATCTCTAGCTCAATTGAAACAGACACCGGCGCTGGTAACTCGGGCGGCAATCGCCACTCAATTCCATGATTTTCCAGTAATGCAATAAGGCGTGCATTTTCGGCCTGGAGCTCAACCAAAGAATATGGATTAATCATTTAATCCATATTCGGCCAGTAGCATAACCATATCGTCCCTAACACCCCAACCAACATTTTCACTTTTGTTACAAACATCCAAAAACCTGTCAACATAGATTTTCCGCTTGGATTCTGGCAATTCCCACACGTATTTCAAAGCTTGAGCGTAAAGTATCTTGGGTTTCTTCATAAGAAATTACATCTTGGATAACCACCTTAGCCTCACCATTTTGAGTGATGACTATCGGCTCACTCTGTTGCGTTAATTGCAACAAAACCTCAGCTGCGTTGGCCTTTATAAATAACTAATGGATTTAACTTGCTAGGAATAATGCATAAGGGAAACTCCGTCGGCTCGAAACAAGTCCTAATATAGTCTTTTATCAGTCTCCAAACTAGCATGAAAACAGAATATAGAAACTAATTCAACCTGACCCCTTTTTTAGACCCCTTTTTAGGACGCGCCTACCCCTTGTTGTTGCATAATCCATTGTCGTAACGGCACATATTTCGGTAGTACGGTATAGATAAAAATTTACTGTCCAGCAGCAGCAATGTCTATCATAATCTTAACAACTTCACTACCGTTGAATTCTTGTCGTTTCATAACGTTTTCGCTTTTAGCCATCTTGGTCTTCAGGAAACGCACAAAATCCAATGTTTCGAATTGCATTTCTAGTGGCAAATTTCCATATCTTCAAGTATTTTTTGAGTGATGATTCTCATGTGTTAATTTCTGTTTGTTATAAAGTAACTTGGCTAGAAAATAAGCAATATAGTCGCCCATATTCAACTGAGCAGGGTAGTAATCTCATTTTTCAATCATTCCCCGGCTAATTCTAAAACAGTAGCAATTAATTGAGTGCTTAAAAATATTTCTGATTGTTCAATTTGTAACAGTAAAGGAGAAAGTCTATCAACCAAACCTTTTTCTTTTGCAGCCAACAGAACTCCCAGCGAACCAATAATGCTGATCTGATTTATCTTGGCAACTTTACGACCACGTTGATCATCGATTAATAATTTATCGGCTGAGATTTGTTTATACAATAACATCGCTTCGGTTTCACCCGCATCAGCATATGCATCCAAAAACACATACTCACGCAAGTCAACTTTACGAACTTTATCTTGTAGAAAAACTTTTAGAGCCTGAGCTTCTTTTTTATTCGACCGAGTGGTTTCAAAGTAAACCGTTTCAGGCACCAAAACAGTCTCAAATAACTTTTCTAACAAACTCAAACTGTTACAAGCCGATAATGCGATAAGAGCGGAAGAGTCCGCCACAAGAATCATACTCTACGCATGCCTGCTAATTCTTCAAGTAATTCTTCTTTGCTAATATCAATGACAGCCACATCATTTTGTTTGCAGGTGGACATAAAATCATAAATATCCATATCAGCAAGCTCAGCTGCCTTAGCAAGCGTGACCCGTGCATTTTTAAATAACCAAAGTGCATAACTGATACGCATATCTTTCTCGATTTCCGCAACAGATTGGAAGGCAACAAAGTCATTAGGTAAATTAACTGCGATTTGCATGAGGTTTCCTTAGTGACAAGGTAAAGATGGTTTCAACTGAAATGGACTAACCTATAATTGCGCCTTGTTGAGGCTATATTGACTCAACTCTATGGGCAAATCTCATTGACAACTCTATCAATTCAACAACCTACATGGTGCCGGAGATAGGAATCGAACCTACGACCTTCGCGTTACGAGTGCGCTGCTCTACCTACTGAGCTACACCGGCTTATTTGTAGATGGTTTTGGGGTCTTTTAGTACTGGCTCAATAGTCTGCCAGGTACCCTGCTGTAAACTACGATAGAAACAGCTTTCGCGACCAGTATGACAGGCTATGCCACCTTCTTGTACTATTTTAAGCAAAAGTACATCTGCATCGCAATCGATTTGCATATCGATAATTTTTTGTCTGTGGCCGGACTCTTCGCCTTTACGCCATAGGCGTTGCCTAGATCGTGACCAGTATACCGCAAAACCTTCGTTGACACTAAGCGCAAGCGCTTCGCGGTTCATCCAGGCAAACATCACTACCCGCCCCGTGTCGTGCTGTTGGGCAATAACTGGCAACAGGCCGTCTTCGGTCCAGTTAACCTCGTCCAGCCACGCCTCGCTCACAAACGTACCTCTATGCCTTTACTCTGCATATGCAGTTTAGCTTGCTCTATACTGTATTCTGCAAAGTGAAAAATACTGGCGGCCAGTACCGCATCGGCTTTACCTGTAATGATGCCATCGGCCAAATGGTCTAAAGTGCCGACACCACCAGAGGCAATAACCGGAATACTCAGTGCATCGCTAATTGCACGGGTTAACGCCAAATCAAAACCGGATTTGGTACCGTCTCTATCCATGCTGGTTAACAATATTTCGCCCGCACCATAGGCTTGCATTTTTTCAGCCCAGGCTACCGCATCAATGCCCGTGGCTTTGCGTCCGCCATGGGTAAAGATTTCCCAACGGTTTTCTTCATCCGCCCCACTCACTTTTTTAGCATCAATTGCTACGACAATACATTGCGAACCAAATTTTTCAGCGGCTTGTTTAACAAACTCTGGATTAAAAACTGCGGCGCTATTAATACCTACCTTATCGGCACCGGCATTCAGCATGCGCCTAATATCGTCCAAATTACGAATACCCCCGCCAACAGTCAACGGAATAAACACTTCGCTGGCTACTTGCTCAACCACATGCACAATGGTTTCGCGGTTATCGTGGGTGGCGGTTATATCCAGAAAGGTAATTTCGTCGGCACCTTCCCGATCATAGCGGCGGGCAATTTCGACCGGATCGCCAGCATCGCGAATATCGACAAATTTAACACCTTTAACGACACGACCGTTATCGACATCCAGACAAGGTATAATACGTTTAGCCAGACTCATAGCTTATCCAAACGATTCTGCCAGCTTTTCTGCTTCGGCAAAATCCAGAGTACCTTCGTATATGGCTCTACCGGTAATGGCTCCCATAATACCTTCTTGCGCAACGGCACCTAAAGCACGGATATCGTCCATATTAGTAATACCGCCAGAAGCAATAATGGGGATTTTAACGGCCTGCGCTAATTTTGCAGTGGCTTCCACGTTAACGCCTTGCATCATGCCATCACGGGATATATCCGTATAGATGATAGCGGATACGCCATTGGCTTCAAATTTTTTAGCCAAATCTATAACATCGTGCCGGGATAATTTTGACCAGCCATCTATAGCAACTTTGCCATCTCGTGCATCCAGACCAATAATAATATGGCCAGGGAATTCGATAGCCACATCCCTTACAAAATGCGGTTCGCTGACGGCTTTGGTACCAATAATGACATATTCTACACCCGCTTCCAAATAGGCCTCTATGGTCTCTTCATCACGGATACCGCCACCAATTTGCACTGGAATATGCGGATACGCTTTAACAATGGCATTAATGACATCAGCATTTTTAGGTTTACCCGCAAAAGCACCATCCAAATCCACTAAGTGTAAGCGCTTGGCACCTGCATCTACCCAACGCCCGGCAACAGCTACCGGATCATCAGAAAACACCGTATCATCCTCCATACGGCCTTGACGCAAGCGTACACATTTCCCTTCTTTCAAATCAATTGCAGGTATCAGCAACATATCTAAATCTCAATGGTTAATCACTACATCTAAAAAAATAATCACGCGATTACTGGCTAAAGATACACCAAAAATCGAACCTTATTTGCGGCATTTGCCATACAAATATTTTTTCTAATTGGGGCTGTATTAATTTATGTGTATATAAGGCTTTACGCCTGATTACACTGTTCCATTCCAATGTAAAAAGTTATTTAACAATTGCATGCCAACCGTTTGACTTTTTTCAGGATGGAATTGCACGGCAAACAAATTTTCTTTGGCCAACGCACAAGTAAAAGCTTGTGGATAGTCGCTAGTGGCAATGGTGTCTTCACTATTATCTGGTACAGCATAATAACTATGTACAAAATAAAAGCGGCTACTTTGCGGAATATTCTCCCACAATGGATGTGCATGCTGGTTAACCTGATTCCACCCCATATGTGGAATTTTTAATCGATTGCCTTCAGCATCAGTTAACTTGTTTGCAAAGCGACGTACATGACCAGAAAATAAATTTAATCCCTGAGTTTTTCCGCCTTCTTCACTGTCTGTCAATAAGGCTTGCATGCCTAGACAAATACCTAACATAGGTTTGGTTTTAGCCACCTGAACAATAATTTCTGCCAGCCCGGTATCATGCAGGGCCTGCATACAATCACGTATGGCCCCCACACCGGGAAATACCACGCGATCAGCAGCTAATATAGTTTTTGCTTCGGCACTCACTTGCACAGTGACATTAGCATCTGCATGCTGCAGGGCTTTGGCAATGGAATGTAAATTACCCATTCCGTAATCGATAACGACAACTGATGACATAAAACTTTAGAGGATAGGGATCAAGGTTACTAAACTGAAAGGCAGTGTATTATAGACTGCCTTTAGTAGACGGTATAATTTCGGCCATACGCTGATCATGGCTTATCGCCATACGTATTGCACGGCCAAAGGCTTTAAAAACTGTTTCGGCAATATGATGAGCATTACCCGCTTTTAGGTTATCGATATGCAAAGTGACCCCAGCATGATTAACAAAACCCTGAAAAAACTCACGCAGCAGATCAACATCAAAATTGCCTATCAAGGCACGCGGATACTCCACCTGATAAAACAGGCTGGGACGCCCTGAAAAGTCTACCACCACTCTGGATAACGATTCATCTAATGGCACATAAGCATGCCCATACCGATAAATGCCTTTTTTATTCCCTAAGGCCAGACTAAAAGCCTGCCCCAAGGTAATGCCTATATCCTCAACACTATGATGGGCATCAATATGCAAATCACCCACAGAAACGATATTTATATCGATCAAACCATGTCGAGCAACCTGATCCAACATGTGATCAAGAAACGGTAAGCCAGTGGCAAACGATGCGGCACCGTTTCCATCCAGATTAATTTCAATTTTTATACGGGTTTCGAGCGTATTACGCTCTACCTGAGCAATGCGTGGATTCATACCTGGTCAGTGTGTGTTAGTTACCGGCTAGTTTACGTGATTGTTAACTCTACGCCAAACTCTTGCTGGCAATTTCGTAGACATCCTTGGAAAGATGCTCAGTGTTAACAATACGCTGTAATTGCTGTTTAATCAAGAATTGCCGCTCTTCATCAAAGCGTCGCCATTGCGCAAACCCGGTTACCATGCGCGATGCAATTTGCGGATTGAGTGCATTCAGCGTTAAAACCTGATCGGTTAGGAACGCATAGCCTTCCCCATTTTTAGCGTGAAAATGTACCGGATTAGCTTGACTGAAAGCACCCACCAATGAGCGTACCCGATTAGGTGTTTTCATATCAAAGGCTGGATGACGCAACAAATTCTGTACAGTTTCAAAAGCATTGGGCATGCAACTAGTGGCTTGCAGGCTAAACCATTTATCTATCACTAACGCTTCTTTGCGCCATTGATGATAAAAACTGTCCAAACTGCGCGCTTTACCAGGATGCTTACTATTCACAATGGCTGCTAAGGCAGCAATTTGATCAGTCATAGTGCCAGAGCTATAGAATTGCTGCTCGGCCAACTGATAAACAGGATCAGACTCTTGAGTAATCAGGTAGTTAAGACAGGTATTTTTCAGACGGCGTCTTCCCACCGCTTTAGCATCAAAATGACCGGCATCATCACGATGGTGCAGTACATACAACCGCTGGAACTCGCTATTTAACTGATCTGCTAACGATTTTCTGACAAATTCACGTGCCTGATGAATTGCATCAACATCAATTACCTGCATTTGACCCGCCAGATAACTTTCTTCGGGTAAGGTTAGTAATACCGCCTGATAGGATAAATCGTCCATGGCATTGGTCAAAATATTCTGCCAAGCTTTTAGAATAACCGCATTCATCTGCAGAGGACGTTTATTTTGTACGTCGTCTATCAAACCAAAAATTAGTTGTACTGCTAGTTGTTGACCGGCTTCCCAACGATTAAAACTATCGCTGTCATGCTTAAGCAAAAATGCCAGTTCCTCGCAACTGCGTTGCATTTTTAATGTTACGGGTGCTGAGAACCCTCTAAGAATTGATACAGCAGGTGCTTGATCCAGATTATCAAAGCTAAATGTTTGCTCGGCTTCGGTAACATGCAAAATAATTTCTGACTGCGATTGACCTTTATAATCAATGTTTTCTGCCGATCCATCAACAGCCAGCAACCCTAGTTTTACAGGAATATGTAAAGGAACCTTAACTGCCTGATTAGGTGTGGGTGGGCAACTTTGTTGAATTTTTATATGTAATTGCCGAGTTTCAGGCTGATATTCTTGGTTAACTGTCAATACAGGGGTGCCAGCTTGAGAATACCAAAGCCTAAATTGTTTTAAATCCACTGCGTTGGCCGCTTCCATGGCATTTACAAAATCTTCACAGGTTACGGCCTGTCCATCATGGCGCGTAAAATACAGATCGCAGCCTTTGCGAAAGCCCTCTGCACCTAACAAGGTATGCAGCATTCTGACAACTTCAGCGCCTTTCTCATAAACGGTTAAGGTATAGAAATTATTAATTTCAATATAGGCTTCAGGACGCACGGGATGAGCAAGAGGGCCGGCATCTTCGGCAAATTGCCGTGTGCGCAAGGCATTGACATCGGCTATGCGTTTTACGGCTGGTGAGCTACGATCACCACTAAACTGTTGATCGCGGAACACCGTAAAACCTTCTTTCAAGCTCAACTGAAACCAGTCTCGACAGGTAATACGGTTGCCAGTCCAGTTATGAAAATATTCGTGCCCGATGACACCTTCAATATGTTCATAATCACTATCGGTAGCTGTATCTGGCCTCGCTAGTACAAACTTGGTATTAAAAACATTTAAACCCTTGTTTTCCATTGCTCCCATATTGAAATGATCGACAGCAACGATCATGTACAAATCCAGATCATATTCGCGTCCATAGGCTGTTTCATCCCAGCTCATGGCGTTTTTTAACGATTGCATGGCATGCGCACATTTGTCGATATTGTGCTGTTCGACATAAATTTGCAGGGTAATTTTCCGACCACTCATGGTCACAAACGTATCCGTAACACAATCCAGACGTCCGGCAACCAGAGCAAACAAATAACACGGTTTTGCGAACGGATCTTCCCAACTAACCCAATGACGATTATTGGCTAAGTTTCCGCTCTCAAGATGGTTACCATTAGACAATAGCACTGGATATTTAAGCTTATCAGCAATCAATGTGGTTTTAAAGCGACTCATTACATCGGGTCTATCCAAAAACCAGGTGATTTTTCTAAAGCCCTGCGCCTCACACTGTGTACAAAGCATACTGCTAGACAAGTACAAACCTTCAAGTGCCGTGTTGGCTTTAGGATTTATACTATTTTCTATGGTCACTACAAAGGGACGATCCTGAGGGACCTGCAATATGGTTAATGATTCTGCATCAATATGATAGTCTGTTTCCTTAAGTGCTACGCCATCTAAATCAATGGAAAGCAGCTTCAGCTCTTCGCCCATCAAGCTCAGCGAAATATCGCTATCCGTGCTTTCTGGATTACGCAGCAAATTTAAACGTGAACGTACTCGAGTATTTTGATCGTCAAGCTGAAACTCTAGTTCTACAGCTTCTATTAAATACTCTGGTGGTGTGTAGTCTTTCAAGAAAACAGTTTGCGGACTGACAACAGACATGAATTAGCGCTCTTCTGATTGTTTAATTGGAACAGGTTTATATGAAATTAGCCAATAGGTCAAACCCAAAGCAACGATAACGGTTGAAATCGCTATAATATAAGGGGGTTCAACATCTTTTAAATCCAGCATAATCACTTTTCGGGATATCGCCATCAAGGCGGTAGCTATGACCATTTTAATCGGTAATACATCACGTTTGATATAGAGAGTGATATTAATAAAAATTTCTACCGCAATCAGTACTGTCATGATAGAGCCAAACACGGCCAGTATATCGGCAACTCTTAACAGCAAAAAGGGTTGTGCAATAGCCCGATGATAGATGACATTAATGACATCAATTACACCCCATAAAATGACAAAAGTCATCAATATAGCAAGAATACGTACCGCAAAATGTATAACAAAATGCAATATTTTCAGTAAACCATCTTCTGGAACCACGGGTAATTTCTCATCATGGGACTCTAAATCTCGCATATTTCGAGTACTCCCTTTGCTGCTTGCACTAGGCGTTACTGAAGGTCTAATGGGTGGTTTATCCATAACTTACTCCTGATTTTTTTGTAATGACGCATAAGCTAATAAGCCCCAGGCAGCCAAAAACGCCACGCCACCAAACGGCGTGACAAATCCAATCCAATGTATATTGAATATTACCAGTAAATATAGACTACCTGAAAAAAGCAGGATACCAACTACAAATAAAATGCCTACCCAATCTAATATACGCTGTTTAGGCAGCACAGCTATTAGACCCAGCGCCAAGGCATGCCACATTTGATAGCTAACCGCTGTTTTATAAACATCCATTGCATGATCGGAAAGCATATTTTTCATTGCGTGCGCGCCAAAGGCACCCATTGCCACTCCGATAAAGGCGCTAGTTGCGGCTAAAAATAAAAAAGGTAAGCGCATTATTGCTCCAGTAAACGTGGCATTAATTGCACCAAGTTACATGGTCGGGTGCGATAATCCAATTGTTCTTTAATCAAACTATCCCAAGCAGTGCGACAGGCACTTGTAGAACCCGGCACACAAAAGATATAAGTGGCATTCGCTACCCCTGCCACAGCCCGAGATTGCATGGTAGAGCTTTTAATATCTTGATACGACAGCATACGAAATACCTCACCAAATCCATCCAGTACCTTATCCAGTAATGGCGTAACAGCCTCTGGGGTACCATCTCTGCCGGTAACACCAGTTCCGCCGGTAGTTATAATGACATTGACAGCGGCATCCGCAATCCATGCACTGACAACCGCTCTTATTTGATAAATATCATCAATGACTATTTGCTTTGCATAGAGATGATGACCGGCTTGGGTTAAACCTGCTACCAATATTTGTCCAGAAGCATCATCTGCTTCGGTGCGGGTGTCTGACACGGTCAAAACCGCTATATTTAATGCAATAAACGACCTGTCCTGATTCATGTAATTTACCTTAAATTCTAAAAACTCTATTTTGATATTAATGATTTATAAAAAAATTCCGTAAAGCACATTCATATAGGATGATGGCATGGACTTCTCCCCACCCCTAACGGTGTCATAATGCACCTGGCAAATAAACAAGGGTAAGGAGAAATCCATGATCAAGAATAACGTAATTGGTTTAGATTTAGCAAAAAACATTTTTCATCTGGTGAGTTTTAATGCTGAACTGAAACAGATTAAAAAGAAAGTAAAGCGAGCGGATTTATTGTCGTACATAGCGAACTTGCCAGTCAGTATCATTGGTATGGAAGCCTGTGGAGGCTCGCATTATTGGGCGCGAGAAATCAAGAAACTGGGGCATGAAGTGGTATTGCTGAATGCCCGTTATGTGAAAGGGTTTGTGGTGGGCAATAAAAATGATTATAACGATGCAGAGGCTATTTGGACGGCAACACACCAACCGAAAAGACGAACAGTTTCGCTTAAGACGCTTGAGCAGCAAGATATTCAAATGCTGCATCGATTGCGTCAAAGTACAGTGGATGAACGGACGGCGGTGGCGAATCGAATTCGGGGTTTTTTAGGTGAGTGGGGAATTGTGCTGCCTATAGGCATCAATCAGCTCAGAACGCACCTCACTGAAATTATTGAAGATGCTGAGAATGGTTTAAGCGTGATCAGTCGAAATCTGTTTGCCAAACAGCTTGAAAAACTCAAGGAATTGGATAAAACGATCAAAGAGTATGATAAGCAGATTGATCAACTCTGTATTCAGAGCGAATTATGTCAACGATTTGTAGAGGTTCCAGGTATAGGAGCCATTACGGCTACTATGGCTGCATCGGATATAGGGGACGGTAAAGGCTATACCAAAAGCAAAAATTATGCAGCCAGTTTAGGCATTGTACCCAAACAGCACACGAGTGGTGACAAGGTGGTGTTGTTGGGTATCAGTAAACGAGGTAATGGCTATCTGCGAACTTTACTGATTCACGGCGCCCGATCAGTCTTGAAAAACTGCCAAGGTAAAACAGACTCGCTAAGTCGATGGTTGCAGGCGCTAATTGAACGACGTGGTTTTAACAAAGCGGCCGTCGCACTGGCCAATAAAAATGCCCGAATTTTGTGGGTAATGGCTACACAAAATAAGAGGTATGAGGTTAGGTCCGCCGATGTAGTCATGTCGTAGCGTGTAGGCCGGGTTATCCACGCCTTACCCAACACCTACACGTGATAGAAGGGTTCCGGTGTTGGGTAAGGCGTGGATAACCCTCAGTTGATATGATTAAAAGTGAATGGTGTAACACAGAGTAAAACAGATTGCGGAGGCAAGTAAATCCAATTGATGATAACAACAGGTCAGACCGGTGCTATTTATCCCGTTCAAGCACATAGATTTTAAAAATCGTTAGGATGTTTGTGGAAATAGCGCGCGAATACGTTCATCAAGGTTCAGTGGTTAAATTAATCAACCTCTAATTGAAACCGAATATATGGCGGCAATCTTGATTACTTTTGAAATCATTCATTTTGGTAAAATTTGTCTTGCAATAGGGGGGAAGTCCATATATGTGCCGACGCTAGGAGGCGCATCAATCGCGACAGATACGCTTCACTTTATTTACCATCCTATAGCTCATTGCTTTTAATTATAAAAAACCCGGCAGATTAGTGACAAAAAATCACTATGCTCTGCTTTACATAGTTGGATTTAGATGTCTCCAGTTGAAGCAGGAATAGAATGAACGAACCAAAACTTCGTTTACATACCGACTTGTTTCTGAAGACTTATAAACCAAGTATTACAAAATTATCGATATCTTACCTTTCAAACGTAATTATTCAGCAAATTTCAAAATTATTATCACTTACATTAAACCTATCGCTGATAGATTAACAATTCACCAAATTTAGCCTTGTCATAGTGACGTCATATTGAATGGCTTAAATGCTATTTATTGTTTCAGTAACCACTCCAAAACTGTAGAACTACATCATGTTTGCACAGAATTTTCGCTTCGAAAAACTAGCCAGCCTTGCGGCACTTAGTCTCTTGCTATTTACTTGTTACGAAGTAATGCAACCTTTTATCTTCGACTTTCTCTGGGCAGCAATACTTTGCTTTGTTACCTGGCCTTTATACGCCAAATTGCGAAGCTGGCAACTTAGCCCTGATTGGGCCGCAAGTGCTATGGTGATTCCCATCAGCATTTTATTGCTAACCCCCTTTGTTGCTGCTGCCTTTAGCTTAAGTGATGATATTAACACTATTTCACAATGGCTAAATGCACATGCCCATAGCTGGCCAGAAAGTCCAATCTGGTTAGGTAAGTTACCTGTAATAGGCGAATATGCAAGCCAAACATGGGAAAAATTAGGGGAAGACTCCAGTAAACTTGTTAATTTTGGCCGACAGTATGCCTTAAGCGTCAGCAGCTGGTTACTTGAACAAAGTATCAATTTACTAGGGCAGTTGGGGCATATGAGTTTGGCCATTTTAGTGCTGTATTTTTTCTATCGTGATGGTGAGGATGTCATCCAGCATGTCATCATTGCTTTACAGCGCTTGGCTGGCGCACAGACTCAGCGCATTTTACAAATTGTGCGCTCCAGTTTACGTGCAGTGGTTTATGGTATTTTAGGTACTGCACTAGTGCAGGCTTTGGCGTCAATCCTGGGTTTAATGATTGCCGGGGTACCCTATGCCTTTGTGTTGGGTGCAGTCTCGTTCTTTTTAATGATTATCCCCAATGCTGGAACCTTATTATGGTTACCCATTGCCGCCTGGATGTTTTTTACGGGTGAAGTAGGCTGGGCCATATTTATCAGCCTGTGGTTTTCTTTGTTTGTGGGTACGATAGACAACTGGTTACGCCCAATATTGATCAGCCGCGAAGTGGAATTACCTTTTGTATTGATAGTTTTTGGTATCTTCGGTGGATTGCTGGCTTTTGGCTTTATCGGTGTGTTTATCGGGCCAACGCTATTAGCCACCAGCTATGCACTGATAGTCGACTGGTTAATCCGCAAAGAGCATGAACCATTGACGAACGAAACTAGCCCTTAACGGCTTACTCATCGTACTTCTGTTTAGAAGTACGATGAGATTTAGCTAGCAATAGACAAATGCCGGTTATCTCAGGTAATCACAGTGGGTTCTGTTCTACCTGTACGTTGCTTAACCTGACAGAGTTGTTCGGCAATATCACTTAATTCTGCCAGTGCAACTTGTGCATCCTGTAATAAAGACTGTGCATCACGTTCGTATCTTTCCAGATAAATGCGCAGTGTAGCACCTATGGTTCCGGTACCGGACAAACGAAACACAATACGCGAACCATTGCTAAAGCCGATACGTATACCCTGCTGACTACTCACACTATGATCAACAGGATCGGTATAGCTGAATTCATCAGCATACTTGACCACATAATCACCCCACACTTTACCTTGCAAATTGGGTAACTGGCTACGTAAAAAGTCGAGTATGTCATTGGCGATAGTGGTATCAACTGCTTCATAATCATGCCGACAATAAATATCCCGACCGTATTTTTGCCAATGTTCCAGTACTATGTCTGCTATAGATTGACGTTTACGTGCAATTAAATTTAACCAGAATAATACCGCCCACAAACCGTCTTTTTCGCGAACATGGTTGGAACCTGAACCAAAACTTTCTTCTCCACAAAGGGTAATTTTGCCTGCATCAAGCAGATTACCGAAAAACTTCCAGCCAGTAGGTGTTTCGTAACAGGGTATCTTCAAGGCTTGCGCAACCCTATCAACCGCCTGACTGGTGGGCATGGAACGCGCCACACCACTGATACCTTTGGCATAGGCAGGTATCAATTGTGCATTGGCAGCCATGATAGCCAGGCTATCGCTGGGAGTAACAAAAATATTGGCCCCCATAATCATATTTCGATCACCATCTCCATCGGAAGCGGCCCCCAAGGTCGGTGGGTTGTCACCAAACATTATTTCCGTCAACTCATGAGCATGTGCCATATTTGGATCAGGATGGCCACCGCCAAAATCTTCCAATGGTACTGCATTAAATACCGAACCCGCTGTTGCACCAAGCATGCCTTCCAGTATCTGGGTGGCATAAGGGCCTGTTATGGCATGCATAGCATCAAAACGTAATGTGATTAAGCCAGCCGCTATACTCTGCTTTATTAACTCAAAATCAAATATTTTGGCCATCAATTGCGCATAATCGGCCACCGAATCAATGACACGAATTTTCAAGCCTTCCAATGACCATTCACCGATACTATCCAGATCCACATCATCCAGTTCGGCAATTTTATAACTGGTGATGACTTTAGTCTGTTGATACAAGGCATCTGTGAATTTTTCAGGTGCTGGACCGCCATTACTAACATTGTACTTAATCCCAAAATCCTCATCTGGACCACCTGGGTTATGACTGGCTGAAAGTATAATGCCTCCGAAGGCTTGATATTGACGAATAATATTAGATGCAGCTGGCGTGGATAATAAGCCGCCCTGTCCTATGATTAATTCACCAAAACCATTGGCTGCAGCCATTTTTATGATAATCTGTATAGCTTGACGGTTAAAAAAGCGGCCATCTCCCCCTAAAACCAGAGTTTTCCCTTGAAAATTTTCCAAACTATTGAAAATCGACTGGACAAAATTTTCCAGATACCCCGGTTTTTGAAAAACTTTTACCTTTTTTCTTAAACCAGAGGTACCCGGTTTTTGATCATCATAGGGGGTGGTGGTGTAGGTTTTTACTTGCATGTTCTACCCTTAATGCGACAATTAGAACTTATTAAATTACACTAAATCTTTAATTATTTATAGATTGTTTATCATGTTAAATAAAATTTTTATCTTTTTGTTGATGTGTCTGGGTTTAATTCCCAGTATAAGCATTGCTAACCCTGATGTTTGGTTGTTAGTGGACACAGAAAAATTAAGCATGGAAATAAAAAAAGGCGATAAAACCGTTGCGGTACTCAACAATATCGCTATAGGTCGAAATGGGGCTGGCGAAAAAAACCATCGGGGTGACGATGTCACGCCCTTAGGAAACTTTCGAATTGGCTGGATAAATGAAAGCAGCAATTTTCGAAAATTCTACGGATTAACCTATCCAAATGTAGAACACGCCGACAATGCTTTAAAAAAAGGTAAAATAAATTTAGACACTTACGAATCAATAGCCCGCGCACAATCTTCGGGACAGATTCCACCGCAAGATACAAATTTGGGTGGGCAAATTGGTATACATGGCTTAGGCAGTGCCAACTTGTCCATCCACAAATCCATGAATTGGACGCATGGATGTATAGCTCTGACTAACGATCAAATTGATCAATTAAGTCAATGGGTAGAAAAAGGAACACTTGTTACAGTGAAATAATGTTGGTAAAAACACAAAAAATGTTGGACAATTACCAACGTCTTTTATTTTTATATTTTTGAAACCACAATCAAGGGGAAAACCATGATGAAAGCATTAAAATTATCAGCAGTTGTTGCAATCGCAGCTTTAGCAACCGGTTGCGCAAGCACTTCAGACTTAGATGCTTTAGATGCAAGAGTTAGCAGTTTAGAAGGTAAAGTTTCTACAGCTTCTGCTGATGCCGCTGCTGCAAAAGCTTCTGCTGCTGACGCATCTTCTAAAGCTGCTGCCGCTGAAGCTGCTGCTAATCGCGCTGCTCAATATGCGCAAGATACCAACAGCAAATTGGATCGTATGTTCAAAAAATCACAACATAAATAAGTTTAATTACTTGTTTTGTTGATTTAAAAAGCCCGTGAGTCTTTGGCTCACGGGCTTTTTTATGCCCTAAAACTACTGTGCTGGCACAGCTGCCGCTGGAACAGTGGTTGGACGCTCATATAGCGCTATTGGGATACCACTGGCTTTCTCAATAGCTGTTTTCAATATTGAACCTTTAATCACGGGCATAGTCCCGCCATTTGCGCGTTCAATTAAACTTAATGCGGCGTGTAAACGTTGCTCAAAACTGGCTGGATATTCCTCTAACTGCGGATAAGCTTCCAAATATAAAGTATCATGATACCAACCAACTTTAATGGGTTGATTAACAATATTGACACCTGAACCGACCTTAACCATAGGGAAAAATTGCTCAATATCTTGCGGATACATACGAATACAGCCATGGCTGACACGCATCCCCACCCCATTAACCACATTGGTACTATGTATCATATAGCCTGGTATTCCTAGACGAAATGCATACAATCCCAAAGGGTTATCAGGACCAGGCGGATAAAAAGGTTTTAATTCATCGCCATCAGCCAAATGCTCTGCTTTAATGGAAGGTGGCGGCGTCCAGGATGGATTTTCGGTTTTACCGGCTATCTGTGTTCTGCCCAAAGGCGTGCGCCAATCGTCTTCCCTGCCAATACCAATGGCATAAGTAATCACTTTACTGACATCCGCCGGAAAATAATAAATACGCATTTCCGGTAAATTGATAACAATACCCTGACGGGGTGCTTCTGGTAATATAAAACTGTTGGGTATCCTGACCTGCGTACCCGCATGGGGTAACCAGCGATCCACTGATGGATTTGCCAGTACAATTTCATCCTGCCCTAATTTATATTCAACAGCAATATCAATCAGGGTATCTTCCTCTTTGGCGGGTACATATTTGACCTGATGAGGTGGGCTACCAATCAAACTATCACCGGGACGGTCAGGAGCGCTTAACGTAGTTGCAAATGCGCAGTGACTGACAGACAGTAACAGGCTAAAAATTAATCTGAATTTCATTCTATCTAACCCTCAGTGTTAAATATTTCAATTAAACGCGGTAAAAAATTAGCTAGTTCCGCTGTCATAATGGAAAAATCAGCATCAAACTGCTCAATTTCATCATAGGTTTCAATGTCCGCCACTTGTTCTTGAATCAGATCTAAAAATTTAAGGCGTTTCACGGACAGATTTTCATCCAGCACAAACGATAAACGCTCAGACCAGCTCATCGCCAGTTTTATCACTTGCTTACCTGTATCTAAATGATTTTTAATTTCTGGTAGAGCAAGATCATGACGTTTGCAGCGTACTATGCCCCCTTCTTCTTCTGGAGAACGCAGCTCACATTCGTCTTCGATCAAAATATCTTTTGGGGTTACGTTCGAAATTAGCCATTGAGTCATTATGTTGGCTGGTTTTCCTGTTACCGTAATGGGTACTACCGGTAAAGAACCCAAACATTTACGCAACAGTGTCAACAAATCTTCAGCCTTTTTAGGCGAGGCCGCATCAACCACTAACCAACCACCCTGACTATCGATATAAGCATACGTTTTACGCGAAAAAGAAAAGGCTCTGGGTAACAACTCGAAAATTAATTCGTCTTTAAGACGACTACGCTCTTTTTGTGGTAATTTTCTAGCTTCCTGCTCCTCAATTTCGCTAATTTTATCCTGCAGCATTTCATTAATCACTGAGGACGGAATCACTTTCTCTTCCTTTTTTGCACTCAGCATCATAAATCCGTTACTCGTATGTACTAAGGCTTCCGATGTTTTACCTAAGGGAGAACTCCAACCAAAACTGAATTCATCATGCCCTCCGCAGGCATGGAATGGCTGTTGTTGCAGTTTTTGTTCCAAAGCATCAGCAGTTAAACTAAAAGGCTCGGTAAAACGATAAACAGCTAGATTTTTAAACCACATGTAACAACTCGCTTAGAAAATCGGTCATTATCGCAAATTTGCCTAGCGGTTAGAAACTGGTATTGTAAGTCGGCGCTAAAACACATGCTTTTTTCAGTATTATTCGCCTAAATTCACGATAATAGTCTAAGTGAAATATCTCCATGTATTGCGTCAATAGATACGCTGGTAATGCTCTGTGGTATGATGCAATGCCTTTCAATTGTGATCTTTACATGCA